>DAIRTK010000036.1:0-8271 GCA_036803945.1 Synergistaceae bacterium
TTACGCTTCCTGTCCTGGTGAAGAACCTCAGGAGCGAATTTGAGATCGTGAGGATAGAACCTCAGCAGGTCACCGTAACAGCGTTGGATTAGATAAATTCTACAATGGTGAAGCTGTTGTGAAGACCCGCAAGCAATTGGCAAGCAATTGTGAGACAGCCGTCAAACGATAGTCAAACAATTGTCAAACTGTGGTCAAACGGTTGTGAGGGGCAAGGGAAGGGTCGGGGAATTTGCAGCCTTTGGCTGCGGAGAATTCGCGACATTCGTCGCCGGAGAATTTGCTCGCTTCGCATCCAGGAGAGGCGGCTGAGCAATTGCTGAGCGTGGCTGAGCGGTTGCTCAGCGATTGTAGAACCTTGAGAACCGGCCCCGCTTCGTTGTTCCCGAATGCTTAAATCGGGAATCCAGCGTCTTAGAATTGGCGGAGGCACTTCCGCCGGAGAATTCGCGGACTTTGGCCGCTGGAGAATTTGCAGCGCTTTGCGATGCTCGCGTTGCGGAGAATTTACAGGACTTTGTCCTGTGGTGAATTCGCGACATAGGAACCATGTCGCTGGAGAATTTGCGGCTTGATTATGTTGCGGAGAATTAAATCTTAAAGACTTAGGGGCCAATTCACCGCGATGCGAAGCAAGCAAATTCTCCGCAGCGCAGAGGCTGCAAATTCACCGCGACCGGTTTTGTCGCAAATTCACCGGGGATGCATTTTCCGTCTGTATTTACGACCGCCGGTCTTTACAATTATTTAAAAATCAAGGGGTGTCTTTATTGAAAAACAACAAATCCAGGAGCATGTTCGGGACTGATGGTGTAAGGGACGTGGCCAACACGGGCCTGATGACACCGGAAACTGCTTTGAAACTGGGAAGCGCGTTTACCTTTTTTCTTAATAACAGGGGCTCCGAAAGGCCCCGCATTGTGGTAGGAAGGGACACACGCCTTTCGGGGCAGATGATAGAGTCTGCACTCTCTGCCGGGATAACTTCTGCCGGAGGGGATGTTTTTCTTGCAGGCGAGATCCCGACTCCGGGAGTAAGCTATTCCGTTGCTTCGGGAAATTTTGACGGAGGTGCCGTAATAAGCGCCTCACATAACCCTGCAGAGTACAACGGGATAAAATTCCTTGACGGAAATGGATTTAAGCTCTCAGACGAAGAAGAGCACGAAATAGAATCTATTTTCGTTTCTCAGACAGAGAGGATAAGGCCTACCTGCGGAGGGATAGGAAAAATAGAGGATGCCGGCAGCCTTGCGGCCGCCTACCTTGATTTTCTCGGAGGAGTGCTTGGACAAGTCAGGCATAAGGATCATTCACTTGTCATAGATGCTGCAAACGGAGCGGCTTCGGCACTGATAGCGCCTCTTTTCGAAAAATGGAAGGGAAAGGTCTCGATCCTTGCCAATCAGCCGGACGGCCTCAATATCAATTCAGGGGTCGGAGTCACCAACATTGACTTTCTGAGGGAAAAAACAGTTTCTGCGGCTGCCGACATTGGAATAGCCTTTGACGGAGACACGGACAGGGTGCTTTTGTGCGACGGAAAGGGAAGAGTGATCGACGGGGACATTATGCTCTGGGTGATAGGACGGTGGCTTGCAGCAAATAATGCCCTTGGTTCAGGCGTCGTAGCTACAGTTATGAGCAATATGGTCCTTGAGGATCTGCTTGGGAAGGAAGGAATAAAGGTTTTCAGGTGCGGTGTAGGTGACAGGTATGTTCTTGACACAATGCGCAGAGAGAAAAGCCGTCTCGGCGGAGAGCAGTCGGGCCATATCATAGCCCTTGACTACGCGAACACAGGAGACGGACTTTGCTCCGGACTCCTCTTCCTCAGAGCACTTGCTGAAATGGAGGAAAACATCTCTGAACTTACCGAAAGGTTTGACAGGTATCCTCAGATCCTGAGGAATCTCAAAATAAAAAATAAAGATCTGGTTTTGGGCAGTCCTAAGCTGAAAGCTGCTGAGAAAATGGCAATGGAAAGGCTTGACGGGAAAGGGAGAATGCTGCTCAGACCTTCGGGCACAGAGCCGCTGATAAGGATATTCGTTGAATCAAGGGACAACATATTGATGAATGCCACCGCTGACATGCTTGAAAAAACGATACTTGAACTGGCATCTTCCGGAGGCAGTGAATAATGGGTTTCGTACATATCAGAAAAGCGGTATTCCCGGTTGCGGGCCTTGGTACCAGATTCCTTCCGGTAACCAAGGATATTCCTAAAGAGATGATGCCTCTCATAGACAGGCCCCTGATACACCATGGGGTCGATGAAGCCGTGGCGTCAGGCTGCGGAGAAATCGTATTTGTTACCGGAACAGGCAAGGAGACCATACACCGGTACTTCCAGCACTCTCCTGATCTTGAGCGGCACCTTGAAGAAACCGGAAAGTCAGATCTTGCCCAACAGCTAAAAAGGATCCCGGAGCTTGCTGAATTTTATTATGCGTTTCAGGAAAAGCCGCTTGGATTAGGTCATGCCGTGCTTTGTGCAGAGGAATTTTGCAGAGGTGAATATTTCGGGCTTCTGCTGCCCGACGATGTAATGATGGCAGATCCGACTGTCCTTTCGCAGCTGGAAGCTGTAAGGGAAAAATACAGCGGATCTGTTCTGAGCCTTGAGGAAGTCAGCCCTGAAGATACGTCCAGGTACGGAATAGTTGATGCAGAAGAGGTCGAAGAGGGTGTTTACAGGGTCAGGGGGCTGGTTGAAAAGCCGGACCCGGAAAATGCACCTTCCAATCTTGCAATAATGGGCAGATATGTCCTTTCCCCATCAATATTTAAGCACCTGAGAAGAATAAAGAAGGGGAGAGGCGGAGAATATCAGCTTACTGACGCTATTGCCTCAATGTTGGAGGAAGAGCCGGTATATGCTCTCCTGTACAAGGGAAGAAGGCTTGACTGCGGGGTCAGGGAAGGGTGGATCAAAGCGACCCTGATAAAGGCGCTCCAGTATCCTGATCTGAGAAAGATCGTTCTTGATACTCTTGAAGCTGAACTTAAAATGGAAAAATAAACAGTGAGCAGGGCATATGTCCTGCTCAATAATTTATTAAGTTAGGCTGCGGTCAGTCCGAAACTGCCGGTTCCTCTGTGAAAGGGAAATATATCCTGAGATGTGTGATATCCTTCAGCCCTGAGTCGTTTCTGCCGGACATCTCCGGAAACTTCTTCCAAATGCCTCCGTTTGACCTTGCAAGGACAAGTGATCTTCTTCCATACGTAGACCATATATCCCACAAGGCTTCCTGATCTGAAGGCCCCGGGACCAGTGCTCCTTTAAAAAGGGGAAAAGTACCTCCCATCATCGACTGTCCGTCCGTCGGGGCTATTATCATCCATTGCGTCATGTCCCAGGCACCCTGCATCTCTTTTGACAGCAGGGCATGATCCCATGGTATTATCTGGAATCCGCCTATCTCACCCATCGGCGATGTGCTGAAGTCAATGACCCCGCAGTGATTTGCCCTGAGCGCACCTGATCTTTGGAACAATGTGCCTTCAAAACGGCCTGTGCCTCCGAGTGGCCTGATTACACGCGCCAGGACCCTGTAGCCGTCTTTTCCCCATGCCGTTACCCTTCCTCCCGGCCTGTTCTCTATTTCAGCCATATACCAGAATTCATTTTTTTCAACCTTTATGATCAGCGTATCGCCCTTACGGGGAAGATCGACGGCAGAGAGCCGGTATGTTTTGCCGTCAGCCTTCTTTAACAGAGAGACCTTTGATCCTACCGACGGGGCCCATGCGCCAAATATCCCGCTCCCTGCCCTTGAAGATATGACCACGGAGGCTCCTGCTCCTGCCGCAGGCGCAACGGTCTCCCGGGGAATTATGCTTAGGGTCCTGCCCTTTCCTTTTTCGACTGAAACAAGCATATGAAATGCATTTACAGCAGTGGCACAGACTTCACCGGGGGTTCCCCACGCACTGGCACTGTAGCTCGGCCACCTGGTAGTTTCCGGGAGAGCTTCAACATTGCCTGCTGTTGTTTTGATCCCGTCAGGGCCGTATATTGTGACGGGCTGTCCCAATTCCATAGGTATCCTGATCTCGTAAAGCGGCGCAGAGGATTCGTTTGCATTGGCGGGAGAAAAAATTACAGAAAGGGTAAGCAACGATATCGCTGTTATCAGAAGGGTGTTCGAAGTCCTGGTTACGATATGCTGCATTGGCTTGATCATCTTGTCAGTTGCTGACACAAATGGCGCTGCGGTTATTTTTGGCTGAAACAATCTGTGCAAAGACCGTAAAGAAATACTTCTGCGTTGTCGATCTGTGCGATACTGTTCTGTGCGGTGCTGGCTGACCTGAAGAAGCCCTCTTCGTCTATCTTGAGGTCTACAAGCTTGCCGCAGTTCCTGCAGAGGAAGTGACCATGCGTAGATGTGGTTGGATCAAAATAGACGCGTTTGTCGTCTATGCTTAGTATCTTGATCAGTCCGGCATCTGAAAGAAGCTGAGCAGTGCTGTAAACAGTCGCCACCGACATTGTCGGAAAATCTACCGCAAGTTCCTTGTACAGCATGTCAGCAGAGGGATGGTCGGTCCTTCCTTCGAGTTGCCTCAGAATGGCGATCCTCTGAGCTGTTATTTTGGCGCCCCGTCCTCTCAATATATTGATTCCTTCACTTACTGTCCACATTAATTCATTACCTCCGGTTTAAATAGAATCCGACTTAGTATTGATTATAAATCATATCGAAAAAAATGTATATATAAAGGACAAAATGCCTAAAATCAAATAATTACAAGATGCAAAGCCTCTACTTGCCTAATTTAAATCATACAGGCTATAATGTCCGTTGCACATTATGGGGTGTAGCCAAGAGGAAAGGCAGCGGACTTTGGATCCGCCACCGATGGTTCGAATCCATCCACCCCAGCCACTTTTTTCAAAACGGAGTAGGCAATTAAAATGCCTTCTCATATTTGGCTGTGTTTATTCGCACTACAACATTTATGCGGTTATTATGAAAGGAGCCGGAGTCATGCAGCATGAGCGGAAAGAGTTCTGTCTTTTAATTCTGGCAGCAGGCAAAGGTACTCGTATGAAAAGCAAGAAACCGAAAGTGCTTCACAGGATACTTGAAGAGCCGCTTTTGTATTATCCCCTCTCAGAGTCAGTAAATGCAGGGTTCAATGACATATCGGTAATGGTCGGTTTTTCCGGTGAGGAAGTAGAAAACTGGCTTAAAACAGAATTTCCCGAAGTTAATGTAATGTGGCAGAAAGAGCAGTTAGGGACCGGTCATGCAGTTAAGCTTGCACAGGATTGGTGGAACGACTTTGATAATGTAATGATACTGCCCGGTGATACACCGCTCATCAAAGCACAGACTCTTGTCAAATTCATGGAAATGCATATGCAAAGGAAGAACAGCTGCAGCTTCCTGAGTTTCGACCTTTCGGATCCTACGGGATACGGGAGAGTCATCAGGGACGGGCTTTCTGTAAGGATAGTTGAACATAAGGATGCTACGCCTGATGAACAGAAGTGCCGTGAGGTAAACAGCGGAATGTATATTTTCAGGACCGACGCACTCTCTGCTGTAATAGATGACCTTAGATCCAACAACAGCCAGAATGAGTATTATCTGCCCGATGCTGTCGCCCTTATCGAGAAAAACGGCGGGCGCACAGATGCAGTCAAAGCATCCGATCCAAGTGAATTCCAGGGTATCAATGACCCAAGGCAGCTTGCCGCTGCTTCAGAAGTTATGAAGTCAAGGATCATAGAAGAGTGGCTGGACAGGGGAGTAAGATTCAGCGACACTGGATCAGCCTGGATCGGACCTAAGGTTTCGATCGGCGAAGACACGGAGATCTGCCCCGGAGTACAGCTGCTGGGTGAGACTTCTGTTGGAAGCGCCTGCAGGATAGGGAGCTTTACTGTTCTGGAAGATTCGGAAATAGGGGACAATGTGGAGATAACCGGATCTGTCAGGATCAGGAAAAGCATGGTCGGAGACGGTTCAACAGTAGGTCCGTACGTATTTATAAGGGACGGAGCAGTTCTGTTTGAAAATGTTCATGTCGGCAGATTCGTTGAGATAAAAAAAAGCACGGTAAGAAAAGGTGCCAAGGTACCCCACCTTTCATATGTAGGAGATGCCGACATAGGGGAGGGTACGAATATTGGAGCGGGAACGATCACCTGCAACTATGACGGGGAAAAAAAGAATTTTACAAAAATAGGAAACAATTGTTTTGTCGGCAGTGATACAATGCTTGTAGCGCCGGTGACTTTAGGTGACGATGTAGTTACTGCGGCAGGTTCGGTAATTACTCATGACATACCTGACGGTGCTCTGGGAGTTGCGAGAGCAAAACAGGTCAATATAGAGGGCTGGAGTTCCCGCAGAAAGATGCATAAGGGAGGAAAATGAAATGTCTGCAGGTTTGAGGGAGGTCAAAATTTTTTCGGGGAGCGCCCATCCGCAGTTTGCTGAGAGCATCTGTATGAATCTGGGGGTTCCTCTTTCGGCGTCTAAATTATTCCGGTTTTCAGACGGGGAGATAGGCGTTTCGATAGAAGAGAGCGTCAGGGGCGCTGACGTATATGTAGTGCAGCCGACATGCGAGCCGGCAAACGAACACCTGATGGAGCTTCTGATAATAGTCGATGCTTTGAGAAGGGCATCTGTTTATCGCGTAAATCTTGTAATGCCATATTTCGGTTACGCGCGTCAGGACAGAAAAACACGTTCGAGGGAACCTATTACATCCAAACTTATAGCCAATCTGCTTGAAAAAGCAGGAGCAGACAGGGTAATATCGGCAGATCTTCATGCGGGGCAGATCCAGGGCTTTTTTGACATCCCCGTCGATCACCTGACAGGTGTCCCCCTGCTTGCCTCATATTTTCACAGGACCCTCAAGAAAGAGGTTGAACAGGGGCTTGTCACAGTCGTATCCCCGGATATAGGGGGGGTTGTCAGGGCGAGAAAGTTTGCCGGGCAGATCGGAAATGCTGAACTTGCAATAGTCGACAAGAGGCGTTCACACGAAGTGACGAACGTTTGCGAAGTAATGGAGATCATAGGGAACATTGAGGGCAGGACGGCTATCCTTGTTGACGATATAATCGATACGGCCGGTACCATGGTCAAGGCTGCCGAGGCGCTTCGCGAAAGGGGCGCAAAGGAAATTTATGCATGCTCGACTCATGGTGTGCTTTCAGGCCCTGCGATAGACAGGCTTAAGGGATCACTGATCAGGGAGGTGGTGATAACCGACACAATACCGCTTCGCGAAGAAAAGAAATTCGACAGGCTGACTGTGCTGCCTATTGCACCGCTCTTTGCCGAAGCTCTCAGAAGGATCCATTCGGAACATTCAGTCAGCATACTCTTCCGTTAAAAATTTATGGATGGTATCTCTGCAGCGGCTCCCGCTGCCGAAAGACATAGAGCAATAAGAAAAGTAAAGCATATATTATCTGAGGAGGAAACATTCAATGGCAGCAAAAAAACAGCAGCATAAGATCGAATTTACAGTAAGGGAAGTGACCGGTACAGGAGCATGCAGAAAGATACGCTCCAAGAGCATGATACCTGTGATCCTTTACGGACCCGAGCACAAGCAGGGACTTGCCGGGATGGTTTCCGCAAGGGCCATCGCTCCCATAGCCAACAGCGAGGCAAGGGAGACGACACTTATCGAGCTGGCGATGTCAGACGGTAAAGAGTGTATGGCACTCATCAGGGATGTACAGCGTCATCCTCTGAGCCTTAACATACGCCATATCGATTTCTACCAGGTCCTCAGGGGACACAAGATCAAGGTCGAAATACCGATCAGGGTGGTCAATAAGGAGCTTTCAAAGGGCGTCAAGGCAGGCGGGCTGCTGAACCAGATCACAAGGTCACTCACAGTGGAGATCAAGCCCAGAGACATTCCTGAAGACATAGTGGTAGATGTTGAAAGCCTTGAACTTGGCGGAGAAATTTTCATAAAAGACCTTAAACTGCCCGAAGACTGTGACCTTCTGACTCCGGGAGATGCAGTCGTCCTGCACATATCACAGCCCAGGGCAGCTGCCGAGACCGAAGAGGGACTTGAGGGAGAAGAAGAAAAAGAAGTTGAAGTGGTAGCAAAAGGCAAGGCTAAAGAAGAAGAATAAAAGTTACGGACCGGACATGGCAGCGTTATGAAATTGATCGTAGGATTAGGAAATCCCGGCGTAGAATATGCCTGGACCAGACATAACGCAGGCTGGCTCATTGTAGACTCATTTGTTTCCAGGCTGGGGCTCTCTGA
>DAIRTK010000036.1:8371-13742 GCA_036803945.1 Synergistaceae bacterium
ATAACGCAGGCTGGCTCATTGTAGACTCATTTGTTTCCAGGCTGGGGCTCTCTGAGCCTCAGGCGAAATTCAAAGGAGCTTTTTGGGGTCCTGTCCTCCATAACGGTGAAAAAATATCGTTCCTGAAGCCATACACATACATGAACCTCAGTGGCTTGTCGGTATCTGAAGCGGTACGCTATCAGAACCTTCAGCCTTCTGAGGTCCTTGTTGTTTATGACGATGCCGCCCTGCCTTTTGGCAGGATGAGGATGCGAGAAAAAGGATCTGCCGGAGGACAGAAGGGCATGATGTCAATATTGGGTGCCCTTAAAACGCTGGAAGTCCCGAGACTGAGGATCGGAGTAGGGGAACCCGGGGGGGCGTCAAACATGGCAGACTGGGTCCTTGGAAGGATCCCCAAAGCTCAGAAGGAACACTGGCACAAGCTTGAGGATACTGCCTGGGAAGCCCTCGAACTCTGGCTGAAATATGACATACAGAGGGCAATGAGCAGAATAAACGGGCTCAGGCTCGATGACCGGGATAATACGTGATCCCGGGCCGCATTTTTTACGGAGCTTTATAGAATGAATGCGGATGAGAAGGACAACATACAGGTCACATCTCTTTTTGCCCTGGATAATGATATTTGGCAGAGAAACAGGTTGGTGCATCTGCCGTCAAAAGGAGCAATGAGGAGTTGGGCATCAAGAGACCCTGACACATCGCTGCTCGTTTTGCTTCCTGATCAGCGGCAGGTCAGAGATTTTGCCGCAGACTGCGAAACACTCGAAATCTTCGATAAAGTCCGGACTCTGCCTGACATGACTCTGACTGAAGACGGATCGAAATCTGATGCTCTTAAAGTACTTAGAGGAGGCATTCTGGATAATTTCAGGCATGAAGGGGGCGTCCTGGCAGTTACGCCCGCATCGCTGCTTGCCCCATTTTCTGCCGGCGGAGAATTTTTTGATCTGGACAAGGGACAGGAAACTTCCAGGGACAGGCTTCTTGAATGGCTTGCACAAAAAGGCTATGAAAGAAATGATCTTGTATGGTCTCCCGGACAGTTCGTTTCAAGGGGGAGCATCGTAGACATATTCAGCCCTTCTGATCCCTTTCCTGTAAGGCTTGAATTTTTTGACGATGAAATTGAAAGTATCAGGTTTTTTGATCCCGAAACGCAAAAAAGCCTGCGCACATTATACAGAGCCTCTTTCAAGAGTCTGATGTCCAAAAAAGAAATTGAACTGGAAAAACTCCTTCCCGATAAGATGAAAGTGGTATTTTTTGACCCCAAGGGGCTTGACACCACAGCAGAAAATTCTGTCTGGCTATGGCAAAACCTCGATCCTGACAGGCAGGATCAGGTTCCATGGAAAAAATGGGAAGACCTTTGCAGCTTCTTTACAAAGTATCCCCGGATAAGAGTGACAAGAGACATCAGAAATGCTGCGGCCAGACTGCCTATAAACCAGTTTCCGCTGTTCAGGGGCAGACTCAGGGACGTAGACCGTTACTGCGGGGAACTCTTTTCACAGGGCTATGAAGTCAGAGTTTTCTCGGAGTCGGAACAGAACCTTTCCTGGGCCGGGTCAAGGGGCTGCAGGACCGTAAAAGGGGTACTGTCGGAAGGGTTTATAGACACGAAGACCAAAATTGCAGTGCTTACTGACCTCGAGCTTTCAGGCGTATCTCTTCCCAGACACAGGACTGAAGTCATAGCGCCGAAGGACTGGGGCGTGGGGCTTATAGCCGGTCAATGGGTGGTCCATGATGATTATGGTGTTGCAATGTACATGGGTCCGCAGACTATAGAGACAGATGACGGAGAAGAGGAATACCTGATACTGCAGTTTGCGGAGGAAAGGCGTCTCCTCATCCCCATTCTCCATTTTTACAAAATTTCACCGTGGACTCCCATGCCCGGACAGGATCCGGCACCTGACAGCCTGCGGGGAACACAGTGGAAAAAAGCTTCTGCAAGGGCAAGAGAGTTGGCTGAGAAGTCCGCTAAGGAACTTGTACAAATATACGCGGCAAGAGAACTGACGAAAGGTTTTGCCTTCCCGTCCAACCGCGAACTGATGAATGAGCTGGAAAAAAACTTTATATATGCTGAGACTGATGACCAGATCAAAGCTATATGCGCAGTAGAGGGGGATATGGAAAGGCCGGTTCCCATGGACAGGCTTATCGTGGGTGATGTAGGTTTCGGCAAAACCGAGGTCGCGCTCAGGGCTGCAGGAAAAGCGGTCTTTGGAGGAAGGCAGGCAGCAATACTCGCGCCCACTACGCTTCTTGCCCAGCAGCATTACGAAACTTTTTCGGCGAGATTTGGCAACCTTCCGGTAAGGGTGGAGGTAGTTTCAAGATTTGTTCCCTTTTCGGCTCAAAAGAAGATCCTGGAAGACCTTAAGGATGGCAAAGTGGACATAATCATTGGCACGCACAGGCTTTTGAGTGAAGACGTAAAATTTAAGGACCTCGGCCTTGTTGTTGTAGACGAAGAACATCGCTTTGGCGTGATGCACAAGGAACATCTAAAGAAAATGACCCCGGGGGTGGACGTGCTTATGCTTTCGGCTACTCCCATACCCCGCTCACTTTCACTGTCGATCAGCGGACTGCGTGACATGTCAGTACTTCAGACTCCCCCGCAGAGGCGCCTTCCGGTCCTCACCGTCGTCAGGCCATGGTCGGAGGAGCTTCTCAAAAGCGCAGTTCTTAGGGAAAAAAACAGGGGCGGACAGGTCTTTTTCGTCCATAACAGAATAAACGACATACATGAACGGACAGTCATGCTTAAAAGGCTGTTCCCAAAACTGAATATTGCAGTTGCCCACAGCAAGACCCCCGAAGCTCAGCTTGAACAGACCATGATGAAATTCTCACTGGGTGAGATAGATATCCTTATATGCACGACCATAGTTGAGAGCGGGCTTGACATCCCCATGGCAAATACCCTGATAGTCGACGATGCGCATGAACTTGGCCTTGCACAGATGTATCAGCTCAGAGGACGTGTCGGGCGAAGGGAGGAGCAGGCGTACGCATTTCTTTTCTATCCCCCGGATGTCCGCCTTTCAGTTGAATCGAGCGAGCGGCTCGAGGCTATAGCCGAACTTGACGAACTGGGTGCAGGATACAGGCTTGCACAGAGAGACCTCCAGATAAGAGGAGGGGGAGATCTTATCGGGATCGCCCAACATGGAAATTCTACCAGGGTAGGTTATCAGAAATATTGTGACATGCTTGCAGAGGAGATCTCTAAAATAAAAGGTGAAAAGAAAAAACATGCTGAAGTTGAGATCGCCTTCCCGGCAGCCATACCCGGCAATTATCTTCCTCAGGAGAACCTCAGGGTAACGCTTTACAGGAGGATGCTCAAAACGGAGTCGCCTGAGGAAGCCATCAGCCTCAAGGAAGAGACGGCAGACCGTTACGGGAAATTGCCGCAGGTGCTTGAGTTTCTGATGGATCTTACATGTGTCAGGGCAGCGGCACCGGAACTTGGAATAACGAAGATCATCTGCAGTTCGCAGGAGACAGTCATTCAGGGAGATCCTGACGGAAAATGGACAGGCCTTCGCCTCGAATTTCCCTGGATGCGGAAGCTGGATGGAATGGTTGGCCCCGGCCAGCACAGGGGGATCAATATGCTGGCAGAAAAAATCAGGGGAATAATCAATTAAATCTGGTAAAATAGAAGGGTTAGGGGGCTTCAAATTGATCAATAACGAGGCAGCCGGAGAGAAATTTATAAAACTGGTGGAAGTAATGAGACAGCTGAGGGCTCCGGACGGATGCCCCTGGGACAGGGAACAGGACTATCTATCCCTGAGAAGATACATTATCGAAGAAGCTTATGAACTTATTGAGGCCATAGAGGGCTCCGGCTCCGACAATATTTGTGAGGAGTGCGGCGACCTGCTTCTCCAGGTGGTATTCGTTTCATGTATGGCTGAAGAGCTTGGTGATTTTAATATCTGTAAGGTACTCGACCACCTTACAGAAAAACTGATCAGAAGGCATCCGCATGTATTTGGAGAGACAAAAGTCAACAGTTCCGATGAGGTGCTGAAGAATTGGGAGCAGATAAAAGTGGGGGAAAGAGAGGATAAAAAAGTTGACGCCTCTCTTCTGGCCGGGATACCCAGAGGTCTCCCCGCGCTCCTCAGGGCCTACAGGATACAGGAAAGAGCAGCCAAAGCAGGTTTTGACTGGCCAAAAGGAGATCTTTCCCCTCTACTTGCAAAAGTAGACGAGGAGCTCTCTGAACTTAAGGATAATATTTTCAGCAATGCGGGAAAAGACGATATCGAAGAAGAGCTTGGAGACCTTCTTTTCGCGGCAGCCAACTTATCAAGGCATTTAAAAGCAGATCCGGAAATAACACTGCATAAGGCCTGCGTTAAATTTACCCAACGTTTCAGGCTTGTGGAGAGGGATGTCCGTGAATCAGGAAGATCCTGGGAAGACTTCACGCTGGATGAACTGGACATGTTCTGGGAAAAGGCGAAAAGGCGGGCGGCAGAATAATTGTAAAGCGGCGATTTTTCCGCCGTGAAGCGGTAGTGAAGCAATAGTTCCAATGCTTTGCTAAGCAATAGCTAAGCCGTCGCTAAGCGGTTGCTGAGCGATCGTAGAACCTTAGGAACCGGCCCCACTTCGTCGTTCCCGAATGCTTAAATCGGGAATCCAGCGGCTTAGAACTGAGGCTATTACTAGCATTTAAAGATTTAAACAAAAGACACTGGATCCCCGACAGGAGCACTCGGGGAAGACGGAGAAGAAAGAATGGATCCCGGATCACTGGCATACCGGGACGACGGGGATGAGACACTGGATCCCCGCTCAAGACCATACGGGGATGACGGGGATGAAAGACTGGATCCCGGCTCGAAGGCATACCGGGAAGACGGAGAGAAGGAACAGTTACCGTATCGACGGTGATTCTGAACCTCCGCGGCCCTTGGCCGCACTTCACCGCGATGCGAAGCAAGCAAATTCTCCAGCGGCCGTAGGACGCGAATTCACCGCGAGTGTTCTCCTCGCAAATTCCCCGATCCTGCCCCTGGGTTCTAACGACTGCTTAGCGACCGCTCAGCAACTGCTCAGCCACCGCTTAGCTATGTTATAAAAACGACTGCTTGCCAATTGCTTGCCCACGCTTGCCAATTGTTTGCCAGTCTTTACAGCAGCTCAGCAATGTTTTTAACAATAGTTTGACGACTGTTTGACAACCGTTTGACGATAGTTTGACATGATATTAATGTATTTACGATCGCTAAGCGACCGCTCAGCAACCGCTCAGCCGAATATAATTTATCCCAATAAGCTTTTAAGCGTACCGGACGCTTGAAATAGACAGACATAATACAGGAGG
>DAIRTK010000037.1:0-13559 GCA_036803945.1 Synergistaceae bacterium
CGACTGAAGCATTCGTGAACGACGGCACTTTAGGTTCTTGTCGTAAAGGTCCTATCTTGAATTCTCCGCCTGACGAAGTCAGGCAAATTCTCCGCGATGCGAAGCGAGCTAATTCACCGTCGCGCAGACGCGACAAATTCTCCGCAGCCCAGAGGCTGCAAATTCTCCGAACCTGCACCTTGGACCCTACAACTGCTTAGCAACCGCTTAGCGACGGCTTAGCAATTGCTCAGCAAAGCATTGAAACAATTGCTTGCCAATGCTTGCCTATTGCTTGTCAAATTTAGCCCCAATTACGTTAAACCAGTTTAAGAAAATTTGCCCCCTCGACAAATTGTCCTATCCTCTCAGAGTGGGGGAATCCTCCGGCATTCAGCTGCTTCAGCAGCTCTTCCTCATACTCTTCGGGTATGGCCATAAGGAGGCCTCCTGAGGTCTGAGGGTCGAAGACAAGGTCTTCGGCGAAGATGCCCATTTTTGACTCATTCATGACTTTGGGGCCTGAATGTTCTTTGTTTCGGTATGCTCCAGCCGGGATCAGTCCCATATCTGCCATTTCCTTTATTCCGGGTAAAAGCGGAAGTCTGTCCATTTCGATCTCCAAAGACGTCCCTTCCGAAAGAAGGTCAAGGGAATGCCCCGCCAGACCAAACCCGGTAACATCTGTGCAGGCAGTTACTGCCTTGCATATGCACTCCGAAAGTATCGACGGGATCGAATTCAGCTTTGACATGCTTTGTACAGCCGCGTTAACATTTTCTTCGGAAAAGAGTCCGGCCTTGATAGCAGTCACAGCAATGCCGGTCCCTATTGGCTTGGTCAGTATCAGGACATCTCCCGGTCCAGCCGTGCCGACAGTCCACATCCTGTCTTTTTTGACTTCGCCGAATACAACAAGTCCGTACTTCGGCTCTTCGTCCTGAACGCTGTGTCCGCCTGCAAGCATCGCTCCTGCCTCAATTGCCTTCTGTGCGCCGCCGTTCAGAATCTCCTTAAGGACATCTAGCGGTTCGCAGTCGGTCGGAAAGCATACGACATTTAAAGCTATGAGAGGTCTGCCGCCCATGGCATATACGTCACTCAGGGAATTTGCAGCGGCTATTTTACCGAAATACTCAGGAGAATCGACTACGGGAGTGATGAAGTCTACTGTCAAAATGCCGACTCTTTCTTCGTCTATCTTCCAGAGCGCTGCGTCCTCGCCCCTGTTCCACGATGCGATAAGGCTCTCATTTCTGAGAACAGGCAGATCTTTCAGCAAACGGTCCAGCTCCGCCGGACCAATTTTTGCCGCTCAGCCGCTTGTACGGGCACGTTCTGAAAGCCTCATACAGATCCCTCCACTTCTATTTCATGCGCAGATGGTGAACATCCGCAGCTGCAAATATCTTTTCTTCTTCTTCTGTCTTAACGATGAGAGCACCCTGTTCAGTAATGCCGACAGCAGTTCCGGTAAACATTTCTTCATCCTGGACAACATTTACCTTCCTGCCGAGAGTATCGCACTCTTTTCTGTATGAGAAAAGCAGTTTTCCTTTCCCGTCAGCTTTTTTAAGGTCCTGAACAAATGCCGCAAGACGTTCGAGTATGTATGAGAGAAGCAGGGGCCTCGGCACTGTATGACCTTTTTCAATGTTTATTGAGGTAGCTATATCCTTTACATCTTCGCTCATGTCTTCTTCGGTGAAATTTACATTAAGCCCTATCCCTGTTATTGCGTAATAGATCCTGTCGGGCTCCCCGGCAGCCTCGCTCAGTATGCCGCATATCTTCCTTCCGTTCACCAGAAGATCGTTAGGCCATTTAAGCCTTGCATCAAGGTTATATCGTTCCCTCATTACAGATCTTACTGCCATACCTGCAGCCAGGTTGAGCAGCTGAACATCTCCGGGGCGGAGCTCAGGCCTTATGAGGACAGAGAACAGCAGGTTCTTGGAGGCAGGCGCATGCCATGTTCTCCCTCTTCTGCCCCTGCCCTCAGTCTGTTCGTCAGCGACAGCTACAATACCCTCCGGAGCATCCTGCTGAGCAATTTTTTTTATTGCCTGCTGGGTAGATGTTATCTTTGGAAAATATATGCTTTTATTGAATACAGTATTATCTCTGAGCAGGAAATCGATCAGAGTTACGCTCATAGAATCTGTCTCAGCTATATTCCTGAGCAAATATCCCTTCTGAGGGAACGACCCTATGTCAAGTCCTTCTTCGCGCAGTGCCGTAACAAGCTTGTGAATTGCCTGCCTCGACAACTTCAGCCTTTCTGTGAGCACTGACCCCGCGACAAATTGCCCTTCGGACTCGGCAAGGCACTCCAAAAGCCTGTATCTGCTGGTATATGCATCATCATTTGCCCGCAAGCTATCACCTCAAAAACAAAAGATGTCCGAATCAATATTATAGCAGTATGGGTTTATTCAGGAGATGAGAAGAGTCGGAGATGCAGCAAATTGCGGAAAAATAAGTCCGCCTGACCGATCTTATCCAAGCCTGTTGGCCCTAAGAGTCAGCCCGGCTCCGATTATAAGAAATACTATGTTTGCGATCCAGGCAGCGAAAACGGGGTGCAGATATCCGGCATCCCCAAGAGACTGGGTAAACGAAAGTATCACATAATAAACAAAGACAATTATTACGCTCAGACCAAGGCCCATCCCTGAGCTTGATCTCTGTGGCCTGCTTCCGACTGCGGCACCCACTATAGCCAGCACAAGGCATGCCCACGGGACAGAAAATCGAAGGTTGAGTATCATGATCAGCTTTGATACATCCATTCCTCGCTGTTCCATCATCCTTATCTCCCGAAAAAGTTCATTCAGCGTCATTTCATCCGGAGTCCTGACCGTCCTTGACGCCTCTTCCGGACTTAGATTCAGCTGGAGCAACTGTTTGTCGAATGTAAAAAGGAGCGATACGTTGCTGTCCTTGGTGATCTCAAAGACCTTCCCTTCTTCGAGCATCCAGCTCCCCTCTATCCATTCTCCCTTTTTGGCCGAAACGAGTCTGCTGAGAAGTCCGTTTTCAAACTCCTGTACTACAACATCGCTCATCTTTCCGTCTTTTATGTCCATCCTGTTGACGTATATGACCCGCTTGAGTGATCCCCCGGACTCTTCTTTGAGGAAGACTTTTTCCTTGAAGACCGGAGGTGATTTTTTGAAGACCTCATACGCCATAACATTGGCTGCGGCCCTTTCACTAATGGGCACCAAAGTCTCATTCACAAAAAAAGCTCCGATCGAGACAATGAAGGCCATTACAATTACAGGTTTTATTATCCTGGCGAAAGAGATACCGGAGGATTTTAGCGCAACAAGTTCAGAGTTCGCGGAAAGCTTGTTGAAACCGAGAAGGGCTGCCAGAAGACAGCTCATAGGTATCGTCATTGCTACCATCTTTGGAAGATAATAGAGGAAAAGACGTATGACTATCCCTAGAGAGACACCGTTCTTGATGACAAGGTCCGCTATTCTGAAAAGGAGCCCCCCAGCCACCATGATTATGGTAAATGCCATCATGCCGAAGAAAAAGGGACCTATGAGCTCCTGAAAAATGAACCTGTCCAGTGCCCTGAATTTTAAATATCTGTCGTAATAAAATTTAATATCCAATTTTACCCCCGTTGATAGCCAGGATATGTTCAGCGCTCTCCCTGACCGCTCCGAAGCCTCCCGGACGCTTAGTCTTCCAGTCCGCTGCCTCAAGAACTTCGTCTACTGCATTCGCAACCGCGATCCCAAGTCCGGCCCATTCTATGCATTCGATGTCGAGTATGTCGTCACCCGCAAAAGCGACCTCTTCCCTTAATATACCGTGCGTTTCTGCTATCGACTTCAGGTCAGCAAGTTTATTCCTGGTCCCGTTGATGCAGCCTGTTATCCTAAGGTCCCCGGCTCTCTGGTCAGTTGACTCTGAATAACGGCCGCTAATAAAGAACACCTTTACTCCTTCGGCTATAAGTTTCCTTATCCCGTAGCCATCCTGGATGTCAAAGCGCTTGAATTCTCCGCCCTTGCCATCCATGTATACACCTCCGTCTGTGAGGGTCCCGTCGACATCCATTGCAAAAAGCTTAATCAATGTCCCTTTCCCCCGGTGTTTTTCTGTTCCAGTCATGGTTTATCCTCGGTGAAAGGCCCCTGGTCGACTGTGAGACGAAATCAAGGATCATTTTGCCCTCTTCGGTTGCCCCATAATTTTTCTCAAGTTCTGCAAGGCCTTCCCTTATTGTGCGTCCCGGATCATAGAGGGTCCTGTATATTTCCCTGATACGCCTTCTTTTTTCGGAATCAAACCCCCTGCGTTTGAGGCCCACTCTGTTTATGTCATAAACCCTTATAGGCGCCCCGTCAGCAAGACAGAAGGGAGGAACGTCGCGGACTATCTTTGAAAGGCCTCCTATCATGCAGTATGAACCCACATGCACGAACTGGTGGAATCCTGCCATTCCTCCCACCACTACATAGTCACCTATCTGTGAATGCCCGGAAAAACCGCACTTGTTTGCAATTGTGCAGTCATGTCCTACCCTGACATTGTGCGCAAGGTGGACATTCTCCATGATAAAGCAGTTGTCGCCGACGGTCGTAGCCTTCCCCTCACCGACAGCTCTGTTGATCGTCACATATTCGCGGCACATGAGATTACTGCCAATGCGTACCCATGTCTCTTCATTGCGGAAAGTTATGTCCTGCGGTTCGCCTCCGATAACGGCATGGTCAAAGATCGTACAGTCGCGGCCCATCTCTGTATAACTGTAAATGTGGACATATGCCCTAAGCACCGTCCCGTCACCTATAATTACTTTGTCATCAACCATGCAGTAGGGGCCGATCGTTACGTTGTCTCCCAGCTGAGCGCCTTTGGAAACTATCGCGGTAGGATGTATGGATACGCTCATCCCTCTCTAAGCCTCCTGCTTGAGGGTCAGCCCGGATGAGACTACACAGCCCATTGTGCCCTCCGCTGCAAGATCTCCGTCTATCGTCGCCCTGAACTTGAACTTAAAGTTGTTTCCTCTGCGTTTGATCAGTGTTGCAACCGTCCTAAGCTGATCGCCCGGTTTTACCGGCCTGCGGAATTTTACCTTGTCTATCGAAGTAACATATACCAGCCTGCGCTCGTTCTCCTTGACTTCGGTGTACAGTTTCAGCAGAACAGCTGCGACCTGTCCCATTGATTCGATCACCAGCACTCCTGGCATTACAGGCTCATCCGGGAAATGTCCCTGAAAAAAAGGCTCGTTTATCGAAACGTTTTTGATGCCTGTCACTTCTACCAGATCATCTGTGAGAACAAGATCCTCAATTCTGTCGACAAGCAGGAAGGGATACCTGTGCGGCAGGAGATCCAATATTTTATTAATGTCATACTTCATTCTTTTTGCCTCCATTTGTAAAAAAATTAGGTAGAGAAAATTATGAAACTCTTTTTATCCTGTCAACAAGCCTTCCATGAAGTTCATGTCCGGCACGTATGCCAATATAATGCGCTGTAGGTATCCTCCCGATAAGCGAAAGGTCTCCAAGCAGGTCGTTTATCTTGTGTGTAACGCATTCCAAAGGGAAACGAAGCCCCCCCTGATTCAGAAGCCCCATCTCGCCAAATATAAGCGCATTTTCAAGGGAACCTCCTTTTGCAAGGCCGCTTTTCTTAAGATACTCGATCTCTGATGTAAGGCCAAAGGTCCGTGCCTTTGAAACAGTCTCAAGGAAGACCTCCGGTGTGATGTCATATGATGCCACCTGAGTCCCTACTGGAGTACCGGGATAGTCTATCACATAGGTGACCCTAAGTCTCTCGGACGGGACCGCCATTATAATTCGGCCTTTATCAAGGTCGTCTATCACTACAGGAAAGGCCAGCACAGCCTTTCCTGCACTTTCCCCAAACTCTCTGGTCCCGACTTCTGCAAACGCGGCGGCAAAGGGATACGGGCTTCCGTCCAGGATCGGCACCTCTTCCCCCTGAAGTTTGATAAGGGCGCTGTCAATATCCATTCCTACAATAGCAGCCAGCAGGTGCTCGGCAGTTCTGATCCTCGTACCGTCAGGGAGACTGAAGCCTGTAAGTCTGCTGTCTTCCTCTATCTGAGCCAAAGAGAGCGGGTAGAGCCCATTTTCTGTTGAAAAATAAAGACCCTCTTTCTCCAGGGGAGAAACAATGACTGTACCTGTTGCACCGGAGTGCAGTCCTGTACCGGTAAATATCAATTCGCTGGATAGAGTCCTCGGCATTATACTTCTTTAGATTCCATTTCATTAAGTCTTTTATCAATTAACTTGACATTCTTGATCAGGTCGGGAAGCTGTTTCAGTGCCGCAAGCTGACGCAGGTCTTTTTTATGATCTATTGCAGGAAAGCCTGAAACGACAGCTCCTGGAGGAGTATCTTCAGTTATCCCGGCCCTTCCGGCAGCTATAACACCGTCTCCCACAACGGCATGATTGGCTACTCCGGACTGTGCAGCCATAGTTACCCCCTTGCCGAGGGTGCTGCTTCCGGCAAGCCCCGTCTGGGACACTATTATGCAGGACTCCCCGACAGTGCAGTTGTGGGCGATCTTGACATGGCTGTCTATCTTGGTCCCCTTTGATATCCTTGTCTCACCGAAAGTCGCCCTGTCTATGCTGGAACAGACACCGATCTCAACATCATCCTCTATTACTGCGATACCTATCTGAGGTATGCGAAGGAGTCCTCTTTCGGCATCAGGCATAAATCCGAATCCCTCACACCCGATCACGGCGTTGGCATGAATTATGCAGTTCTTCCCGATCAAAGACCTGTCATAAATCACCGCCCCGGGTTCTATCAATGTATTCTCACCGACTGATGAATATTTTCCCACCCAAACATTACCTGTAAGGATACAGCCGTCTCCGATCCTGCATTGGTCAGATACTACACAGTTCGGTCCTATGCTGACATTTTCCCCTATTACTGCGCTTTGTGATATGAGGGCAGTTTTGTCTATGTAAGGAAGGTCCCTCTTAATTCCGGTATCGAAATGGTCCAGGATGCATACAAGGGCTCTTCTGGGATCTTCAACCTCAATGCCCTCGCCATTCTCCCGGATCCATCCCTTTTTGGTAAGCAAAACCGCATCAGGGCTCGCTGACGGGATCAGTTTTTTCTCCCAGAGCGGGGAAATTGAACCCGGGCAGGGGGATTCAGGTGATGATATCGATGTAACGACCTTATTCCCGTCTCCCTTAAGTTCCCCTTTGACCATGTCCGCGATACTTTTAAGCGTCAGTCCTTCTATTCCCATTTTTATCAGTCCTTTAAAAAACTAGAGGTTTCCAAGCATCCTCAGGCCCAGTGAATTTTCATCACGTGAGTCGTAGTGAAGCTCGAAAGATATATATTCTGTCGCTTTGTAGCCTATTGCTGCGTTGTATTCTCCGTCTTCCCTCCACCGAAACCATGCGTATGGCTTGTGCATCCTTGGCTCTATGTCGATCCGGACCCACCACATGTCGTCTTTCGTGGACCATTCGCCGCCTGCCCAGACATCACCCCATGGAGACCACCTAAGTCCCAGCCTGCCTTCCGGATTCCAGTCCTGAAGTTCGATTATGCCCTCTGCATATACTTCGACATTCCATCTGGAAAAGGTCTTGAGTTTTCTTCCCAGGTGCAGGCCTACCTCTCCGGTCTTGTCTTTAGTGCCGGCATAAAGTGCAGCCCATGCAGAAATCGTATAGTGACGGCTTTCCACGTTCACCTTCATCTGTGATACCTGTCCTGCAGAAAAAGAGGCCTTGGGTTCTGCAGCGGTCCTCTCCATTATTCCTCTTGTCTGAAGGAACGATTCAGTCCAGATATTTATCTCTTTTTCATGTCTCTGGGCCCATATGACAGGCAGGCCTATAAAGGGATAGGTCCTCTGCATGAGGTCTTCCCTAAGGTCTTCATGAAGCAGCGTGGGAAGTGAATTTGATGTCAGGGTAGGGTTTACGGCCAGGACCAGGGGAAGCTCGGGGGTCAGTGAGACCTTCATGATAAACTCTTCGTTTTCAAAGTGGACCAGAAGGGATGGTTTCCACCCCGGCAGCACCGGCTGCAGGAGTTTGAGGACTTCGTCCTTAAGTCCCGCGTCACACCAGCTCAAAGCCTCGACAGGGACGTCAGATATCAGGTCATTCAGAGGTTTTTCGATCAGGGAAATGTCCTCGTTGATCCATTGCAGTGCCGGTTCCTGCACTTGCGGAGGCTGGATCTCCACACTCCATAGCCCAATTTTTTTCTCCGGTGAAAGGCTTATCAAAATATTGCCTGAACTTACCTTTACTGAATCGATCCTGTAACCGTCAAAAAGTTTTCCGGAGATGACTCCGATCACTTTTTCAACTGTCTCGTCCGGCTGATTTTCCGGCAGTCGGTCGGAAACGGCAGTAAGGCTTCTTTCAATAATTGTGCCCAGCCATCCGGGTACCCCCTCAGCCCTGACAGAGTAGGCATATGCACCGTCTGCAAACATAAGAAGGGTCGCGGCAACAAGTACAGCCGCAACCCATACGTTGAACGAATATTTGAATTCCTTAGAAGAGCTCTCCGAAGCCAAAATGGAATCTTCCCTCATCGCCGGTAGCATAATCAAGCCTCATGTTTCCAAGAGGAGTGTTGACCCTTACACCAAATCCGGGAGACGAACCCATGTCACTTCCAAAGCTTGAAGAATCACTGCCTTGTCTCCATGCACGGCCTATGTCGTAAAATCCTACCAAAGTGAAGTTTTTATCAACAGGTATCCTAAGTTCAAAATTTCCCAAAAGCATATCTTCCCCGTGGTACCTGTCATCGTCATAGCCGCGAAGAGTGGTGTCTCCTCCGACAGTATACATCTGCTCATAAGGGACATCTCCGGAAGACGAGCCTATAATTATTCTTGCTGCGAAAATTATCGGCCTGTCCGTATTGTCCCCCAATGAAGTCTCAAGGAAATCTTTCAGGAATTTGTCTACTGTGAAGTAAAACTTAGTTTCAAGCCAGTACTTGAAATAGCTGTAATCCGTTCCCTCAACATCAGCCTGCCCATACTGGACATTCAGGGTCTGTACGTCTCCCTTGGAGTATGGAAGGTACTCATCAATGTTAAGTCTCCGTACTGATGCTGTAACAGAGTAATATGTCCCGTCCCCAAGGTCTTCAAGAATGGTCCTCTTGCCATCTTCAGGGGGGCTGTTGCCATCTATGTCAATGTTGCCCCAGTTGCTTTTTGCATATTCGGGGTAATAGAGTACCTGCGGGTCATTTTTAACTTCATGCCAGTCAAAGAGCAAATACCAGTTATACAAAGATTCTTCCTTGAATTTTCTTCCAAACCCGAAATATGCACCTGTCTTATCCCTGTCATATTCAAATTTTTTATCGTCTTCAACATAGTAATAGAGATCGCTCCAGGCCCGTTTATAGGCGCCTACCTTCCAGGCTGTGACCTTTCCGCTCATGTATGGCTGCTCGTAGCTGACCCAGTATTCTTCCCTGTCGCCAAGATCGAACCCTACGCTGAGCTTCATTCCTCTGCCGCCTATGTTGGTATTTTCATAGCTCAGCCCGCCGCCAAAACCACTCTGCGTACCATATGCAATGTTAAATCCAAGCCTGCCGGTACGTCCTTCCTCTACGGTAAGCACAACGATGACATCATTAGGGTCCTCGTCAGGCTCGAAATTTACATTGACATCGCTGAAGAAACCAACTCCCTGAAGCCTGCTCAGAGAAAGCCTCAGCTTGTTCGCATTAAAAAGCTCGCCCTCTTTGATCTTCAGGTACCTCTGCACTACATGAGTCTTGGTGATCTTGTTGCCCTGTATGATTATCTGGCTTATCTTAGGCTCAACTATTACGACCGTTATCTCGGTACCTTCTATCCTGACATCACCGACAGAAGCCATAACATACCCGTCAGACTGATATTTTTCCTTTATCCTCTGAAGGTCGTTACGGAAAAAAGTCCTGTTGAATATCATCCCCGGCTTGGTAAATATAAGCTCTTCAAGCTTTTCGCTTTTGTATACTGTATTGCCTTCGAAATTGATCTTGCTCACAACAGGATTTTCCTGAACGAGAAAGAGTACATCTACACCGTCTGCCTTGTCGGTCACCCTGTAATCCGTCGCCACAAAGAAACCGAGCTCGAAAATTGCCTCTGCATCTTTGCGAAGCTTTTCTTCGTCGACAGGTTCACCCACTTTTGATGTTATGATACTCAATATATGGTCCTTTACGACTTCAACATTTCCCTGAACACTTATATCACGTATCACCGGACCGGTCAGTTCGGGGAACTTCTGTTCCTCCTGCTGTTTCTGCATTTCGGATTCTTGTGCTGCTGTTTCCTGAACATCAGGGGAGGCGGGGCTTTCTGCTGCATAGGCAGGTGTTAAGATCAAAAGAAAAACTAATATCAGAGCTGAAAAAAACCTTGCACGAAAAGTCACAAAAAACCACTCCTCTGAGATGGATACAAAATAAAAGCGCACAAATGGCGCAGCGTTGCTATTTTATTACTTTTATCGCAGGGGTATCCCCTCTTAACGCTTTTTCTCCTATCTGCAAAAGAGCGAGAAGGTCCTCTGCGCTTATAGCTGCAGAAGGTCTTGCCTCTGTCGCCTTAGCTGCAGATATTTCTGAATCAGTAACGGTTTCTTTTTTGGCCGGCAGAGAGGATTTTCTTCTCAAAGGAGCGGAGAACTCTCTTTCTGCCTCCATTACGACTGTATTTTTACCGCTTAGGTCCGCCCTCAGTGTCCTGATAAGCTGATCTTCCTCGGGAGTCACCCATGCAAGCATGTCCGCTCGGCTGCTTTCTGCAGATATTGTCTGAGTATTGGCTGTCCATGGCTTTTCAGCTTCGACAGCTAGGGGGATCGTTGAAACCAGAACTATAAACATGGCAATACCGATACTCCTTATACTCATCGAAAAAGCAGAACTGCTGAATATTCTGACCCCTTCCGGGGCATCATTGTCCATCATCTGCATGAGGTCCTCACGGATCTCACGGACCTCTGCGGACAGACAATCAGACTCAACAAGCGCAGAATCCCACCGTTTTGTTTCACAAGCGGCGGAAAGTCTGTCAAGCCATCTCTGTATTCTAGCTATCTTCTTTTTCATCTGCTCAGCCCTCCATGCGGGTCAGGATCTTCCAATATTATCCCGGTTCACACGGCGGAAGTGGCCTCATCAGTTTTCAGCCACTTGCGAAGTTTTGCTATTGCCTTCCTGCGGATCCTGTATATGTGGCTTATATCAAGATCTTCCTCTTCTGCAACATCTTTGGCGACTCTTCCTTCTATCACAAGAGCCCTTACTATGTCTGCCTCTCTGGCTGAAAGGCTGTTCATTGCCTGCTGAAGATCCAGCGTCCATTCAGTATTCTGTGCCTGCTCAGACAGTGAAACTGAAAGAGGGGCCTCGTGGAGATAAACGGTATCGTCATCGACAGGAAGAGGGGCCTTTGACTCTACCCTCTGTATGAAATTTATCATCCCGCCCTTGATCTTGTAATAAGCGTAAGTGGAAAAACAATTGTTCCTGCTGACATCGAATCGGTCTACGGCATTGATAAGCGAGACCATCCCTTCCTGTATCAGATCAGGATATGTGTTGTACGGTACTTTCAGTTTCTTGGCAAGCCAATAGACCATGGGCCTGTATGCAAGAATAAGTTCTTCCCGGGCTTTGTCATCACCTTCGGAACATCTGATCCACAGGTCTTTTTCTCTTTCAGACCTATTTTTTTCATCGTACACTGTCATAATTTCTTCGGGATCGCTTTTCAAAGGCATATCCTCGTTTCGCGTTTAATGTAAATCAACTGCTGAACGCACCTACAATGGTGATTTTACCATTAAACCACAAAATCTACCATGGTAATGGGATATCTTTGATGCAGTCCATCTTTGTACGAAGATGTATCGTATCGTTGAAAAAAACAACGAAAGCCCTATTTTTCCTGTCAATGCCGATGCCGGAAAGTGAACAGTTGTCCATCTTCATTTTCCAAAATACATTTCCTCTGGGTATTCCTATCAATGGCAGAAGAAGAGTTCTGAAAAGTGCTCCGTGACCGACTACCACCAGATGTTCTTCTTTAAGGTCCAAAATACGCTCCGCACATTCCGACGCCCTTTTATATACTGTGTCAGAATCTTCTCCGTCTGTGGCAGTAACGTCGACCTGGGATGCCTTCCACTTTTCAAAGAGATCTCCACCGAACTTTTCCTTTATCTGAGGGACTGTGAGCCCCTCCCACGCTCCGAAGTCTACTTCACGCAGATTTTCCCATGATTCAACAGTGCTGCATCCCACCGAATCCGCAATTATCTCGGCCGTCTTCATTGAACGTTTCAGCGGGCTTGAGATCACTCTGCTGACCGACTCGCAGGAAAGTCTCAGTGCGGCTTTTTTTGCCTGATCTTCTCCCTCGACAGAAAGGGGGATATCTGTTATCCCCTGATAACGGAACATTTTATTCCATTCGGTGATGCCATGCCTCACAAGAGTGATCTTTCTTCTGATGACCAAAGAAAGCCCGGGAGTCTCCTGTGGTTCTTTTTTATGTTTTTCGGTAAATGAGTTATCGTTTATCGACACTGTATTTCTCTCCTTCATGGTGAATGCGTATTTGTGAAACTGCGACAAATACGGCCGCGTGAAACCGTTGTGAAGCAATGGTGAAACAGTTATTAAGACGGGCAAGCGATAGGCAAACGTTGGCAAGCAATTGGCTAGCGGTTGTAAGAACCTAAAACCTTAGCCCTTTATCGTCGTCCCCAAGTTCTTCCATCGGGAACGACGGAGATTTTGAACATCCGCGGCCTTTGGTCGCAATTCCCCGCGATGCGAAGCGATGCGAATTCTCCGCTTGACAGAGTCAAGCAAATTCTCCCGCTCCTTCAACTGCTTAGCAACCGCTTAGCGACGGCTCAGCAATCGCTTAGCATGTCTTAAAAACAACCGCTCGTATCGCTTGCCAATGCTTGCCCGCCTTTACAACCGATTTGCTGTCGACAACCCACTGATTTGCAATCGGCTCCCGATTTTTGTTATTCAACACCTGGAATTCTAACAGATAGCTTGATTTACTGCACAGGGAAGGGGGTATTTTCAGCTGAAATGATAAAGAAAAAAGACCCCGTTCATTCTGACGGAGTCTTAATACAGACCAAAAGTGGAGCCAGCGTCCGGATTCGGACCGGAGACCTGCGCATTACGAGTGCGCTGCTCTACCTGCTGAGCTACGCTGGCCTCTAAAAAAATGGCGGTCCCAACGAGATTCGAACTCGTGTCGCCGCCTTGAAAGGGCGGTGTCCTAGGCCTCTGGACGATGGGACCGCAAAGTGGTGAGCCGTCCGGGACTCGGACCCGGGACACCCGGATTAAAAGTCCGGTGCTCTGCCAGCTGAGCTAACGGCTCAAAAATGTACATCACGATGGGTTATTTTACAGGCTTTTGCGAGAAAGTCAATATGAACTGGATAAATTTTATCTTATGTTAAACATTTTCGCAGCAAAAATCATATTTTGAGCAAATCCCGCAGCTGCAT
>DAIRTK010000038.1:0-13034 GCA_036803945.1 Synergistaceae bacterium
AAAAAAAATCGGAGGCACCCTGGGGGCCTCCGACAAGCACTAAGTGACTTATTTGTTGTATTCGCGGCGCTCCTTGATACGTGCAGCTTTTCCGCTGAGTTTGCGCAGGTAGTAAAGCTTTGCCCTGCGGACCTTACCCTTGCGTACGATCTCTACCTTTTCTACGCTGGGGCAGTGGACGGGGAATATTCTTTCCACCCCGATCCCGCCTGACATCTTCCTTACGATGAAGTTCTCGCGGATCCCGCCGTGCTGGCGTCCTATAACGACTCCTTCAAATACCTGTATACGTTCACGGTTGCCTTCCTTTACCTTTACGTGGACTTTTACAGTGTCGCCCGGGCGGAATTCAGAAAGGCTCTCTTCCGCTTTTAAGAATTTCTTCTCAATAAGTGCTATCCTTGGATCGATCATGAGGTTTTTCCCTCCTTGTCATGTTTTGAATTTTGTAATTTCTCTTTGTTTTTATGGCCTTTAAGCCTCTGTTGAATAGGAGATCATTTCATCTCCAGCCAAAAAATCTGTCGAGCGTTATGCTCACAGCGCTCCTTACCGAAAGGTGGTTCCATCCGTCAAGGCCTCCTGCTATGGGCGTCATTACGGAGTCCGCCTCCTTCAGGACATCCGGGTGCAGGCCCCATCCGGTCCCGAATATGAAGACCGGGGAGAGGTCATCCTCCAGTATCCTGCGCTTAAGCGAGAGCCAGTGTACGGCTCCCTCGACCGACTTTGCCGTAGTTGCAATTTTGAAAGGTTCGGTCTTTTCCCTTTCACGGACCCACTTGAGAGCCCTGTTGACTGAGGCGAATATCTTCAGAGTTGAAAAAGCTTCGCTCCTGTCGGGGTTATAGCTTGCTCCCCAGCCCTCGGTCCAGTGAGTGACGATCTTTTTCGCCATCTCTCTTTGCTGTGCAAGCGGCGTCACAAGAAGGTACTTTTTAATGCCGTAAGTCCGGCATGCCCTTGCTATGTCGTGAAGATCCATTCCGGTAATGGCGGTGGAGGATATTTCGCCCCTCTTGTCAAGGACAGGGTAGTGGACTTCCATCACATAAGCCCCTTTTGAAAGCCAGGGCATTATCCCGGCTCGTCCGACTATGTCGGGCCTTCTTTTGAGGGTCCTCTCCACTGCCTGCCTTCTGCGCCACTTCCTTATGGCCTTCTCGTCACCGCTCAAAAGAATTTCCGGTACCTTTTGCCCTTCCCATTGGGAAGGCCTGGTGTAGTGTGGCGTATCCAGCATGCCGCCGAAAAACGAATCTTCCTTTACGGCCTCTGATTTGCCGACCACTCCCGGAATGAGCCTCGAAACGGCATCTACTATGGCCATTGCGGGCATTTCTCCGCCGGTAAGCACAAAATCGCCTATTGATATTTCAAGGTCCACGTTCTTTTCAACGAATCTTTCATCGATGCCCTCGTAATGGCCGCAGAGTATGAGCAGATGATCTTTCCTGGAGAGGTCTTCAACCAGTTCCTGATGAAGCCTGGTCCCCTGAGGAGAGGGATATACAACGAAAGGTCCCCCGGCTGCCTTAAGGCTTTCCAGTGCCTTTTGGAGCGGCTCGGCCATCAGGACCATGCCGCCGCTTCCGTAGGAGTAATCGTCGATCTGCCTGTAGGCCCCCTCTGCAAAATCTCTGATATTCAGTACTTCGACCTCAAGCTTCCCCGATGCTATCCCGCGTCCGAGGACGCTTGCATTCAGATAGCTGTTAATAAGGTCGGGAAAAGCCGTTAGTATGGAAATTTTCATATCAGTCCCAGAGGCCCTCAGGTACATCGACCCGCATCCGGCCGCTCTCTGTGTCCACCTTTTTGATGGCTTCGCCAAGAGCGGGGATCGGCCTTATCTGTCCCTCATTTGTCCTTATTAGGTAGACATCGTTGCTGCCTGTGCGGAGGACTTCTTCAAGTACTCCCAGTTCTGCGCCTGTCAGGTCATCGATCACTTTCATGCCTACGATGTCGTCGATCCAGTACTCATCTTCTGAAAGCTCCGCACGCTCTTCTTTGGATACCGTGACAAGGCTTCCCTTGAATGATTCTGCCGCAGTTCTGTCGTCAACTCCCGAAAGCTGGACGAAGAAAGTATCCTTGCCTTCGTAGGGCTTGATTTTCTTTACCGTGACAGTCTGGCTTGGCATGCCGGGTCGTTCAAGAATCAGTTTTTTCATTTTGAAAAAACGTTCGGGATGGTCTGTGAGCGGCAGAAGCAGGATAGTACCGTTTACTCCGTGCACACCTACAATTTTCCCGATTATGACTCTCTCGTCCGACGCTGCCTCACTCTTCTTCGACATCTACATCGACCTTTTCACCGGATTTGATCGACGCTGCTTTGGCTACGTGGCGTATGGCATTTATGGTGGAGCCCTTTTTGCCTATCACTCTGCCTATATCATCCCCGGCTACCTTGATCGTAAGGAGTATTGCTCCGGAGTCGCTTCGATCTTCTGTGATCTTCACTTCATCAGGTTTTGTGACAAGCCTGCGAACTATCAGATCTACCAGTTCAATGTAATCAGGCATAACTATCGACCGCCTTATTCTGCTGCCGGGGCATCAAAGACACCGGCCTTTTTGAGCAGTATCTTGGCTGTATCTGAAGGGGAAGCCCCGTTCTTCAGCCAAAATGCCGCACGTTCAACGTCCACTTTTACCTCTGCAGGATCTGTCAGAGGGTTGTAGGTCCCAAGTATCTCTATGAAGCGGCCGTCTCTTGGAGAATGAGAATCGGCTACCACCAGGCGATAGAAAGGAGCCTTCTTTTTCCCGTGACGGGAAAGACGGATACGAACTGCCATTTGCGCAAACACCTCCTGTTTTTAGGGTTCCTCGGTGATTTGATCTTCATTCGTGCTATTAAATGCAGGTGAAGATCAAATGACCGAGAAACCCGATGCTCTCTTTTTGAAATCGGAAAACCGATAAAAAAGCCTGGTTGTCTTTGTGGGGTGGAGCGTGCCACGTGAAACTGCCGGAAGAACACCGGCGTGAAACAATTGTGAAGCGATGGCGAAGCAATGGTTGCAACCTGAAACCGAAGCCGCTGGTTCCCCGATAGGATCATTCGGGGACGACGGGGATTTTTGTTGAGTTTTTCAAGGTTCTGCGACCGCTTAGCGATTGCTCAGCAACTGCTTAGCCATGTCCTGAAAACTATCGCTTGCCAACTGATTCCCGGCGGGCGAACTCCCCGCGCGCACTTACTTAAAGAATCCTCGGCGTCCTCCTCCGAAATTCTTCATGCCGCCCATTCCGCCCATGCCGGGAGGCATCTTGAAGCCTTTTCCTCCGGCCGACATTTTACCGATGCCCTTCATCATTGTCTTCATCTGTTCATACTGTGCAAGGACCTGGTTGACCATCTGAACCGTAGTTCCCGAGCCTTCGGCTATCCTTCTCCGCCGGCTTCCCTTTATGATATCCGGGCTTCGCCTCTCCTTGATCGTCATAGAGAGTATTATCGCTTCAGTCTGCTTCATTCTCTTAGGGTCTATGTTGGCATCCTTGAGGGCCTTGCTCCCGCCAGGTATGGGAAGCATCTCCAGAACTTTTTCCAGTGGTCCCATCTTCTGTATCTGCTGAAGCTGGAGAAGCATGTCCTCCATTGTGAACCTGTTTTTTTTCAGGCTTTCGGTCATCCTGTTTATATCGGCCTCTGAGGTGGCGGACTGTACCTTTTCGAGGAGTCCCTCCATGTCCCCCATGCCGATTATCCTCTGAGCCATCCTCTTTGCGTCAAATACCTCAAGGTCTTCCGTCTTCTCGCCGCAGCCGGCAAGTTTGATGGGGACCCCGGTGCTTGCGCGGACGGCCAGTGCAGGTCCGCCTCTTGCGTCTCCGTCGAGCTTTGTGAGTACAACGCCGGTCAGGCCGAGGCGCTTGTGAAAGGTTTCCGCGACGTTTACGGCTTCCTGTCCTGTCATGGAATCCACTACGAGCAGTATTTCCGTGGGAGGAACAGATGCCTTCATGGTTTCGAGCTCTGTCATCAGCTCGTCGTCCATCTGCAGACGTCCGGCTGTGTCCAAAATTATCATGTCGCAAAGATGGTCTTCTGCGTATTTTCGGGATCGCGATGCTACCTTTACCGGGTCAGTCTCTCCCTGTTCAGGGCCCCAAAATGGAATGTTAGATTTTTCTGCAAGTACCCTAAGCTGCTCCACAGCCGCGGGCCTGCGGAGGTCGCAGGCTACGACCAGAGGCTTGTGGCTCTTAGCCATCTTCTTTGCGATCTTTACAGTCGTAGTTGTCTTGCCGGATCCCTGAAGTCCAACCATCATATAAACAGTGGGGGGCTTGGGAGATATTACAAGAGGCACGGGGGCCTCTCCCATTATCTTAACGAGCTCTTCATAAACTATCGTGAAAATCAGCTGTGCCGGGGTCACTGAATCAAGGACCGTCCTTCCTGTGGCCCTTGCCTTTATCGCTTCTACTACGTCCTTGACTACCTTATAGTTGACGTCAGCTTCAAGAAGTGCGCGCCTGACCTCCCGAAGAGCCTCGTTTATGTCCTCGGCAGTCAGCTTACCCTTTCCTCTCAGCCCGGCAAAAATATTTTCAAAGCGTTCTTTAAGTGAGTCAAACATTTATTTTCCCCTTATGCCTGCAGCAAATTTTTCATATTCCTGTAAAAATCTTCCGGCAGCCTCTCTCTGTATTCCTCAAGAAGTCCGTCTATGCGGTCGTACTTTCCTTCTTTGTCCAGGAGTCCCAGAGCCTTCTCAGCACTCTCCATATGTTCCCTTGCCCTTGTGATGAGATCATGTACGCCCTGCCTTGAGACCTTAAGTGAGAGTGCTGCTTCCGAAAGCGAGAGGTCCTGAAGCAGGACCATCTCACAGGCCAGTCTTTGCTTTTCCGTTATCAGCGGCCCGTAGACATCAAGCAGAAGTCCGTCCCTTATCCGCTGAACAAGCTGATCCGAATCCTGCAAAATATCACTCCTGTTCTCATGAACCAGTGAATTATACTCAGCAGGCGCGTCTCTGTCAAGTAATTTTACTTGACAGAGACGCGCCTATGGTATTGCATAAAAAAAGAGCCCCGAAGGGCTCTTTTTCGTGTCAGAGTGGCTACTTGGTCATCTTTATCTGCGAGTACTTCTCAGGAACTTCGACAGATGCGGCGTTCATGAATCCCTTGCCGAATATGTAGGTATCCTGGTAGACAAGCAGATGGTTTTTGCTGGTCACGCCCGTGCCGAGGTCAGTATAGTAGTTGCCGTTCCATGCCGCGCCCGGCGTGTACTCGCCGTAACAGGCCATCAGGTCTTCCTTGCTGTCGAGCTTTGCCGTCCCTTCAACTATCCTCTTGCCGAACTCGGCAAGAGCTGCGCTGTTGGTATAGCCGTACGAGAAGGCCCATGTCCCCATGCGGCCCGCTGCGCCTGCGTCAGCAACTGCCTTTTCGACCTTTTCGAGAATGACGGGCCAGTTTCCGGCTTCAGCGGCGAGGTCGATGCCGAATGCACCCGGATAACCCATAAGGGGTGAGGGAAGGTCGGCTTCGATGAAGAATCCGCCGTTTGCTGCAAGCTGCTTGAGAAGGGGTTCTGTGTGGGCATCGTTGGTGCAGAAGAACGCGGTGTTCTTTCCGTATTTGCTTACCCATGCAGGTGTCTTTTCAAGTATGAACTGCTGCGCGCCTGCCACGCCTACGTCACTGGTCGGGTCGGGGGCTGTCTCAAATACAAACTTCATGCCGAGGTCTTTGCAGGCCTGCTCCATGATGAGGCGGCGCCTTCCGAGAGTTTCATAGCTCATGTGACGGGGGAAGGAGATGTGGACGAACGTGTCGCATCCGAGTTCCTTGGCTGTGTGGATGATAAGATAGCCGCGGGAGACGAAGTCTGCGTTGATCGTCAGGTCTGCGACAGACGAGATAACGTTCGGGTCTTCGTGCGCTTCCCCTGCGAAGCAGAGTATGTCAGGGCGCTTTTCCTTGATGCGGCGGAAACCTTCAGCTGTTCCGGGGATAGCCTGGTTGACTACCACGACCTTCATGTCGGGGTCATCCGCAAGTCCCGCTATCTGTGCGATGGTAGTTTCCATCTCGGACATGAAGTTGTCGGGATAAGTAAGGTGTTTGATCATTCCGCCGGCGGAGACATCGCCGTACTTCTGGATAGCGAGTTCAGCGCCGCGAAGGTCATCTTCGCTCTGAGATACAGTACCTGTAACTATGCCAATGTGAAATGCCGCCTTTGCCGCTTCCTGCTGCGCCGGTTCCTGCGCCTGCTCTGCCGGTTTCTGCGCCGACTGGGTCATGAAGAAGCCCAGTGCCAGCACAACAACTACACCGATGATCATCAGGGTTTTCTTTGACATGTACTCATCCTCCTTGAAATGGTTGAATTAAGTGTTCAGGTGTGCTCTGATAAGGCTTATGTCCTGTCGCTGCAGGACCTGCTGAAGTCTCTAAACTGGATTCTATAATCAGTTCACTCCTCTGTCAAATCTTCAGCGTTTCAGCCTCTCATTCTTCCTCGGGATCGTATAGACAATACAATGACTGGGTCCCTGCATCACCAAGGCCGCCCTCTGAAATTTCCTCGTAAAGCTCCCTGGTCAGTGAGAGTGCCGGCAGGTCCAGCCCTATCTCATCTGCCGCATCCTCAGCCAGTTTCATGTCCTTGATGTAATGTTTGACGAAGAATCCGGGGGCAAAATCCCCGTTGAGTATCCTGGGACCGTAGTTGGTAAGGCTCCAGCTTCCCGCAGCTCCTCCGGAAATGGCTTCAAGGACCTCTTTCGGGTCAAGTCCGCATCCCTTTGCGAAAGCCAGCCCTTCACACATGCCGGTCATAGTCCCCGCAAGCGTGACCTGGTTTACCAGTTTTGTGTACTGCCCGGATCCGGCTTTGCCCATGTACCTTATGTTGGTGCCCATAAGGCTGAAATATGGGAGAGCCTTTTCGAAGTCTGTCCTTTCTCCTCCTGCAAGAATAGTCAGCCTGGCCTCCCTGGCGCCCCTGTCGCCTCCGGTTACAGGTGCGTCCAGGACAGATATGCCTTTCTTCTTACCGGCTTCCCATATCCTGACGGCCAGTTTGGGGCTTGAGGTCGTCATGTCGACCAGAAGCGAGCCTTCGGCCTCGGACTCGATCAGTCCGTTTTTGCCGAGGTAGACATCTTCTACGTCCTTTGGATATCCGACTATGGTGAATATGACATCACATTTTGATGCCAGCTCCGCAGGTGAATCCTCCCAGACTGCCCCTGCTTCTATAAGTCCGGCGGCCCTGGATTTTGTCCGGTTGAATACGTGAACTTCATTTCCTGCAGCAAGGAGATGGGCTGCCATGCTTGAGCCCATCACTCCTGTACCTATAAAACCCAGGATGTTATTACCCCTCATATGATCATCTCCCGATATTCCTCTTGCACTTTTTAAATGATGATCGGCATCATCCGTTTAATATGATACTACTTACCATCTTTATAATCCACCTTGACAGGTGATGATGAGATCGCCCGGTCCTTTGCCGGATATGGATTTTACCGCCTCAAAAACTGCGGCACATTAATGCCCCTGACCTCGGCGACTGATGCTTTGCACTTTCTTATTTGCTGTAATTTGACTCTTTCAGAGGAGCAAGTATACAATTCGATCAATTGGTACAATAAATAAGTTAATAATATGTTCAGGAAAGTATTATAATATTCGCAAGACCCTTTTCTAATCTGTCCTATATCAGGACGCTTGCTTCTAAATTGTTGTTGTAATAATGTTTTTCTGCTGTATGTATAACCAAAAGTTTATTTGTCGTTATGAAAATGAGGTGAAGCGGATGGCCGAAGGAGTACCTCTCCTTAAGATGGAGAATATCGGCAAAGAGTTCTTCGGAAACAGAGTTCTTTCTGATGTCAGTTTTTCACTAATGCCCGGAGAGATAATGGGGCTCGTCGGTGAAAACGGAGCAGGCAAGTCGACCCTGATGAACATCCTCTTCGGAATGTCGGTGATCCAGGAGACCGGCGGGTACGAAGGCAGGATATTCATAGACGGTGAAGAAAAATCGTTCAGGGACCCCTTCGACGCTCTTGAAGCGGGAATAGGGATGGTCCACCAGGAATTTTCACTCATACCGGGATTCACTGCGACGGAGAACATCCTCCTGAACAGGGAATCAATGAAATACAATCTCCTTGTAGAGGTCTTTGGAGACAGGTTCAAGACACTGGACAGACAGGATATGCAAAAAAGGGCGGAAAAGGCCATAGATACCCTCGGAGTGGCGCTTGCCCACGACACGCTGATCAGCGAAATGCCGGTCGGGCACAAGCAGTTCACAGAGATAGCGCGCGAGATAGACAGGCAGAAGACGAGGCTCCTTGTACTCGATGAACCTACCGCGGTCCTTGCGGAATCTGAGGCTAAAGTGCTGATGGATGCCCTAAAAAAGCTGGCTGCCCAGGGCATATCCATAATATTCATCTCCCACAGGCTCCAGGAGATCATCGACCTCTGCGACAAGCTTGTCGTGCTCAGGGACGGGCGTGTCATCCAGGAGGCAAAGACAGGGGAAACCAACGTGAGGCAGATCGCAAGCTGGATGGTCGGCAGGCATATCACCGGAGAGGCCGACAAGAGTGAAGAGCAGTCTAAAAACTGCGGAGAGGTCATCCTCAAAACAGAGCACCTCTGGGTGGACATGCCCGGTGAGACAGTAAGGGATGTTTCGATAGAGGTAAGGCAGGGCGAGATCTTTGGTCTCGGTGGCCTGGCAGGACAGGGCAAGGTAGGCATATCCAACGGGATAATGGGTCTTTACGCTTCAGGAGGAAAGGTCTTTGTAAGGGGCAGGGAGATAAAACTCAACGATCCCAACGGTTCTCTCAACGAGGGCATGGCATTTGTCTCTGAGGACAGGCGCGGAGTTGGGCTTCTGCTTGAAGAGGGGATAGACTGGAACGTAACTTTTACAGCCATGCAGGTTCAGGAAAAATTCATAAAAAAGCTGCTTGGCGGGCTGGTCAAGTGGCGTGACGACAAGGCCGTCACAAAGTGTACGGAAGATTTTATAAAGGCCCTGGAGATCCGCTGCACCGGACCCAGGCAGAGGGCAGTTGAGCTCTCCGGAGGGAACCAGCAGAAGGTCTGCCTTGCAAAGGCATTTGCAGTAGAGCCTGAGATACTCTTCGTCTCGGAACCCACCAGGGGCATCGACGTAGGGGCAAAGAAGCTCGTTCTTGATACCCTTCGCAGAGTCAACAGGGAGAGGGGCACGACGATAATAATGACATCCTCGGAGCTTGAGGAGCTCAGGTCCATCTGTGACCGGATCGCTATAATCAACGAAGGAAGAGTGTCGGGAACACTTCCGGCCAAGTCGCCGGCAGAGGAATTCGGGCTCCTGATGCTCGGGCATGTCGGGGAAGAGCTTGTCGGAACTCTCCCGGCAGGGAACGGCAGGTGCTGATCATGAAGGAAAAACTGCAGGCATTCATTGAAAATGCGGGCTGGCCCCGAATAATCATAGGGCTCTTCCTGCTGTCGCTCTTCATTGCGGCTCCATTTGTGGGGGTACGCCTTGACGCATCGCTCTCAGACACGCTTGTACGCGTAGGGATGAACGGAGTGCTTGTACTTGCTATGGTTCCTATGGTGCAATCCGGCTGCGGGCTCAACTTCGGGCTTCCGCTCGGCATAATAGCGGGACTTATCGGTGCCGTCACCTCGATCCAGATAGGAATAAGAGGGGAGATCGGCTTCCTTATAGCGATGGGGATCGCGGTCCCTCTCGCGGTCTTGTTCGGCTGGATGTACGGACAGCTGCTCAACAGGGTCAAGGGGGACGAGATGATGATAGCCACCTATGTAGGCTTCTCATCGGTCGCCCTCATGTGCATGGCATGGCTCCTGCTTCCCTACACCAGCCCGACTATGATATGGGGCTACGGCGGATCGGGACTAAGGACTACCATAAGCGTCGAGGGCTTCTGGCTCAACGCACTCAGCAAGTATCTGCATATCCAGATAGGACAGTTTTTCTACGTTCCGATAGGCATGTACCTCTTCTTTGCGCTCATGGTATTCCTCGTATGGGGATTTTTCAGGACAAAAACCGGAACTGCGGTGACAGCCGTCGGTTCAAACCCTGAATTTGCAAGAGCCTCGGGTATAGACGTAGACAGGATGCGCACTATATCAGTAATACTCTCTACCGTACTGGGTGCCATAGGCATACTGGTCTACGAGCAGAGCTTCGGGTTCATACAGCTCTACATGGGCCCATTCTACATGGCCTTTCCTGCCGTAGCGGCGATACTCCTCGGGGGCGCTTCCGTGAACAAGGCCTCCATGATGAATGTCCTGGTAGGGACATTCCTCTTTCAGGGCATACTCACGATGACGCCTTCGGTAATAAACAGCGTCATGCAGACAGACATGTCTGAGGTCATAAGGATCATAGTCAGCAACGGAATGATCCTCTACGCCCTCACCAGGAAAGTGATGGTGAAGAGATAATGGCGGACAAAAACAAGGGCTCGATGAGCCTCAAAAACATACTTGCCAATAACGCAGTCCCCATAATCTTCATCGGGCTCTCAGCGATAGCGATACCAATATCGGGCTTCTCCGCCAGCTACCTGATACAGGAGATGCTGACAAGGCTGGCGAGAAACTCCTTCCTCGTACTGTCCCTCCTTATACCTATTTTGGCGGGAATGGGGCTGAACTTCGGAATGGTGCTCGGCGCAATGGCCGGGCAGATAGGGCTGATATTCGTAACAGACTGGGCTGTGACCGGAGTTTACGGGATGGCCCTCGCAGCACTGATAGGGACTCCGATAGCGGTCGTCCTCGGGTATATATGCGGAGCCGTGCTGAACAAGGCGAAGGGCAGGGAAATGGTCACTTCGTACATTCTGGGATTCTTCGTCAACGGCGTTTATCAGCTGATAGTGCTCTATACAATGGGACGCCTGATCCCCATAACCAATCCTCAGCTCGTCCTTTCGAGGGGGTACGGCATCAGGAACGCGATAAACCTTACCGGAGTGAGGCATGTCCTTGACAACCTCATACCATTCAAAGTCTCCGGCATCGACGTGCCGCTTGCTACGTTCATCTTTATAGGCATGTTCTGCCTCTTCATAGTCTGGTTCAGAAAGACAAAGATAGGCCAGGACATGAGGGCACTGGGTCAGGACATGAAGGTAGCCGAGGAGGCCGGCATACCCGTAGAGAGAACCAGGATAATAGCAATACTCATCTCAACTATCCTTGCATGCTACGGACAGATAATATTCCTTCAGAACATCGGTACCATGAACACATACAACAGCCATGAGCAGGCAGGCATGTTCGCAATTGCTGCCATTTTGATCGGCGGAGCCTCGGTCAGCAGGGCTACCATCACGAATGTATTCGTCGGGGTCATACTCTTTCACCTCATGTTCGTCGTTTCCCCGATGGCCGGCAAGGAACTCATAGGACAGGCCCAGCTCGGCGAGTACTTCAGGGTATTCGTCTCCTACGGCATAATCGCCCTTGCACTCGTTCTCCACGCATGGAGAAGGATGAGGGCAAAGGCGGAGGCCCGCAGGAGCCTGAGGGGGGAAGAGTAGGCCATGAACAACGGATCTCTCAATAAGAAGAGAATGGTGATAAGGCTGGTCCTCCTGGCCCTCCTGGCGGCAATAGGATCCCTGCTCTTTTACTTAGGAAAGGAGCACGTAATACTTCTCGACAACAAGGCGGCCGAAATAGGCGGAACAAGATATGAGGCTGCAAAATATGTAAGGGTGACTATAAACGGCGACCTGAAAAAAGCAATGGAACTAAACTCCGGCGAGAGGGTCGTGGTCAAGATCAGCGGGCCAAGCCATTCCATAAAGGCGGAGATAATCGACAGGCAGACGGACACGATCGTAAGCTCGGCAGAGAGGAACTTCAATTTCGGCAGGAGATCCTCATTTATGATATCTATCCCTGCAGTTGCAGCAAACGCACCGGATGTATATCTTCCTCTCCCCGGGAGTATGACTCAGGCGCCTGCTCCCCTGCCCGATCCTCCGGCATCCGATACACAAGCGGTACCGGGTGCGGCAGCTGAGATAGAGGCTCCGGCTCTGTCTGACTGATCTTCCGGCAGAAGACCTGTAACGGAACATAAAAAATGCCGCCCCAAAGGGCGGCATTTTTCGTTGACAGAATTACTTTTTGACGTGGACGTTTAGGTGAGGGTAGGTCATTACAAGGCCGTTTTCCTTAAATAATGCATCCATGCCATTATAAATGTCCCAGTATGCATCCCAGTATATGCTGCTGTCAGCCCAGCCTCTGATTGTGTATTCAATGGAGCTCTCCCTGTAATCGCTCACTGCTACAAAGGGAGCAGGCTCGCTGTCGACATTGGGGTTTGAAGATATATAGTCAAGCAGCACCTTTCGTACCTTATCCGGCGGACAGTCGTAGGAGACAGTAAATTTGAGGTTGAACCGTCTCTTTTCCTCAGTGCTGTAATTAGTTATCTTGCCGTTGGAGACGTCGCTGTTTGGTATATATACCAGAATGTTTTCAAATGTAAGGATCTTTGTGTGGACGAAGCCGATCTCCTTTATGAAACCTGCGATCCCGCCAACTTCAACGTAGTCGCCGACCTTGAAGGGTTTTATGGAGAGCAGCATCAGGCCGGAGAGAACGTTGGAGAGCAGTCCCTGGACCGAGAGGGAAATGGCCAGTCCGGCAACGCTGAGTATCGCTACCAGTGATGTTACCTGAATACCCAGAGCGCCTGCCACGACCATGAAGATTATGAAGTAAAGGACCAGTTTCACTGCGGTGTGAAGGAACTTGTGCAGCGTCACATCGACGTTTGACTTGTCCATGGTTTTGTTCAGGAATGAGAGGATAAGCTTTGATATCACAAGTCCGCCGATAAGATAGATTAAGGCGGGAAGAAGCGTAGACAGAGTCAGTTTTCCAAAAAACTGAGTCACGGAAGTAAAATCAAGGTTCATAGGCATGTCATCCTTTCGAATTGCAATTGTTATATTCATTTTAACATATGGAAA
>DAIRTK010000039.1:0-12739 GCA_036803945.1 Synergistaceae bacterium
TCAGAAAGGAGCAGCCATGAGTTCGGTCTTCGGGAAAAACATAAGGATCTCAATATTCGGACAGTCCCACTCTCCTGCGATAGGAACGGTGATCGACGGGCTTCCCTCCGGAAAGAGGATAGACCTTGAGAGGCTTGGAAAGTTTATGGCGCGAAGGGCTCCGGGACGGAACGAATACTCTACGGCAAGGCGCGAACCGGACGTGCCCGAGATACTTTCGGGCGTAAAGAACGGCCTTCTTTGCGGTGCGCCCCTTGCAGCCGTCATAAGGAACACCGACACAGACCCGTCTGCCTATTCCGATACGGCAGACAGGCCCAGGCCCGGGCATGCGGATTTCACAGCCCATATGAAACACAGCGAAGCACACGACTTCTCCGGAGGGGGCCATTTTTCAGGCAGGCTGACTGCTCCTCTATGTATCGCAGGGGGGATAATTATCCAGCTGCTCGAAGAGGAGGGAATCGATGTCGGTGCGCACATTTCCGAGATCGCGGGGATCCCTGACGAGCCCTTCGACCCGGTGTCGATATCCTCAGAGGATCTGGATCGGGTCAGAAAAAGTCCCTTCCCTGTGATGGAGAGCGGAGCGGGAGATCTGATGAGAGCTGCGATAATGACAGCAGGACAGGCAGGAGATTCAGTCGGAGGAATTATTGAATGCGCTGTACTTGGCCTTCCCCCGGGAATCGGGGAACCGATGTTCGAGGGGCTAGAAAATATGATAGCAGCAGCACTTTTTGCGGTCCCTGCCGTCAAGGGAGTGGAGTTCGGGAGCGGATTCGCCGGGAGCAGGTCAAAAGGGAGCGAAAACAACGATCCGTTCATCTGCAGCGGGGGAAAGATCAAAACTCGCAGCAACAGCCACGGAGGAATACTGGGGGGTATAAGCACCGGCATGCCGGTAATTTTTAGGGCTGCTGTAAAGCCGACCCCATCTATAGCATTGGAACAGGACACGGTAAGCTTTTCAAAAATGGAGAATGTAAGGCTGAGCATCAGGGGCAGGCACGATCCCTGCATAGTTCCGAGGGCTGTGCCATGCGTAGAGGCGGCCGCTGCAATAGCTGTCTATGATTTACTGCTCAGTTCGAAAATTTATCTTTAGGGAGGATAACGGTATGGACCTGAAAGATCACAGGAAGAAGATAGATGAGATCGACGAAAAGCTTACTTCGCTTTTCCTGGAACGCATGGCTGTATCAGCTGACATAGCGGCATATAAAATGGAAAGGGGACTTCCCATTAGAGATCCTGAGAGGGAAAGGGAAAAGCTGGCATCCATTATGGATAAGGCGTCCCCAGAGATGCAGCCCTACATGAGGACACTCTATCTGACGTTATTTGAACTTGGGCGCGCTCACCAACACAGGCTCTGTGCTACCAGATCAGACCTTTCCGACAGGGTCGAAGCGGCTATTGCCGAAACTCCGAAGATAATGCCTGATGCCCCTCTGGTAGCTTGCCAGGGTGTGGAGGGAGCCTATTCTCAGATAGCTTGCGAGAAGATGTTCCGTGCCCCTAACATTATGTACTTTTCGACCTTTGACGGAGTATTCTCCGCGATCGACCAGGGATTATGCCGCTATGGGATCCTGCCTCTCGAGAACAGTACAGCAGGATCCGTGAACGCAATATATGACCTCATGATCAAGTATGACTTCAGCATTGTAAGGAGCACCCGGATCAAGGTAGACCACTGCCTGCTGGCAAATAAGGGCACAACGATCCGGGACATAAAGGAAATATTCTCCCACGAACAGGCACTGGCTCAGTGTGCGGATTTCCTTAAATCCATGGGCAAGGTAAAGATCACATCCTGCGAAAACACGGCTGCTGCGGCTAAAATGCTTTACGAGTCGGGGAGGAAGGATGCAGCGGCACTATCGTCGTCCTCCTGCGCCGAGCTCTACGGCCTCGACACTCTGAAGAGCTCCGTACAGGATCGGGGAGGCAATTATACAAGGTTTATCTGCATATCAAAGAAAATGGAAATATATCCCGGTGCTGACAAGACGAGCGTAATGGCTGTCCTGCCGCATAAGCCCGGTTCCCTCTATCATGCCCTTTCGGGCCTTTATGCGCTTGGCGTGAACATAAACAAACTTGAGAGCAGGCCTCTGCCAAACAGCGACTTCGAATTCATGTTCTATTTCGACCTTTCGACATCGATATACTCCGACAACTTCAGGCAGATGCTTGTCAGGTTCGAGGAAAGCAGCAAGATGCTCAAATACCTTGGGAGCTACACGGAGGTAGTTTAAAGTGAAAAGGTTCGGCCTTCTGGGAGAAAAGCTCGGTCATAGCTTTTCTCCGTCGATCCACTGGATGCTTGGCAGCTATGCCTACGAGCTTTGCGAGATCCCCCCCTCTTTGCTGGAGGATTTTATGAGAAATAATGATCTGGATGGGTTTAACGTGACCATCCCCTACAAGCAGGAGGTCATCAAATGGTGTCGTGAGCTCTCTGATAGAGCCAGGGCTATTGGCAGCGTCAATACGATGATCAGGATGCCGGATGGATCATACCGGGGAGAAAACACAGACTACGAAGGTTTCATGCTGATGATGGGCCCTGTCAAAGACAATATACGAGGGCAAAAAGCATTGATCCTGGGTTCCGGAGGAGCATCAAAAACTGTAAGGGCAGTCCTCAGGGACCTTGGAGCAGAACCTCTCATCACAATTTCCCGAAGAGGGCCTGTAAGCTACAATGATCTTGAAATCCATAAGGACGCGGCTTTGATCGTAAACACCACGCCTGTGGGAATGTTTCCTAAAAACGGTGTCTCGCCGATAGATCTGGCAAAATTTTCAAACTGTATCTTCGTCGCTGACCTGATATACAATCCTGCAAGGACTGCTCTGATGCTTCAGGCCGAAAGGCTGGGCATAATGTCACGCGGAGGTCTGCTTATGCTGACAGAACAGGCGAGACGCGCCTCCGAACTTTTCACCGGCACGTCCATACCCGAAAATGCCTCGGTCGAAATTGCCGGAAAAATTGAAAGAGAGACAAAGAATATTGTCCTTATAGGGATGCCGGGTTGCGGCAAGACAGCTGTAGCGAAGCATCTTTACGACCTGACAAAGAGAAGGTTCGTGGATATTGACGAAGAGATAGAGAGCAGGGAAGGAATGACTATCCCTGAAATATTTGCGAATTTCGGCGAGGCACATTTCAGAAGAGTTGAAAGCGAGGTGCTGGCGCGATTTTGCAAAGAGAGCGGCCTTGTTATCGCTGCAGGTGGAGGAGTCGTCACAACACCGGAGAATAAAGATATAATGAGACAGAACGGCACGGTAGTCTTTATAAAAAGAAAGCTGAAGGACCTTGCAACATCAGGCAGACCCGTAACCAAAGCAAAGGGAGTCGAGCAGATATACAGTGAGCGGGCGGGCCTGTATGAAAGCTGGAGCGACATATCAGTGGAAAACAAAGACATGCTCAAAACTGCCAGAAAGATATTGGAGGTGCTCAAATTATGAAGATAATTGTCATAAACGGACCCAACCTCAATATGCTCGGAATAAGGGAGCCTGATATATACGGTGACGAGACCCTTGAAGATCTTATGGAATATGTGAGCGATTACTGCAAACCTAGGAATGTAGAGGTCGATTTTTTCCAGTCGAACCACGAGGGGGATATAATTGACACGATCCAGTCAGCTCTCGGCAAGTTTGACGGCATAATAATAAATCCGGCCGCCTTCACACATACAAGCATAGCCATAGCTGATGCCATAAAGGCCGTGAACCTTCCTGCAGTTGAAGTCCACCTCACAGACATAAATGAGAGGGAGGACTTCCGGAAGGTCTCTTTCACTGCACCTGTCTGTGTAGCGACTGTAGCGGGCAAAGGTTTTGATTCTTACCTCGATGCAGTTGAAATACTATTGGCCTGGGTAGTCGGAGCTTAGAGTAAATAATACGAAATAACAATAAAGTCGGGGAGAAACGATGAGATCCTCTCTTACCTATGGGTTATTGCTGTCATCCTATTTCCTGGCTTGTCTTTTGAGAAGCGGAAGCGGGGTCATTTTTCCCGCTGTTGCGGCAGATATAGGCATATCTCCCGCCGCGATAGGACTTATCTCAGGGATGTTTTATTACGGGTATACGCTTGCCCAGCCTTATTGCGGAATGCTGTGCGACAGAAAAAGCCCGGTATTCGCGGTAAGCCTGGGAATGATCATCTTCAGTCTCGGTCTTTTTATGTTCTCATTCACAAAGGATCCCTATATTCTGGGCATATCCAGATTTTTAGCAGGTGTGGGAGCCGGTCCGACCTTTTGTGCGTTGATGGCATATCAGGCAAATGCTTTTCCTCCGGCCATATTTCCCCGTCTGACAGCGCTGACAATAGTATTGGGTCATTTAGGCAATGTTGTCGCAATTTCGCCTCTTGGCGGGGTGATCGATCTCTTCGGTTACAGAAGGACCCACTTTTCGCTTGCCCTGTTCTCACTTTCCATCCTTCTTTTATTGTTGCTTTTGCTTAAAGGCAGCGATCTGCGCAAAAGGGGCTTTTGCGAAAACGAAAAAGGATCCCTGCTGTCCGGTTTCAGGGTCATATTCGGATCAAAGCGGCTGACCTCGCTGCTTATGATATGGTCTACCTCATTGATACTGCAGCTGACACTGATAGGCTTATGGGGAGTAATATGGCTGACAAGTGAGCGTGCTGACATTTCAGTATATCATGCGAGATTATGTATGACCCTGGGCGGCTTTGGAGTGCTTGCAGGGGCCTTTCTTGCCGGAATCATCGGGAACAGGTTGATCCGGGTCCCCAAATTTATGCAAGTATTGTTGGTTTCAATGATCCTTGTGCTGACTCTGCTCACTTTTAGCATTAACAGCGGTTTGACATGGCAGCTGATATCATTCATATCATTCCTTCTGGGGATAAGTATAGGCACTTCTTTAGTAATATCAAACGTAGTCCTTTTCAGGGCCGTGGGACCAGAGTTGATCGGTACGGTTACAGGGGCCAACAACGTGGTCCTTTTCCTGTCGGTTTTGCTCAGTCAGTGGTTTTCAGGGGCCTTCATAGATTACTTGCAGCAATTTTCTCTTCCGGCCGGCATATCCCCATATTCTGTATTTTTCTCCCTGCTGATAATTACGGGAGCAGGAATAGCAGTATCTCTTAGAAAAGTAAACTTTACAGACGACCCGTCCCGGGTCTGATTTTCCCTGTCTTATCCATATGCCGGGAAAACGAAGGAAAATAAGAAGGCCCGGGCGTTGTCAAAGGATCGCTGCTTCTGCTGTAAGATTTTATCTGCTTCATATGCTGAACAAGTCTTGACCATATAAGCACGGACGAAAGACTGCACCTTATCGGGTTTGAAATTTACTGCCAATAGCTCACAGCAACAGTTCGCCTCGGTGTACATATCTCGTCGGAGGTCACGGCAGACTCGCAAAAGGCCAAAAACACGATCGGATAATGCATAAGGGGTTGCGTGCTCTCTCTCAGTTGAATTTGCTCAAAAACTTAAGGTGCCATCCGGGGAAGATATGTATCAATATGGATCAGTGAATTACTATTCTCTTACACCATATCTTTGGCAGAGCATAATATGCCTCTTCCCCCCGTCTCATCAAAAATCAACTTGATCAAATCGCCCAGAATAAAACTAATCTTGACCGAAAAAATATATCGTATAAAATGCAAATGAGTTGCATTTAAATCTATGCGGAAGGGTGAAGTCTTTGCTTGATGTTTGTGTAAAAAAGAGGATAGGTACCCTTGACATGGATATCCGTTTTATAGTTAAAAAACCGCTGATCACCGTGCTCTTCGGTCGCTCAGGATCAGGAAAGACTACTCTTGCAAATATTATTGCCGGTCTTGTCACTCCGGATAAAGGGATAATAAGGTTTGAGGATTCTGTCTATTTCGATACGGAAAAAAAGATTGATATGCCCCCTCATAAAAGAGGGATAGGCTATGTTTTTCAGGAACACAGGCTTTTCCCTCATTTGAAGGTAAAGGAGAACCTTACTTTCGGGAGATTTCCGGGAGGCAGGAAGAGCAGTGCTGAGTTTTCAAAAATAGTAGATCTTCTCAGAATAGGACATCTGCTCGAAAGATATCCTGAGACCCTTTCAGGAGGGGAAGCTCAGCGTGCGGCGATAGGGCGTGCTCTTTTTGCCTGTACCTCCTTCCTGATAATGGATGAACCGCTCTCATCACTGGACTTCAGGCTAAAGAACGAGCTTATTCCCTACATTGCTCTTATTCCTGAGAATTTTTCTTTTCCTATGATCTACATAACGCACAGCACCGACGAGGTAAAAAAGCTTGCGGGAATGGCAGCGATAATCAATAACGGCAAACTGGTCTCCTATGACATTCCGGCTTTGGTATGCGACCAGAGCGGGACAAGGCCTTTTGCAGCATAAAGAGATGGAGGTATTTTATGATGAAGAAAGTGATTTGGGTTTTCTTTTTTATCCTCTCAATGGTTTCAGCGTCTTATGGAGAGGGACTTGCTGTTACGACAGGTGCGGGGTACATGAACATGGTAAAAGAGCTCTGTGCCGTTTATAAAGAGGTTTCGGGAAACAGTGTTCAGGAGATGTATGGAGGAAATGTAGGACAGCAGCTTGCACAGATAGAGGCCGGGAGCGGAGTGAATGTTATCATAGCTGACAAGGGCACTCTTGAGTCGGTCAAAACGAATGTAAAATTCGAATTTTTCGAGCCCCTGGGCAAAACGGTCCTGGTCCTGGCGTGGCGCAAGGGCATATCTTTGTCATCGACCTATGATCTGCTCTATGATGAAGTTAAGTCGATCTGTTATCCGGATCCCAAAGCAGCAATATATGGCCGTGCTGCAGTAAGCTACCTTAAGTCTTCAGGCATAGGCGAAAAAATTCCCGGGAAGCTTTCCCAGATTTCCACAGTTCCTCAGGTTTTTTCCTATCTGGCTTCCGGAGAGATGGATGCCGGTTTCGTCAACCGTGTAGTGGTCAGGGCCGGATCAGACAGGATAGGCGGATCTCTTGAGATAGAGAGCGGTTATCCTCCCCTTAATATGGTCGCTGCGGTCGTGAAAGGGTATCGGACAAACCAGGATATTCGTTCTTTCCTGGCCTTTCTTAAGACGGAAAAAGGAAAAGCGATACTGAAAAAGCACGGAGTCTGGTAAGCCGGCATTGGAGGAAAGACATTTTGCCTGACGGATCGCTTTATTTTCCGATACTGCTGACTGTAAAGACCTGCCTGGTATCTATAGTTCTTTTTTTGCTTATCGGTGTGCCATTGGCGTTCTGGCTAAGCAGATCAAAGTCTTTACTTGCAAAGCCGGTCTCTTTTTTAGTCATGCTCCCTCTGGTTTTTCCCCCGGTAGCACTTGGTTATATCCTGCTTATAGCTTTGGGACGTCAAGGAATTGGATCAGTCCTGGAGGAATGTCTTGGCTTTAGGATAGTATTTTCTCAGGCAGGTGTCTTTCTTTCAGCTTTTGCTGCCGGTCTTCCCATATTGGTGAGGCCGCTTGAAGCTGCTATGAAAGACTTGTCCGTGATCAAGCTTGAGGAAGCATCTCATGTGACGGGCTGCGGGACATTTAAAACTTTTATTTTTGTTACGGTGCCTTTGGTCAGAAACACAATAGCATCCGGGCTATTGCTGGGAGCGGCCAGGGCAGCGGGGGAAGTCGGCATAACAATGATGCTCGGCGGAAATATTTCCGGGCGCACTAATACGATCTCGCTTGAGATATTCAACTCTGTCTCGCGCGGGGAGTTCGATAGGGCAGAGACGCTTTGCCTCTTGCTTGTGATAACGGGGCTGCTGCTGTTTACAGCTCTTGAAAAAATACAAAAGAAGAAGGAGTACTGAAATGTTTAACATACCTGACAGCTATATTAATTCACTTATTGAGGAAGACCTCCAGCACATGGACCTTACTGTAATGTCGATGGACATAGAAAATATTCCCGGTCTGCTTGAATGCTATCCTAAAAATGACTGTGTACTTGCAGGTGTCGAAGAGGCAGCAAGGTTATTCAAAAGTACAGGATGTGAAGTTGAACTGTTGCTTTCCGGGGGGACTTTTGCGGAGGGAGGAAAAGTATTCATGAAAGTCCGTGGTACAGCAGGTGCCATGCATGCATGCTGGAAGCAGTCACAAAATATTATCGAATATTCTTCAGGCATTGCAACAAGAACTGCGGAAATGGTCAAAAATGCAAAGGCAGCAAATCCTTCTGTACATGTCTCTGTTACAAGAAAACACTTCCCGGGCGGTAAGGCTCTTTCGATCAAGGCTGCCCTTGCCGGAGGTGCATCCCTTCACAGGTTAGGCCTCTCAGATTCTATACTTGTGTTTGATCAGCACAGAGCCTTCACGGATGACTTTATAAGCCTTATACCCCTGATGGCCGGGAGATTTCCGGAAAAAAAGATAGCAGTTGAAGCTAACACCCCGGCAGATGCTGAGGCGTATTTAAAAGCGGGTGCCCATATAGTGCAATGTGAACGCTTTACATATGAAGAACTCAGGAATTTTGTCAAAATATCCGGATCCATGAACAAGGATGCTGTTATAGCTGCGGCCGGAGGGATAAACTCAGCAAATGCAGCGGAATATGCTGCTACGGGTGTAGATATCCTCGTCACCTCGTGGGTCTATTTTGGGAAACCACAGGATATCAAGATGAGAATGTCGCGAATTTAAAAGCCTTCTTCTGTTACTCTCTCCCCAAAAAGGCCGGGGGTGCGATGCACGGCATCCCCGGCTTTGTGTGTTGTGTGAATTTTTCAATCTACTGGATCAGATTAAAAAATGTAATTTGATTGATCTTCATTTACATTTAAGATGTTGATGAAGTGTAATATCATTTAATCCAATTGATATACTATTTTGACTTTGGATGAAGAATCTTTTAAAAGTGCAAAGTAAAGGCTTTTTCTAATAGCAAAATAAAAGCTGCCTTCCTCTTTACAGAGAGAGGCAGCGGCAATTTAGAAGTTGTTTTTTTGCTCTGTTTAGACGGTCCTTCCGACCTCAAAGCCTTCCATTATGGCTTCTCCGCCCAGACCGACTTTTGAAGCGTCTCCGATCACCCGGACGTCATAACCCTCTTTTTTCAGAGTGTCTGCAAGGCCCAGCACAGGTTTGGCCCCGACAGCAAGGACAACTGTGTCGCAGGGGATCAGTTCGTTTACGGCGCCTGATACCTTCACTCCTGCATCTGTGATCTCGTCTACCGTGGTTTTTGTGCAGATCCTTACCTTGTTCCTATCTAGATCTTCAAGAAGATCCCAGCGCGGGACCACTATCTCATCGCCTGCTATCGCATCCAGCATTTCAACAATGGTGACGCCCTTTAAGTTATTTGCAAGCTGGTTTGCCGTTTCAGCTCCTACACAGCCTCCGCCTACCACAACAACTCTGTTGCCTGTGTTTACATTGCCTGCCAGCACATCATGTGCAGATACGACGTTTGGCCTGTCGATCCCCGGTATGTCGGGAATGATGGGTACTGCTCCGGTGGCGGCTAAAATGACATCCGGCCTTTCCTTTTTGACAAGTTCCGGAGTAACTTCAGTCTCCATCAATACAGGTACGTTGAGTTTTTTGAGTTCATTGAGCTGCCAGTTGATGTAGTTGATCATTTCCCCTTTTCCGGGAGGTACCGCGCCGATACGGAACTGGCCGCCTGCCCATCTGTTCTTCTCGAAAACTTTTACTTTGTGTCCGCGCGACGCAGCTGTGATGGCTGCTTCAAGTCCGGCAGGACCTGAACCTATGACCATTATATTTTTAGGTGCTTCTGTCTTTGTAAGGGCTGTTTCGCCCTCCCTTCCCAGTGTTGGGTTCAGGATACATTGGATAGGCACGTTGTTAAGAAGGTTTTTTACACATCCGTGATGGCATGCAATACAGTTGCGTATCTCGTCGAAACGGCCCTCTTTTGCCTTGTTGGGGGTCTCCGGATCGGTAAGTGACTGACGTCCCATCGCAACAATATCTGCCTTGCCCGAGGCAAGGATCGTTTCGGCCAGCCTTGGGTCGTTGATCCTTCCTACTGATATGACAGGGAGTTTAGTTATCTTTTTTATCTCTCCCGGTGCATCGGTGTTCCACGAGTGACCGCGGTACTGCGAGGGGATTATGTCGTCAAAAGAGCGGTAAACACCTGCAGAAACATGGATGTAGTCAATTCCGGCATCTTCAAGAAATGGGACTATTGTCAGAGTGTCTCCGATATTTCTGCCGCCTGTGACATATTCATCGGCAGAGATACGGTAACCGACGATAAAATCCTTGCTGACCTTTGAGCGAATATTTTTTACTGTCTCTACTGCAAAACGTATGCGGTTCTGGAGAGATCCTCCGTACTCATCGGTACGCTTATTTGTATAGGAGGACATGAACTGTGAGATGAGGTATCCGTGAGCTCCGTGTACTTCTATGCCGTCAAAGCCTGCTTCTTCAGCTCTCCGGGCACAATCTCCGAACTCGGTGATGATTTTTTTAATTTCGTCGATGCTCAGTTCTTCCGGCATATCGGGACTGAAAGGGCATGGGATCGCCGATGGAGCCTGGGGCACCTCGCCGAGTACCATTTTGCTGGACTGTCTGCCGGCGTGATATATCTGTGCGATCAGAACAGTATCATGCTTGTGGATCCTTTTCGTAAATTCCCTGAAACCGGGGATCTGTTCATCGTTCCACAGTCCGGGTAAGTGTTTGAACCCTTTTCCGCGAGGTCTGACAGCAAAATCTTCCGTAATTATCATCCCGAAACCGCCCTTGGCTTTTGCTTCATGGTATGCCGAAAACATTTCGGTGCAAGTTCCGTCCTCGTTGCAATAGTTGGTTACCATTGGAGATACCGCCAGGCGGTTCTTCATGATTTTCCCCTTGATGGTGATAGGACTGAATAGATTTTTCAACATTTTTACATTCCTCCCATTTTATTATTGTCTTGGTGAAATGAGTTGTAAGTCGACGATGAACCTTTGGAAAATGATTACTACTGTTGATTTTTAGCGCGTTGGCATCCAGGATGCTGCAGAAGTAGATGCTAATAAAATTTAAGTAATATAACACCTTAATAATTATCTGATAAATTACATTGTTTTGCATCGGTACTTTGCACGTATAATTTAAGTAAATTAAGCCCAATCAATAAATAAGGAGATTAAAATGGTAAATTTCAGGATAACAGTGGGGCAGGTGGCGCCTGCTGTAATGGATGTTGAAAAAAATATGAAACGTGCGCTGTCATTGCTGGATGATTGTTCGAAGGAGGGCAGCTCTGTCCTTGTACTGCCTGAGCTGTACCTTACAGGCTATGAGATAAAAGATTATATATCAACTGAAGCCGGGACAAAAAAACTCAAAGAGCATGTCGACGCTGCTCTTCCTCTTATTGCGGAAAAGACCCGAGAGAGCGGGTGTGATATCCTTATCAGCTATCCGCTTTTCGAGCAGCCGGACAAGAGGCCTTATATTGCCCTTGAATATTTTCCCGGAGGTAAGAGTCTTGCCCTGCACAGGAAGATAAACCTCTGCAATTACGCCCAGTACACGGAACACCTTACATTCAGCGAAGGTGATGAAGTAACGGTCGCGGAAGCGCCCGGCTGCAAAGCGGGCATGTTTGTATGCGAGGACCTATGGCACATGACGAATGCCATCTTTGCGGCAAAGCTTGGAGCGGAAGTCATCTTTTATCCCTCAGCAGCCACAGTTCTGGATAGGGCAGACGGAGAAAAATGCCTGTCAAACTGGAAAAAACTGACCCAGGGGACAGCATTTTCCCAGACTAGCTATGTTGTCTGCTGCAATCAGGCGGCCTTGCCTGATTCGATCTATTTTGGAGGTTCACATGTCGTGGACCCGAATGGAGAAGTGATCCTTGAATTACCATTATTTGAGGAATGTGTAATGAGTGCTGATATAGATCTCAGCTATCTTCGCAGCATCCGTGAAAAAAGACCGCTGTTGAGGAACGAACGCTTCGATGTTTTCAGGAAATACATCTGATCACATTATTGTGTCGGCATGATCGTTTTTTGTTGTATTATATAAATAACAAATTGAAATACAGTTTCATATAGTACTAACTTGATAAAAGTTCATATCAGGAAAGGAGTGACTTTCAACAAAGCATAATATTACATAAGACATTTATTCATAAAGGAGTGATCATCTTGAGAAATAACTTGTTCAAATTTGCTTTAGCTGTATGTTTTGTTATGTCAGCCCTCCCTTCTTTTGGTGCCCTTTCGGGCCTTGATCCGATCAGAGACAAAGAGATAACAGGTGCGGATCATATTGCAGACTCATCTTCATTCGCCAGGACCGGTTCCGTTATTGCTAAGGCTTCTGAACAGGACCCAAAAGCGGAAGAGCAAAAGAAAGCCATAGAAAAGTTAAGAAGTGACCTGAAATCAGCGGCAATAAGAGAAGTTTCCGGATTTGCGAAACTGATAAATGAAAAGGGGACGAAATCCGCCATCGAGACGATCGATAAAAATATTCAGCAAAAAGGAATTACTCCTCAAAAAGGGACCGTTAACGGAGTCTCTTACATTTCATATTCATTTAAGCCGGGCAATTCCTCAAATTCCCCCAACATCGTTTACCAGTACTCGGTCCATCCCGGCAAAAATATATGTCAGGTCATAGCGGCTATCCCGGCATTAAAATTGCAGGAAGCAGCAGGCGCAAATTATAAAGAGCCGGGGCAAAAAATGACTGTT
>DAIRTK010000040.1:0-12699 GCA_036803945.1 Synergistaceae bacterium
ACCTCCATGTCATGTTCCACTTTGGTGGCATGGTCACGCATGGCAGCCGCGCATCCTGATATCTCGTCTATCGTTTCAGCCTTTGTACTTTTGGTGGTCAGTGCGGCAAGAAATGATGCGTTTTGTATCTGACTCGTATCTCCACTCATTATTTCATTCATCACACTGTATGCCTCTCCATATGAAAGGTCCTGTTTGTCAACTATTTTTACTATTGCTTCTTTGATAGTCATTTTTCTCATCCCCCTTTACTTTACTGAATCAAGAAAGTTCTGCATCATTTTTTGCCCCTCCGGTGTCATTATTGATTCCGGATGGAACTGCACTCCATAAATCTCAAAGTCTCTGTGCTTGACCGCCATAATTTCTCCATCTTCGGCTCTGGCTGTGACTTTCAGGCATTTCGGGATAGTCTCCTCTTCCGCTGCAAGAGAGTGGTACCTCGCCACAAGTACAGTTTCAGACATGTCTTTAAATAATGCGCAATCCCTGTCAAGAAATGTCCTGCACTGTTTACCGTGCATCAATTCCTTTGCATACGATACTTTTGCACCGAATGCCTCACAAATGGACTGATGTCCCAGACAGACTCCGAGCATCGGATATTTGCTGCCCAACTTTTTAACACATTCAATGCAGATCCCTGCCTGATCAGGTCTTCCCGGTCCGGGAGAAAGAACAATGGCGCCGGGATTCAACGCAGCTATATCTTCTACTGCCAGGGCATCATTTCTTACCACCCTTATATCGGGATCCAGGGTCCCGATAAGCTGGTAAAGGTTATAGGAAAAGCTGTCATAGTTATCTATAAGAAGTATCATCTCTACATCTCCCCTGCTGCGATCAAAGCATTTACAACTGCGGCTGCCTTGTTTATGCACTCGTAATACTCGTTTTCAGGAATTGAATCGGCGACAATGCCGGCTCCGCTTCGGACATATACTTTACCGTTTTTCTTATATGCGATACGAATAGCAATACATGTGTCCAGGTTGCCTGTTAAATCTATGTATCCTATGGCTCCTCCATATATTCCTCTCTTATTGCCTTCGATCTCATCAATTATTTGGCATGCCTTTATTTTGGGGGCACCTGAAAGGGTTCCCGCAGGGAGCACCGCACTCACTGCATCCAGAGCGTCTCTGTCCTCCCTTATTTCCCCGCAGACCGTTGAACCAATATGCATTACATGTGAATATCGCTCTATGCTGTGAAGATTTTTTACTGAAACAGTTCCGAACTTGCTTATTCTCCCGATATCGTTCCTTCCAAGGTCTACTAACATATTGTGTTCGGCAAGCTCTTTGGGGTCATTCAAGAGATCCTCCTCATAAGCCCGGTCCTCTTCTTCTGTTTTGCCGCGCGGTCGTGTTCCCGCGAGAGGGAATGTATGGAGCACGCCATCTTCCAGTTTTACCAATGTTTCCGGTGAAGCCCCTGCAATTTCGATCTCTGATGAAGAAAAAAAGAACATGTAGGGGGATGGATTTATTGTTCTCAAAACGCGGTATGTGTTCAGGAGACTTCCTTCGAATTCGGCTTCAAGCCTGTTTGAAAGGACGATTTGAAAAACATCTCCTTCTCTGATGTGGTGCTTTGCCTTTTCAACCATTTCACAGTACTGTTCCTTACTGAAAAGTTGTGAAATTTCGCCCTTTAGCTTTCCATGATCATCCGCTTCCGGCTTTCCATTTATGATCAGGTTACGCATTTTATCAAGCTCAAGAAGAGCGTTGTTGTAGTTTTTTTCGATCTCTTCAAGCTCAATATTTACTATGAGTGTAATTTTCTGCTTTAGATTGTCAAAAACTATTACCTTATCAAAGAACATGAGGTCAACATCCTTAAATCCTTCAGTGTCCTCAGAAACCAGGTCAAGTGTCGGTTCGGAATATTTCAGGTAATCATAGGAAAAATAACCTACGAGTCCTCCTGTAAAGGGAGGAAGGTCACTGAAGGCCGGACTCTTATATTTATGGAGCACCTCCCGGATATATTTACCGGGATCATCTGTTTCAAATCGGACATTGCCGATATTCATGAGGCCGTCAGCACATGTGATCTCAAATTTTGGATCAAAGCCCAGAAAGGTATATCTGCCCCATTTTTCATTCCCCAAAACAGATTCGAGCATGTAACAATGGCTTGATACATTCCGGAGTATCCTCAATACCTCCATCGGTGTCCTGATATCTGACATCATTTCCAAACTTACCGGAACAACACCATACTCTCCCGTTGCCGCATATTTCTTTACTTCCTCAATGTCAGTCTTTATCATGCTCCGCCCCCCTTTGATAAATTGCCGTAAATATAAATTCAGATCAGTTTTTTAATCTAAGCAATAAAAAAGTCCCTGACAGATCATCAGATCCATCAAGGACGAATAAAAGACTTTATCCGCGGTGCCACCTTGTTTTACGGCTTTGCCGTACTCTTAGCGGGATACCAGCATATCCCCGGCAACTTACGTATGCCTCCACGTCACAGAATACTCAGCTTTCGCTTTTGACTGTGCCCTCTGCGGTCCATTTGATGGCCTGGTATCCGTCCGATTCTCAGCATCTCGGACTCTCTGTTGGATCATTGCCGCCTTTATCTCCGCTTCAACGGTTTGATTTCCAATATTAAATTCCGGACAATTTATCGTAGTTTTTTGTATTTGTCAAGAGCAAAGGTTAAAAAAACGAATTTTTCTGATTATTTTTTTCACTCAGGCCGGGAATTTCAGAATTTTGAAGCGGTATGGAGATAGCCATACCGCTTCAACTGGGTTGTTCAAATTTTTTATTAATGTCTCTGACATACTTAAGTTTTTAAATAATACAGTTTTATTTTCAAAACATCTTAATAGGCTTTTGCAAAGATAGCCTTTCGGGCTCCCTCTTTTCCGGTGTAGAAACATTTGCCCCGTTCCTCGGAGTACTCGAGCGGGTAGCATCTAGGTGTTGCCCCTGTAGCTTCTTTGATCGCCTTTTCGTCAGCCTTGCTTCCCTCGAAGAAGACCTCGATGAAACCTCCTCTGGTTTCAAGGAACTCTTTGAACTGAGCCATGCTTGTGGCTTGATATGTGTTCTCTTCCCTGAACTTAAGCGCCTTGTCAAAGAGGTTTTTCTGAATATCATCCAGCAGCTCAGGTATGCGGCTTTCGAGTTCTTCCCACATCAGATCTATCTTTTCTCCCGTGTCCCTCCGTACTGCTTTGACCCTGCCGGCCGCGAATTCTTTTTCACCCAGTTCCAGACGTATAGGAACGCCTTTCTGGAGATGGCAGAAGAACCTGTCTCCCGGACGGAGATGCTGCTGTGTGTCCACCTGGACAAAACGACCGCACAGGACTTTGTTGAGCCTTGCCTGGATCTCTTTTGCTTTCGGGACGATGACCTCATCGAATTTGGATGCATCTGTTGAGATAGGTATTATGACCGCCTTTACAGGGGCGACCCTCGGCGGCAGTACAAGGCCGTCGTTGTCCGAGTGGGTCATGATGAGTGCTCCGATGAGACGCATCGATACTCCCCAGCTCGTAGTATGGGCAAAATCCATCTCTCCGTTTTTATTCTGGAACCTGATGTCGAAAGCTTTGGCAAAATTCTGGCCCAGGTAGTGGCTGGTCCCGGCCTGAAGCGCCTTCCTGTCGCTCATCATCGTCTCACATGTGTATGTGTTGTCAGCACCGGGGAAACGTTCTCCCTCGGTCTTCTCTCCGGGGATTACAGGGAGTGCAAGTTCTTCCACCATTATCCTTCTGTATACCTCAAGCATAAGCAGGGTCTCATCCACCGCCTCTTCCCTGGTGGCATGGGCAGTGTGCCCTTCCTGCCACAGAAATTCAGAAGTACGCAGAAAAAGTCTGGGTCTCTTCTCCCAGCGCATTACGTTGCACCACTGGTTGATGAGTATCGGCAGATCCCGCCATGACTGTACCCACTTGCTGTACATGTAGCCAATGACTGTCTCCGACGTCGGCCTGACAATAAGGGGTTCCTCAAGTTCTTCTCCGCCTGCATGAGTTACAACAGCGCATTCAGGCGCAAAACCTTCGACATGTTCCGCCTCTTTTTCAAGGAATGACTTAGGGATCAGCAGAGGGAACGAGGCATTGACATGTCCGGTCTCCTTGAAGGCCTCGTCAAAATGCTTCTGTATCATTTCCCATAACGAATAACCGGTAGGTCGGACGACCATACATCCGCGGACCGGCGCATAGTCAGCCAGTTCTGCCGCACGTATTACGTCAAGATACCACTGAGAAAAATCCTGTTCCTTTGGTGTAATGTTCTTAGCCATCCGGTTACCTCCGTTGTTGTATCTGCATTTATTGTTTTGTACAGCACTTGGCTGTGCAGGTTATTGTAACATCTATATACACATTTAGAGCAACTCTTATGTGATATTTTGTTTCTCTTGACAATTTACCATTTTATCGTATTCTTAGACTGTACATTGCAGGTCTTTAGCACATTACTATAGGGAGGGCATTATCATGGCTTTAGAGTGGAAAGATGAGTTCACCGATCAGCTTTGTGACTCAATAGTGGCCATCACAGACAGGGATGAGGCCTATCGTTTCCTGGAGGATGTCGCCACTTTTTCAGAGATAAGAGCTTTCGCACAGAGGCTTCAGGTAGCCAGCCTGCTTCTCAAGGGCATGTCATATCCTCAGATCGTGCAGGCCACAGGTGCCAGTACTGCGACTATAAGCAGGGTCAAAAAATTTGTTGAGTACGGCTCAGACGGCTACAGGGACGTGCTGGCGAAACTTTCTTCAGGCAAAAAGCAGGAGAAAAAAGAAGAAGAAGATAAGAAGAAGAAAAAATGAGCGTGAAATACTGAACATATGCGATCCCTGATTTTGGACCTATGAAAAATTGGGGTTGGTGTTTTGTTTTCAAATCTTTAAGTCCGGAAGCTCTTTTTAAAAGCTTTCGGACTTATTTTATTATTGCCCATGCTGCGAGGTCATCAATATCTCTCGGAGGAGTCCTGAGGGATGTAGGCACAAATTTCCACAGACCCCTCGGAGGATGGAGCTTCCAGTAAAGCTCACGCCCTTTTAGTGTGGTACCGTATTCATCTGTCAGTTCTATCTCGCATAATTCTTTTAGTATCTTACAGAGATCTTTTGAAGAAGTCCCGTTGCCGATAAATATTTTTTCCAGCTCCATACTGCACAGCAATGCGAGGTCGCCTTCCTTTTTCCAGGGAGAAAATAGATCCCATTTCTTATCTTTCAGTGCAATGAGAAGGACACTTTCATCCTTTTTTGGAATTATCGCAGAGAAAAGAAGCTCTCCATCTTGTGAAAAAGCTACTCCTATCTTATGCCGTCCCGGGTCCAGCCCGCACATCATCAAAATACCCCCTCTCCACTGATTCCCATCTTGGATACATCCACATCCACTGATCAGGATATTTCCTTATCCACTTGGAAATTACAGCGTTACAGTCATCTATGCTGCTTTGTATGTCTTTGCCGTACGCCTTGCCGTCCCTGCCTTTAAGTGCGGGAAGGAAATGGAGTTCAAGTTTCTCGGTACCCAGCCATCTTACGCAGTAAGCCGGGACCACCGCACATCCAAGCTTATCCGCCAGTTTTGCCATCCCTATCGGCGTGCTTGCAGGGTATCCGAGAAAAGGAGATACTACCCCGGCTTTCTTGGCATCCTGGTCCACAGGAACAGCAATTATTTCGCCCTTTTGAAGTGCCTTTATCATGGCCTTTAGGTCAGAAGCCTTACCGAGCGCTTTCATTCCGCCGGCGGACCTTAATTCCATTATAAGATCTGTGATCCTCTGATCCCTTTGGTCGGTCCCCAGACCGTTCATAGGATATCCGTGCTGGGCACACCATGCTCCCGCATACTCCCAGTTTCCAATATGCGCAGTTACAATAAATACTCCTTTTCCTGCCCGGTAAGCTTCACTGAGGTTCTCTTCACCATATACTGCAACGATCTGATCCAATTTTGGAGCCATAACAGGTATCCTCAGGAATTCAGCGGCCGATTTCCCGAAATTTTTATATGCCTCTCTTACTGTCCGGGCAGCTTCTTTATGAGTGATGCCAAGAATTTTTGAACATCTTTCTGTTGCTTCCCTCCGTTTGTCGGGAGTCAGCCAACAAACCAGAGACCCCACTAAACCGCCAAAGACAACTGCTGCCTTATGAGGCAAAAAAACTGCTGTCTTTCTGAATGCAGAAAGAATGGACCAGATAAGGGTCTGTTTTCTATTCATCTCGCATACCTCTCGTCAATTGATTATATTTGAACCGATCAATACCCGTATCTGACTATTATATTGGCAATTATCGGTACTACTATAAGGATCGTTACTATTCTGCATATGTTGAACAATATGGATATAGTAGGATCTGCTCCAATATCGACAGCCACTATGGCAATACCGGTCAGTCCTCCCGGTGTCGTAGCAAAGAGGGAAGTGAGGAAATCCATCTTACATATCTTAGAAAAGATCCAGGCAAGCCCAAGGGTGAATATCAAAAGAGAAAAACTGTAAGCTATTGCGGCAGGGAGATATTTGGGAATCTCAGCAATTGAAGAAAAGTCGCTGCCTCTGACAAGGACATAAGCCACAAGTGCCTGAGATACCCATGAAAGCCAGTCAATTTTCTGATCAAGCCCCATATGCATCACAGCTTTGACCACAAGACCTAAAATCAGCCCTCCCACAAGTGCTCCTGCAGGAAATCCTGACTTATAGCCGATAGCGCTTCCGCCTATTACAGCAAAAAATACCATGTAATTTGGATCCACAGACCGCACCCCGTTTCTTCTGGCAAGTATACAATAAAAAAGCGCTCCCAAGAACAGGGAGCGCTTCATAAAATTGTGCAATGATCCTATACTGCAGGTTCCAGTTCCTCTTTTACTGAGGTTTTCTTTAGATAGAGCATGCAAAGTATTATGACTACTGTGGCACCGATACTCAGTGCCATGTTGTGATGAATGGCAACAAGTGCCGCTGCGCCGAGCACAGCGCGCTCAAACTTATTGAGGAAGCGGAACATCCATCCTTCAAGAGCTCCTGCAAGGATGATGACTCCCAGAAGGGCCGATACCACAAGGATGAAGAGCTCATATGGGACAACGTTCTGCATCAGGATCATCGGGTTATAGACGAACATATAGGGCATAAGATAGGATGTCAAAGCTATCTTTGTAGCCGTAAACCCGGTCTTGGCTGGACTTGCACCTGCTATGCCGGCACCTGTGAATGCAGCAAGACAGACCGGAGGGGTCAGGTCAGCCATTATCCCGAAATAGAAGACAAAGAGATGGGCAGAGAGCGGGAGCACGTTCATACCTATCAGAGCAGGCGCAATTATCGTGCTGCAGACGATATAGTTTGCCGTTGTAGGAAGTCCCATCCCCAGAACGATACATGCCACCATTGCCATTATCAGGGTAAGGAGAAGATTGCCTCCTGAAATATCGATGATGTTGTTGGAAATGGTAAGACCGAGTGATGTCAGCGAAGATGTCCCTACGATAAATCCAACAAGGGCACATGCCAGAGCAACTCCCAGTGCCCCTCTGGCTCCCTCTTCCAAGGCCTTTATGACATCGCTTATGCTCATTCTGGTCTTCTGTTTGAGTGAGCTTACGATTATTACCGAGACCACTCCTATGAATCCTGCACGAAGCGGAGTGTACTTCATCAGAAGGGTGGCTATGATCACCAATACAGGTACCAGAAGATGACCATCAGTCCTCATGACCTCTCTCAGGACTGGAAGTTCTTCCTTTGGAAGTCCCTCCAGCTTCTGTTTTCTCGCCCTTACATGTACGTTCGTGAATATCGCTGTGTAATAGACCATGGCAGGGATGATAGCCGCAGCAGCAATTGAAAGGTACGAGACACCGAGGAATTCGCTCATTATGAATGCACCGGCACCCATGATGGGAGGCATAAGCTGTCCTCCAGTGGATGCACATGCTTCTACAGCCCCGGCATAGTGCGGCAAGTAGCCAACTTTTTTCATGAGGGGGATAGTAAACGTACCGGTCGTTGCAACGTTCGCAACTGAAGATCCATTGATCGTGCCAAGAAGACCTGAAGCAACAACTGCGACCTTTGCAGGCCCACCCGGCTTACCTCCTGCAAGGGCCAGCGCAAGTTCGTTAAAGAATCTGGCTCCGCCGCTCTGTGAAAGGAAAGCGCCGAAGATTATGAAAACGATAACGAATGTTGCTGATACGCCCAGTGCCAATCCGAATATGCCTTCCGGGGTAAGGTACATGTGCTGTATGATCCTGCTTATAGAATATCCCCTTATCTGGAACATACCCGGCGCATAGTTTCCAAAGTAGCAGTATGAAAGAAAGATCATGCTCATACATGGAAGTACGTTTCCTACTACCCTGCGTCCGGCTTCAAGAACGAGTATTATGGCGGCTATGCCAAGCCATATCTCGTATGGGAGAGGTTCTGCTCCGCGGCGGGCGATCTGGTTGAAAAAGAAGATTATATATCCGATAACTCCTCCGGCCAGGGCTGCAAGTATCCAGTCGTAGATCGGAGTCGATGTTTTCGATCCTTTTCTGGTTGCCGGAAATAAAATGTAGACGGCCACTATGGCAAATGTGAGATGGATAGCCCTCTGTATCGTGATCGGCATTGTAGCGATCCCGGCAGTGTAAAGGTGGAAAAGAGACATGCAGCAAAGCCATACCGTAATGAATTTTCCCTGTATTCCTGTAAGTTTTCTGTATCGGCTTTCTGCATCGTATTTTTCGATCAGTTCATTTATCTTGGATTCATCCATGGAAACTTCGTCAAGGATGCTGTGCTTTTCACCATTGTTCTTGATAATTTCGTCGCTCATAAAGACTGCCTCCTGCTGGTAAATACTGTGGGGGCAGTACTTGCCCCCACTATTGAATTCTTATGTGTTTTTGATCTTACTTAACAGCGCCGATCTCTTTGTAGTACTTCTCTGCACCCTTGTGGAGGGGGACCTGGATGTACTTAAGGTTCTCGGGTGACATGGAAGCAAGCCTTGTCGAAATGTTGAGAATATCCTGCTTGTGCTCGTAGAGGGCCTTTGTCATTTTGTAGGCATCTTCGTCACCAAGCTTATCAGTGGTGATGAGGACGTTCCAGCTTGCCATGGCCTTAACGGGCTTTGTCTGGCCCTTGTAGGTGTTGGCAGGGATATCAAAGGGGAGGTAGTAGGGAAGCTCTTTTCCGAGCTTTGCAACTACGTCGGCAGGAATGTCACGGAACTCAGCTGTACCAAGGGTCGTGATTTCGACTACTCCGGCGATCCCGAGGGCTCCGACTGTAAGTGCCGCATCGATGTTCTTGTCGGCAAATGCTCCGGCTGTGTCGGAAAGGCCAAGGTTTTCAGGCTTGATGTCTTTGTCTGGGTCAAGTCCGGCTACTTTAAGAAGGGTGCGCACTGTTACTTCGGTACCGCTTCCGACTGCTCCTACAGAAACTCTCTTGCCCTTAAGATCCTGGATCGTCTTTATATTGCTTCCCTTCGCAACGAGGAAATGGATCGGTTCGGCGTAGAGGGGAACAAGTCCGCGGAGTTCCTTCATAGCTTTGCCTTCAAATGCGCCCTTGCCTTCATAAGCAAAGAAGTAAAGGCCGTCTGCAAAAATGACTTCTGCTTCGCCCTTACCCAGGAGAGCCAGATTCTGTGCTGTTCCGCCCGTTGACTGTGCGTTAGCCTTCATTCCGGGGATCGCGCTGTTCCATACTTTGGCCATTCCCGCACCGACCGGATAATAAGTTCCGCCGGTGGATCCCGTGCCGATATTGATGAATGTAGCTGCTGATGCGGCTCCGGCGAACACAAGGACCATCGCCATTACGATAAAGAATCTTGCTGTCTTTGTCATACACAAAGCACCTCCGTAAAATTTTTCCGAGCCTGATGACAAAATGATTTAATAAAATAAGAAAAATTTTTCTCAACAAGCACGGCTACGCAATTCTAGCAGACATATTTGATAAACACAACGATAAAAATTGTTTTCGTATTTATTTCACTGGTACGTACCACTGAAAACATTATAATTAAATGTCAATATAGATTTTTCTTAGCGATCACCCCCATAAAAATTGAACTGTTGAAATATTAGATTGAAACGATTCTACAATTAAATTTACCAAATGACCCAAATCATATCTGATAATGCAACCTAAGTTTACAATAATACATTTCTGATTTTATTATACACGATTGGTACGGATAAGTTCCACGGCCTCCTCAGGTCCGCTTATATAGAGATCCCCGCCATGGGCATCTGCCAGCACCACCAGAGGCATCTCTCTGATCTCAAGCCTCCTTACTGATTCAGGTCCAAGATCTTCGTATGCGACCATTTCAACTGATAATATCGAGCGTGCGAGCAGTACCGCAGTTCCGCCCGTGGCACCGAAATAGACCGCCCGGTTATTTCTTATCGCTTCAAGGACCTCAGGACTCCTTTTGCCTTTGCCTATCATGCCCTTCAGCCCTCTCTCAAGCAGAAAAGGGGTGTAGGGATCCATGCGCCCGCTGGTCGTCGGCCCGATCGGACCGATCACTTCTCCTGGAGGCGTCGGCGCCGGACCGGCATAAAAAATAATTTCTCCCTTTATTGGGAAGGGCTCTTTTTCGCCTGACGACATTCTCTCAAAGATCCTTTTGTGTGCAGCATCGCGCGCTATGATGATGCTTCCGGACAGATATACGATGTCGCCTGCCTTAAGGTCCATGATATCCTCTTCACTCAACGGAGTGTTCAGGTATTTAGCCATCGATAGGCCTCCCTTCTATCTTCCCTTCAGCATGCCTCAGCGCATGGCAGCAGAAATTGACGGCCACCGGCATCCCGGCTATGTGTGTCGGCAGTGTCTCTATGTGCACATCCAGAGCCGTTGTCATTCCGCCGTATCCTCCGGGGCCTATGCCAAGCTCGTTTACCCTTTTCAGAATTTCTTTTTCCATCTCCGCATATTCAGTGATTGGGTGCCTGACACCCTCCGGTTTGAGCAGTGCGCGCTTTGCCGCCAGGGCAACAGTTTCAAAATTGCCTCCTATGCCTATTCCAAGTACTACAGGCGGACATGGGTTGGGACCAGCGGTTTTTACAGCCTCAACTACAGACCGGATGACTCCTTCGGCGCCATCCGCCGGTTTCAGCATGAATATTCTGCTCATGTTCTCGCTGCCCATTCCTTTGGGACTTACCGTTATCTTAATGTCCTTCCCGGGGGTTATTTTCCAGTGGATAACAGCAGGGGTGTTATCACCGCTGTTATCCCTCCTGAAGAGAGGGTCTTTGACCACCGACTTGCGAAGATAACCCTCTTTGTAAGCCATCCTGATCCCATCATTAACTGCATCCTCTATGCTCCCGTCTGTTATGCTCAGTTCCTGACCCATCTCAATAAAGACTACGGCAAGACCGCAGTCCTGGCATATCGGCATATTTTTCTCTGCAGCAAGTTCGGCATTTTCCAGAATATCCGAGAAAGCCTGCTTTGCCAGAGGCATCATTTCTTTATCGCGGGCATCATGAAGCATTCTCTTTAGTCCTTCCGGAAGGACCATGTTTGCCTTAAGTGCCAGTTCACAAACAAGCGCTGTGATCTCTGAAACCTTGACTTCATACCTTTTGTGCATATAAACCCTCCTTACATTATATATAAGAGCACGGCAACCGATTCCCTGCAGAACTGCCAAATTTCGCAAAAATCATTTTGCGAAAGGGGGAAAAGATGCCGAGCCTTTATTAATTAACAGTTTTGATTATATTATACGGCGTTTTTTCAATCCGAAATAAAGGTGGATCACTGAGGCAAGGTTGAGGAAAACGATAACGGCAAGGCTTGCCCTGTAACCATCAGGGGAAAAACGACCGTCGACTACAGGATAAAAATCAAGCACTACTCCGATGAACCACTGAAATATAAATGAAAAGAGAAATATTGTGAAATTTAAGAGAGAAAGTGCTCTTCCTACTTCATAGCTCTCGTACAGTTTTCTCATCAGCGGGAAGGATATCATAGTCATCGTTGAAAGGAACATCACTATTCCCCACAATGCCGCCGAATTCCTTCCGTTTTCTAATGCGATAAAACCCAGAACCATGGTGAGAAGAGTCCCGGAATAAAGATACATCCTTTCCCATGAGAGAATGCCCCTCTTTTTGAAAAGATCAGCAAGTATCCCGTTCAGAAAGTATCCTGCAGCAGCACCCGTAAAAGCGTACATCATATACGTTCCGGCTTCATGATCTCCCATTCCGGCAACATCCCTCATCCAGGGACCCACCCAGAGATAAAGGTATGCGAACATAACGCCCTGTGCCGCCGTAACCACAGGGGCTACGAACCAGAATCTGGCGTCGCCGAAAAATGCGACCATCTGCCTGAGCTGTTCTGCAAACGTCGGCTTAGCTTCGGAACCTTTATTTCCATCCCTGGGTGTGACGAACCAAATTGAAAGAGATGTAAGAAGCGTAAAGAGAGCGAGAAAGATAAATACATAGCGCCAGGATAGGACGCTTATAGCAAACCCGACAGGTTTAGTTGCCACCATCCCCCCTATCCCTCCCGTGAGGCATTCGAGGCTGTAAACAAGTGGAAGGCGTTCGGGAGGAAGCCACTCGGAGTAGGCCTTGAAAGCCGCCATCAGGCACCCTGAAAGCCCTATCCCTGTAAGTGCCCTGGAAA
>DAIRTK010000041.1:0-12340 GCA_036803945.1 Synergistaceae bacterium
ACATAAGACAACAATTGGTATTATGTGCGTGACCTATATAGATTTTTCAAGGTTCTGCCACCTGTTGGTGGGTGGGAAAGTTCAGTATCCTTATATTTGTCTTTGGATCTTAAACTTTCACTCAGTACCTTCATTATCTTCTGTGTCCTTGTTGTGTGCTGAAAAGATTCTATGTCCCTGATCTCAAGAAGACCTACCAGAGCGCGGATAGTTATGTCGCGGGCCATTTCCGCCTCCCTTGTCCTTTCCGCCACCATCCGGTCCAGCTTTTGATTGTCCCTCTCTACCACTTTCTGTGCTTCCTTCAATTTAATGTGGATGTCTATCCTTATGCGGAGAGATTCAATATTTATTGGTTTCCTTATGTAATCGACCGCCCCAAGCCTCAATCCCCGTATCTCGTTTTCGATCTCATCGGCATTTGTCAGTATGACAACACGCATCTTGCTGTACTTTTCATTTGATCTCAATCGGTCAAGCAGCTCAAAACCATCCATCTCAGGCATATAAAGGTCAAGTATAACAAGGTCGATATCCGGATCCTCATCTATCTTCCGAAGGGCCTCGACCCCATCCGAAGCGGTAATGACCTCGAAATCGCTGAGCATGTTGCTGATGATCATTCTATCCACGACAGAATCATCTACTACCAGTATCTTGGCCGCCATATGATATGCCCCCTTCGGTTCACTTTAAAGATATATTTCAAAGATTATAAATCTTCCTTTTTCGCCTTATTATAATAAATATATTACTCCATTTTTATGAAAATTTAAATTATTTTTTATCACCTTGACAGTGTGTTAAACCCGCATGTGAAGTGTGTATGGATCCGGGGTCGCGTCTGCGGCTCTGAAGCTGCAGAGATATTGCGACATTCGCCGCTTGGGGATTTGCATCGCTTCGGATCAAGGTGGTTTCGCGACAAGACATGTCTCGGTGGATCAGAACTTTAAGAACTGTCCTTCCCTATTTTTTTCACATAAGTAATCTCGGGACAACAGGGGGGACGGTGGGGCAGAATTTGCTCACGGCATAGGGGAATTAGGGCAATTTTTTAGGTTTTTTGAAACTTAATAAGATTGTTCAGCCGCCCTTAAATCTGGTGCCGGGAGGGGGGGTCGAACCCCCACGGGTGTTACCCCGGAGGATTTTGAGTCCTCTGCGTCTGCCATTCCGCCATCCCGGCAATCTTCTGACCCGGTTATTCTAGCGGAATTATCCCTTGACCGCAATGCCTTTACCTTTCAAAATGTTGTAATATATATGAGGCAATTCCAAAGCAGCGATTAGGGGGACAAATAATGAAAAATATTATTCTTTCGCACTATACAGTCAAGGATATTGAGCCCGAACCCTGGAAAGAGACCTGGGAGAACCTGGTCGATTTCGGAGAGAGGATGGCTCCAAAACTTGAACCTATGAAAATAAAACTAAAGCTCAGGAAGGTCATACTTGACGAGATCACTCAGGAGACTCTGATGGCAGGCAATATGGTTACGATACAGTCACCGGAGATCAATGTGGAAGAGACACCTATAGAGGAGCTGATGATGCTTGAGGTAGGGTTCACGGATTGTGATTCCTGCACAGTTCCTGACGGGGGCGGATTCCCATGCCGGACGTTGAAGGATTTTGACGGAAACGAGAGGATGGCTCTTCCTGAGGAATTCTTCATGGAAGCGACCCTCAGGGTGGCGTTCAAATCTCAGCATGAAGGAAGCTGCGGCTGCTCCGACTGTTCTTCATGTGCAAGCGGCTGCGGTGAAGAAGAAAAGGGCATACGCTGAGAAAATATTACGGAGGGCTTTCAATGGCAAATATTAACATAACGACCAAAGGCGGGGACAGGGGAACAACTTCCCTTGGAAACGGCACAAGGATAGATAAAGATGACCGGAGGGTCGAACTTTACGGGACACTTGATGAATGTCAGGCTGCACTCGGCATTGCGAGAGCTGCGGGAGCTTCTCCCAGGACAGCTGAGGATATATTCTTTCTGGAAGATTATCTTTTCAGTGCTATGGCTTATTTCGCTGAATGTGATTTTCCTGAACCTGATCCCAATATACTTGAAAACATCTCTGCAAGGGTCTCTCAGTCCATAAAGGAAGGCTCGATCTTCGTCAGGCCGGGTGATTCCTCCTGCGGCGCAGCTCTCCATCTGGCAAGAACGATAGCCAGAAGGGCCGAACGAGTGGCAACCCCGCTTTTCAGAGAAAAACTCATTACGGATAAAAGCTATGCCTTCCTGAACAGGCTTTCTGACGTGATTTATCTGATCTCTTTGAAAGTCGATGAGGAGGAGCGGGAAAAGAAAAGCTGATTTCATCAAAGAGGCGGCTTCGTCCGCCTCTTTGATAGTTATCGATCCTTACGCCGGTCCCCGATCCTGATCAGCATCATCTGCAAATCTTTTCCAGAAATTTTTGAGCCTCTCACGTATACGGAGCTCCGCGCCAATCTTGCCGGGCCGGTAAAAGCGTCTTGTTTCCGGGAGATATGCCTGGGGCACCCAGTGTCCGGGCGAATCATGAGGGTATAGGTAGCCGTCTCCGTCATTACGGAGATGATACGGCACCTCCATCAGGTCTCCTTCCTCTACTGCTTTAACAGCAGACCTTATGGCCAGATATGAGCTGTTGCTTTTGGGCGCAGAGGCTAGATAGACTACTGCCTCGCCAAGAATTATATCCGCCTCAGGAAGTCCGACCCTGTCTACAGCCGACGCTGCGTTCTGAGCAATAACAAGGGCCATCGGATCAGCAAGCCCCACATCTTCCGCTGCAAATATGCAAAGCCGCCTGCAAATAAAACGAAGATCGTCTCCGGCAGCAAGCATCCTGGCAAGCCAGTATAAAGCAGCATCGGGATCAGAACCCCTCATGCTCTTAATAAGTGCTGAAATTACAGCGTAATGGTCGTCAGAGACTCTGTCATAACGTTGTGAAGCCATACCTGTGCTTTCCGCAATTATCTTGAGGGTTATCTCTCGGCCACCCCCCAGCGCTGCCGCAGATGCCGCAGCTTCAAGCCTTGTCAGGGCCTGTCTGGCATCTCCTCCGGCCAGTGCGGCAATGTTCTTTATGACGGCAGGTTCAGCCATCACCTCAAGCATTCCCAGTCCGTGCACCATGTCAGAGAGGGCTCTTTGAATCAGCATGGTAAGGTCTTCCTCTTCAAGAGGCTTAAGGGTATAGACTACCATGCGTGAAAGAAGGGTCTTGTTTATCTCAAACCAGGGGTTTTCGGTCGTTGTGCCGACCAGGATGATGTCCCCGGTCTCAACTGAAGGCAGCAGCACATTCTGCTGTTTTGTATTGAAATGATAGATCTCGTCCACAAAAGCTACCGCGGATCTGCCTGTGATCCTTTTGGAAGCCTTTGCCTTATCGACAAGCTCGCGCAAAGTCTCAACTTTTGCGCTGACAGCGTTTATCTCAAGAAGTTCTCTACCGGTAGCCTTCGACATTATCCGGACAAGTGTGGTCTTTCCGACTCCTGGGGGACCGTATAGGATGCAGCTTGGGACCTTGCCCCCTTCAAGCATTATCCGGAGAGGTTTCCCCGGACCAAGGATGTGCTGCTGTCCTACATAATCATTAAGTGTCTCCGGGCGCATACGTTCAGCAAGGGGTATCTCATAGAGTGTATCCTTATGCTCTTTTTCCCTGCTGAAAAGGCTCCATTCTTCCATTAAAAGATCTTTCTTTCAATAAACCTGGTAAGATCCAGCGAATTCTTGGGTGCTTTGATGCCTTCTCCCTCCGTTGCGACATGGACCATCGGATAACGTGAAGCAAGATATTTTTTTGCCACAGATGATATTGCAAGTCCCATGAAGTATGGTTCGAAGGACTGGTTTGACTTCCATTCAGCGGGACCAAGGATGAAGTCATTGGGTATAGTTATCGTTCCGACACAGAGTGCTGCCGCCCGGACAAGCCAGCAGTCAAGAGTTGGGGATGTGGTATCCGGGAGCTCCAATGAAAGCTCGAATGCGGCATTAAGCCATTTTTCGCCGCGTTTTGAAAAAATCTCACGATATTCCCACGGAACAAGTGGTTTGGGGTCATCGAGTTCCGCCACAAGATCTGTCATTTTGGGGTAAACGGCATCTGACCATGCAGCCCAGTCAGGCTCTTCTCTTTGAACAAGCACCGCCCTCATGCCGGCTCTCCTGGCTCCTTGCAGATCATAGAGGAAATCTCCCACCAGCATACAGTCACGAGGATCAAGCCCTATTGAACCTGCTGCCTCGGCAAGGGAGCGCGGATGTGGTTTGACTTTTTTTTGATCATCCCTGCTCCATACTTTTTCAGGAAGCTGAAGCCCTATATTATGAGCAGCAAGTTCGATAGATTCCCGGCAGTTTCTGGAAACTATCGTATATGGAATATTTCGGGACTTCAGCCAGTCGATCAGTTCAAAAGCACCCTGAACGGGCATTGCATTTTTTGCCCCTTCGATCTCAAGATCCCGCAGTTCCTTCATAAAAGAACCGTTCTTTTCAGGAGTAAGTGTAGATGCGTCCTCAAGAAGCATTGCCCTGCGTCCCCCGTAGTAACGTTCCCTCAATCCGGAGAAATCCAGTCTGGTGTCTGCTATGACACCGTCCCAGTCAAGTATGAAACCTCTTGATACAGAGGGGTGCCAGAATGGTGGTTTGATGTTCATGGCTTTGCTCCTTACGTTAGTTTTCAGAGAGGCTAAAAATACCCCGCAAGAGCCGTGTACGGAAGGTCTTGACCCGCTCCTTAAAAGGATTAGAACTTCACCCGCAAAGCCTGGTCGACCGACAAGGTCTCCGCCGCTAACGGGAAAGAAGTTCAGCCGGGATTTGTTGTTGGCTCAAGACACAACCCGTATTCCACGCACTCCGCAGGGTCGATTTTCAGATTACAATTCAATTATATCTTTAAGAACAAAAAAAACAAGAGTATCAGTGTATACAGGCATCATCAGGCTTTTTACGGCTGTGGCAATTCATCTTTCTCATAGTATAATCATATTGTCGGCAGACCCGGCATAACCTGCGGAGGTGATCGTTAATTGTTTAATATCGCTGTTCATGGACACTTCTATCAACCCCCGCGCGAAGATCCATGGCTCAGCGCGGTCTTAAAAGACCCTACAGCATCACCTGCACATGACTGGAATGAAAGGATAGCGAACGAGTGCTACAGACCGAATTGCGCGGCTAAGATCCTTGGTCCTGACGGCCGGATCATTTCAGTTATAAACAATTACTCGCACCTCAGCTTCAACTTCGGCCCAACACTTCACAGATGGATCGAAAAGGAAGACGCAGCACTAAATTCAACATTGACAGATTCCGGCAAAAAAGCGATATCTCAGTCATACAGCCACATGATAATGCCACTTGCGTCTGCAGAAGACAAAATTACTCAGACAATATGGGGCATCAAAGATTTTGAATATCGCTTCAAGAGAAGACCGAAAGGGATGTGGCTTCCTGAAACAGCCGTAGATATCCCTACACTTGAAATACTCAGCGCAAACGGCATAGCATTTACTATCCTTGCTCCAAGCCAGTGTATGGCGGTAAAACTTGACGGTGTGTGGAAGGAGACACCCGGCGGCAAAGGGCTGGATGTTACACTTCCTTATCTATGCAGACTCCCTTCCGGCAGGACTATAACATTAGTCTTTTACCATGGAGGACTCGCACACGATATAGCTTTCGGAGGACTTCTGGAAAACGGTGACAGGTTCAGAGATGAACTTGTAGGCGCAGTCAAGATCAAATCAGAAGAAAGGCTGCTGGTAGTAGCCACAGACGGTGAGACCTACGGTCATCACCATAAATTCGGAGAAATGGCCTTGGCACGGCTTTTTGAACGTCTGAGCCAGGATCCGGACATCTCTCTTCCCGATATCGGGACATTTCTCGAAAAGCATCCTGCAATATACGAATGCCGAATCAAAGAGAACTCATCTTGGTCATGCGTCCACGGAATAGAGAGATGGCGGAGCGACTGCGGATGCCGTACAGGCGGAAAGCCCGGATGGAAGCAGGGATGGCGCCGACCTTTGCGTGATGCTTTTGACAGATTGGCTGAGAGGATCGACGAGACGTTTTACGATACGGTTTCGCCTTATTTCGACCCATGGGAACTAAGGAATCTTTCCATAGAATACTTCCGCTCAGCCGGATCCAACAAAAAAGAAGAATACGAGAACGGAATGGAGTTCCTTTCAAATTATCTGGGAAGTGTCGGTGAAAAAGAGGGTGCTTCTATCCTATCCGCTCTCGAGGCAGAACGCATGAGAATGTTCATGTTCACTTCCTGTGGATGGTTCTTTAACGATATATCAGGCGTAGAAACAAAACAGGTAGTCTCCTTCGCGCTGAGAGCAGCCGAACTTGCCGGGAACCTCTCCGACTGTGATCTTGTAACAGACCTTCTCACAGACCTTGAGAAAGTCGAGGGCAACAGCAAAGAATACCCGAACGCAAAGGTGACCGCCGAACGCGAATTGTTGCCAAAGATCCGCTGCAATGGGAATGGAAGAAACGGAAAGTACACGAACGGAGCGGCCCTTTTGGTCCCCGATCTTGAGAGTACCGTATTTGGAGGAGAAAAGATGGCAGAAATGAATTACGGAGGAAACCTGGCACAGTCTATCCTGTCGACACTTGAAAGAGATCCGGCGTTCAGGAACGTAGCTTATTTTTCTATGGAAATAGGCCTGACCCCAGAGATTCCAACTTATTCGGGCGGACTTGGAATACTGGCAGGAGACATCCTTAAGAGCGCAGCTGATCTTGGCGTGCCCATGGTTGGCATTACTCTGCTCTATAAAAAAGGATATTTTGCACAAAAAATAAACGAACAGGGAAGACAGACCGAGCGGCCTGTGGAATGGGACCCTTCCAAACTGCTTACCTTCCTTCCCAACAGGGTCAGCATCATGATGAACCACAGGGAAGTTTCCGTTGGTGTCTGGACTTATACAATAATTGGCAATTCAGGCCATCCTATCCCCATCCTTTTTCTTGATACAGACCTGCCGGAAAACACTCTGGAAGACAGGGGGCTGACTGCAGAACTTTACGGCGGCGACAACAGATACAGACTATGCCAGGAACTTATACTGGGCATCGGCGGACTGAGAATGCTTCGTGACCTTGGCTACAGGAACGTAAAGACTTTCCACCTGAATGAGGGACATGCGGGATTCATTACACTAGAGCTGCTGAGGGAACAGGGATACCCCGATCTTCAGAAAGTCCGCAACCAGGTGGTCTTCACGACTCATACCCCGGTGGAAGCAGGTCATGACTTCTTCTCGTACGACCTTATAAAGGATGTCATAGAGAGCACTTTCATCGAAAAACTCCGGAATACTATTGGAGGAAGCGGACTGTCTATGACAGACCTGGCTCTCAAATTCAGCAGGTATGTAAACGGCGTTTCACGTAAACACGCAGAAGTCAGCAGGGCCATGTTCAACACATATTCCATTGACTGGATCACCAACGGAGTCCACTCAACAACATGGACGTGCGAATCTTTCGCCGCACTCTATGATAAATATATTCAGGGATGGCGCACGAACACCAGCAGACTGATGCAGGCTATCCAGATACCCAATGATGAGGTCTGGGAGGCACACCAGACTGCCAAGCAAAAACTTCTTGACATGGTATTTGAAGAAACGGGACAAAGGCTGGACCCTGAGATCCTTACGATCGGTTTTGCAAGGAGAGCAGCTACCTACAAAAGGGCAGACCTTGTATTTACAGACATAAAGAGGCTTCTGGAAATCGGCGCAGGAAAAATACAATTCGTATTCTCAGGCAAAGCTCACCCCCACGACGAGCCCGGGAAAGACATCCTTCAGAAAATACATACCATCTCAAAAGAGCTTGGTAAAACGATACCTGTGGTATTCATAGAAAATTACAATATTACACCGGCAAAGCTGATCACCTCGGGAGTCGACCTTTGGCTGAATACGCCTGTCAGGCCCATGGAAGCATCAGGCACAAGCGGAATGAAATGCGTACACAACGGCATTATGAACTTCTCCGTCCTTGATGGATGGTGGATAGAAGGATGCCTTGAAGGTCATACAGGCTGGGCAATAGGACCCGAACCCAGACCGGACGACATGACCGGATACAACGAATCAGAGGATGCTGAGGACCTTTACAGAAAGCTTCAGATCAAAATATTGCCCCTGTATTACAACAACAGGCCAAGGTGGATCAGGATGATGAAACTGGCAATTTCGATAAATGCGAGCTATTTCAACACACACAGGGTCGTAAGGGAATATTGCGAGAAAGCATACGGAACAGTCTTCAGGGGACTTTAAGGTATGATCGCCTATAAGCACTTCACGCTCAAGGTACTTCATATTGCACCGGAGTGCTCTCCTTTAGCAAAGAAAGGAGGGCTTGGTGATGTGGTCGGCACACTTCCAAAAGCTCTCAGAAATCAGAGCATAGATGCGAGAGTCCTTCTTCCGGCATGGCCGGGAGTAATTGAAAAGGCCGGATCCATGGGTAAACTAAAAAAGGAACCGTTAGGAGAAATAAGCGTTGCGCTCAACTGGCGTGCCTACACAGCATCGGTTCTTGAGGCTGAGGTAAATGGACTTCACATATACCTTTTGGACCAGCCTGAACTTTTTTCCGACCCGTGCATATACCCGGAAAAGCTGGATGCGGAGACAGTGCTGCCCTTCATCTTCCTCTCCCTTGCACCATTCGAACTCCTGCGGCTGACCAAATGGAAGCCTCAGTTCCTGCATGCCCATGACTGGACAACAGCTCCGGTATCGGCTGCGCTTAAGTGGCACAGATATTACTCTTACTTCAACGGGGATTATGATACTGTCTTTACGATTCATAACCTGGCATTTCAGGGCATAATTGACCATTCTGTCCTTGATGGCTGGGGATTCACCCCTAAGGCATTTTCAAACCTCGACATGGACAGCATGGAGTTCTTCGGCCAGTTAAACATGATGAAAGGCGCAATCACGACAACAGAAGCATTTACAACGGTAAGTCCCAGCTACTCCTGGGACATCCAGACACCAAATGGCGGACTTGGACTTGACGGTGTAATAGTAGCTCACAGGAACAAGCTGCGGGGAATAATCAACGGAATAGACTATGAAGTATGGGATCCGAAAAGCGACCCCTTGCTGCCGGTCAACTTCAGCATAGATGAGATGGACGGCAAAGGCGAGTGCAGGAAGACTCTGCTAAAGGAATGCGGATGGAAAGAAGACAAACGGCCCCTTCTGATATTTGTTGGCAGGCTTACAGAACAAAAGGGAATAGACATAATGCTTGATGCCTTGAGGCCATTCCTGACAAATAAGGTCCGATGCGTAATAGTTGGGTCCGGAAACGATTTTTACACCAGAAAGCTTAGGGAATTTCAAAAAGAATACCCTGACTCAGTATATGCTGTCCTTGAATTCAACGAGGAAAAGGCACATTTAGCCTACGCCGGCGGAGATATTCTGTTAATGCCGTCTCTCTTTGAACCATGCGGCCTTTCCCAGCTGATCGCTTTCGCCTACGGCACTATCCCTGTTGCAAGGGCTACGGGGGGACTTGCGGACACTGTAATAGATGCGGACGGATCTCCCGACGGCACAGGCTTCCTCTTCAAGGACTTCTCGCAGGATGAGCTGGGTAAAGCCATCGAAAGGGCGATCCTAGCCCAAAAAGACGCATCCAGATGGGAGAGCATTATAAAAAATGCGATGAGCTCGGATTTTTCATGGGACAATTCTGCAAAAGCCTATGCGGAACTTTACAGGGACATCCTTACGTCAGACTGAAACTTTTACATGTTTGAAACATGGACTTAATGTTCTCTTGACCGGATCAAAATATAATAAATAATAAATTTAGTTGTAACGTCTACAGAAAAGATCACGGATTTTATTTTTTATGAGCTATAATTGTTGTGTAATATCAGTGCTTCATCCCTGATTCTTAACACTGAAAGATCTAAAAAGGCTGACTTTTGTCCAAAAATGGCAAGGCATCTTCAAAAAGATCCTTAAGGAGGGGTTAAGATGATCCATGGCAAGTACGGCCGAGTCCTCGGCATGGTGCTGGCAGGAGGTAAGGGCGAACGACTGATGCCTCTTACAAAATACAGGGCTAAGCCTGCTGTGCCTTTCGCTGCAAAGTACAGGATCATAGATTTCGCGCTTTCCAACATGGTTAACAGCGGACTTTTTTCCATATATTGCCTGATACAGTTCAAAAGCCAATCACTGCACGAACATATTGGGAAAGGATGGCAGTTCGGAAGCGCCCTGCGCGGACGTGATTTTTTCGTAAACGTAGTTCCTGCACAGATGTGGGACGGGGAACGCTGGTACGAGGGAACTGCCGATGCGATATTCCAGAACCTCCATCTGGTGACTCTCTTCAATGCTGACAGGATATGCATTTTTGCAGCTGACCATGTCTACAAGATGGATATTGAACAGATGCTCCAGTACCACATGGACAAAAAAGCGGACGTTACGGTAGCTGCCTATGTGGTCCCATCTTCTGAAGCGAGCCAGTTCGGATGTATCGCGACAGACGAAACAGGACAAATAATTGATTTTGTAGAAAAGCCGGCCGTGCCGCCGGAGATACCCGGGAGGCCGGGCTTCAGTTTTGTTTCTATGGGAAACTATATTTTCGAGAGAGAGACACTGGAAGAATCTGTTCTTTCCGACAATGAGATTAAAGAGAGCTCTCACGACTTCGGAAGGGATATAATCCCCTCACTTTATAAATCTCAAAAGGTAATGGCCTATGATTTTTCTACAAATGTCCTTCCGGGCGGGGACAGGCCATACTGGAAAGATGTGGGCAGCATAAAAGCCTACTGGGAGGCCCAAATGGACTTACTGAAGCACCCGTCGGAGCTGAGCCTTTTCAACCAGCAGTGGCCTATAAGAACGGTATCTTTTTCGGATCCGCCGGGATTTACATATCCCGCAGCGGATCACTCCTGTTCGGTCGACGGTTGTCTCAGAGCTGAAGCAAGCCGCGTCCTCGGGGCATATGTAAGGAAGAGCGTGCTTTCCCGCAACTGTGTGATCAAGCCGGGTGCGGTAGTCGAGGAATCCATCATAGGGCAGAATGTAGAGGTAGGAGAGAACTGCAGACTGCGCAGGGTTATAGTTGACGCACATAACATCATCCCGCCGGGGACATCGATAGGTTTCGACCCCGTAGAGGATGCCCGGAAGTATCATCTCGATCCAACCTCAGGGATAGTTGTCCTAGGAATGCCTAAAATTCAGCTAAGGAAAAAACTGATCATCCCCGGAAGTTATGAACAACTATTCCGTTCACCCGATGAGACAGGTTTCTGAGGATTTGCATAAGTCCTCACCGGAAAAATCGGAATCAGCCGGTAACATACAGAAGGCTCTGGAGAGGGCAATAGTTGAGGGAAGGCGTTTTACAAAGACCGGTAAAGTCGCAACTTATATTCCGGAGCTCTCAAAAGCAAATCCGGAGCATATAGGGGCGTGCATAAAGACTGTTACAGGTAAAACCTATTCTGCGGGAGACTGGCAGGAACCCTTCACGATGCAGAGCATATCAAAGACGATATCTCTTACCCTTGCTTTGCAGGAGGCCGGTTATGGCAAGGTCTTCAGCAAAGTAGGGCTTGAACCTACAGGAGATTCTTTCAACTCTATCGTTAAGCTTGAAACAAGGACTCCGCATCCGCTTAACCCTATGATAAACGCAGGAGCTATAGCGACCGCCAGCTGTATCCCGGGGGATGATCCATTTGAACTCTACATCGAACTCTGCAGAAAAGTATGCCGAAACGACAGTCTCTCGATCAATCCTGAAGTATATCTTTCAGAAAAGCGTGCAGGAATGAGAAATCGCTCGATGGCATACTGGATGAAGAGCGAGAACATAATAGATGGTGATCCTGAGGATGCTCTGGACCTCTATTTCAGGATGTGTTCAGTAAACGTCAATTCAGAAGATCTAGCCAACTGGGGGATGATCCTTGCAAACGACGGGGTCGATCCAATAAGCGGGGAGAGACTGGCCGACAGCTGGATAGTAAGGATCGTAAAGACTTTCATGGTTACATGCGGAATGTACGACGGTTCTGGAGAATTTGCCATAAAGGCCGGTATACCCTCAAAGAGCGGTGTAGGAGGGGGCATCCTCTCCGCTGTAGAAGGCAGGATGGGTATAGGCGTATTCAATCCTTCACTTGACCAGAAAGGTAACAGCGTAGGGGGAATGCACCTCCTGGAAGACCTTTCAAAAAGCCTTGGACTGCACTACTTCGCAGGACACAGCAGC
>DAIRTK010000042.1:0-12299 GCA_036803945.1 Synergistaceae bacterium
GCGAACTTATACGGGTAGGCCGGAAGCACAAGGTGGTAATAAGAATTATCCAGCCAGGCATGAACCTCACAGTGGATATTAAGACCAACGCCATACGTAAAATCGAAAAAAATAAGGATATTTAATACCGAAATCCAAATTCGCACATCGCAAATCGCAAATCGCACATCCGCCAGCGGGCGGACACAGTCACAAATCGCAAATCGCACATCGCAAATCGCAAATCAATGAAAACCCTCCTCCCCCTCCTCACCCTGATACTCCTGGCCACAGCCTGCTCCACCCAGAAGGAGCTCTCATACCTAAACAACCTGTACGAGCTTGGCGGCGAGAACTACTTCCCGATGGATGTGCCGGACTATAAGGTACAACCCCGTGATGTACTTTATGTAAGTGTCAAGGCCCAGACACCGGAGGGAACCCTCACCGAGATGCTGAATGACCGCACTGCAGCAAATGCCAACTATATTGCCAATGAAGGCTCGGCATACATGATGGGTTACAGCATTGATCCGCAGGGTAATGTCACCCTTCCTCTCATTGGTGATATCCCTGTGGCGGGGATGACCATTTATGAGATACGTGACCTCTTCCAGGAGAAGATCGACTCCCTTTTTCGCCATGCATACGTTGAGGTACGCCTGATGAGCTACAAGTTTACCGTCATAGGTGAAGTAAGGATGCCCGGCAGTTACATCAACTACAATGACCAGCTGACCGTTCTCGAGGCCATCGGCCGTGCCGGCGGCATCGCCGAGACCGGCACCAAGGAAAAAATCCTCGTTATCCGCCCGCTGGGAGACCAGACTGTCACATACAGTATCGACCTCCAGGACAAAAGCCTTCTCTCATCGCCGGCATACTTTATCACTCCAAATGATGTGGTGATAGTGCAGCCTAATCCAAAGAAGGTCTTCAACGTCAACCTGCCAACCATTTCATTCATCATCGCCACCATAACCAGCACCGTTTCCACCACACTGCTGCTGATCAATTACTTTGGCAAATGAGTATGGCTGCCGTGGAAACAGAAGGTTACATGGTAAAGGGTCAAAAGCAAGGAATCAAACTTAAAATGTCGCAAAAAGATGGATAACGGGGAACAGAGTTACTTGATACCTGGAAGTGAGGGGATCGATTTCCGGAGGTATTTCTCGCTTTTCATCAGTAACTGGTACTGGTTTGCCATAGCGCTGTTCGTCACCCTCGCCATCGCCTATGGTGTCAACCGCTGGGGTGAGGAGATATATACCGTACAGAGTACCATGCTCATAAGCGATGAACAGTACGGCGGCGGATTTGCTGAGATGGACAAGGTCATCCCCGGGGGCGACATCTTCCGTCCCCGCCAGAACCTGAAGAACGAAATAGGGATACTCAAGTCGTTCGGTCTTAACTACAAGGTAACGTCCAGGCTCACCGACTTCCACGTGATTTACACTGCCATCGGCCGAAGGGGAATTGCCGAGAGCAGAATGTACCGCGACTCACCTTTCATCGTACAGCTTGACACATCAACATTCTGGATGCAGCCCGGCAAGAGGGTTGATATTAAAATAGTTTCACCGGAGAAGTACCTGATGACCATAGACGCCGATGACTATGAAGGGGAACACACCTTCGGGGAGAAGTTCACCCGGTTTGGCTTCGACTTCATGATAGTGCCCCGCAGCACTGAGTCATCTCCCTTTGATCCTGAAGGCTCAAACAGGTATTATTTCTATATCGCCAATCCCGCTGCACTGGCAAACAGTTACCGCTCACGGCTTTCCGTGGAACCGATTGACGAGGAGGCTACACTTGTCACATTGACCATCTCCGGGCTGGTACCGGAACAGGAAGCAGATTACCTCAACACCCTTATGGAGGAATACAGTGATCTTGGCCTTTTCTGGAAGAACCAGGCGGCGGAGAACACCATCACCTTTATTGACGGTCAGCTTGGGTTTATCTCAGACTCACTCAGGAGCGCCGAAAACGATATGGAAAATTTCCGCCTCAGCAACCGATTCGTTGACCTTACCACCGAAGGCAATCTCGTTTTGCAGCGTCTTGAGAAATATGAGATGGAAAAGAATACCCTCAACCTGCAGATGCAGTACTATGAGTACCTGGAGGAGTACCTTGTCTCGCGCAATGAGAGCGGACTGATTGTCTCACCCAGTGTCATGGGAGTGAGTGATCCTTTGCTTATACGCCTTGTTGAGGAGCTCTCCAACCTGCAGCTTCAGCAGAAGCAGGTGGGTTTCATGGTGAAGGATGACCTTCCCGCTGCCAGTCTTATTACCGGCAATGTTGAGCGGGCCAGGGCTTCTCTGCTTGAGAATGTCAACAACAGCATCAATCAGCTGAAGATTTCAGTCAAAGACGTTGACAACCGGATTGCTGATGTCGAGAAGCAGCTCGGGAGGCTTCCCGGTACGGAGAGGAGACTGATACAGATCCAGCGCAACTTCGACCTCAATAACACAGTTTATAATTTCCTGCTTGAGAAGAAAGCAGAGGCAGGTATAGCAAGGGCTTCAAACATTTCTGACAGCCGGGTCATTGATGAGGCAGTCCCCTTCAATGCCATTCGTGTCAAACCAAGACCACGCCAGAATTATATGATGGCGTTGATACTCGGGCTATTGCTGCCGGCGCTGGCCATCGTGCTGGTAGACCTGCTGAACAACAAGGTGATAGACAAGAAGGATGTTGAGAGGGCGACAAAGGCCCCGATACTTGGTTTTATAAGCCACAACGGCTACAGTTCGGAGCTGCCCGTTGCCGAGAAGCCTGGCAGTACACTGGCAGAAAGCTTCAGGAGCATACGAACCTCGCTGAAATACTTTATACCTGACGACAGACCGGCGGTTATTGCCATTACCTCTACCATCAGCGGTGAGGGGAAAACCTTCGTGGCGGTTAACCTGGCATCCATTGTTTCGATGCTTGGAAGGAAGACATTGCTTGTCGGCCTCGATCTGCGGAAGCCGCGAATCCACAGGATCCTCGGATTGCATAATAATGACGGCATGAGTACCCTCCTCAGCGGCAACAGCAAGTTTGACGAAATCATCCAGAAGACCTCCGTCGAAAATCTGTGGTTTGCCAGCGCCGGCCCTGTTCCGCCCAATCCTGCAGAACTGATAGAACGGAAGAGCATGACTGACTTTCTCGAAAAAGCCAGGAAGCAGTTTGACTATATCATCATTGACACACCTCCAGCCGCAGTTGTCACTGATGCACTGGTGCTTGCCAGCCGCGCTGACATGACCCTTTTCGTGGTTCGTCAGCGATACACAACCAAGAGCACACTTAACCTCATTGACGAAATTTACCGGAATAAGGAAATAAGGAATCCGGGTGTTATCGTTAATGATATCTCGATGTCTGGCTATTATGGCTACGGCCTGCGATACGGTTACTCCATGGGATATTCTTACGGCTACAACTACGGCTACAAGTATTACGGCCACACTCCGTACGGCAAGGGAGCCAGGAATAATGCCGGGTCTTATTATACGGAAGACTAACCACCTGAAGATAAAAATATGGATAAACACAAATCATTTTTTATCTACATTTGGAAATCAAAGCTGCTCTCTGATGGCAGCTCAATCATTGGGGAAGAATTGACATAATACAGAGCCGTGAACAAATGATCGGCTCATGCTTTATTTACAAGAACTCCAGTTTGTTAGCCACTTCACCCGATGTGACTGACCAACCGGAGGATTATCAGGACCACACATTTCCGGCCCCCCGGCCGGGAGCAAAAACTATATATATAACCGCAATTCTGGCAGAAGACTGAATGTTACCAACAACACACTGCCCAGCCCTGCAAGCCGGCTTAGTCGCTAAAATGACCCACAGGGTCATTTATTAACGCTCAGCCCTCCACTGCCTTATGCCTGACCACCATGGAACCACAAAAAAAGCCTCTACCCCCGTCTGACGACATAGATCTCATGCGCTATGTCTCCCTGTTCATCAGCAACTGGCTCTGGATAGCTGCTGCCCTCCTCCTGGCAATGGGTATCGCATATATTTTTAACCGGTACTCACAGCGCTCATATAATGTCAAAAGCACACTGCTCATAAAGGAGAAACAGACTACCGGTGCCATCGCTAACATGGAACAGATATTTGCCGGGAATATTTACAACCCCTATCCGAATCTCGACGACGAGGTGGCAATACTGCAGTCGTATACCCTCAACCACAGGGTCATAGAGGATATGCCGGAGACACATGTAGCATACATCCCGGTGGCCAAAAATGGTATCCAGGGTCAGCGTACCTACAAATCCTCACCGTTCGTACTGAATAAAATGTCAGAGACACAACCCGAGGGTGTTGCAATGACCTTACGCTTCACTGAAGAAGGGAGATATACCGTTGAAATAGATGAAGATCAGCTTGAAGCCTGGAGAAAAAACAAACCCGATGCAATTCCGGATGAGGAGATAAACCAGGAGAGAGAGTACCTCCCGGGTGAGCCGTTTGAGCAGGGAGGATTCAGATTCACGGTCGGTCCCCGTGACAGTACAAAAGCCATCATCGGGGAGACCAGGCGGTGGCTGGTGTGGTTTGAATCGGTTCCGGCGCTGGCCAATTCCTATCGCTCTGTGCTCAAGGTTGAGCCGGTCAAGGAATATGCCTCGGTATTTACCCTCTCCTTTGACGGTTACTCTCCCGAACAGGGTACGGATTATCTGAATACCCTGATGAAGCTTTACATCATACAGGGTACAGAATGGAAGAGCAGGGCCGCAGACAACACCCTCAGGTTCATTGAAGCCCAGCTGGGGCTGATATCAGACTCATTGAGGCTGGCTGAGAGTACCATGGAGAGCTTCCGGCTGAACAACAGGTTCGTTGACCTCACCCTTGAGGGAACACTGGTCCTGGAGAAGCTGGAGAAGCTTGAAGGGGAAAAGAATATGCTCGGGCTTCAGGAACAGTATTATGAGTATCTCCTTGAATATCTGAAAGCCAGGGATGATGATAACAGTATTATCTCACCGAGTGTGATGGGTGTCACAGACCCGTTGCTGGTCAGGCTGGTTGAGGAGTTTTCCGGGATCCAGCAGGAGCGGAAAAAGGTAGCATTTACGGTGCGTGATGACCTGCCCCAGCTTCAGATGATGGATCAGAAGCTGGAGGATGCACGCGAGGCTCTCAGTGAGAATGTAGGCAGTGCCATCAGCCAGCTCAGGATGACCATGAACACAATCAACAGCCGTATCGCAGCAGCAGAAAAAGAACTCGGAAGGCTGCCCGGCACTGAGAGAAAACTGATTGGCATACAAAGGGAGTTCGACCTCAACAACTCTGTTTATACCTATCTCCTGGAGCGCCGGGCAGAAGCTGGTATAGCAATGGCCTCTCAGATAACCGATAACCGTATCATTGACAAGGCAATCGTTACCAACAGCGTACAAACCCGGCCCAGGTCGATGAAAAACTACCTGGTAGCCATGCTGCTGGGACTGATTGTTCCCATGGCGCTGATAGTCATCTTTGACCTGTTCAACAACAAGATCATCGGCAGGCATGACATTGAGCATCTCACAAAAGCGCCTATCATAGGATATATAAGCCATTCTGACTACCATGTCGAGGATCCTGTGGCTGAGAAGCCGGGCAGCACCCTTGCAGAGAGCTTCAGGGCAGTGCGGACCTCACTCTCTTTCTATACCGGACAGACGAAATGCCCGGTCATTGTTATCAGCTCACCGGTAAGCGGTGAGGGCAAGACATTCGTCTCAGTCAACCTGGCAACCATCATCTCGATGATGAACAAGAAGGTACTGATAGTTGGTCTTGACATGCGCAAACCCCGCGTTCATGCCATACTCAGGGCAGGCAACGGTCACGGCATGAGCCAGTACCTCAGCGGCACCGCCACCTTTGAAGAGGTTATTGTTCCTACGGAAATTGACAACCTCTGGTTTGCTCCTTCCGGGCCCGTTCCTCCCAACCCCGCGGAACTCATCGGCTCCCCAAAGATGACCGAGTTCATTTCAAGGGCAAGGAATGAGTTTGATACAGTCATCATAGACACCCCTCCGGTTGGGATAGTTACTGATGCCCTGCTCCTCAGCCAGCTGGCCAATGTCACCCTCTTTGTTGTCAGGCAGAGATACACCACCCGAGGGTCAGTGCAGCTTCTTGACGAGATCTACCGCAAGGGCGAGATGTCAAACGTAGCCCTCCTTGTCAATGACATTTCAGCCGCAGGTTATTACGGCTATGGCCTTCGCTACGGCTACTCACTAGGCTACGGGAACAGGTACTATGACCCCGGCAACTATTACACAAAAGGGGGAGGCAAATCATCCGGCTACTATACCAACGACTGACCTTCAGACACTTGCCCGCCCACTGGCGGATCGAACTTTCAGACATTATGATATGAAAACAAAACTATCCCTGTTTCTTTTACTGATTTCCATTCTGGGAGCTTATTCACAGCCCAGCCAGCGCATCGCTAAATCACCAAAGATTAATTACGACTGGCGACCAGGGTTCGTAAGCATCACTGAGGTTATCGGAGGAATTGGCCTGGCTGATACAGGATCGGAACTGTCAAAATACTACTATGGTGTCGCAACGGTAGCCGGCTACCAGTTTACCCGTAACATAAAGGCAGGAGTTGGTGCAGGGGTGCAGTTCCATAACGGAGGTACGCTATTTCCCCTGTTCATGGACCTCCGGTTGAACCTCAACTCCCAGGATGTAGTACCGTTCATAGCCGGCTCGGGAGGAGTATGGCTTAACTTTGAAGATATAGTTGAAGAAACCCGTGTCTTCATAAACCCCATGATAGGCTTGCGGTATGTGGCAGCCAGCAGGACAGCCGTGGCTTTTTCCACCGGCCTGATGGTATCCACAGGAGGTCCTGCAGAAAGAAAATCATATATAAACTTTAAACTCGGTGTTGAGCTGAAGTTCAAAGAGTAAGTATTTACCGCACAGACATTTTTAATACAGACTAAACATTTACCTAAAAAAAAATATATATCTTGTAACCCAAAGTCATTCTATTTCAATAAAAGGACCATTATGAAAAGACTTTACACCCTTCTCGCCATCCTGGTACTGACAGCATCGTTCGCCAGTGCCCAGGTAGTAACCGAACGCTGCTGGCACCTTGATAAGGTTCAGTTTATGGAGCATAAACAGGACTTCTGGAGGTCTCACAAGATGTTTTCCACCTCTGCAAGACCAGTATCGCTCTTTACGGGAGGTTATTACAATCTGACAGAAATGACATATGGAATCGGACTTAAGGTCATAACCACTCCCTATTCACACAATCACCTCGGTGTTACCACTGTCAACGGATGGAGATTCGGCAACGGGCTTGCGCTGGGACTGGGTGTTGGTTACCTGAAGTATAATTACACTGATGACAATGATGGCTGGATGCTGCCACTCTATATTGATGCCAGGTATTTCATCGGAAAACAGAAGAACAAGTTTTTTGTCGCTGCTGACGGAGGATTCCTTTTCAACTTTGAAAATTTCCGGGAACAGGCAAGATATGTCCTCAACCCTCAACTTGGAATTGTGATCCCTGTTACAAAAAGCACACATCTCTCATTTGCCGCAGGGCTTTACACGCAATACGACTATGATTTCTTCAACCGTCCTGATGCGGGCATCCGTGACAGCTTCATAAACATGAAACTCGGACTCCTTTTTGGCAGGTAAAGCCTTGTGATCACCGTTTCCGGAAACATTTTTGTTAAGCGGGCGTATAACACCCTGACTGACAAAACCACTTCATCATGAAAAGACTTTTTACCCTGGCTGTTCTGATGCTTCTGCCTGTTTCGTATGTATCATCACAGGTAGTAACTGAAAGATGCTGGCATCTTGACAGGATTCAGTTCCTTGATCAAAGACAGGATTTCTGGAGGAGCCACAGGATATTCACCACAGCGGCTAAACCATACTCCGGGATGGGAGCAGGGATGTACAATATCACTGAAATCCAGTACGGCGTTGGTCTGGGCATTATTGATTATCCCTTCTCTCACCATGTTGCCGGGGCTACAACAGCCATTGGATGGAAATTCGGAAGCGGATTTGCCCTCGGTGGCGGTACCGGCTTCCTGAGGTACAATGAGGGTTATACAATACCCTTGTTTGCTGATATGAGATACTTCCTGGGCGGGCAGAGGACCCGGTTCTTCTTTGCCATGCCTGCAGGTTTCCTTCTTAATTTTGACAACTTCAGGGATTATTCAAAAATCTTCGGAAACCCGAGCCTGGGACTGACTGTTCCGGTATCCAGGAATACCCATATCTCATTTTCAACAGGTCTCTTTACACAGATAGACAGGGAGATCTTTGATGACTCCAGCTTCAACGCCCCCTGGCATGACAGTTTCATCAACCTGAAGCTCGGTCTCCTCTTCGGCCTTTAGCCGGACCTTTAGACTTTATTATGCTCCTAGACCTCATCGTTGGCGCCCGTCCCAATTTCATGAAGATTGCCCCTGTCATCAGGGCAATCCGGGCCTTTAATGAAAGCAAAACCGCAATGGCAGGAGAGCTTTCCCCGGTCAGCTACCGGCTGGTGCACACCGGACAGCACTACGACCGCAACATGAGCGGCTCCTTCTTTGAGGAACTCCGGATACCTGAGCCTGATGTAAACCTGAATGTTGGCAGCGGCACACAGGCAGACCAGACTGCGGGCATATTGCTTGGATACGAGAAGCTGCTGACGGAAAGGAAGTCTGATCTGTGCATTGTTGTGGGCGATGTAACATCCACCATGGCCTGTGCCATAGCGGCAAAGAAAATGCTTGTGCCTGTAGCCCATATTGAGGGAGGAATACGCTCAGGCGATATGACCATGCCGGAAGAGATCAACCGCATTGTGACTGACAGTATCACCGATTATTTTTTTACAACCTCGGAGACTGCCAATGAAAACCTTCGTCGGAGCGGAGTCGCAAAAGAGAAGATCTTCTTCGTGGGTAACACCATGATAGACACACTTCTCGACAGCCGTCCGCGTTTCAGCAAACCGGCACTATGGGATCAGCAGCTGCTGCGTGAAAAGAACTACATCGTCCTTACCCTCCACCGCCCTAATAACGTTGATGACCCTGCCAACCTGAAACACCTTCTCGATGAGATATCTGAAACTTCGGGAGGAATGCCGCTGATATTCCCTGTTCACCCCAGGACAAGAAAGATATTGAGCAACAACGGGATAAAGATCAGTCCCGCACTTCATCTGGCTGATCCGATGGGCTATCTTGAGTTCAATTACCTGGTTGAGAGGGCTCTGGCAGTAATAACCGACTCCGGTGGTATAACCGAGGAGACTACAGTTATGGGCGTACCCTGCATGACACTGCGCAACAGCACAGAACGGCCTGAGACAGTCACAATGGGTACAAACGAGCTCCTCGGCACAGACCCCTCTGCCATTGCTCCGGCAATGAATAAACTACTGTCCGGCAACTGGAAGAAAGGCAGAATCCCCCCTCTCTGGGACGGCCACACCTCCGAACGAATTATAAATATTATCTCAAAATTGAGTCTATAGTCCTGACCTTCAGACCTTAGACCTTTAGACTTTCAGACATGAACATCTCCATCGTAGGCACCGGCTATGTCGGCCTGGTTTCAGGCGCATGTTTTGCAGAACTGGGTGCCACCGTATGGTGCATAGACACCAACGCCGACAAGATTGACAGACTCAATAAGGGCATCATACCTATTTATGAACCGGGACTTGAAGACCTGGTGCACCGGAACGTGAAAGCCGGGAGGCTCTTCTTCTCAACTGACCTGACGGAGAGTCTCAATGATGTTGAGATGCTCTTCATTGCTGTTGGTACTCCGCCCGGTGAAGACGGCAGTGCAGACCTGAGCCACGTTCTTGCAGTGGCAAGGAAGATTGGAGAGAATCTTGAAAAGTACCTCCTGGTTGTGACCAAGAGCACCGTCCCCGTAGGCTCATCAAGGCTTGTCAGGAATGCCATTGAATCGGAGTTAAAGAAAAGGGGCACGGATATAGAGTTTGATATTGCCTCCAACCCGGAGTTTCTTAAGGAGGGAGCAGCCATTGACGACTTCATGAAGCCTGACCGTGTTGTTGTGGGGGTTGAGAGTGAGAGGGCAAAGGAGCTCATGACGAGGCTCTATGCTCCTATGCTTCTCAGTAACTTCAGGGTCATCTTCATGGATATACCCTCGGCCGAGATGACCAAGTACGCAGCCAATGCCATGCTCGCCACACGCATCAGCTTCATCAATGAAATAGCCAATCTCTGCGAGAAGGTAGGGGCAGATGTCTCCATGGTCAGAAAGGGAATTGGTACGGACTCCCGCATAGGGAGCAAATTCCTCTATCCGGGTCCGGGCTTTGGCGGTTCATGCTTTCCAAAGGATGTAAAGGCACTTATCCGGACGGGGAAGGAACATGATTCACCACTGACTCTTCTTGAGTCTGTGGAAGCCATCAATGAACGTCAGAAGAAAGTGCTTTTCATGAAATTCAGTGATTATTACCGGTCTGACATAAAGGGTAAGAGGGCTGCCATATGGGGACTCTCCTACAAGCCCGGCACTGATGACATGCGCGAGGCTCCCTCGCTGACGCTTATCAGTCAGTTGCTGGAGGCCGGATGCACCGTCAGGGCTTATGACCCCGCAGCCATGGATGAGGCAAGGCACAGGCTCGGAGACTCAATTGAGTACGCAACAGATATATATGATACAGTCAGGGATGCCGATGTGATTTTCCATGTCACCGAGTGGAATGAGTACCGCATGCCCGACTGGCAGAAGGTGAAATCACTGATGAAGACCCCACTTTTGATTGACGGTCGAGGTGTCTTCGACAAGACCAACCTTAATGGTATAATATACCTACGAATCGGCTAGTAGACCTTCAGACCCCAGACTTTCAGACCTTCAGACTTAATTATTTGACTTGGACTTGCTTTTTTCCTAATTTAGTAGTGTCTGATCAAATGCACTACTAATGAAAAAGCTAACTGTTATTGCAGCAATCCTTGTGGCAATCGTCCTGTTGAACGGCTGTGCCACGGTAAAGATCTACTCTGATGCGGAACTTGACAATGAAACCGGTCTCCGCTTTTACACTCTCAGGCCTTACCTGCTGGTCGAGTACATGGCAGAAAAGGATAACACGGTGAAGACCTCGGTGGTTTATCTGCCTGATCTCTCATCGCCGCAGTTCATGAAGCTCAAGCCCGGCATTGGTTCAAGTGAGCTCAAGATGACTTTAACCAACAGTGCCATTGAATCGTACGGTGTGGCTACCGACTCCCAGTTGCCTGAGAGCATGGCCGCTTTTGCTGACATTCTGTCCAAGAGCGCTTATGCTGCCCAGACACTGTCCTCCGTAGCTTCAGCAGAGGAGGACCACTATGAGGACAAGGGGATCCCCTTCAGGCTGTTTGAAATTCTTATCACTCCTGCCGGGACAAAGCTGAAGGAGGTGACGCCATGAAGAACAGGATTCTCAATCGGAAGATATGGGTCAGCGGCGTGCCCCACAAAGTAGGTACCGGCTGGCTGGCTCCGCAGCCCGACCTGCGCGACTACACCCCTCTGCACCGTCAGATAACTGCCTTTAACAGGAAGCTGAAGTTCCCTAAGGCAGAAGAGAAAGAGCTTGCCCTGCGCTCTTTCAGGCTGACACAGAGCTCATCTGTTGATCTGCGCGAGTGGTGCAGTCCTGTTGAGAATCAGCTTGAACTGGGTTCGTGTACGGCCCACGCCGCCGCAGGTATTGTGGAATACTTTGAAAAGAGGGCTTTCGGGAAGCATATTGATGCATCCAGGCTTTTTCTTTACAAGACAACGCGGAATCTGATGCAGGTCAACGGCGACACCGGGGCATGGCTGCGCGAGGCTATGGGTGCTCTAGTCCTTTGTGGTGTGCCCGACGAGAAGTACTGGCCCTACAAGATCAAAAACTTTGACGATGAGCCATCTGGCTTCGTTTATGCATTGGCAGAGAACTTTTCAACTGTTAAGTACTTCTGTCATGATCCGCAGGGTTCAGACACTCAGTCTGCTGATGTTCTGGCATCGGTAAAAAGTTACCTTACTGCCGGGGTTCCCTCCATGTTCGGATTCTGGGGATTTGAATCATTTGAGGACTCAGACAGTCCGGGCGACATACCCTATCCCTGCAAGGGAGAGAAGGCGCAGTGGGGCCATGCGGTGATGGCTGTAGGGTATGATGATGACCACAGGGTCACTAATCTGAAGTGCAATCTTTCAACCAGGGGTGCCCTGCTTATCCG
>DAIRTK010000043.1:0-12236 GCA_036803945.1 Synergistaceae bacterium
GGGATAGCGATGGGAATAATGGTAGTCATGGCAGCCCTCTGCCTCAAGGAACCCCCGAAAGGCTACAGTCCCGCGGGCTGGACTCCCCCCCTTCCCTCTTCTTCGGGTGGCGAAGTCCGGTGCTGCAGGGACTACACATATGAAGAGACAAAAAAGACACCGCAGTTCTGGCTTCTATGGGTGGCTTACTTCTGCGGATCATTTGCCGGATTGATGGTAATAGGGCTTATCGCCAAGCACGGCATAGATGCGATGACACTTGCCTACAGGGCGAAGGAAGGACTTGATGCGGCGGCTGTGATACCCGAAGACATCGCAAAGGGCATAGCCATGTCCGCCTCGCTTGCCCCGAGCACTCTTGCTGTATTTAACGCCGCAGTCCGCATAATGGTGGGGCCGCTCGCGGACAGGATGGGGACCAAGAAGATATTTGTAGTCCTCTTTGCACTTCAGACAGCTGCGATGCTTATACTGTTCCCGGCGGGCAAAACAGCGGCTCTTCTTGCCGCATGTGCAGGCCTGATAGGCTGGAACTACGGAGCGATGTTTACTCTCTTCCCGGCGACTCTGCTCCAGTACTACGGTCCTACGAACCAGGGCTCAAACTATGGGCTGCTCTTTACCGCATGGGGAATCGCCGGCTTCTGCGGCCCCTATTTCGGAGGCAAGCTCCAGGCCATGACCGGTTCGTTCTTTGTCCCGTTCATCGTCTCCGCTGCGGTACTGGCAGTATCAGTGATCATACTAGCTTCCCTCAAGGCCCCAGCCAAGCTCCCCGCTTAGCTGGGGTAATTGGGGCATCTCGAAGCCCTAGCTTAGCAAAACTCAAAGTCCTTCGCTTCGACGTATGTCCAATACGTCTTAGCTTGAACCACTGCGTGTCGCGTCGCTATCATCTCCGATCTGCCCCAATTACGGCAATTGGGATTTATAGCGGCGCTGACTTAGCAACTCTCAAAATCCTTCACTTCGACGTATTCATATACGTCTTAGTTTGAATTTTTTCGTGTTGCGTCGTTATCACTCGCTCTAAATCCCAATTGCGATATTGTTGTTGGCTATCGCTAAAACCTAAAATACCAACACAGGCTTAGCAAGGCTTACGGGCTCTCGTTTCGACGTATGACAAATACGCCTTCACGAGAGCCCGCTTCGCATTGCGTCGTCATGATCTCCTCTCTGCCTCAATTACAATAGTGAAACAACTGCAAAAATAGGACAAAAACTTTGACCAATAAAATGCATTTTTATGGCACTATTTTTTTGTTTTATAGATCGTGCCATCTTTCATCACAAAATCACATTCTGAAATGGCCTTATGGTCTGTCATGATATTCTTTCCCCAAGCTGCTATATCGGCCCTTTTGCCCGGGGCTAGCACTCCAAGATCATTGCGCCCGATAATTTTAGCGTTAGCGCTTGTTGCAGCAACCAGTGTCCGGAGAGGCCCTATCCCTATGTCCCTCCATGCTTTAAATTCACGCCAACTGTCACAGTTGCTGTATAGGGCGACGATATCAGATCCAAGACCGATCGTGGCCTTACTGTTCTTTATCAGATCTATGACGACCTTTCTGGACTCTGACAGTTGTGCGCCGTACTTAGCCAGCTTCCTTTCATAAGCAGGGCTTTTAGGCGGGAGTTTCGACAGGTCGGTATCTTCATCGGGGGGCATAAGAGAGAAGATAGTAGGCACATAATAAATGTCCTTCTCCTCTATCAAATTAGCTGTATGCGGCTTCATCAGAGTTCCGTGCTCTATTTCTGAGATCCCAAGTTCAATCAGAAGGTCTATGGTTTCCGATGTGTATGCATGTGCAGCCACAGGTTTTGAACAGAATTTTGCTGTATCAATTATTGCTTTTATTTCCTCTCTGTCGAGCTGCATTTCACCCGGGTCATCTCCCGGAGAAGCGAAGCCCCCTGCCGCCATGATCTTAATAAAATCTGCACCGTATTTGACCTGCTTTCTTACCAGTTGTTTAAAAGCATCAGCTCCTGCCCCAAATGCAAACGGCTGTTCAAGTAATTCACATACGTATGGATTTGTATTCATATAAAAAACTGAAAAATCCCAGTGCCCACCGCTTATTCCAAGAGCATGGGGAGCAACTATCATTCTGGAAGCAGGGAACATCCCACGATCAATTGCTCTTTTGGCGTCCATACAGCCGAATCCTCGAAATGCTGTCCCTGTAGTCCTGATAGTTGTGAATCCTCTTTGCAGAGATTCCATTGCGTTGTGGACAGTGTTCAAAGCTTTCATCTCATCGGTGTCTGTAATTGCATATGTGGAAAAAGTGGCAGGGCCTACGAATTCGTAATGTACGTGAGAATCAATTAACCCCGGAGTCACAGTTAGGTCTGATAAATCGACAATTTCAGCATCCGAGGGACAGGCAAGCTTTTCTCCTACAGATAGAATATTTTTACCCTCTGTAATGATCCGAATATTTTCTCTCAGTTCCATATTTATTCCGTCAAAGAATTTTCCGCAAATAATGTAATACTGTTTTCCCATCATTTACACCTCTTCACGATCAAAATTTAGTCAATTACTATTTGCTTCCCTTTTAAGCCAAGAAATGATCATTCCTGACATGAGTGCTGTACCTATCCACAATGGTTTTTCATCCAAAAAGAACTCAGGATTGTGGTGTCCGATGACTTCTCCCTTTGATGTGTCTGAGGTTGGAAGAAAGAAATAAGTTCCTGGAACTTTTTCTAAAAAGAATGCGATGTCATCACCCCCCATAGAGGGGTTTCTCAATTCTTTGACATGCTCTGCGCCAATGATCTCTCCGGCGATTTTTTTAAAATATGAGGTAAATTCATCGTTGTTTACAACAGGTCCGGGTCCGTCCCAGTTAAAGTCGTAATCAATTTTTCCACGCATTCCTTCTGCTACAGAATTTGCAATTTCTCCTATGCGTTTAGCCAAATACTCTCTCATCTCATTTGAAAGCGCACGGATCGTGCCTGTAATCCGGCATTCGTTTGGGATAATGTTGAATGCAGATCCGCCCTCTATCTCACAGATCGATATGACTGCAGGGATCAACGGGCTGATTTCCCGGCTTATTATTGTCTGAACAGTATTTACTACCTGCGCAGAGATGGTTATCGGGTCTATTGCAGTTTCCGGCATAGCGCCGTGACCGCCCGATCCTTTGACCGTAATAGTGAATCTGTCCATACAAGACATAATGCAACCGCTTCTTACGCCGATGTCTCCGGGTATGATATCAGGATCCCGCCAGATGTTCCCGACGTGCAGGCCTATTACGGCATCAACGTGAGGATTTTCAAGGACCCCATCATCTATCATGCGTTTTGCTCCTCCCGGACCGTTTGGGCATCCTTCCTCCGCAGGCTGAAAAACTAGCTTCACGCTGCCCCAAATATCTTCTCGGTGTAAATTCAGTATATTTGCAGCAGCCAAAGCTATCGCAATATGCGCATCGTGACCGCATGCATGCATAGATCCGTTATTTGATGCGAAAGAAAGCCCGGTCTTTTCTTCCAGGGGAAGGCCATCAATGTCACAGCGGACAGCTATGCATTTGCCGGGATGTTTACCGGTTATGTTTGCGACTACGCTGTGGCAGTCAGAGCCTCCGATATTTTTTTTCCAGGACACGCCTCTCTCCTCAAGATAGTTTGCAATATGATCCGCAGTTTTTTGAGTACTTAGCCCCACTTCTGGAATTTGATGGAACTCTCTGCGTATTCGTATTATCTCTTCCTGCAATTGAAATGCTTCTTCTTTAATTTTTTTCAACATAGAGAAAACCTCCGTTCGGATCAAATATTTACAGTATTGCCCTTTTGTCCCGGCAGTTTGAGATACTTGTTTCTGGGAATATTCATATATATTACGAGCTGACACAGAAGTAGGGCACCAAATGCTGCTTCGTATCCGCCTGTTGAATAATTTCCCAAAGCATCTTTGGGGAACGATCCTATGATCACTCCCGACAGGCCCTGAAGCAAAACAACTGCTGCAAAATTAAGCATGTTAGCCATGCCTACTGTTGTTGCTGTTTTAGATGAAGGAACCATTTCTTTCACTGCGCTGCTGGAGAAGACGAGACTGAAGGCACTGAATAATCCGAGTAATAGTCCGCACAAATTAAAGTAAAATATATCTGCGCCAAAAAAAGAAAAAATGCACCAGACAGCCCAGAACATCCATGTCAATAAACAGATAAAAATGCAGATATTGCTCCTTCCTTTTGCTGCCCTGGTAATAAATCCGCCGGACAGCGATCCCAATACCATGCCTATGCCAACTAAAGAGATGCAGTACCTTGCTTCCGCGGCAGATGCGCCTGATGCAGCTTCCACCCAACTTACTCCCCATAATCCCTGCAGCGTTATGACGGCAGCAGTAGTGCTTGCCCAGACACCGGCAATGGCAAGGAGTGTCCTGTCTTTCATGATCAGAAAGAATGCATCGGCTGTCTCGGTAAAGAGGGCAAACATGGAAAAGGTTTTATGTACGGGTGGTATTTTTTCTTTGTACGGATCATATTGTCTGGAAAACCACAATACAGAACCTATAAATGCAAAGCACAGAGATATAGACAGGAAAAGGCCCCCTATGCCCATCGCATCCAATAGAATGCCAAGAGGTGCAACTGCAATTGTGCTTCCTATGTTTCCAAGCGTCATTGTTAATCCGACAAGGAGAGGATACTTGTCCGGGGTGAATGCAATGGCTGCAAATATTAGTGTTCCTACAAAGAACACCGCTGTTCCAAGCCCCGTAAATAGGCGTGATAAGCCTATAAGCAGACTGTTATCTGCGAATATAAAAATAAATGAGCCAAAGGAAGTGATAAAAAGTCCGATAGCGCAGGACCTGATAGGTCCCATTCTGCCGCATAATGAGCCCCAGGTGCTCTGAGTGGCGGCATAGATGAAAAAAAAGAGGCCTGATAAGAATCCCAGCATTGCAGCGCCTATTCCTATCTCCTTTGCAAGTCCGGGGAGAACTACGACAGCCGAGATCCTCAGAATAGTACCGAAACAATATGAGAGGCTCAGCAGAGCAAATAAGACCATGGGTGATTTCATAATTTTCTGCCTCGTTTTGTATATTGCAGGGGTTCCGGATCAGGAACCCCTGTTAACATATTTACATATTACATGATATTTTTATAGAAATTTCCACCCTGTAATATGATCTTAATATTGTCTCTCTCCTGGAATATTGACATGTCTTTTAGAGGGTTTCCTTTGATCAGCAGAATATCTGCATATTTTCCGTTTTCAAGAGATCCGACCCGACTTTCCTGATTGAGGAGTCTTGCGTTTTCGCGTGTAGCAGAAAGAATAGCCTTCATGGGACCCATTACCCGGGATTTAAGTTCAAGCTCCATATTCTTATGCTGCTGCCCGCTTCCGACCATATCAGACCCCGACCCGATATCCATTCCTGCTTTCATCGCATTGTGGACGGCCTCAAGCGCAGATTCGCGGACCATTTTCATCTTGCGGAGGAAGTATTGCGGAATACCAAGTTCCTCTCCGTGTTCTGACATATAAAAATATGTAGACAGAGTTGGAACGAGCCAACAGCCTTTTTCCTTTGCATATTTTGCTGTTGCCTCATCAAGGTAGTTTCCATGTTCAAGGCTATAGATGCCTGCGTCCGCGCAAAGCCTCATGCTGCTGTTTGAATAGCAGTGTGCAAGCACTTTTTTCTTGGCAGAATTCGCCTCACTTACGATCGCTTTAAGTTCCTCAAGAGAGTACTGGCTGGTATCAGGCTCATCTGCAGGACTTCCGCATCCGCCGCCTGCCATGACTTTCAGATAGTCTGCCCCCCGCCTGAGCTGCTCACGTGCAGCGCGCTGCACTTCAGGCACTCCGTCTGCAACGACTCCCATAAAAGGAGCAACAAAAGGTTCCCTAATTTCTGTTGAGAGCCTTGGATCTGCATGACCGCCTGTCATTGTAAGTGCCTGGCCGCAGACTGTTATTCTGGGTCCGGGTACAAGGCCGCTCTCAACTGCTACACGGAATCCGGGATCTGCTCCTCCTGCATCTCTTGCTGTAGTGAAGCCCTGGTCCAGGGTATCCTTGAGCACGCCAAGAGCACGTACATAATGCATTGTGGGATAACTGCGGCGGCCAATTTCACCCAGGTCATTGTCGAAGAGGCTGACGTGGATGTGGGCATCAATGAGCCCCGGCATCAGCGTGTATCCTTTGCAGTCGACAAGAGTTGCCTTTGCACTGGAGGGGATCTTACCGGTTCCGGTTTCTTTGATCAGGCCATCCTGAACAAGAAGCCAGGCACTCTCCCTGGGTTCATTGCCTGTGCAGTCGATCATAAATGCGTTTTTGAAAATTATTGCAGTCATCTTTGAGCTCCTCCTAATATATAAGATTCAATTTTGATAATTGACTATTTGGTGTGAAAATAATTAAATCATATACAATATATAATGTACTGCATGAGGTATGTCAAGCTGATTTTTGTCTGATATGCCTGAATTTTCCCGAGTTTTTTATTTGATGTACGCATCCAGTTGTGTGCCAAGGTGCCATAATGTTGATTATTTTAGTCTATTGCTGATTTTATCGTCATATAAAATTTCTGTATGGATGCAATTTCATTCAGATATTGCAAAAAAATTTTCCTTGATGTTTTTAACATGCTTTCATTTGGCACGCTTTTTATGTTGACACCAACATAAAATAATATATGATTATATCTAATCTATTCTTTATGGGTTACGCGAAGATTTAATCAATAATTATTTCATATATGAAATATTGGATCTGATGTGTTTGATATTTATCAAAACACCAATCGGGTTTTACACAAAAACAGAGCAAGGGAGTGATGTCCTGAAGGGAAAAATTGATGAGGCAAATGCAGTTAAGCAGTTGTATCTGAAAGTTATGATTTTTTATATCGTATTATGAAGGAGGTCACATCATGAATGGTGCGTTAGCGAGTCCAGGATATGGGATAGCGATATTAGTCTATCTTGCAGTGATGGTATTAGCAGGTATTTGGGCGGGAAAAAGGGCTAAGAAAGGCAAGGATGGTTTTCTGCTCGCAGGAAGAGATCTGCCGTTGATAGTTCTTGTTGGAACGCTTCTTGCAACTTGGTTTGGTGGAGGTACGGTTGTTGGCGGTGCGAACTTTATCTATACAAGGGGGCCGTGGGCAGGAATTTTCTTCTTTATAGGTGCGCCATTGGGGGCACTTGTTCTTATTTGGCTTGCCCCAAAAATCAGATCGATGGGGAAGTATACAGTCCCAGAGATGCTAGAGATGTCTTACGGTCCTAAAACAAGATTGCTGGCATCTATTTGCGTATTGCTTGCTTACACGGGCATAGTTTCTTACCAATTTACAGGTGCAGGCTATATTGTAAATTTGGTAACGGGTTTTGATCTGTCTTATTCCGTAATTATTGCAGCCGTATTAATGTGTTTGCTTGCGGCGACAGCCGGGATGAACTCTGTCGCTTGGACGGATTTTTTAAGCGCAGCATTGATTTTTTTTGGTATGGGATTGGGACTTTACTTTGCAATGAATTCGGCGGGTGGTTACGCATCGGCATATGCTTCGCTTACCCCCGCTCAGTCCAGCATATCAGGTGGACTCTCTCTTCTGCAACTCGCAGGATACAGCCTGCCGCTGTTTTTCCTCTATTTGGGAGACCAGAACCAGTTGCAGCGTTACGGCTGCGCAAAAACTCCTGAGGAGGCTAGGAAATCTGCTAAGATGCTTTTCTTGGCAATGCTTGTAGTTATGTTTCTTGTTATTTCCTACTGTCTCTTTGGAATTAAACTCTTACCTGGCATAAAGGGCGACACTACTGTCATGCGTATGGCTATCAACTATGTTCCTTTCATCTTTGGAGCCCCGATACTCTGTGCAGTAGTCGCATTTATTGTTACAACAGGAGACTCCTTTATCCTTTCTGCTGCCACCAACATAATGATAGATATTGTACAAAAATACTTCAAACCTGACATGACTGATGATCAGCTTGTAAAAGGTACCAGAATAACGATAGTAGGAGTAAGCATCTTCTCCTACGTAATGGCTGTATATCTTCCTGAAGTGCTTGCAATGCAGATGTATTCTTACTCCATTTACGGGGCTGGTGTAACTATCCCGCTTTTTGGTTCTTTGCTCTGGAAAAAAGCAAGCCCTGCAGGAGGAATGGCATCTGTAATTTGTGGAGGCGCAGGTATCCTGATTTGGGACATGTTCCTCAAACGGCCAATGGGCTTAAACGGGATCGTTATTGCTGTTCCTCTTGCAATAGCTGCCCTTGTGATCTTCAGTTACATGATGCCTAAAAAATACGAGGCGGCATAAACTTTACAAAAAAAGCGGGGTATCGAATCATATCAGATACCCCGCAAGTAATCGGTCTTAACTGATAAGGGATCGGAGAGACAACAGCATCATAAAAAAAAGGATTTGGTGCAGCGGGCAATAGTATAATATATGACATACTTTACTTTATTGTAAGGACGTGTGAAAAATAAATGGTTGAACTGCTGACACTGAGTACGATTGCGTATAAAAGCATCAAGAGCCATATACTTTCAGGTGAAATTCGTCCAGGAGAAAGGATCAACCTAAGTAAACTTGCATCCGAGTTTGGCATGAGCGCTACACCGGTGAGGGAATCGCTGACCAAACTCCAGCAGGAGGGGCTGATTTACTACGTTGCTCATTCAGGCTGGAAAGTGTCTAAGCTTTCAAGAAACAAGTTTTTTAAATATCGGGAACTTCAGTTGTTGCTTGAAAAAACTTTGGCTGTACGTGCGCTCCCATATGTTGACGAAAATATTATTAACGCAATGAAAGCATCAAATGACCGGATGCGAAATGCGATAGAAACGATGCAGAAGGATGTTGTCGAATTAGGGAATGTTCTTCAAAAAGAGAATGATGATAATTTCCATATGGTTCTTTATCGTGCATATCACAATGAACCTATGATAAAAATTCTCCAAAACGTGTGGGACACAATTAAATATCAGCGTATGGTAATGCTGTCATCACCTATGTTTTTCAAGATATGCTGCCCCGACCATGAAAATATTATCAGGGCTTTGGAAAGGAAGGACATTTTTGAGCTCGAAGAAGCAATGAACCAGCATTTTATAAATGGTCCGATGTGTCTCGAAAACAGCTTTGATGAAACAGAATGAACGTGCTGTTGGTCTTTTCTGACCTGTGCAGGACTTGGATCATTAAGAAATTACCCTGACAAAACATTTTGCAAGTGCTGATTTTTTCTTCGGACCAAGATTGGAGTGACTTGCCGTGACTTCACTGGCTATAAGAAATACAAAAGTTTTTGATGGACGTGGTCTTCTTAATGGGAGCTATGATGTTTTAGTTCGGGATAAAAAAATAGAAGATGTGAGCCCCCATTCAGCAGATCGTAGCTTCGAAGGAGTTAACGAAATATCGGCTGAAGGATGTACTCTAATGCCCGGTTTGATAGATCTGCATGTTCATCTTACATGGAACGGGGGACCTGATCCTGCTAACGACATCAGGCGTGAAACTTTCGCTGAGCATATGATGACGACAGTTTCAAGCGCTCTCAGCTATCTGCCTAAAGGGATCACTTCCGTAAGAGACCTTGGTTCCCCCGAAGACTCCTGCCTTCATGTCGACGATGCCATACTGGCCGGAAAATTTGAAGGACCGAGAATATTCGGAAGCGGTCAATCCATAATAATGACAGGCGGCCACGATCCTTTTCACGGTATCATGGCAGATGGTCCATGGGAAGCTCTTAAGGCAGTAAGGACCCAGGCTGCAAAGGGCGCCAAGGTGATTAAAATCTCTGCTACAGGAGGCGTATATGGCAGAGAGGAGGGCGAAGGAGTAGACGATGTAGAGCTTCGTCAGGAAGAGGTCAATATTATCGTTGACGAGTCTCATCGGAGAAATCTTAGGGTCACGGCACATGCAATTGGTGAATCTGGCATACGTGGATGCATTGATGCGGGGATCGACTGTATAGAGCACGGTCACTGCATCACAGAAAAAATGGCTGTCGAAATGCATGAGAAAGGCATTGCTCTGGTGCCGACATTTTATATATATCAGCACCTGTCCTCGACTGAAAATGTTCCCGACTATGCTAGAGAAAAAGCAAGACAGATAATCGGACGCCATCGGGATGCACTTAAATGGGCACACGATAGGGGGGTTCTCATCGGAGCCGGATCTGATGCCGGTTCACCTTTTGGCCCCCATCCTCTTTTGTTGAAAGAGATAATTGCTCTGACAGACGGCGGACTTACGAATTCAGAGGCACTGACTGCTGCAACTTACAATGCGGCAAAGATACTGGGGATAGAAGATCGTCTCGGCAGTGTCAAAAAAGGCATGATTGCCGACCTTGTTCTGGTATACGGCGATCCCTCCAAGGAATTGAAGATCCTTGAATCTCCAAGGCTTGTTCTGAAAGACGGGAAAACCGTCTTTTCAGATGGAGCCGATTTTTTATTGAACAGGAGGAATATGAATGTCGTCACAATTTAAAAAAATCAAATGCGGAAAACTATATGACGGTATTAAACCGGAACTTCAGGAAAAAATGGAAATACTAGTAGAAGGAAAAATGATCAGGGAGGTCGGACACGATCTACCCTGTCCGGAAAATACGGATATCATCGATCTCTCCCATGTTTCGGTCACGCCTGGTATGATAGATGCTCACGTTCATCCGGAATTTTTCCACTGGAAAGATGTCTATAATGACACAGTGTTCAATTCCGACGGATATCGGGCACTGGCTGTTGCCACCTGTGCCAGAAAAACTTTGCTTGGCGGTTTCACCACGATAAGATCGCTTGGCTGGTTCAGGGAAGCATATGAACTGGATGTGAAGAGAGCAATTTCAGAAGGTTATGTTGAAGGTTCAAGGATGGTAGTTTCATCTCATATCCTTTGCACTCCCGGAAGCCATGGGGACATGACCCAATCTCTCAGAAACAATCCATATTTATCGGACTACATGATGAGTCAGTATCCTACCATTGGAAATGGGGCAGATTTTTTCGCGGCGGCAGTGAGGCGCGAAAAGAAAATGGGGTTCGATTTTTTAAAAATAATGGCAACAGGCGGATTTGCTACGCCTAACGACGATCCTGAAGACATTCAGCTGAACGACGATGAGTTTAAGGCGATTTTTGACACCGCAAGAGAAATGAAGATATCTGTCACTGCCCATGTCTATGGACCAAAGCTCATGCAGAAACTTCTTGGCTATGGCATCACGGGAATGGAGCATGGAGCACTGATGGATAAAGAGACTGCCAAGATGTATGAGGATTCTGATACATATCTGGTCCCGACCTTTACTCCATATGATGATGCAATACATGGCGATGAAGAGAGCCTTGCAAAAAAGAGCGAATGTTTCAGGAACAAACTCAAAATATATCAGAAGCGTCTTCAGGAAGGCCGCGAAATAATTATAAACAGCAAAATCAAGCTGGGATACGGAACAGATTTTGTTGCGGTACATAACAATTATGAATCCGGATGGGAATATAATGCCTGGCTTAGTAATGGCATGGATCCCTTCAGGGCCCTCCATGCAGCAACGAAAATAAACGCCGAGATATGCGAAATTGACGATATTGTCGGAACTATCGAGCCGGGTAAGTTTGCTGACATTGCAGGATGGAAAAGGGATCTGCTGAAAGATCCGGATGCACTCAGAGATTGTGTGTTTGTGATGAAGGAAGGAAAAATTTATCCTGCAGAGAGCAGAATGAACGAAAATTAGCCTTTTGTGAGGTGTCCGGTTATCGCCGGGCCAAATTTTCAGTTGAGGCAGTTCGAATTGCCGAAGCTCTGAACTGCCTCAATTACAACAAATACGATGGCGAAATGCCGCTAAGATCCGGCCTGGGCATGGGCTAGAAGAAGAGGTCCTGCTCGCCTTGTTCCAGTTTTTTTAGGCGCTCCTTTGTAAGCTCTTTGACCTTGTCGCTTGGGATCTCCTCGATCTCTTTTTCTATTACAGCTTCCCCGACCTCTTTCAGCTTATCCGAACCGTAGCTTATGAGGTACTCCTTGAAGGTAAGGAGTGCGTTGGGTTGGCATATGTTTTTTATCTGCCCCGATTTGGCCAGGGACATGAACCGGTCTCCGGTGCGGCCCTGCCTGTAGCATGCGGTGCAGTAGCTCGGGATGTATCCGTCCTCGCAGAGCCAGGTAA
>DAIRTK010000044.1:0-1447 GCA_036803945.1 Synergistaceae bacterium
TATCGCTGTTAGAATATCTCCCATGATAAAAATTACGGCTTCCAATTTTGTGTCTGTATACTGCTGTTGTATGGAGGGCTCCGGAGACTGATCCGCAAAGCCTGAGTCCGGCTGTTGCGGTCATAGACTAAACAGCAGGCAACATAATCCGTTCTGAAAAAACAAAAGACCTGCTCCGGCAGGTCTTTTTTATTAGAAAAATATCGAAAAACCGACTAGAAAAGGGTGATATGGATGTCAGCTTGGGAATACATCAAGAGTGATTTTGAAGCAGCTATGCGCAACGACCCTGCGATACCTAAAGGTTTAAGGGGAATTCTGGAGGTGGTGCTGTGTACTCCGGGATTTCTTGCGATCACATTCCACAGGGCATTTCATTTTATGCATTCCAATATGCATATACCCGTCCTGCCCCGTTTCCTCTCTCTTATAGTCAGATGGTGGACCGGGATCGAGATCCACCCCGGTGCAAAGATAGGCAGGGGGTTTTTTATCGACCATGGTGCAGGTGTAGTCATAGGGGAAACAGCCGAGGTCGGTGATAATGTGACTCTTTATCAGGGCGTTACTCTGGGAGGGACGGGAAACGAGAAGGGAGCCAAGAGGCATCCCACTTTGGAATCAAACGTCTTTGTCGGCAGCGGTGCAAAGATCCTTGGTCCTATAAGGATCGGAGCAAATTCCAGGATCGGTGCCAACAGCGCAGTGCTGAAAGATGTCCCCAAAAATGCAACTGTAACGGGCATGAGGGCAAGGATCATCAAGATAGACGGGAAAAGGGTAAGCGAGTGCTCTTCCTGCATGAACCCCGAAGAGCTTTGGGCCAAACTTCTGAGAATTGAAGAGGAAATGGCCCTGCTTAAAAAGGAGATCCGCCACCTAAAGGGAGAAAAGGATTCGCCGGTCATACCTTCGCACGTTGAGGTGGAGATACTCCACAAAGGCAAAGAATGACCCCTTACGTGGGGTTATTTTAAATGTTTTTCGTAAGTTCAGGCTGTTCCGGGTCCTTCTTGGGATCCGGAACTCTTTTTTGTGAAAGGTAGACACCAAGCAGGATAAGGATGCCTCCGCCTGCCGCAAAGAGTGTGATCCTCTCATGCAGTACTATGGCTGCGGAAAGCATGGCCAACGGGGGCGAAAGGTATATAAGGTTGTTGGCTCTGACAGCCCCAAGATCCCAGATGACCCTGTTCCAAAGGAGAAAACATAGTGCCGAAGCAAAGACTCCCAGAAAAATGAGGTTTCCGTAAACCTCTCTATTCATAAGCACACCCGGGTCCCATTCAAAGAGCGGAGTAAAGAGAAGCGGGATAAGAGAAATGAGGGAATAAAAAAAGGTCTTCCTTGTTATTATTGCGGCAGAATAGACAGCCCTGTTCAAGTCCCTTATTATAATGGAATATAGGGCGAAAGAGAGCGCAGCCATTATTGCAAGCATGTCGCC
>DAIRTK010000044.1:1547-11951 GCA_036803945.1 Synergistaceae bacterium
TTATAATGGAATATAGGGCGAAAGAGAGCGCAGCCATTATTGCAAGCATGTCGCCTGCAGGGTTCAGCCTTAATACAAAATGCCCGTTAAATACGATGAGGAATACGCCTGCAAGTGCAAATAGACCCCCATAAATAAAATTCATTGTGATCCTTTCATTCTTGGTGAGAAAATGTGATACCAGCCCCGTGAGCATAGGGGCTGTCGCAACCAGAAGAGAGACATTGGATGCTGTACTGAAGCTGAGGGCAAAGTTTTCACACAGGAAGTAAAGGGTGACCCCAAGGAAGCCGGCAACGGCAAATTTCGCCTCATCACGAAAGCTCAGCGGCCAGATTATTTTCGGATTTGCAGCAAAGAAAAGAAGATATGCTGTAACATACCTGTAAAAGAGTATCTCTGTAGGGGATAAATGCTCAAGAAGTATTTTGGTTGAAACGAAGGTCACGCTCCAGATAAATATCACTAACAGTGCAAGCGAATAACTTAATAATAATTTTTTGGGCATGCTCTTACATTTCCTTTTTTATTATTTTTTCTGAGAAGGCCGCCTTATATTGCATATTCGGGACTCAACAGCCGGGCCAGCTGGCATATTGTATACCGTTTTTTCTCCGATGTCTCATTATTTTGCATTTTTTTGTTCAAATTGCTAGAATCAACAGGTTATATGATATGTAAAAACGGGGGCAGAGAGCATGGATGATAATAACCACCCGCTGGTAAGCATGAAAAACATAGACAAGATATTCTATGGCTCATTCGCAAACAAAAACGTCGACTTTGACCTTTTCGGCGGGGAAGTCCACAGCATACTTGGTGAAAACGGTGCGGGAAAAACTACGCTTATGAACTGCCTTGCCGGTATTTATCTTCCGGACGCAGGCACTATAGAAATTGATGGAAAACCCGTCATTCTTTCGAACCCCAGACTGGCGATCGAGAACGGCATAGGGATGGTACACCAGCATTTCATGCTCGTCCCTGTATTTACTGTATGGGAAAATATGGTTCTCGGACTGAAGGATGAACCTATTAACCTAAACAAGGGCAGGATCATAGAAAAGATCCGGGAACTCTCTGATAAATATGGCCTAAAGGTTGACCCCGAAGCAAAGATATGGCAACTTTCCATAGGCGAGCAGCAGAGAGTTGAAATACTCAAAATGCTGTACAGGGGCACAAAGGTCCTAATACTTGACGAACCTACATCAGTACTGACTCCCCAGGAGACAAGAGAACTTTTCAAAACAGTTAAAAACATGGTAAGTTCCGGACATGGCATTGTGCTTATATCACATAAGATAGAAGAAATTATGGAGGTTTCGGACAGGCTCACTATACTCAGAAAAGGAGTAAAGGTAGGCACTGTGGCAGCAGAAGGGATCTCAAAAGAAGAGATAGCGGAGATGATGGTAGGACATCAGCTCGAGGGAATAGTTATCCCTGATGACAGGCCCCAGCCGGGAGGCACGATACTTGAATGCCGGGGGGTCTCTGTTAAAAACGACCGCAATATCCCTGCCCTTACAGATCTCTCACTCTCTCTCAGAGCCGGCGAGATACTAGGTATAGCGGGCGTTGACGGCAACGGGCAGGAAGAACTCTGCGAGGTCCTTGCAGGACTTCGTGTCCCGGAAAATGGATTTATAGTGATAGGAGGTAAAGATATCACCGGATCATGCGCCAGGAATTTCATAAACTGCGGTGTAAGTTACATCCCTGCGGACAGGAAGGGTGTAGGTCTTATCCCCAACATGAACGTAGAGGAAAATATGCCTCTTAAAAATTACTGGGAACCTCCTATAGAGACAAAAAAATATTTCATGGACTGGAAATACATTTCAAAATTTGCCCTGGAACGGGTAAAAAAATATGACGTCCTTGCCCCTTCCATGCAGGCACCGGTAAGGATCCTTTCCGGAGGCAACCTGCAGAAACTTATGCTTTCGAGGGAAATTTCCGATGAAACGAAAGTCATAATTGCCATGCAGCCGACCTGGGGACTTGATGTCGGAGCTGCAGAGTTCGTACATCAAAGGCTGATGGAGGCGAGGGACAAGGGAGTCGCTATACTTCTGATATCCAAAGACCTGCAGGAACTTATGTCCATTTCGGACAGGCTGGCTGTTATCTACAGCGGTTCTATAGTCGGCATCATGGACGACCCGCGCAGGACTGACGCAGAAACGCTGGGGTTAATGATGGCAGGTGTGAGGCCCGAAACTATACAGCCGTCGTCCGATCCGGGAGCGGCTCTCTGATCCCATCTTTCCGCATAGTTTTCCAAAAGACTGAAAATTCAGCTGTGAAAGTTATATTTTTGTGAACTGAGAAATTTTTCACCTGCATCTTTTATTTTTTGATTTAAATGATAGAATCTAACCTGTCGCCATTATGGGGCGCTTTTTATGCTTTGATATAGAAGTTTTTGCTTCACAGGACAAGAGGAGGAAAGCTATATGAAACTTCCGTCATTCTGGGGGGGGATACACCCTCCACAGAAGAAAGACCAGACTGTCAACAAAAATATCGAGGAATATCTGCCAAAAGGAGAACTCGTATTCCCAATGGCGCAGAGCCTCGGAGCGCCATGCCAGCCGGTGGTCAAAAAGGGCGACCGAGTATTGAAGGGACAGAAACTCGGCGACAACGAAGCTTTCGTCTCATCTCCTGTATTATCAAGCGTTTCCGGCACAGTTAAGGAGATATCCCTTCGTATGACATCCGCGGGTATCTATGAGAACTGCGTTGTTGTAGAAAACGACGGCCTTTATGAAAAGGATCCATCATGGGCACCCATTGATAATTACGCTGAAGCTGACCCTAAAGAATACCTGAAAAGGATCAGGGAGGCGGGTATCGTCGGATTCGGAGGGGCAACTTTCCCTACTGCTGTCAAGCTTTCTCCTCCGCCGGACAAAATTATAAAATGGCTGATCATCAACGGAGTGGAATGTGAGCCCTACATAAACTGCGATAACAGGCTTATGCTTGAAGAGCCGGAAAAGATCATAGATGGGCTCAAGCTTATGCTTAGGCTTTTCCCCGAAGCAGAGGGCGTGATAGGTATAGAGAACAACAAGCCTGATGCGATAAGGACGATGACGTATGAAGCCTCAAAGCAGGGCAATGATAAGATCTCTGTGGTTCCTCTTGCGGTCAAGTACCCTCAGGGGGCAGAAAAAATGTTGATAGAGGCAGTGACGAAGCAGGAATATATTATGACTGCACTTCCCGCAGACGTAGGTTGCATCATACTCAATGTACGTACAGTGCACCAGATTTGGCAGGCCATAGCAGAAGGGGAACCCGCCCTGACAAGGATAATTACCGTAACGGGAGAATCTGTTTCAGAACCAAAAAACATACATGTACCGCTTGGCACTTCGGTCCGCGAACTTGTTGACTTCTGCGGCGGATTCAGCGAACAGCCGGTCAAGGTCATCTCCGGAGGACCCATGATGGGAGTTTCCCTGCGTTCTATCGACATCCCTGTCGTAAAAAGCACCTCAGGCATACTTGCCCTTACACCTTCAGTAGCAAACCTCGCTCCTGAATCGGCCTGCATCAGGTGCGGGCGCTGCATCGAAGGATGTCCGATGGGACTGATGCCAAACTTCCTGAACCCACTCGTTTTGATAAGGGACTACAAGGCCTTTGAGGAGACCGGAGGCATGAACTGCATCGAATGCGGCTCCTGCTCCTATGTATGCCCCGCAAACAGACATCTCACCCAGTCGTTCAGGGACGGGAAATCAACTATCATGGCAATGCGCAGAAAGGCGGCGGTCAAGTAATGGAAAGACTGCTTGCAGTATCAAGTTCACCTCATATACACGGACCGCAGGATACCAGGACGATAATGGCATGGGTACTTGCTGCCCTGGCTCCGGCAGGAATTGCAGGTGTTTATTTCTTTGGCCCCAGGGCGGCTGCAGTCATGGCAGTCTGCATCGCAAGCTGCAAGATATCTGAATATCTCTGGCAGAAGATGGCAAAACAGCCCGTCACGGTAGGCGATCTCTCGGCCGCTGTCACAGGCTTGCTGCTGGCGTATAATCTCCCCCCCTCCATTCCTTTCTGGATGGCGGGAGTGGGAAGCGTTTTTGCGATAATCGTTGTAAAACAGTTCTTCGGGGGCATAGGATGCAACATAGTCAACCCGGCTCTTGCTGGAAGGGCGCTTATGGTCTCCAGCTGGCCTGTTGCAATGACCTCCTGGACTCTTGACGGGGTTTCGACAGCGACCCCCCTTGCAATGATAAAAGAGGGTGCTGTATCAGGCCTCCCGGGCATATATGATGTATTCATCGGCAATATCGGAGGCTGCATAGGTGAGACCTCCGCAGCAGCGCTACTTTTAGGTTTCGTGATACTCCTTTACAAGGGCATCATAAGCTGGCATATCCCGGTCGTATATATAGGAACTGTCGCAGCCGCCACCGCAATCCTGGGAAGACCTGCAGGACCTGTTTACGAGGTGGTCGCAGGCGGACTGCTTATCGGGGCCATCTTCATGGCAACAGACTACACGACCTCCCCGATGACGAAAAAGGGACAGGTAATATTCGCTGCAGGATGCGGACTGCTCACATCCCTTATCAGGGTATTTGGAGGTTATCCCGAGGGAGTATCATACTCGATACTTATTATGAACCTTACGGTACCGCTTATAGACAAATTTACAAAACCCCGTATTTTCGGTGAGGTGAAGAAGCATGGCTAAGATATTGAAACTTGGTGCTGTGCTCTTTATAATTACTGCCGTCACAGGGCTGGTGCTTGGCGGGATCTACACAATGACGCTGGAACCAATCCGTGCGGCAAAGGAAAAGGAAAAGATGGCCGCTCTGGCTCAGACGCTTCCGGGGGCCTCTGACTTTGATGAAGTTGAATGCTCTAGTGACAATGGCCTGGTGAAAGAGGTAAACAAAGGCTCCGTCGATGGAAAGACAGTGGGCTACAACATAACGGTAACCCCCAAGGGATATGGCGGCCTGATCGAAATGGTGGTCGGGATAGACAACGAGGGCCGGCTGATGGATATCAAGATACTCAGCCACACGGAAACTCCGGGACTGGGCGCAAAAGCTGCCGATCCCGCCTTCTCCGGCCAGTTCCATGAAAAGAAAGTTAATGAAATTGTCGTAACAACGAATCCTCCTGCTGCTGACAACGAGATCCAGGCTATTTCAGGGGCTACTATAACATCAAAGGCTGTAGCTTCAGGAGTGAACACAGCCCTTGATTACTGGGCCAAAAATCTGAAAGGGGAGGGTAATTAGCTATGATGAGTCCTCTCAGACTGCTTAAAAACGGCATACTTACCGAGAACCCGACCTTCGTACTGCTGCTGGGACTATGCCCTACTCTAGCCGTGACCACAAGCGCATCAAACGGTTTCGGAATGGGGCTCGCGGCAATGGCGGTCCTCATGGGTTCAAATGTCATGATATCCATGATAAGAAAATTCATACCGGATGAGATACGCATTCCTGCCTTTATAGTAGTCATTGCAGGATTCGTTACTATCACCCAGCTTTTGATATCGGCTTACGCTCCAGCCCTCGACAAGTCTCTTGGAATATTTATCCCGCTCATAGTCGTCAACTGCATAATACTTGCAAGGGCAGAGGCTTTCGCCTTCAAAAACGGGGTTATCGACTCACTTTTTGACGGCATAGGGATGGGACTGGGATTTACCCTCGCACTGACCTTCATCGGAGGTATAAGGGAGCTCCTGGGAAACGGAACGATCTTCAGTATTTCGCTGGCCCCTTCCTTCTATCAGCCTGCCCTTCTGGTCATACTTGCCCCCGGCGGATTCATAACCCTGGGTATACTGATCGCTCTTTTCAGGAATATGCAGCTGAGAAAAGAGGAAGAGTCGGCAGGATTCAAGCCCGACTTCGACGGATGGCAGAAGCTCGATGCCTGCGAGGGCTGTGCGCTTAAAAAGTACTGCGGAGGCAGCGCTCCGGGCGTACCCTGTGCAGAAAAGAAAAAGGAGGGTGACGCATAATGTCTCTGTTGGCACTCTTCTTCGGAGCCATTTTTGTAAACAACATACTTCTGGCCAGATTCCTCGGATGCTGCCCATTCCTTGGAGTATCGAGCAAACTGGAGACTGCAAAGGGAATGGGAGTTGCCGTCATTTTCGTAACGGTGATGGCAGCGACTATGACATGGCTGGCATATACCTTCATTCTGGTGCCGCTCGGCCTTGAATACCTTTACACTCTCTCGTTCATACTGATAATCGCAGCTCTGGTACAGTTCGTTGAGATCGTGCTAAAGAAAGTACAGCCGGGACTGTACAAGTCGCTGGGGATATTCCTCCCGCTGATAACAACAAACTGCGCGGTTCTCGGGGTAGCGGTCATCAATATGAATGAGAAGTACTCCTTAATTGAGTCAGTGGTGCATGCTTTGGGGGCATCTGCAGGATTCCTTCTGGCTATTATACTAATGGCGGGAATTCGTGAAAGGATAGAGATCAGTCAGAACATGCCTAAGTGTCTGAGGGGGCTTCCCATAGCCCTTGTGACCGCGGGACTTATGTCCATAGCCTTCATGGGCTTCAGCGGACTGATCAAATAGGGGGAAGATGATATGACTGGAATGATCTATCCGGCTATAGTTATGGGAGGCCTGGGTCTTATTTTCGGAGCTCTCCTCGCTTTTGCCTCCAAAAAGTTCTTCGTGAAAACAGACCCCCGTCAGGCTGATATACGTGCGATACTTCCGGGCGCAAACTGCGGCGGCTGCGGCTATCCCGGCTGCGACGGCTTTGCTGAGGCGCTGGTCAATGGGGATGGCAAGATCACAGCTTGTGCTGCGGGCGGTTCGGCCCTTGCAGAAAGCATCGCTGAGATACTCGGAGTAAAGGCCGAAAAAGAGGAACCCAAGATAGCCTTCCTTAAATGCAAGGGGTCAAATGACAAAACAGTAAAGAACTGCGTTTATTACGGTGAATACGACTGCAGGGCTGCGGCAGTGATACCGGGCAAGGGTCCAACGTCATGCGCCTTTGGATGCATGGGGCTGGGCACATGTGTAAGTGTATGCCCTTTCCATGCAATGACTATCAAAAACGGCCTTGTTGTGGTCGACCCCGATAAATGCGTCGGATGCGGGGCCTGCGTTGAGCAGTGCCCAAGAAATGTACTGGTTCTGGTACCGAGAAAATCAAAGGTCAACGTATCCTGCAACTCTCCGTTTAAGGGACCCGATGTCAAGAAGGTATGCTCGGTCGGATGCATAGGATGTACACTCTGCGTCAAGAGCTGTCCTGTGCAGGCAATAGAAATGAAGGGAGCACTTGCTGAGGTCGACCCTGCCAAATGCATCAACTGCGGCATCTGCGCGACAAAATGTCCTACTAAAAATATCACCGACAGAAGGACCGATGAAGAGAAGGCCGCTTCTGAAAAAGAGAAACCCGATACTCTTTAAATTTTGACAGACATGATAAAGAGGGGCTCAGGCAATTGCCGGAGCCCCTCTTTCATACTGATGTTAAGACTTAATTTTTATAGTCCTCAGCAAGTTTTTCAAATGCCGGCAGTGATGCCTCTATCTGGTCTGTCCTCACACAATAGGAAATACGGACATACCCCGGACATCCAAAACCATCCCCCGGCACCAGGAGAAGTTCATGTTTCTTTGCCCTTTCACAAAATGCCACTGCATCAGGCTCGAGAGCCTTAAGGAAAAGATAGAAGGCCCCGTCAGGCTTGGCGCATTCATAACCCATTTCAATAAGTCCGCTGTAAAGGATATCCCTGTTCTTTTTATAAATCGAAATATCCGCAGTACGGCCTGCGCATCTTCCGATCAGATGCTGAAAGAGGCTTGGTGCACAGACATAACCCAAAGCTCTCCCTGCGCCGCAAATGGCAGCATAGATGTCCTCTCCGTCCTTCATTCTGTTTGATAAAAGCACGTAACCTATCCGCTCTCCGGGAAGGGAAAGCGACTTGCTGTAGGAATAACAGACAAGGGTGTTGTCGTAGTGGTTAAGGAGGAAGGGCACTTCGACATCACCATATACCAGTTCTCTGTATGGTTCGTCCGATATCAGGTATATCGGGTGTCCAAACTCCTTAGATTTTTCTTCCATTAACGCGCACATCTTTTTGATCGTATCCGAAGAATATACTACCCCTGATGGATTATTCGGAGAATTGATGATAACTGCCTTCGTCTTTTGATTTAAAGCGCATGCGAACTTCTCAAGATCTATCTGGAAGTTTTCTGTATCTGCAGGTATCACGGACAATATCCCTCCGGCAGACTCCACATATACTTTATATTCAGGGAAATAAGGGGCAAATGTCAGAAATTCATCACCCGGAAGAGCCAATGCCCTGCAGCACAGAGAAAGCGACGCGGCCGCCCCGGCAGTAAGGTAAAAGTGATCTGCAGTTACTTGTGCCCCGTATTTGCCGTTTATGTGGTCAGCAAGAGCTTTCCTCGCGCCGAAATCTCCCTGGGCGGATGTATAACCGTGGATCTTTGCAGGCTCCTCGTTCGTGAGAAGATCTACTATAGTTTCCCTAATGAACTCGGGGGCGGGAACATTGGGGTTACCTATGCTGAAGTCGAATACCTTGTCAGCTCCGATCTCGCCTGCTCTTTTTTTCCCGTATTCAAATATTTCACGTATCTCCGAACGTTTTTTGCCCAGTTCAAGCATTTTTTCCGGAATCATATCAATCACGTTCCTCTCAGGCTGCTCAATTTTTAAATTCACCGTGGATTTGCCTTTCTTTTTTCTGTAATTATTTTTGTTGGGGATCAGCCAAAATTATATTCGATAAGAGTCCAAAAACAAAATTGCACTTGTATTACAATAAAAAAATTCCTTCTTCTGAAAAAATGACTTACTCAAACATATCTGTAAAATCCATAATTTATGTAAGGATTTCAATGGTAAAAAATATATTGTTATGATATTCTTACACTGCAGTTGAGTGAAAAACAAACTAGGAATCAACTATACGGTCTCTGATGTCGGAGATCAAATCAAGGGGAGGATCTTTTAATATGAAAAAACGCGGTATTATTGCATTTTTACTTGTTCTTTGCTTTGCTGCGGCAGCATTCGCAGCTTTGGGCCCCATCAAGATAAGTGACCAGAAACCCACCTTCGTTTATGTAGGACCTGTAGGAGACGGCGGATACAATTACATGCACGACCAGGGACGCAAAATGATGGAGAAGCTGAACCCCGGCATAAAAAGCTCCATCGTCGAATCCGTACCTGAAGGACCCGATGCAGAAAGAGTCATGGAGACTGCGGTCCGCAACGGATCCAAAGTCATCTTCGCAAACTCATTCGGCTATATGGATCACGTGATCAATGTTGCCAAGAAATATCCCAATGTCTATTTTATGCACTGTTCCGGATACAAAACAGCCCCCAATGTAAGCACATACTTCGGCCGCATGTATCAGCCCCGCTACCTTTCGGGACTTGTTGCGGGAAAGGCTACAAAATCCAACCTGATAGGCTATGTTGCTGCATACCCGATCCCGGAAGTTATCCGCGGGATAAATGCCTTCACACTCGGAGTCCGCAAAGTTAACCCGAATGCAAAGGTTAAGGTAGTCTGGATCTTCTCCTGGCATGATCCTGCAAAAGAAAAAGAGGCAACGAAGGCTCTTTATGATGCCAAGTGCGACACCATTGCGATGCACGCTGATACCGGCGGAGCTCCCCAGGCAGCCGAGGAACTCGGCATGTGGGTCATAGGATACAACAACCCGATGGACAAGTATGCTCCCACCCGCCACCTCGTAACACCGATCTGGAACTGGGGCAAGTACTATGACTACGCAGTCAAGAACATTGAAAAGGGAACCTGGAAATCGGAACAGATCTGGTGGAGTATGAAGGACGGCATGGTCGACCTCTCCGCATTCGGAAAGGCAGTCCCGGAAGATACAAAGAAGATCGTAGCTGCCGAAAAGAAAAAAATACTTGACGGCAAGTGGGATGTCTTCTACGGCCCGATCAAAGGACAGGACGGCAAAGTCGCAGTCCCGCAGGGCAAAAATCTCAATGACGGTGAGATGCTGAGCATGAGCTGGTTCGTTGAGGGCGTTGAGGGAACTATACCTAAATAAAGAGACCGAAAATATCAGAGGACCGGTATGTCTTATCAGAGACATGCCGGTCTTTTTTGTTTTCAAGGAAATATTTGGGGGTCTTTTGAGATAAGCTAACTTAGTGTCTGCGAAACAGGAGATTTTTATTGAAACCAAAGATCCCTATGGCAATTTTTTGTTTTTTTAACTTTATTTTGCTGATATGCATCGGTTGTTCTCCGGTTTCTAATGTAAAAACCGATAAAAAATAATATACAATACTACGAAATAATTCCGTATTCTTCGGGG
>DAIRTK010000045.1:0-11876 GCA_036803945.1 Synergistaceae bacterium
CCTGAATCCGATAATGCTGCGGAACGAAGGGAGGAAAATCCATGAACGACAAAGCTGAACGTCTCGCATACGCGGCGGCCATTTGCCACACCTTTATAACGGGCCTCTCCTTCATGTTCTCAAAGATAGGTCTGCAGTACAGCACGCCGTGGGACCTGCTTGCATACAGGTTCACAGCATCCTTTACAGCCTTGATGATCCCCGTTGCCTTCAGATGGATCCGCTTGGATTTCACAAGGAAGAGAATAAGAAAGATACTTCCGCTTGCCCTCTTCTATCCCCTCTCCTTCTTTGCCTTGCATACCTTCGGCCTTCAGTATCTGACCTCTTCGGAGGCAAGCATACTTCTTGCATCGATGCCTGTATTCACGCTGATCATGGCCTCTTATTTTTTAAAGGAAGAAACTTCACTGCTTCAAAAACTTTCTATAATGCTCTCCGTCGGGGGAGTGATCTACATCACAGTGAGCAAAGGGGCAAACCTTGATTTTACAAACATCAAAGGAGTGGCGATGATACTTTTGTCAGCCCTCTCATTTTCGGTATACAGCATACTGGTCAAAAAACTGGCAAGGGATTTTACCATACTTGAGATGAGCTACATCATGATCGTGATAAGCTTTGTCTTTTTTAATGCGATGTCTCTCGGAAGACACTTGATAATGGGAACGGCAGGCAGCTTTTTTGCCCCCCTCAGCGAACCGGCATTCATTGCTGCCTTCGTATATCTTGGTGTTCTTTCCTCACTTGTTACATCACTGCTGACCAACTTTGCACTCTCAAAAATTGACGCATCCAGGATGTGCGTATTTACGAACCTGAGTACAGTCATATCAATAGTTGCCGGAGTTGTCTTCCTTAAAGAAAATATTTACTTCTATCACCTGACAGGTTCTCTTATGATAATCAGCGGGGTAGTCGGGACAAACTGTTTCTGCAAAAAAAATAAAAGCAGCTGCGGTTCCTGAAGCTCAGCTGAAAATTTCCCCAAAAACCCAAGCACAGACCTAATAATTTACTGTCACCTTTTATCTTCATATGACTTGCTTTTCACAAACTTTGTCTAAATTTACCCCCTTACAATTATTAATATATTAATACATATGACCATGTTATTCTTGACAAATAATTCACATGGGATTATTTTATCGGCGTTGAAATTACAACTTACTTTTTCAGGGGGATATCATATGGATACTTTTATGACAGATCTGTTAACTTCATTAGCTGTTGTTATCAACGGCATACCTCAGGGACTTCTGGCTCTCAGTTTTGGATTTGCAGCATTCCCGACCAGCCTGGCATTCCTCATCGGAGCAGCGGGGTCATTCGCATTCAATTCCGTGGCGACCATCTCTTTCCAGGCCGAGACGATCACACTGGCAGGGAAGATGGGCAAGAACGTAAAAGAGAGACTGAGCATCGTTTTCTGGGGAGCTCTGATCCTCCTGATCCCCTCATTGATGGGGCTTAACGAAACCATAGTGGAGTTCATCGGTCCGACGATAGTTACCTCAATGATGGCCGGAGTGGGCATAATGCTTGCATATGTATCCATGGAATTATTCAATTCCGAGAAGATCTCAGGGACAATATCAATGATAACGGCTTTGGCGGTATGGTTCATTACCCTTGATCTGGCAAAGACGATCATAATATCTGTCCTGCTCTCCACCATCATATACAACATTCTTATAAAAATGGATAAAGTAGAAGCGCACAGCCTTGTAATGGACATGAACAGGGAGAAGTTCACCCTTGGCAACATCGAATGGAAAATATGGGAAAAACCGATGCTTATAGTTCATGCCCTCGCTCTTGCATGCCTCAACATTGGAGCCAATATAAGTTTTGGTAAGATAACCGGAAGCATAGCCGGAGTAGATTCAAACATTGACCACCTTGCGATCTATTCATCTCTTGCCGATATCGGTTCATCCTTCTTCGGAGGGGCTCCCGTAGAAGCCATAATCTCAGGAACAGCCACTGCGCCTGACCCTCTCCGGTCCTCCGTAATAATGATGCTTATAATGGCCGCCATTCTTCTTTTCAAGCTGCTGCCGATAATCGGGAAGTATGTCCACAGTGCTTCAATAGCGGGCTTCCTCTTCGTTCTTGGGACGTTTGTAACATTCGCCTCCAACATCCAGGGAGCAATTGCCTCTGTACCCGCAGCAAACGGACCGTTCGGATTTTCGCCCTGGGGGATGGTAATTGGGGCTACAGTGCTCGTTTCCGCCAAATGGAATCCTTTCTTCGGTCTCCTTGCCGGAGTGATCATAAAAATAATATTTTCACTATAGGAGAAAGCCATGAATGACCATTATGAACTGAATATCTGCGGCATAAGCAGAAGCCTTAAAAAGGTACAGGTCACGCCAAACCTTGTCATAGCATCCTTTGTGATGCTTGGAGACACTGAACTGATCGAAAGGTGCGCGGATGCCCTTCATGAGAAGATGAAAAACATGGAAAAGATAGATATGCTTGTCTGCCCCGAGGCAAAGGGGATACCCCTGACCCATGCCCTGGCAGTCCGCTTTGGTGTAGATTACGTAGTAGCAAGGAAGTCGATAAAGGGATATATGGAAAACCCCATTACGGCTGAGGTCAAGTCGATTACCACAACGGAAAAACAGATAATAGTGATAGACGAGATCGACGCAGCGAAATTAAAAGGGAAAAAAGTCTGCGTCGTGGATGATGTTGTCTCTACAGGAGGTTCACTGCGTTCTGTTGAGGATGTCCTTGCCAAAACAGGATGTACTGTAATAAGCAAAGTGGCAGTGCTGCTTGAAGAGGGAGGCTACTCGGGAGACGACCTGATCTATCTGGAAAAGCTTCCGGTCTTCCCTCTCTGATACCGGCCAAACAGGCTATAATTATGTCCGGCGCTGCCAGCTTCAGGGGCAGCGCTTTTTTATACAAGTTTAATCTGAGGCCCGCTTATGCTATTATTTAACATGTTATATATTCAGCGGAGGACTCGTAGAATGAAAAAAAAGCTGTACATAGCACTTCTTTGCATTATGATGACAGCCGCACCTTTTCAATGCGCTTTTGGTTACTCAACAAAAGAGTTCTACGCCCTTGCCGGAAAACACAGGTACATCAACCCTTTTGCAGTAACTGTACAAAGTGCATGCGAGACAGGCAACTGGACAAGCTACCTTTGGAAAAGCGGCTATAACGGTGCAGGACTCAAAGCCTCTGCGGAGTGGCTTAACTCAGGAAGACCCTATTTGACCAGGGAAAGTCCGGAAAGCAGGAACGGCGTTTATACGACAGAGACTTCAAAATTCAGAAAATACATGACACCGCAGGATTTTCTGAAAGATTATGAAAAAAAGATAAAAAAAGACTATCCGAGGTGCGCCAGGAACAGAGACAATATTTGGGGATATTTCGCGGGGCTCTATGCCGGCAGACTGGGAAAATGGGCAACAGACCATAATTACTATAAAAAGCTTACGATAAAAGCGATAAAACTTGCCCCTGAAATATACGGGGCTGAATGGAAGATAAAACTGACCGGGGACTTCAGTGCAGCTGTAAGAAGAAGATCCCTTACAGTCTGGCAGAAAGAGATCATACGCGAAGAACTTGACAGGGCTGATCAATAACAAAAAATGATACGCGGCCTTCTCTATCCTGTAAATCCAAACAAAGCAGGTGTAAATATGATACGCGGCATAGGAATCGATATATGTGACATCAGCAGGATGCGCAAGGCCATTTCAAAAAAAGGCTTCCGCGAACGCCTTTTTTCCGGAGAAGAGATTTCTTACGCCGAATCAAAGGCAGATCCTGCGGTACATTATGCATCCTCTTTTGCAGCTCGTGAAGCATTGTCCAAAGCTACCGGCTGGGGAATTGCAAAGCTTGGCCTTAATTCGTGCCCTATAGAGAGGACCGGTTCCGGCCCAAGGTTCGTCTTTGATGATGCCACACTTTCCAGGTTTTCAGAAGAGGGGATAGACCAGGTATTTTTGACGATCTCCCACGAAGCCGGAATAGCCGTTGCGGTTGTCGTCCTGGAGAAAAACAGATGATCAGGTATTACGACCCCGAAGATATAAGGCAGGCTGACGTTCTGGCAGTCACAAAGTTTGGATTCTCGTCACTCAGGTTGATGGACAACGCAGGTACAAACGCTGCAAGGGAAGTTTTGAAGAATTATCCGGAAGCGCTGAGTTTTCTAATTTTTGCGGGTCCGGGCAGCAACGGTGGTGACGGCTTCGTTGCTGCAAGGTTTTTACTGGAAAAAGGGCTTAAGGTCACTCTTATTCTTTCTACTTATAGAGAAAAGTACTCAGGGGATGCGAGGGCAAGCCTTGATGCGCTGATAGAGCTTAAGGATCCAAATTGCAGTATAAAGTGCTCATTGGATCTTTCGGACAATGAGATATATGATGAAACTGTCAGGGCTGACTGCCTCATAGATGCACTTCTTGGGACCGGATCAAAAGGAGCTCCGCGCAACGAAATTTCAAGGCTTATACGATTCTGCAATAAGAATGGGGCAGTTGTGTCTTTTGATATACCAAGCGGAATAGACCCTTTTACGGGAAATATTTATGATCCCTGCGTAATGGCAGACTTGACAGTAACCTTTCTCGCGGCGAAAAAGGGCATGTGCTGCTATCCTGCAAGCGCAGCGTGCGGCACGGTGAAAACTGCCGATATCGGGATATCCCCTGATAAAGCTCTCGAAGACAAACCATACATATCTTCGTTCGACAGGAATGACATATCCCTGCTTCTTCCGCCTGTTAAAATAGACACACACAAAGGACAAAAAGGGGGGCTTCTGATACTCGGAGGAAGCGCCCACTACAGAGGAGCACCGCTGCTTGCGGGACTTGGAGCTCTGCGTTCTGGAGCCGGGCTGGTTGTGCTTGCCCTGCCCGATTTTATGATCGACAGCGCCTCCCTCTTTCTTCCTGAAGCTATATTCCTACCTTTAAGGACTAAAGGCGAAATGATAGTTCCGGAGTGCATACCCGAAGCAATATCGATTTGGGAGAAGAGATGCGGAGCTGCTGTCATAGGTCCGGGACTGGGAAGAAACGAAGGATCGGGATCAGTAGTAAGCTGGTTCTGGAACAATTGGGATAAACCACTGCTCGCAGACGGAGATGCTCTTTACTATCTTCAGATAGCCAAAAACAGGCCTCTGTTCAGGAAAGAGACTCTTATTACCCCTCACTGCGGAGAAGCTGCGTCCATTTTGGGTACAAGCCCCGAAGAGATAAACAGTGACAGGATCTCTTCTGTTACAGCGATGTCTGAGATTTCGGAGACTGTTCTTCTGAAGGGATTGGACACCCTTGTTTGTACAAAGGGCGGAAATGTTACGATAATTAAGGAGGGCTCTCCTGCTCTCGCAGTACCGGGTTCCGGAGATGTGCTGAGCGGTGCCGTAGGAGCTCTCATGGCCAGCGGGATCCGGGTATGCGATGCCACACTTATAGGAGCTGCCGCTCACGGAGCTGCCGGTTCCCTGCTCGAGAAAAAATATGGGAGCCGCGGGGCACTGGCAAGGGAGATAGCAGATGCACTGCCTTACACACTCAACCACTAAGCTTGACCTTATAAGCTTTTCAGAAGAAGATACGCGAAGATTGGGATATTACATCGGGAACCATGCATATCCCGGGCTTACAGTCCTTTTACACGGAGGATTGGGAATGGGTAAGACTCTCCTCACGCAGGGCATTGGCGCTGCACTTGGCTGCAGCAGGATAAAGAGCCCTACCTTCATTCTTATTGCGGAACACAGGGGTAAGCTGCCCCTCATACATGCAGACCTCTACCGCCTGGATTCACACGGCGAAGCGGATGCGCTGGATTTCGAAAATTACATAGACTGCGGTGCAGTTGTGGTGGTAGAGTGGGCTGAAAGATGGCACACTCCGCCGGTCAAGGATACCCTTGAAATTTATATCAGACAGCACGGAGAGGACGACTGTGCAAGGAAGATAACCATAAGGGCGCTTGGCAGATCTGCCGAGGTCCTGCTGAACAAGCTTATTTGCAATATACTGGGATCACCCTATGAAGAAGAGGTAAAAAATGAAAGTTCTGGGCATTGACTGTACTGCTAAAGTTACAAATATCGGAATCGCATCTGATGGCAAAATACTTTCTGAGATAAGCCTGGAGCTGGGGCGTCAGCAATCTTCACGCCTCCCGCTCCTGGTAGAAGAAATGCTTGGCTCACTTTCAATGGATCTTTCAGACCTTGATCTGATAGCCGCAGCAAACGGTCCCGGATACTATACCGGGATAAGGACCGGCATAGCCTATTCCGCAGCTCTGGCAAAGGCCCTTGGCATAAGGATACTGCCCGTGTCGTCCCTTGAGGCCTTCGTACATGATCTCAGGCCGATGGGAGTTCTTCTGGCTCCGGTCATCAAAGCAAGGCAAAACTGCGTATATTGTGCCCTTTATCTTTCCGACGGCAGCCAGTTGAAGCCTTTTGTCTACCCCAAATTTTGTCCCGCTGCAGAATTTGCTGATTTTCTTGGCCTTTACCCGGATGCCCTTATAGTGGGGAAAGATACCGTGCTTTTCAGTGAATTTTCATCTCTGCCTAATAATGTTTTGCCAAGGGCAGTAGGCAGACCAGGTCAAACAGCTTTAATCGGGGAATACTACAAAGAACTTTCTGTTACACCCGATATGATCCAGGGAGCTTATCTGCGTGAACCTGATATAGGTCCTACTTCATACATATGAGTACTATTGTCAGAATATAAAGAATTTATTCTTTTCCTTGAATAAATGTGAAATGTTTGTCATAATACCCAAGGTTATGCCAATCGATACTAATAATGATTGACAGACAAATATGATTAGATGTGGGGAAGGAAGGTGGGTTTTTTGGCGAAGAAGTTCGACATCGATGTTTTGGCCAAATGGTGCAAAGGATGTGGCCTCTGTATCGCTATATGCCCGAAGAAAGTTCTTGAACTTAGCGAACAGGTAAAATGTGTACCTGTCCGCCCTGACGATTGCATCGGCTGCCGCCAGTGCGACAACGTCTGCCCGGATATGGCAATAACAATTAAGGAGCGTGACTAATAATGGCTCAAGTTGAATTCTGGCAGGGCAACAAAGCTATTGCTATGGGTGCTGTTGCTGCCGGATGCAGATTCTTTGGAGGTTATCCGATAACCCCCTCGACAGAGATCATGGAAGTTATGTCTGAAGAGCTTCCCAGGCTGGGCGGAAAATTCGTCCAGATGGAAGATGAGATAGGCGGCATCGCTGCAACGATAGGCGCTTCGATAGCCGGAATGAAAGCGATGACAGGAAGCTCAGGCCCTGGTATTTCACTGAAGCAGGAGCTGCTGGGCTATGCATATATAGCTGAAATTCCCATGGTACTTGCAGACATTCAGCGTGGCGGCCCCTCAACAGGACTTCCTACCAAAGTTTCACAGGCCGACGTAATGCAGGCAAAATGGGGAACGCACGGAGACCACGGAACTATCGCCTACGCCCCCTCCTCGATCCAGGAGTGCTACGAGATAACAGCAAAAGCCTTCAATATGGCAGAGCGTTTCCGCCAGCCTGTTCTCGTAATGGCTGACGAGATAATCGGACACATGCGCGAGAAGATCGTGATCCCCGAACCCGGATCGTTTGAGATCGTAAACCGCAAGAAGCCCACAGTCTGTCCGGATGATTTCATCCCCTACAAGGCTGACGATGACGATGTTCCTCCAATGGCAGCATTCGGAGACGGCTATCGCTGGCATGTTACAGGTCTCACCAGCAACGACTGGGGCTTCCCGACAAACGAAGCCGATGAGATCGACAAGAAAGCAAACCGTATCATCCGTAAAGTTGACCGATTCCGTGACGATATAGTTGAATACAAAGAAGAGAGCATGGAAGATGCTGAAGTAATGATCGTTTCCTACGGCAGCGTTTCACGTTCTGCTCTTCGCGCTATTCGCGAACTTCGCCTCCAGGGAGTAAAAGTCGGACACTTCCGTCCCATCACACTCTGGCCCTTCCCTGACAAGGAGATCGCAGAGATCTCCAAGAGGGTAAAACATATAATCGTTCCCGAACTCAACGCCGGACAGATGGTCAATGAGGTAGAGAGAGCCGTTGCAGGAAGATGCGAAGTCCATCGCAAAAACCTCATCAACGGAGAACTTTACAAACCCGACCAGATAATGTCCTTCATCAAGGAGGTGGCGTAACTATGCCCCGCGAAGATGTAAAAAAACTCCTACGTACCAAATTTATGCCACACATCTGGTGCCCCGGATGCGGTCATGGAATAATCATGCACGCAATACTCCGCGCCCTTGCTGATCTGCAGATCCCCAAGGAGAAAATCTGCATCTCTTCCGGTATAGGATGTTCAAGCCGTATGCCCGGATACATTGATGCATGCACGCTCCACACCGCGCACGGACGTTCACTCGCCTTTGCAACAGGAGTTAAAATGGCAAATCCCGATCTTACCATAGTCAACGTTATGGGTGACGGAGACGGAACAGCTATCGGAGGAAACCATTTCATCCACGCATGCCGCCGCAACATAGGCATTACTGCCGTGCTGATGAACAACAATATCTACGGAATGACAGGCGGACAGGCTTCCCCCACAACACCGGAAGGTGCATTCGCCGCAACAGCCCCCTACGGCGCAGTGGATCCCACATTCGACATCTGCAAACTTGCAGAGGGTGCCGGAGCAACATATGTTGCGCGCGCGACAGTCGCCCAGCCTGCAATGTGCGAGCAGATACTCAAAAAGGCCATCCAGCACCAGAAGAAGGGCTTTGCGGTAGTTGAGCTGATCTCCTTCTGCCACACCCAGTTTGGCCGTAAAAACAAGCGCAGCCGTCCGATGGACAACATCAACTATCTTAAGGACAACTCAGTCATGAAGGCCAAGGCCGATACAATGACTGCTGAAGAACTCAAGGGCAAGATAATCATTGGCGAATTCGTCAATATCGAAGATGCCCGCGAATACACTGAGCGCTATGATGAGATCATCGCACGCGCTCAGAAGGCATAGGGGGTAACGGATCATGAGCGAACGTTTTGAAATTCGCGTTGCTGGATCCGGCGGACAGGGAGTCATCCTCGCCGCAGTGATCCTTGGTGAGGCTGCCGCACTTAACACAGAAGGCCTCAATTCTGTACAGAGTCAGGCATACGGTCCCGAAGCCCGCGGCGGTGCTTCCAAGTCAGAAGTAGTTTATGACCGCGCTGAGATAGACTACCCGAAGGCTGCTCATCCAAACCTTCAGGTCATCCTTACTCAGAAGGCATGTGACCAGTACAGCCATGACACAGCAAAGGGCGCAACGGTCATCCTTGATGACTTTTTCGTTACAGAGCCTCCGAAGCTTGACGCTGACGTCTACCTTCTTCCCATCGTAAGGACAGCAAGGGAAAAGCTTGGCCGTGAGCTGGTTGTCAACATGGTAGCACTCGGCACAGCTGCCAAGGTCCTTGAAGTCAAGAACCTGACAAAACCTGAAGCCATCAAAAAGGCTATCCTTGCAAGAGTTCCCAAGGGAACAGAAGAGCTCAATTCAAAAGCCTTTGACTATGGATATCAAATGATGGACGAAGCAATGGCTGCAAGGAAGTAAAAACATATCTGATATAATCTATCAGAAGGGGCGGGGAGATTTCCCTGCCCCTTTTCCTATCTGACCTTTTTGGAGGGAAGACATGCTTCAGGGAGAAATCAAGAAATTTAAAATTACTGAGATAAACAACGAGGGAGAGGGCATAGTCAGGCTCGGGGACGAGCGCTTCGTTGTCTTTGTTCCTGATGCACTTCCTGAAGAGGAAGTGACATGCCGCATTGTCCGGGCAAAGAAGAATTACGCCGTCGCAAAGGTCATTGAGAGGCATAATGACTCACCTATAAGGATCAAACCGCTTTGCCCGGTTTACGGCAAATGCGGAGGCTGTCAGCTTCAGCACATTGATTACGCATCTCAGCTTGAATTAAAGAAAAAGACAGTATATGACGCGATCAAACGGATCGGGGGAGTCCCAGATCCCTCAGTTGGCAACTGCATTCCGTCACCATCTCAGTGGGGTTACAGAAATAAGGCCTCAATACCTGTACATGCTGACCGGATGGATAAGTTTATTGCAGGTTTCTTTAAAAACCGAAGTCACGATATCGTCCCTTATATTGGCTGTCCGGTCCTCCTGCCAAAGCTTGGATCAAATGTTGCTTCATTAATTAATGATTTTAGAAATGCGGGATTTAAGGGCTGGGAAGAAAAAAACAAACATCTTATTGGTTTTATAAGACATTTGGTATTTCGGACCGCAAGATTCACTGACCAAAGCTTATGCGGGGTTGTAACGGGAAGATCTGCCAAGGCAGATGAGGCGAACAAGTTAAAAAGTATAGCTGCACGACATTCATGTGATCTCAGAGGAATGATCCTTAATAAAAATGTCACAAAAGGCAACTTCATTTGGGGTGATGAATTCTCGACTATTTACGGAGAGCCGGTCATGCAGGAAATGCTCGGAAAGTACAGGTTCAACTTCGAGATATCCTCCTTCTTTCAGATAAATTCAGAGCAGGCTATTGAGCTTTATAAATATGCGGCAAAGATGGCTGCAGAGGAATCTCCCCAAAGCATCCTTGAGCTTTATTCAGGCGTTGGGACACTGACTGCCTTCCTCTCTGAAGGTGCGAACCATGTCAAGGCAGTGGAGGAGTGGCCGCTGGCTTCAAAATATCTCAGGATAAATGCCGAACTCAACGGTATTGACAACATAACAGGCTATTCAGGATCTGCAGAGGATATTTCTGAGTCTCTTTCAGACATAAAATTTGAAACAGTGGTACTCGATCCTCCAAGAACAGGATGCGACCCACGCGTCATAGCCTCAATAGTGAAGATAGCACCGCAGAAAATAGTCTACGTCTCCTGCGGTCCGGCAACTCTTGCCCGTGATATTAAAACCCTGATATCCAACCGATACAGAATTAAATCCATACAGCCCTTCGACATGTTTCCTCAGACAGGACACGTCGAGACGGTCGTCACAATGTTAAGAGCCTAAGGATCTCATAAACGATGATAAAGTTTTTTATAATACATCCCTCAGAAAAGATCGGTCTGCATTTCTCATATAATTACTAGAACAGAATCAAAAAAATATTTCTAAATCAGCCGCATTGCAACGTAAATATTAAACGAATTATTTATCCTCACTAGACATTACTGGCAAACTTACAGTTATATTGATATAATGCTAAACAATATACATTTTAGATACCGCGACAATTATAGCCAATACGTAACATTTGGGAAAAAAGATCCGATCTCAGAACACTCGGCTTTAAGCATATTGAGCGGACCCCGCGCATCAAAATGTGTATTAAATAATATGGAGGAGGTAGGATCAATGATCAAAGTCGGAAGTAAAGCACCCACATTTACTGCCCCAGCGTTTCATCAGGGAAAGTTTACAAAAGTGGACTTGGCTGATTATGCCGGGAAATGGGTAATGCTCTGTTTTTATCCCGGTGACTTCACATTTGTCTGAGGCACGGAAGTTTCAGCAGTTGCTGAAAAATACAGCGAATTTGAAAAATTAGGCGTCACAGTCCTATCCATTTCAGTTGATTCCCCGTTTGTCCATAAAATTTGGAATGATCATGAACTGTCAAAAATGATCAATAAGGATATCCCTTTCCCCATGCTCTCTGACCAGGGCGGCAAGATCGGCACGATGTACGGTGTTTACAATGAAGAAACAGGCACTGAAACACGGGGCCGCTTCATCATTGACCCGGATGGCGTGATCCAGTCATTTGAAGTGCTTACTCCGCCTGTCGGCAGAAACGTAAGTGAAGC
>DAIRTK010000046.1:0-11724 GCA_036803945.1 Synergistaceae bacterium
ACGACTGCTTGCCAATTGCTTGCCCACGCTTGCCAATTGCTGGCCGGTCTTCATGACAGTTTGAACATCAAAGTATCGAGAGGGGATATTGTGCTGAAAAAAACCTTCATTCTCATCCTTGCAGCCTGTCTGCTGATCCTGCAGCATTCCTCGAATTCATTTGCCGCTGCCTCACCGGAGCCTACAGAGAAGACTGTCGAAAAGGAAATTAAGATAGGCAGGAAGACTGCCGAGCAGGTCGAAAAACAGTACCCCCGCGTACACGATCCGTCTGCCGAGGCCAGGCTTGCTGTTATTGGAAGGAGACTTACACCATATCTTCAGCGTGAACTTGAATATAACGTAAAGATAATTGAAATGAAGGAGCCAAACGCCTTTTCACTTCCCGGAGGCTTTACTTACATAAGCACCGGGATGCTTGAATTTCTTAAGAGCGAGGATGAGACGGCGGCAATACTGGCTCACGAATTTGTCCATGCCGACAGGGCACACGGCATAGTACAGGCGGCAAGGAACAACAGACTAAATATACTTACCATTGCCGGCATGATCGCTGCCACGCAGGGCGGCGGCATGGCGGCAGCCATGCTTTCAAGCGCCATCCAGACGGCTGTCATGGGTGCATACAGCATAGAGCTTGAAAAAGAGGCTGATGCCAGGGGGATCGATGTAATGCACAAGGCGGGCTACAACCCGGCTGCTATGCTTACAACAATGGAGCGCCTCCAGGTGGAACGTATGAAAAGGGCCTATGCAGATCCGGGCATATTCAGGACCCATCCCGAAGTTGAAGAAAGGGTCAGAGCCGCTCTTAAATATATGAAGGACAATGGGATAGATGTTGACAGAAAGAACGCTCTCAATATGCTTAAAACCGAAGTCTCAGCCGCAGAAGGCAGGGTTTCGCTGACTATCGACGGCAACAGCTTCCTGGATCTGCCGGAGTCTGAGAAAAGCTTAAAATTTCTTAACGCACTAAAAGAGAGGCTTGATCAGAACCTTGCGATGGAACTCGCGCCATTTGATGTCATGGTGTACGGATCTGAGGGAGAGAGGACCCTCAATATCAAGGGAAAGATCCTTATAAGAGAGAAGGAGCTGAATGAAGATATGCCGCCGATCTCCGAAATAAGGGAGAGGGTAATAAAAGCACTCACTGAAGCAAAAAGGGAAAATCCTCTCGCTGATTATTACCGTTAAATAAACTGAGATAAACATGCTTTGTGATCACTGATGCCGTTGTCTCCGATCCGGCACACTGTTGATTTGTGTGAATAACTGACGGACATATGGCGTGAAGATCTCAAAACATAACATATCAGCGACGGATATCCCATCTTTATCCGCCTTGCAGAAAATATATGCGCCGATCTGCCCAAACTCCTTTAAGTTTAATATTTTCAGACTATATCTTTCTTAAAAATACATAAGTCAAAAAATAAGCTTCTTCCTGTAAAATAGATGGAGCTGAACAGGAGGGGTAGAATGTACATATCACTTTATCGAAGATACAGACCCCAGAAATTTTCTGACATGGTGGGACAGAGCGCAGCTGTCAGCGTACTGCGTGAGTCTCTTAAGGAAGGACATATCGGCCACGCATATCTTTTCTCAGGACCCCGCGGGTGCGGAAAGACCTCCGCTGCCCGTCTGGTCGCCAAAGGACTCAACTGCGGGAATCCTTCACAGGACGGGGAACCCTGCGGCGAATGCGATGCATGTTACGCAATAGCACAGGGGGAGCATCTTGATGTAATTGAGATAGACGGCGCTTCCAACAGGGGGATCAACGAAATAAGGGACCTCAAGAGCCACGTGAACCTGAAACCTCTGAGCGCCCAATACAAGGTATATATAATCGACGAAGTTCATATGCTTACTGAAGCGGCTTTCAACGCACTTTTGAAGACACTTGAAGAACCTCCGGCAAATGTTGTATTCCTCCTCGCGACTACAGAACCTCACAAAGTACCTGTCACCATAAGGTCAAGATGCCAGCATATCCCTTTCCACAGGATCTCGATGGCCGATATGGTAAACAGGGTGGCTTTTGTCTGCGGATCAGAAAATATCCGGGCTGATATGGAAGCGGTATGGGAGGTCTCAAGGCAGGCGGACGGAGCCTTGAGGGATGCTCTTTCTCTGACCGAGCAGGCAGTTTCTCTGGGTAAAGGAAGCCTGACGCTTGAAAGTGTGAAGGCACTCACCGGAGGGAGCAACAGGACTGAGCTCGAGAAGTGGGTAAGGGATCTTCGTATTGATCCGAACAAGGCTAATGCATCTCTCCATGAGATGCTGAGCAGGGGAATATCTGTTGAGAGGCTCACAGAGTCACTTTTCGCAGTATTCAGGGACATGTGGATCTTTTCACTATGGGGTGAAAAGGGGATGGAAGCCCTTGAGATCTCTGATGAAGAGGGAAAATTCCTCAGGGAAGAGACGGCGCACTGGAGTATTGAAAAACTGAGGGCCGCGTCTATTTTCTGCAGCAGCCTTCTGCCGAGGGCCAGATACGGCATGAGGATGGAAGTTTTTTCAGGAATGGTGATGCTTGAGCTGACCAACATAATTTTTGGCGGAAAAGGGTCAAAAAATCCGGTCCTTGAATCAGGGACATTACGCGATGCCGGCCATGTCCGGACAGAAGCCAAAAGTAAAGAGAGCGCACCTATTGTTGATAAAAAAGGAGAAACTCCGGCAGAAGCAGAGTCATCAATGCCTGCGGCGTCCGAAGAGACAAATTTTGATGAAATATCGGACCGGGATTTTGCAGACCTTCTTTCCAGGCTTGGGAACAGGGCTTCATCTATCGGAGCTGCGATCCTTAACTGCGGGATAAGGTTGGGAGAGGAAGGGTGGAAGATCGTTTCTGATGTCAACACGCCCTCTCATACATACCTTATGGTACCGCAGAACAGGAAATTACTCTCAAAAGCTCTGGAGGAACTGTGGGGTATCAGGGATCCCGAAAAAAATGATCCTTCGGTCCCAATGCCCGATATTTTGATCTCCGAACCTTCGGGACCGGAAAATGATGGCGACACTAAGGAAAAGCCGCAGAAAGGCACCGTAATACCTGGCACAGACAGGATAATCAAACTGCTCGGGGCTGAAGTGCTGTATGTTAAGGACATGAACGGTGAAGGCGATACGGATGACTTCGGGAGCGCAGACTGATGGGGCAAAAGCCTTTCGTGCATCTTCACGTTCATAGTGAATACAGCCTTCTTGACGGTGCAAACAAATGCGCTGATCTTGCCGCAGCGGCAAGAGATATGGGCATGGATTCGATCGCGATCACAGATCACGGCGTAATGTACGGCTGCGTTGAGTTTTACAGCAAGTGCAGGTCTGAGGGGATCAAGCCCATAATTGGCTGCGAGGTATATGTCGACCCGAACGGTTATACCTGCAGGGAAAACAAAAACCAGTATCATCTGATCCTCCTTGCCGAAAATGAAGAGGGATACCATAACCTGATGAAGATCGTTTCCGTTGCCAACACTGACGGATTCTACTATAAACCAAGGATAGACCATGAATTGCTTGCAAGGCACAGCAGAGGGATAATCGGAGCCTCGGCCTGTCTGGGAGGCGAAATACCTAACCTGATACTCAGGGGCGACAGGGAAGGTGCCATATCAAGAGCTGCCCTGTACAGGGATATCCTCGGACCGGATAATTTCTTTCTTGAGATCCAGCACAACAGCATACCTGAACAGGCCATAGTGAATAAAGGACTTATTGATATCGCAGGAAAAAATAACTACAGGCTTATTGCGACGAACGACGTGCATTACATGAAAAGGACAGACGCAGAATGGCACGATGTCCTTCTTTGTGTGCAGACGAACAGCAATGTCAACGACCCGAACAGATACAGGTTCAGGGGCAGCGACTATTACTTCAGATCCCCCGAGGAAATGTGGGATCTCTTTGGGGCCGAGATCCCTGAATCCCTTACAAATACACAGATGATCGCAGACAGGTGTAATGTGAGCCTGGAGATGGGACACTATTATCTGCCCGAATTTCCCCTTCCTGAAGGTGAGACACTTGAGTCATACCTGAGAAGGACTGCCAGGGAAGGCCTTGTGAAAAGATTAAAGTCTGACAGTCCTCCCCAAAACTATATCGAGCGCCTAAATTATGAACTTGATGTTATAGAGCAGATGGGTTTCCCGGGATATTTCTGCATTGTCGCGGACATCATTTCTGCGGCCAGGAAGAGAGGTATCCCTATCGGGCCGGGCAGGGGGTCGGCCGCCGGTTCCGTAGTTGCTTGGTCGCTTGGCATTACCGACCTTGACCCGATCAGATATAACCTGCTCTTTGAACGTTTCCTGAACCCCGAACGCATAAGCATGCCCGATATCGACACCGATGTTTCCGACAAGAGAAGGGACGAGCTTATCGAATATATTGTCCGAAAGTACGGAAGCGACAGGGTAGCGCAGATAATCACGTTCGACAGGATGAAGAGCAAGGGTGCCATTACTGATGTAGGCAGGGCGCTTGGAATGACTGTAGCGGATGTCAGGAGAGTTACCAAGCTGATACCGGATTCGCTAAAATCCAATATAAACAACATCGGTCAGGCACTTGCAGGGGTACCGGATCTGAAGGCAATATATGATACAGAGCCTGAGGTGAAAAAGCTTCTTGACATATCGTCAAATATCGAGGGCATTTCAAGACATTGTTCCCAGCATGCAGCCGGGGTCGTCATCACTCCTAAGCCGATCATCGAAATGGTGCCGGTCAGGAAGTTCGGAGAAAGCCAGATAGTTACCCAGTATTCAATGGAACCCGTGGAAAAGCTGGGGCTTGTGAAGATGGATTTCCTGGGTCTCAGGACACTGTCAGTAATAGAGGGAGCACTGGAAAATATCAGGGCCGGCGGCAAAGGCGATATCGACCTCGAAGAGATACCTATGGATGATCCAAAGACCTTTGATATGCTCCAGAAAGGGGATACCCTTGGGGTTTTCCAGCTTGAATCGAGCGGGATGACCGCACTGGTCGTACGGATGAAACCCGACTGCTTTGAAGACCTTATAGCTCTTGTTGCCCTATACAGGCCGGGGCCGCTTGAAAGCGGGATGGCAGACCAGTATGTAAGGTGCAAACATAAGGAGGAACCTGTCCATTTTCTTCATCCAGCCCTTGCCGAGTCTATGAGTGAGACTTACGGGGTCATACTCTACCAGGAACAGGTAATGCAGAGTGCTTCTGCACTTGCCGGCTATACCCTTGGAGAGGCAGATCTTCTCAGAAGGGCCATGGGAAAAAAGAAGGCCGAGGTTATGGCTGAACAGAGGGAAAAGTTTATTGGCGGAGCTGTCAAAAACAATGTGGACTATAAAAAAGCCGGAGAGATATACGACATTATCGAAAAATTTGCGGGATATGGCTTCAACAAGTCCCATAGTGCCGCATACGCACTTATAAGCTACAGGACAGCATGGCTGAAGGCAAATTATGGTCCGGAGTTTCTTGCAGCGTACCTGTCAAGCATAGTCGGATCTAAAATGAGTGTTTTAGGGCAGTATATAAGAAGTGTCAGAGAACTTGGATATTCAGTTATGCCGCCTGATATAAACGAGTCGAAGGAAGACTTCTCTGCCGGCGGCGACATTATAAGGCTGGGACTGTCTGCAGTTGCAAAGGTCGGCCACAGTGCGGTCAAAAGCATAATAGAATCAAGGGAGAAAGAGGGACCTTACCGTTCATTCTGGGATTTCTTCTCAAAAATAGACCCAAGGGTAGTAAACAGAGGCGTCATAGAAAACCTTATTAAGTCCGGAGCATTTGACAGCCTTGAAAAAAACAGGGCTAAACTGCTTAATGTCCTGCCGTCATTTCTTGATTACGCATCAAAGAGGTGTGCGGATTCAAACCAGTGCTCACTGTTCGACGATGTTGAGGATGCAGTTCTCGAGCCCGTGATGGATGAATGTGAGGATTTCACCACCAGGGAGAAGCTTGATTTTGAAAAAGAGAGCATGGGGCTGTATATTTCCGGTCATCCGTACGACAATTATTACCCTTTGATCAAAAATTACATCAACTGCACGTTTTCAGACCTTCCGATGTGGCAGTCTGCAAATCAGCAAGTCATTTCAGCCGGACTTCTGACTTCCTTTAAAGAGCGCTATACAAAAAAGGGAGACCCAATGGGTGTGCTTGATTTTGAGGATTCCGATTCAACTGTGGAGGTAGTGATGTTTCCGAGACAGTGGAGCAGGTTCAAGCCTCTTATGGCTGTAGGTTCCCTCTATTTGATAAAGGGGCAGATGAAACAGGACAGGGGGCTTTCGATCCTTGCCGATGAAATATTTACAGAAGAAGAATTTCAGTCCCAGCTGACTCCTCATGTTACAATTACTGTTGAAGCAGATGGTTTAGGGGATCTTTTCTATGCGGATATGTGCAAACTGCTTCGAAAACATCCGGGCAAATATGAAGTTCTGCTTAAATTGATAAATTCCGAGCAGGCTGTTGTTACATTTCTCAAGTCGATAAAGGTCGACCCCGGCGGCAGCCTCCCGGAGGAACTGATGGATTTTTCAAAGGGCAGGGCATATATTTCCTGATCAGGATGAGGAACGAGAGGAGAGATGCAGATGTCTCAGGGCGAAAGTGAAGGGCGGCTGGCTGTGGGTGACTATATCGCCGTTAAGGCTCTGGAGAACGGGGTGACGGTCATTGGCGTCACAAGAGGTGCGGAGAACAGGTTTCTTCACACAGAAAAGCTTGATGAGGGTGAGGTCTGGATAGCCCAGTTTACAGAACATATTTCTGCCATGAAGATAAGAGGTGCGGCGTCTATCCTTACAAAGCACGGCGAAATAAAAAGCGGAAAGTAAGGGTATTTTATTTATATGAAAAGACTGGAGAGAAAAGTTAAAATTGTTTGCACGATGGGTCCTTCCTGCTGGGAAGAGGAGACGATCTCTGAACTTGTTAGATCGGGCATGAATGTAGCCCGCCTTAACTTCAGCCACGGAGACCATTTGTCCCACACAAAAACGATAGAGAATGTCCGGAAGGTCGAAGATACTCTCCGCAGGCCCATAGCGACCCTGCTTGATACAAAGGGACCGGAGATACGTACAGGCATGCTTGCGGGACACAAGAAAGTATATTTGACCCCCGGGAACGATTTTGACCTTTATTTTCAGCCTGTTGAGGGTACTGAAGCCGGTGTCTATGTCGATTATCCCGATTTGTACAGGGAAGTGGGCAGAGGGCAGGATATCTTCATTGATGACGGGACCATTCAGCTTTCCGTTGAAGAACTGAGCAGTGCTTCACTGAAGTGCAAAGTGCTTGTGGGCGGCGAACTGGGTGAGAAGAAGGGGGTCAATGTCCCCGGAGCTGACCTTTCTGTGCCGACCCTGACCGAAAAAGACATCAGCGACATTCGGTGGGGAATAGAACACCGTGTCGATTACATAGCGGTCTCTTTTGTCCGGACAAAGGATGATGTCCTGGGCGTAAGGAGGATACTTGAGGAAAACTCGGGCGAAGCAAGGATCATTGCTAAGATAGAGACCAGGCAGTCTGTTGAAAACATTGACGGGATACTTGCAGTGGTGGATGGGATAATGGTGGCAAGGGGAGACCTCGGTGTTGAAATGCCTACCGAGGATGTTCCTATGGTCCAGAAGGACATAATAGAAAAATGCCGTTCTCAGGGCAAGCCGGTGATAGTTGCTACTCAGATGCTGGATTCAATGATAAGGAATCCAAAGCCGACCAGGGCCGAGGCAAGTGACGTGGCAAATGCCGTCATTGACGGCGCCGATGCAGTAATGCTTTCAGGAGAGACTGCCGGCGGAAAATATCCCGTAGAATCAGTTAAGATAATGCACAAGATCATTATGAGGACAGAAGAAAACCTCAGGGATTGGCAGCGCACCCCTAAGATATTTTTCAACTGCGGCGAGATCGCCGATTCGGTCAGTAAGGCGGCACGCGATATATCCGAGTCTGTTTGTGCCGCTGCGATACTTTCGCTTACCAGGAGCGGGGCAACAGCCAGGATGGTCAGCAAATACAGGCCGGAATGTCCTGTCATAGCACTGACTCCTTCTTTTTCGACCTGGAGGGAGCTTGCCCTTGTCTGGGGAGTTTATTCCCTGGTATGTCCCTTTACTACGGACGTAGAAGAATCAGTTTCCAACTCTCTTTCGATCGTTCAGGAAGAAGGGCTTATAAAGGGCGGAGACAATGTAGTATTCACATCAGGAATACCCCTTGGCGTCCCGGGCAGTACTAACCTTGTCCAGGTCTATACAGTCGGGAAAATGATAGGCAAAGGACTCTCTCTGATAAAAACAAAGGCCAGAGGGACTGTTTGCAGGGCAGAGAACAGCGTGCAGGCCAATGAAAAGGTCGGACCTGATTCTATTCTGGTAGTAAGGAAGACTGACCGTGATTTTATCCCGGCAATGGAAAGGGCGGCGGGCATAGTCTGTGAAGAGGAGGGCTTTTCCTGTCATACGGCTGCTGCTTCACTCGACATCGGGCTTCCGGCAATAGTTGGAGTCGCGGGGATATTTGAAACTGTTGAAGACGGTACACTTATAACGCTGGACGGCATCCGCGGCGTAGTCTATCTGGGACGGACTCAGTAGTGGCTCTGATCGGCGCACACATATCCGCTGCAGGAGGCCTTTACAGGGCTTACCAGAGAGCCGATATTATCGGCTGCGAATCAATGCAGATATTTACGAGAAACCAGAGGCAATGGCAGAACAAGCCGCTTTCATTTCAGGAAATAGAGGAGTTTTACAGGGCGTCCCGTGAAAGCTCGGTAAGGAAGGTAGTTTCTCATGCCTCGTACCTGATAAACCTTGCGGGATCGGCTGAAGTCAGGGAAAAAAGCGAGGATGCCCTGAAAAAGGAGCTGGAAAGGTGCCATCAGCTCAGCGTTGGAGATGTAGTGCTCCATCCCGGCTTTGCACTGGACAGCAGCGGAGGCGATGCACTGAAACAGGTATCCCTCTCGCTTCTCAGAGTCCTTGATGAGACATCTGAAATGAATGTCAGGATCTTGCTCGAGACAATGGCGGGGCAGGGATCTGTCCTTGGCGGAGACATTGCCGAGTTTTCCCTTTTGCTGGACCTTCTGGAGGACCATCCCAGAATTGGATTTTGTGTTGATATATGCCATGTTTTCGCTGCAGGATATGAAATGAGGACCCATGAGTCATACAACAGGCTTACCGGCTTGCTGGACAGGCACGTCGGCCTTGAAAGGATACATTGCTGGCACCTCAGTGACAGCAAGATGGAAAAGGGGAGCAAAAAGGACAGGCATCAGCATCTTGGTGAAGGAGCCATAGGGCTTAACCCTTTTTCCATGCTCGTGAATGATCCGAGGTTTAAAGATGTCCCGGCAATACTTGAAACTCCCAAAGAGGGACCGGGAGACGAAGGCAACCTTGCCATGCTCAGAAAACTGAGGGGACAGTAAGTGATAATTATCTTTAACAGGTGAAAGAAACGGGATTTGATTTGATTAACAATGACCGTAAGGACCTTTCTGGTCTGCTGTCGGCGCTTTATAGGGCAGCCTGCGGCCTTATGAGGCGTCAAGGCGCCTGATCTCACTAAAGGGAGGTGTTCCCATTGCCGTTTTTTGATTTGCGGTGGCAGGATATCCCGGATATTTTTATAGTTGCCTTCATCATCTACAGGGTCCTTCTGCTTCTTGTAGGGACTCGGGCCATGCAGCTTATAAGAGGGGTAATGATAATTGGTTTGATCGGAGCCCTGGCTAATGTACTGGAACTCAGGAGCCTTTCCTGGATGATCGGAAAGATCCTAAGCGCCTTCATCATTGTCATTCCCATACTTTTTCAGCCGGAACTCAGGCATATGCTTGAAGAGCTCGGCAAGGGCCATCTTTGGAAGGTAGACAATAATGAAGAGATGGTGGATATCAAAGCTGAAAACCTTACCAAGGCCATGCTTTACTGCAAATCCCAGAGGATAGGGGCGCTTTGCGTACTCCAGAGGAACACAAGCCTCAAAGAGGTCTGGAGGACTGCAGTATTATTGAAGGCCGACATAACTGAGGAACTGATGGTGTCGATCTTCTGGCCGGGGACTCCGCTCCATGACGGTGCGGTCGTTATAGACCAGCATAACATAATTGCCGCCGGATGTTATCTTCCCCTTACCGAAAAGACTGATATTTCAAGATGGTACGGCACCAGACACAGGGCTGCGCTTGGTGTCACAGAGATGTCGGATGCCCTTGCCATAGCGGTCTCCGAAGAACGGGGAGAGATAACAGTGGCAGTTGGCGGCAGACTTTCCAAACCATTGAGCGAAGCCCAGCTGAGAAGCATATGCGGACATTATTTCAGCTACGAAGGCAGAGGCTCCAATTTTATGGATAGGCTGAGGGAAGAGATCGTCCAGCAGTGGCCGGGGAGTGTTCCCAATGAAGAATGAAAACGGAAACGAGAAAAAAATTACGGATATGAATGATATCCGCAAGAAATACCTGGAGAGGCTTGATCGCTGGGTCAATATCCGCGGAACGGGGAAGCTCAGGGCCAATCTTGGACTCTTTACTGTCTCGCTTGCAATATCCCTGATCCTCTGGGCATTTGTCGCATGGGACGGGAACAGTGACGGAACAAGGACTGTGTCGGCAACTATAGAATATCCCAACCTCCAGAGAGGCTACTCGATGTTCGACAACACGAGAAAAGTAGAGATCAGATTAATTGGAAGGATCAACGCGCTTTCCAGGGTAGAACAGGGCGACATCACGGCCAGGGTAGACCTGCAGGGACTTCAGCCGGGAAAGTACAGCCTTCCGATAAACATCAGCGTTCCTCCCTTCGTAAGGGTAAGAAGCTGGCAGCCTTCTACCGCAGATGTTGAAATATACAGGCATGTAGAGCGCACTGTACCTCTTTCTTACAGATTAGAGGGAAGCCTTCCCGAAGGTATGGTAGTTTCGTCTGTCAGCATAGTTCCGAAGGAAGTAGTTATAAGCGGTCCCGAATCTGACGTCCTGGCTGTCCAGAATGTGGAAGCGGTCATTCCTGCCGCAAAGATACAGGAAGGCGGAAACATCCAGGTTCCTGTATCTGCCGCAAACGCTTCCGGAAACGCTCAAAGGGTCACTGTTACCCCGCAGCAGGTAGACGCATCGGTCCAGCTTGAGAGTGAAATACTCGGAGAGAGCATCCCTGTGGAAGTTTCCGTAGTAGGCAGCCCGGCAGAAGGATACGAGCTTGAGTCCGTAAGGGTCATACCTCAGACGGTATCGATAAGGGGCAAGAGTACCGCAGTAAAAAAGATGACTTCGCTTGTTCTTCCTCCTGTTGATATAACCGGACTGGATCAGAATCTTAACCTAATGCTCCCCCTGCAGCCTGTCGATATGACCTCAGAATTGGAGATATCCGGCCCTGAGAGGGCAAGGGTGGAAATTACGATACGCAAAAAGATCACCGAGAAAACATATAACAATGTTGGGATCATGACTGAGGGAAGAGCCCAGGGAAAAGAATGGAAAATTTCTCCGCTGTCGGCAAAGCTTACCATAAGGGGCACAAAGGCAGATATAGATGCGATAACGCCCGGATCCGTACCATGCGAGCTCTATGTCGACCTTTCAAACATAGTTTCCAGGCAACTTACGCTTCCTGTCCTGGTGAAGAACCTCAGGAGCGAATTTGAGATCGTGAGGAT
>DAIRTK010000047.1:0-11674 GCA_036803945.1 Synergistaceae bacterium
TGGTCACATATTCGAACCTTTCGCGGAATTCCTCCGGGGACAGATGAGCCGCGACTGCAAGCTGTACAAATTCCAGTCCCGGCTCAAAATCCTTCTTCTCCAGCCTGATCATGTACTGCCTCGCTATCCTGTACTGGATAGATTCTGTGTTGACCCTTCTCACCCGTGTCTTTCCGGTTTCAGCATCTTTGATTTCATCAAAGGGTATCGGGACTATCATATCGTTCTGTATTGATATCATCGCGTTGGTACCGCCCTCCTTGAGGAACTCTATCGCCGCAAACCCCAGGTTTCTGGTGTACTCGATATCGAAGGCATTCGGCGGTGCGCAGCGGACTTCGTATCCTATCTCCTTGTTGGTTATGTCCATCTTTATTCCCAGGGATGCAAGGTTTGCCTGGACCTCTCGCTTGAGAACGCTTGAAAAGCTTATTTCGGCATATCGTACATGCCCGTGATCGTCATGTTCTATGCAGCTAAGGGCTTCGAGGTCTTCCTCCCTGATCCTCTCAAGCAGCCCTTCAGCCACTACAGCCACCCCATATTTCCGCTCTGATGCTATCCTTTTTATGATCGCACCTGTCAGGATGTCAACTATCAGCGACATCGGGACAACTTCGCCGCGCGGGAACTCCTCCGGTATTACGGTAACGGTCGCTCCTGCGCTCTTGCCCATTCCCAGGGCCAGGTGGCCGGCAGTCCTTCCCATGGCTACTGCTATGAACCATCGGCCGGTCGTCTTGGCATCCTCCATCAGGTTGGAGACGAGTTGCGTTCCCAGAGACCTGGCTGTTTCAAATCCGAAGGTAGGTATCCCCTCCGGCAGTGGAAGGTCGTTGTCTATCGTCTTTGGTATGTGTGTAAAGCAGATCGTAAGCCCGCGCCTGTTCATGGCGTAGTCCGCAACGCATGAGGCTGTGTATGCCGTATCTTCGCCCCCTATGGTTATAAGGTGCGTCACTCCCAGTTCTATAAGCGAATCGACTACTTTTCGAAGGTCTTCCTCTTTTTTTGTCGGGTTGTACCTTGAGGTGCGTATAACACTGCCTCCGTCTGAGTGTATACGGCTGACCATTTCTATAGTCAGGGGAACGGCATTTTTTTCACCCTTTGCCAGACCGGAGAAACCGTCATAGACACCATAAACATCCCATCCCGATTTCCTGGCTTCGATAACTGCGGAACTGATAACACTGTTGATGCCCGGGGCTGGGCCTCCTCCGCATACTATTGCGAGTGTTTTCTGTGTGACCTCGGTCATATGGCAGATCTCCTTTCTATTTGGGCTGAACGGAAAGCAGGCAGAAGAAACAAGAACCCTGCCAACTCCGCTTTGACTTACCAATATTTTACACGATAACAAGATGAATCGATAACATAGCGGGGAAGAGCTCTTCGGCCTTTTTCAGATGATCCGGCAGATATTCCGCGTTTGAATTGCTTTAAGAGGCAAAATCTTCCGAATGGTTCTGGAAGCGCAGACCCTCAGGCAGAGGAGAGTCCTTTTTGCGCGTTCCCTCTGATTTGAATTCTGATCTTGGAGCCCACTTTTTTTCATGGTCGGGCGCGTCAAAGAGAGCTGCGGGTTTTATTATCCCCTGCCTGAACTCCCTGTTTATCGAATCAACTGCGGATGCGCACCTAAGTTTCTTTTCCTCTTCCTCCGGCTCATCGAAGAGTGCTGTCTGCCTTCCTGCCGATATATCCGAAAAATCTGACAGCACTACACCGCACCTCTTATACTTATAACCGGGTATGAACATTTCCCTGAGCATGCGTTCCGCGCAGTTCATAAGCTCTGAATCCAGGGAAACAGGTCTTGTGAAGGATGTCTCCCGGCCGTTGGCATAATATTTTTCCCGGTCGAATCTGCTTGTGGATATGAAGACGGACATCTTTCCTGCGGTCTGTCCGGCCTTACGCAGCTGCCTCGCGGCCGAGACGGTAAAACAGAGCAGGGGATCAAGCATATCTTTGTATTCCGTTATCGGGTTTCCGAAAGAGCGTGAGACCATTATCGACTTGGGGGGCTTCCTGCATGCCTCCAGATCGTAGGCCCGGTGTCCCTTCAGTTCCCATGAGGTATATAGCGACATTATCCCGAAGGTCTTTTTGACCCACATCTCATCTTTTCCTATAAAGTCGGCGGCTGTCCTTACTCCCGACTTCAACAGCTTTTCGCTGATCCTTCTGCCTATGCCCCATACATCGGCACATCCGAACTGCGACATGAAGGACATATCCATGTATCTTGACCTGTCCATCCAGAAAACTCCGCCCGTACTCTCATTTTTTTTCGCATACTCGGTTCCAAGCTTGCAGAGGGTCTTCGTAGGTGCTATGCCTATCGATACGGGAATACGGCATCTGTCCCATATGTCCTTCCTTATTGCACGGCAGTATGAGAGAGGGTCCTTTATGTTCGATACAGCCATGTTGAAAAAAGATTCATCTATCGAATATATTTCTACCGCATCCGTATACAGACTTATTCTCGACATGACCTCAGCGGATATCTCGCGGTACAGGGACATATTGGTGGATCTGACAGCTACACCGTTGAAGGCAAGCATGTTCCTTATTTTGAAATAGGGGTCCCCCATCTTCACCCCCATTTTTTTGACTTCGTTGGAACGGGATATAACACAGCCGTCATTAGAAGAAAGGACAACTACGGGGCGGCTGTCCAGAGAGTTGTCTGCGCGGCGTTCGCATGAGACAAAGAAATTGTTGCAGTCTGCGAGGGCTATAGATCTTTCGTGCATAAGATCAGATGTTTTCATTTTGTCATCTCCAACTCCGCTAAAATAGTCTGACAGTATATATATCATATTGATATCCAGGTGTCAACATGATATTCCAATTGAAAATTAATATGGAACAGTCGGCCTTGCTGAGGCACATCAATAAAAATGCTTCGAAAAATAAAGTTTGAATTCCTGCTGCGGGGAGCCGGAGGTGATAACATATACAGGATGATCAGCACCGGATCTTAAGGAGGCAGCGGAAAATGAGCGGAAAAAGGCTTGAGTTTCTTATCGTCGACCCACAGAATGACTTCTGCGACCCGAGAGGGGCACTATACGTACCGGGGGCGCAGGAGGACTCGAAGAGACTGGCGGAGACGATAAAGAGACTCAGGGAGAAGATAAGCCATATAAGCGTCACCCTGGATACACACCGTCTTATAGACATCGCGCACCCCATCTTTTGGGTCGATAATGAAGGCAAACATCCGGCCCCTTTTACACTCATTACAAAGGATGACCTTAATAAGGGCCTGTGGACGACGACTGTTCCGGATCACATGGATAGAGCCGCTCGCTATGTCGATGAGCTGGCAAAAAACGATCGCTACGTGCTCTGCATCTGGCCTCCGCACTGCCTGATAGGATCCTGGGGACATTCTGTAACAAAGCCCGTATACGATGCGCTGCTTAAGTGGGAAGAGAACTTTTCTTTGGTCGACTACACGCTGAAAGGTCTAAACATGTGGACCGAACATTATTCCGCACTCAAAGCCGATGTTGAAGACCCGGAAGATCCGGCCACCGGACTCAATGAAAGACTTATAAAGAGACTCCGTGAGGCAGACATCATCGCCATATCGGGACAGGCTCTGTCACACTGTGTCGCAAACAGCGTCAGGGATCTTGCAGACAATTCAAAAGAGGAAGATATCAAGAAACTGGTGTTGCTGATCGACACAACAAGCTCCGTAAAAGGCTTTGAAAAATTAGGCGAGGATTTCGTCCGCGAGATGACGTCGCGCGGGATGCAGATCTGCAGGTCCGATGAGTTCGGGAGGGATTTCTGATGGGAAGATTTTTCCGTGAGCCTGCAAGCGGATTCAGCCACCTCGCAGGAGCTTTACTTTCAGTAGCCGCATTGGTATCGCTGCTCTGTGTCGCCATAAGCAACAGGGATGTATGGCAGATAGTCTCATTTTCGATATTCGGAGCCAGCATGATACTCCTTTATTCTGCGAGCGCAACATATCACCTTGTCAACGCCTCAGAGAAAGTTGTCAGGATACTTCAGAAGATCGACCACAGCATGATATTCGTGCTCATCGCGGGCACCTATACCCCGATATGCCTGACCCTGCTGAGGGGCCGGCTGGGATACTGGCTTCTTGCCCTTATATGGTCCTGTGCCGCCGCGGGGATAGTCATGAAGATGTTTTTCTTCGATATACCAAGGCTGCTCTACACGGGAATATACCTGATAATGGGGTGGATAGCAGTCTTCGTCATCGTGCCCCTCTACAGGGCGGGGGGGCCTCTTCCGCTCGTGTGGCTTCTGGCCGGCGGCCTCATGTACACAGCCGGAGGGATCATATACGCCATTAAAAAACCGGACATATTCCCGGGATTGCTTGGCTTCCATGAGATCTTCCACATTTTTGTGATACTGGGGAGCGCAGCCCATTACGTTATGATACTCCGCTTCTGCTGATAAGGATAATAAAATAGGCCGGGCTTAAGCCCGGCCTATTTTATTTGATTTCCCCGGCTTCTTCAGAACCCTTTATCTCAAGTATCTTGTTGCCGCTTCCTACGAATACTATTTTGGGAGAGTGGCTTTCCGCCTCTTCGGCCTCGATCTGGCAGTAAGCGATTATAATCACCTTGTCGCCCGGCTGCACAAGCCTTGCAGCCGCCCCGTTAAGACAAACGGTACCGCTGCCGCACTCCCCCTCGATGACATAGGTCTCAAACCTGTTTCCGTTGTCGATGTCCACAACGCTGACCTTCTCGTACTCGAGTATTCCCGAGGCCTCCATAAGGTCTTTGTCTATGGTTATGCTTCCGACATAGTGGAGATTGGACTCCGTGACTACAGCCCTGTGTATTTTTCCCTTCAGCATTGTGAGTATCATTTTGTTTCTCCTTCAAAAGTAAAATTATCTATCAGCCTGGTCTTGCCTATATAGACCGCAACTGCCGCAAGTACAGGCTTCTCTATAGTCTGTACGGGCCTGAGGTCCGCTGAGTCAACTATTTCAGCATAATCTATCCTCGCGAGAGGCTCGGCAGATATTCCTGCTGCTATGATCTCCCTTATTTTGACCGCATCTCTTTCGCCTTTCATCATCAGCCCCTTTGCTTCATTAAGGCTCCGGGAGAGTGAGAGTGCAGCCTTCCTCTCCTCAGGCGAAAGGTATAGATTCCTTGAACTCATCGCCAGGCCGTCAGGCTCCCGCACTATAGGACATGAAACTATCTCTGTCCCAAAATTGAGATCTTTGACCACCCTTCTTATTATTGCAAGCTGTTGGGCATCCTTCTGTCCGAAGTAGGCCCTGTCAGGCAGGACTATGTTGAAAAGCTTTGAGACTACCGTGCATACCCCCCGGAAATGTCCCGGCCTTTTTGCTCCGCAAAGTCCGTCGCCCAGTTCTTTTATATCTACGAACGCAAGATTTTCTGATGGATACATCTCCGATGATTCGGGTGCAAAAATGAGGTCTGCCCCCGCCTTTTCACACACTTCGCTGTCATGCGCGATATCACGGGGATATTTGTCCAGGTCCTCGTTTGGGCCGAACTGGATCGGGTTGACAAATATGCTTACCACAACCATGTCATTCTCTTTTCTGGCTCTCTCTATGAGGCTTATGTGTCCCGGATGCAGATAGCCCATTGTGGGAACAAGGCCGACAGAGAAACCTCTCTTTTTCCAGTTGCCTGTCAGCTCGCTGACTTCCCTGATGCTTTTTGATATTTTCATCTGACCGTGCTTCACACCTTCCATTGCATAATTTTTCAAGATGAGAAAAGTTTATCTATAGTTTTTGAATTATTTCGGGATCTATCCTGAATGAGTGCTCCTCCGCCGGAAAGGTCCCGCTCCTCACCTCTTCGGCGTATTTTTTTATTCCCTCTCTCATCGGCTCTCCCGCATCGGCGAAAACTTTTACGAACTTGGGCCGGAAGTCTGAAAACATCCCCAGCATGTCATGGAAAACCAGCACCTGGCCGTCGCATGAGGATCCCGCACCTATGCCTATCGTGGGGATGGAGACAGCTTCGGTTATCTTCTGAGAGAGTGCTGACGGAACACACTCCAGGGTTATAGAAAACGCACCTGCATCTTCAAGTCTTTTTGCGTCGTCGATAAGTTTTTTTGCAGCTTCCAGTTGGCGTCCCTGGACTTTGAACCCACCGAAAATGTTCACTGACTGAGGTGTCAGGCCTATGTGCCCCATTACGGGGATCTGTGCCTTCACTATAGCCTTTACCCGGTCTATAACATCAGCCCCGCCTTCGAGTTTTACCGACTCGGCCTGACCTTCCTGCACAAGCCTTCCGGCGTTGCGTACCGCATCTTCGACCGAGACCTGATATGACATGAACGGCATGTCCGCTATCAGGAGGGCATCCTTAGTTCCTCTTGATACAGCCCTTGTGTGGTGGATCATATCCTCCATTGTGACCCTGAGTGTGTCCCTGTAACCGAGGCAGACCATACCAAGCGAGTCTCCGACCAATATCGCGTCTATCCCGCACGAGTCGGCAAGTCTGGCCATGGAGTAGTCGTAGGCTGTCATCACGACCAGCCTCTCACCCTTTGACGCGGCATCGATAAATGTAGCTGCTGTCCTTTTCATCTCTTCTGTTCTCTCACCCTCGCATTCATAATTTTTTATCTATTCTCCTCTAAAAGGGCCAACAGTGACGTGTAATCCCTTCCGGGATTTTTTTCCCTGGCCAGCCTGACAAGCTTTTTTGTAAGGAGAATGTATAGGGCTTTCTCTTCTTCATCCAGAACATCAAGGTGTTTTCTGACCGTATTTACATCATTGCGTTCAGCGGGTCCCGTTAAAGCTCCGGCAAGTCCCTTCGCTGATATGTTCTCAATATTAAACCTTATAAGCGGAAATAGTGCTTCCAGAGGGTCTACCTCCGTAAGGCCGCATTTTTCAAAAGAGCGGCATCCCGAGCTGATCAGAGCTATAACGAGATTTGAGACCATCACGTTTGATGCATGGTAGCGTGTTTTATGTTCCGTTTCGATGACAAGTGTCCTGTTCCCTGTTGTATGGAAGAGTTCCCTGACTTCCTCCATTCTCTCGTCAGGCCCCTCCAGGGTAAAAAATACATCCTGAAGGCCATCAAAGCTGCCGTCTCTGCAACTGAAGGCAAACATTGGATGGACCGAATATCCTGATGCTCCCTTTTGTCCGATGCCTTCGAAGATATCAGAGGAAAGTGAACCGCTCAGATGGGCCACGATCCTGCCTGTCAGGTCAAGCTTCCTAAGCTTGCTCCATAGGCCCGGCAGTACATCATCGGGAGTCGATATTATGAGAATGTCCGAGTGTTCGATAAGTTCATTAAGAGAAGAAAATGCTGACGAGCCTGTTATACGGGCGGCAAAAAGGGCACTATCCATGGTGCGGCTGAAATATCCTGAGATTTCCAGTCCTTTCGACAAAAAATAGGAGCCAAGCGTTAAACCTGCTTTGCCCGCCCCGATAAATCCGATGCGCCTGCGGCCGCGGTTTTCCAAACGGATGATCACTCCTCCAGGATTTTTGAGAAATGAGCTGCTTATTTGGTCCGCAAACCATAGCACAGATAGTACCGAAAAGGCAACGTTCATGTTGGATGTAAAATGTAAGCATATAAAATGGGCGGACCCCCAAGGATCCGCCTTATGATCTCACCCGTATTACAACGACCTGATGCTAAGCCTGTTTTTTATCCGGCATGAACCAGGCTATTGCCATGAAAACCACACCCATTACAAGCAATCCGGCATACCCTATATCCATTACAGAAGGAAACTTGTCCGATATCTTGAAGAGTGTCAGTTTCCCTAAGTTCATAGCCTTAAAAATCCCCATGTCTACAAAGCTTCCATACATAAGTGAGAATATCAGTGCACCGAATATGCCGCCGACCGCTATCATAAGCGCCTGTTTGTAAACATTGGTCCCAATCGCGGCAAATGATGTGCCCGGGCACGAACCAACCATGCCAAAGCCTACCCCAAAGATCAGACCCCCTATCACCACTCCCATGTTCATGGTTTTGACGCTCAGGTTTGAGAGGTCAAGTATCCCGGCCATGTTGAAAAGGAAAAGCAAAACATTAGAAAGTCCTATGGCAAAAAGTATTATCTTAAAGACCGTAAGGTCCTCCAGCCTGAGCATCTGGCGCATTTTGACAGGACTTGCGGCATCAGCCAGATAAAGCGCGGCTCCAAATAACGCTCCTGTTACCAGACCGATAAAAAGATCCATCTTTATACCTCCTGTCCTATCCCAGCTTCTTCAGCGCTTTGGCTACAGGTATCGCCACGGCAAAGGCACATGCTGCGAAGACAAAGCCGCTTACGCTTCCCTGCATTATACCGCTCATCATGTGGCCGCTCGTACACCCGTCGGCAAGCCTGGCGCCGAAGACAAAAATAAAGCCACCCACAAGTTCGCGGAGATAATACTTTTCAAAAGCAGACTTTGGACCCGGTGCCCTCAGCGCATCCTGTTCCATTTTGTTCCTCTTGTTCGGGTCCATGCTCCAGGCGATGAATCCGCCAAGAGGGATGGCAAGCAAAAATACCATTGCAAAGTTGAGCGGGTCCTTTATGTTTTTCGCCAGGGAACCTTCACTTTTGTCATAATAAGCATTGGTACTCCTATAACCGCTCTTTCTCGAACTGTCCTCCGCTATCACCGAGGGATCGATAACACTGTGTATCATTCCGCCTATCATGGAAAACTGTGTCGACACTCCGACCGGTTTGATGACAAGTACCGAAACAGCAAAGACAAGCCCCAGAAAGACTGCTTTCAACACCCAGCTTCGGGAATTTCCATTCATCTGCCCACTCGCCTCCTTTGTAGTGATGTTAATTTATTGATTTATCTGCTTAATATTATATATGAACCGTGAACGCGAGTGTGTGATAAAGTCACGTTATGCAGACTTTATAGGCAAAAATACCTAAAATGGGATTTTTTACAGATAGTTTTCGACAAAACTGAAATGGGTATTGTATAAGGTGCTATGTCAAAAAATGAAGTAAAATCTTTTTCAGAAGATAGTTTGAAAAATTACTGTTGGGAGTGATCCTATGTATACAAGAAAAAGGATCTTCGAAATAATACAGGTCGGAAGTGACGATGATCACGAAAGCAGATTTTTTGATTTCGTGCTTGTGGCAGCGATAATCGTGAATCTCTTTATTGCGCTATTTTCTACTTTTGAAGCATCTGCCGAATATAAAAAAGCCATGTATTTCACAGAACTGGCAACCGTGATATTTTTTACTGTTGAATTTGCATTGAGGCTCTGGACCGCTGACTATCTTTTCCCTGAAAAGATAAGCCGCTCAGGCTCTGCACTTAAATTCTTTTTTTCTCCGATGGGGATCGTAGACTTCCTGGCTTTTTTTCCATTCTACCTCCCGCATCTTATGCCCTTTGGGGTCGTCACTTTCCGCATCTTCAGGGTCATAAGGATCTTCAAGCTATTCAGGGTCACAAAATACCAGGACTCCCTCAATGTGATAACAGACGTACTGGTCAGGAGGAAGAACCAACTTCTTTCGTCTGTATTTCTGGTCCTCATACTTATGATCTCGGCCTCTATTCTCATGTACGGGATAGAGCATGAGGCACAGCCTGATGTGTTCAGGAACGCATTTTCAGGGTTCTGGTGGGCGACTTCAACTCTTTTGACGGTAGGCTACGGAGATATATATCCTATTACCGACCTTGGAAAGATAATCGGCATTATACTGACCTTTTTGGGAGTAGGCATGGTAGCCATTCCTACAGGCATACTATCAGCGGGATTCATCGAACACCTCAGTGAGATAGAGGATCCGGACAAGAAGACCGGATCGGAATATTGTCCTAATTGCGGGCATAAACTGAGATAGCTGCGGAACGGGCACTTTTCACCTTGCAAGCCCGTAGACACTGCTTACCTCCTGAACAAATATTATCCCTTTTCCCGGCTCCTCGATCGACATCTTCTCCCTAATGGAGGAGATTATAGTATCGGCCATGCTTTTTTCTGAGAGGATGAGGACTATTTCCTTCTCCGGTTCAATATCCATGAAAAAGAGCCTGCTTGTTTCATGGACGCCCGATCCCCTCGCGTTTATTATGGTACCGCCCTTTGATCCGGCTGCTGTTGCCGCATCTATGACGTCTTCCGCCCTGCCTTTGTCAACAATGACTGTTATGGCACAGTGCATCGCTTCATCTCCCCCTTCCTGCCTGTCTGATTCAGTGGCTTTACAACCCACTGAACCTATTACCTCGCTGACGCCTGTAGTGAAAGCTATTCCGTGGTTGGGCTTCTCAAATTGAAACTTCCTGTCAAGGACTTCAAGAGCATACCTGGTCATCTTCTTGTTGGATACCATCAATACTATTTCCTTCCTTATGTCGGACAATCCAAGAAAATCTTCAAACGCCCCGCCTGCAGTACCCTTAGCCACTATTATCGTACCGCCTGTTACACCGCAATTTTTTGCGGCATGCATGACCTTGCTGCCCTTCCCGAAATTTACTATGGCCCAGATAAGTTCAAAACAGACCATTTCTGCTTTATTCGCCATTCCCATCCAGCCCTCCCTTCTTTGATTTCATCTGAAAGGCGGCTCCCAGCATCTGGAGCGCTATTATCGGTGTAAGAGCCACCATTGCTATCAATCCGAAGCCGTCCGCAAGTACGCTGGCGTTTTCAACTGCATCTGCCGCACCGTGTGCAAAAGCGAGAACGAAAGTCGCTGTCATAGGCCCCGATGCGACTCCTCCGGAATCGAAAGCTATTCCTACAAAGAGCCGTGGAACATAATAGGACATCGCAATCGATATGACGTACCCCGGAAGAAGGAAATGCCAGAGACGGACCTGAGGGCTGAGTATGTTTACCATGGCAAGCGCAACGGCAGTCCCGACACCTATACTGAGCGTACCCATCACAAGGCTCCTTCTTACATACCCGCTTGTGACCTCCTCGATCTGGTGTGTCAGTACATAAACAGCCGGTTCGGCAAGTATGGTCACCAGCCCCAGGATAAATCCGACTAAGATAAGGTAGAGACTGCTGTCAAACATGGCAAGCTTTCTTCCTATCTGGCTGCCGACCTCCATGAAGCCTCCGTTTACACCTGTCAGGAAGAGGACCAGCCCGATAAATGCAAATACGATCCCAATCAATATCCGCCTGACGGCTTTTTGAGAAAGTTTGAACGATACCTTCTGGAATATTGCGAAAATGAGTGCGACAGGCAGCAGTGCCAGCAGGACCTCTTCTGAAATGACTGGCAATTTTTCGACGAATGGCGCCATTATCGAGAGCGAAGAACTATCCGGGACAGGCAGGCTGCCTGTGAGCCTCTCCGTTTTTGAGAGGATGCCCATGATCATTACGGCGATAATGGCACCGGCAGAGGCAATGGCGACCATTCCGAAGCTGTCTATTTCGGATGCCTTACTGTCTTTTTTCAATGCGGAGACGCCCACTGCAAGGGCAAGAATAAAGGGAACAGTAACAGCCCCCGTTGTAGCGCCCGAGGCATCGAAGGATATTGCCAGAAATTCAGTCGGCGTAAAATAAGCCAGCACAAAGACAAGAAGATAGAGCACTGTAAGGATCCTGTTGAGCGCAAGATTCAAGACGATCCTCAGGAAGCCCAGGCAGAGCAT
>DAIRTK010000048.1:0-11627 GCA_036803945.1 Synergistaceae bacterium
GTGGTGGTGCCGGGGTTTTAATCTTAGCGTAGTATCACGTGCAGAGATTCTAGAGACTAGAAAACAGGCAATACCAATAACAATAAAAGCTACCCCAGCGTTGCTTATGCCAGTAATAATATTAGGAGGTATATATGGCGGTGTATTTACAGCTACAGAAGCCGCTGCAGTTGCCGCAATATATGCGATACCAATTGGGATTTTAGTATACAAAGATTTAAAGGTCAGATCGTTATATGTGCTTTTACATGAATCTGGAATAATGGTCGGCTCCATCATGGCAATGATTTTTACTGGACTTATGCTTGGGCAGATATACGCGATGCTTCAGGTCCCTAAAGTTGTGGCTGACCTTGTTTTTTCCCTGACAACGAATAAGTATATGTTGCTTTTACTTTTAAATATATTCCTGTTTTTTGTCGGCATGGTTGTAAGCGACACGATGGGCATGCTAATTTGTGCGCCTTTACTTCTTCCTTTAGTTAAGGCAATAGGGGTTGATCCGATTCATTTTGCAGCAATTATGGGAGTTAACCTTGCAATGGGAGGGATAACACCGCCTTATGCCAGTATTCTTTATTTTGGCATGAAGGTTGGTAAATGCGAATTCTCTGAAATATTTACCCCAGTCATGTCCTTTATAGTTTTTGCATACCTTCCCGTGATAGCTTTAACTACCTTGGTTCCCAGTTTATCACTTGCCTTGCCTCGTATGCTTGGCTATTAATAATATAAAAAAATATTTTTGAAGGGGGGACCGAATTCAATTTAATGGTATAGGAATCCGGCAAGCCTTTTATTTGTAAAAAAAATGAGGAGTGATTGTATATGAAACGAGTAATTTTATCGCTATTTGTACTATGCGTATTTGTTCTGGGTTGTGTTTCAGTTGGTAATGCAGCTGCAAGGCTTGAACTTTCTCATCACCGTGCTGCAAATTCTCCGCTTGATAATGACATTAAAGCTTTGGCGGCAAACATTGAAAAAGCAACAAATGGCAGAGTTGCCTTTGATGTCTTCCCTGCGGGCCAGCTTGGGGGGTATGAAACAGTCCAGGAAAGAGTTTCTATTGGAGATGTTGCCAGTCAGTTTGCTCCTCTTGCAATGCAAACAGACAGAAAACTGGGTGTCTCCTGGTTCCCATATCTTGTCCTTGACCTAAAAGAAGCTCAGCATTTATATGGCAAAGGCGGTCTCGTAAGGGATATGTTGATTGATCTATTAAAGAAACAAGATCTTGTAACAATAGCAACATGGCCTGCAGGAATTGGTGGAGTGGTTGTTTCTAATCCAAGGTCTAACAATCTCAATGATCCCTTCCTTGCCTTAAAAGGTCTGAAAATCCGCGTTATGGCGAATAAGGTTAATGAGTATGTATATAATGATGTTATGGGTAGCATTGCAACCGGAATGCCTTGGGGAGAATTGTTTACAGCAATGCAAACGGGTGTTATTGACGGTCTGCAGGGGTGTGCAAGTGCAGAAAGTGCATACGTTATGTTTAGAGATGTAATGAAATACTATCTGGCATATCCTGATCATTATGAAAGTTTTTACTTTGTTGTGAATAAAGACATATGGAATGGAATTTCTCCTGAAGATCAAAAGACTGTCCTCAAACTTTGTGAGGAAATGGAAACGAAGCGTTGGAAACAAATTGCTATAGACGAAGAGAGCTATCGCAAAAAACTTACAGATATGGGGATTAAAGTAATAACCTATGATCATAAGGATCTTATCAAAATACGTGACCGTGTTACAAAAGAGTGCTGGACTAAAGTCTACAATGAAGTACCCAAAGAGATGCAGGAAAAAATACTTAAAGAGCTGAAAAAAACCAACAAATAAAAGTTTTCTACAAACACTAGCCATACACACAAAAAAGAACTGTAACCTTTTGTGTGTATGGCAAGCAAAATTTAATTCACGATATTTAAAAAATGCAAGGGTTTAACGCAAATCTTACACACACACATACAAATATATATACACGTATTACTCAAGGATCTTAACACAGTATTTAAGAATGATTAAGGAGGCAATAATACTATGACAGAGCATGCTTTCCCACGCAGTTTCAAAGCAAGCTACATAGAGGCCGACCACGGAGACGGAATATATATATATGATACTAAAGGGAAGTCCTATATTGATGGATGCTGCGGAGCACTTGTGTCTAACCTTGGACATAATAATCCAGAAATTATTGCGGCAATAAAGGACCAATACGATAAGATAGAATTCGCACATCCATCTCGCTGGCATTGTGCTGTTGTGGAAGAAGCTGCTACTGCAGTCGCAGAAACCGCGCCGGGTGATCTTGATAAAGTCTGGTTTGTCAGTGGAGGCAGTGAAGCGGTAGAATCAGCCGTTAAATTGGCACGACAGTATTATGTTGAACGTGATGGGATATCTACAAGCAAAAGTATCACAATAGGGCGCTGGAACTCCTATCACGGAAGCACTCTAGGAACAATGTCGATTAGTGGATCCATGGCCAAACGCAGGATTTTTACTCCTCTCTTCAAAGAATCACCTAAAGCTGAGCCGCCATATTGCTACAGGTGTCCATTTTATGCTGAGTACCCATCCTGTAGCATGGCTTGTGCAAAAAATATTGAACATATGATAAGAGTAATTGGACCTCAATATATTACTTCCTTTATTGCAGAACCAGTCAGCGGATCAATGGTTGGTGCGGTGGTTCCTCCTGATGAGTATTGGCCCATGGTTCGTGATATATGTACAAAATATGACATCCTGTTGATAGCAGATGAAGTTATGTCTGGGTGTGGCAGAACTGGGAAGAATTTTGCAATAGATAATTGGAATGTTGTTCCTGATATGATTGCTACCGCAAAAGGACTTGCCGCCGGATACGTTCCGACAGGTGGTATTGTTGTGCGTAATGGTATTGCTGATACAATAAGATCAGGCAGTGGTTCATTTATGCATGGACATACCTACAATGGAAATCCTGTAAGTGCAGCTGCTGTTTGCGCGGTTTTTAAATATATGAAGGAACATGAAATTGTTGAAAATACAGTCTCAATGGGAAAGCTATTAGAGGTTGGACTGAAAAAAATTGCCGCAGAGAATGCGATTGTTGGTGATGTCAGAGGTAAGGGGCTCATGTGGGGTATCGAGCTTGTATGTGAAAAATCTACTAAAAAACCTTTTGCACAAAAAGCAACAGCGTCTGCACTGGCTGGTCTCTTATGCGCAGAAAATGGGGTCATAGTTTATCCCGGGTCTGGACAGATAGATGGGCACGAAGGAGACACTTTCTTGGTAGCACCACCGCTGATAATTAATGAAAAACAGGTAAATGAATTGCTTGAAAAGCTATCTGAAGGTCTTGCTTTGACAGCAAGAGAGTTACTGAAGTAACTACATCCCCAAAAGCAAATGTTACAATAAAAGCTTGAGGCCGGTTTTTTAGCCCCAAGCTTTTATATTAATTATTAGCAAAATAAGCAAGAGTAAATTAAAAATATCTTTTGGTTTTGTGTTTTCCACGAAAACGATAAGATGATGTAGGTTTATTAAATGTTTTTATGCTGTTATGATATTAGAATTAGAATATCTAAATTATATCCGATAATGATTCTTCTTATTTAGAGGAGGATAATCAGAAATGAAAGTCGAATACTACATTTTTTCAGGGACAGGAAACACTCTTCTGGTGGCCAGAGAGGTGGCACGAAGGCTTGAAGAAAAGGGGCACGAAGTAAACTGCCATATGATAGGCAAGCTCTTCAATTCTTTCAGGATGTCCGGAGAGAGTGTTATCGGGCTGGCATTCCCTATCGCTTTTTTCTCCTCATACCCCCTCGTTCTCAGATTTATTGCATCGCTTCCTGCCGGTAAGGGGCGAAGCATATTTATGACAGCTACCATGGGCGGTTCGGCACTCGGTGCGGAAGGAAAGTTCAGGAAGATGTTGAGCGATAAAGGCTACAGGCCCATCGGATCCGAACTCTTCATAATGCCCGGGAACTACAACAACGGGGTAATACCTGTTGAAAAGAATGAGCAGCTTGTCTCTGCGGCCATGGAGAAGGCCAGGGCATTCGCAGACAGGCTTTCAGAGGGAAGGGCACACTGGGGCAGGGGTATCCCGCTGATTCCTTCGATGTGGTACAGCCTGGTCTCAAGCGGCAGGTCCCTCCGCTTCTTTTACAGGATGTTCCCTATAGCCGTCGATACGGACAAATGCATCAAATGCATGAGGTGCGTCGCCATCTGTCCTGTAGGAGCGATCGACCAGAGGGGAGACTATCCCTTTATAAACAGAAACCTTTGTGAGTCATGCCAGAGATGCGTAGCTTTCTGTCCCGCACATGCGATAGTGGTGCCGGGGAAACCGGCGGAGCAGTACAGGGCAATGGAGTATGAAGAGTTTCTCGGCTGATCATTGATCTTTTAAGAGGAGCCTGAAGCAGAGAGTTCCGCTGAGGTATCCTGCAGGGACCGACGCTGCCTTGAGCGGCAGCGCCATCCCTGAAGAAGGCACCAAAAATATCGTTATCACGGCAAACAGAAGCATGGGCATAGCGAAGCCTTTCATGACTGCACCGTGTTCATTGAAGGCTTCATATATGAAGCCTGTGATGAAAAAGGCGAGAAAAAGGAGAAAAACGACCCTTTTGAGGTCGGGCTCCGGTTCATATAATGACATCAGGATAATATCCCTCAATTTTACCTCTCTTGATCATCGGGCTCGAATTCAAGTTCGTTTTCAATGGCACAGTCATTACACACTATCACTGTATCCCCGTCAGGGGTGACCGCCTCATGGAAGAGATCGCAGCACTCCTTCAGTGTTCTTCCGCAGATAGCACAAACAAGCATATGGGTCCCTCCTTTTCTATTTTTTCTGGTTGACCTACGGCTGCGCTTGGGTCTATTTCCCTCTTTTTTTGCTTACAGAATATCCGAATGTTCCTATCTGCCTGCCAAGGGAGAAATATTTGCCGTGGCTTGTCGCAACCAGGCCGGCCTTTTCAAGGTGGAGCTTGCCCTTGCTGTCGATGAGTTTCTCATCTGCATTGACCGCAACTATGTATGAAAGGAACATATCATGTGTGCCGAGGCTGAGGATACGGTCGACTCTGCACTCGATGTTGAGAGGGCTTTCTTCTATCATCGGTGCCGAGACTTCCGAGGCAGGGACAGCCGTTATGTCTTTTAACGAAAATTTGTCCATATCCCTTCCTGACTTTACACCGCAGAGATCTGCCGTCCACATGAGCGATTCCGTAGTAAGATTTATTACGAACTCGCCCGAGGCTGTTATAAGCCCGTGTGAATAACGCTCCGGCCTCACCGAGATATATGTCATCGGCGGATCGGAATTGACGATCCCCGTCCAGGCAACTGTTATCACATTAGGCTTCTGCATGGTCCCGCACGATACCATTACCGGAGGAATAGGATAGAGCATCGTCCCCGGTTTCCATACGACTTTTCCCAATTATGATCCCCCCTTTTTGTAAATGTAAATTTGCGACAAAACCGGTCGCGGTGAATTTGCAGCTGAGAAACGCTGCGGAGAATTTGCTCGCTTCGCATCTCGGAGAATTGGCCCCTAAGTCTTTAAGATTTAATTCTCCGCAACATAATCAAGCCGCAAATTCTCCAGCGACATGGTTCCTATGTCGCGAATTCACCACAGGACAAAGTCCTGTAAATTCTCCGCAACGCGAGCATCGCAAAGCGCTGCAAATTCTCCAGCGACCAAAGTCGCGAATTCTCCGGCGGAAGTGCCTTCGCCAATTCAAAGACACTGGATTCCCGATTTAAGCATTCGGGAACGACGGAGCGGGGCCGGTTCTCAAGGTTCTACAATCGTTCAGCAACCGCTCAGCCACGCTCAGAAATTGCTCAGCCGCCTCTCCCGGATGCGAAGCGAGCAAATTCTCCAGCGACAAACGTCGCGAATTCTCCGCAGCCCGGAGGCTGCAGATTCCCCGCGGCATTTTCATGCCGCACCGCCCCTTCCCTAATAGATTAACATAAAGCTGACCCTTTTACTGTGCTTATAAGCTAAAAAAATGTACAATATAGCACAGGAGCGTGACAGGATGAAGATCGAAAAAGAGAGTTTCCTGAAAAGCGGCATAATACTGCCTCTGTTTTTGTTTTTATTTTGGTGGGCCGGTTCCGGAGCAGGGTGGTGGAATCCGTTCCTGCTTCCGTCCCCCGAGAGGGTCTTCGAATCTTTCATATTATCGATCCGCGAAGGAGAACTGCAGATACATGTATGGGCAAGCCTTGACAGAATAATCAGAGGCTTTGGCCTCTCTGCCGCCCTTGCTCTTTCCCTTGCCCTAATCTGTTCGTGGTTTCCGGCTGTCCTTGTCCAGCTTGAGCCTACGCTTGAATTTTTCAGGCATATACCTCCCATGTCAATGATCCCGCTTCTGATACTGTGGTTTGGCATCGGCGAGGCACCCAAAATAATTCTGATAGTTCTTGCGACCTTTTTCCCCGTTTTCATGAACGCTCTTCAGGGCATCAGGGGCTGCGACCCAAGGCTTGTAGAAGTATCAAGGGTATTTGGATATAAAAGGTGGCACCAGTTCAAGTATGTGATCCTGCCTTCAGCGATACCTTCCATACTGACCGGACTGAGGCTGGGTCTCGGCTACAGCTGGCGTTCCCTCGTAGCGGCGGAACTGGTGGCAGCATCTTCGGGGCTGGGATACATGATTCTTGACGCAGAACAGCTTTCAAGATCCGATGTGGTAATGATGGGGATCTTCGTTATAGGCGCACTGGGCGCCCTGCTTGATTTCGGTTTTCTGTGGGCTATGCGCCGCTATCTGAAAAGGGGAATAGAGGCATGAGCTGGCTGAAAATTGATAATCTGAAGAAGACCTACCTCATAGAAGAAATGGAAGTTGAAGCACTCAGGGGGATAGATCTTGAGATAGAAGAGGGCGGTTTCATAGTCATAGTGGGCAGAAGCGGCTCGGGAAAGACCACGCTGCTAAGGATAATGGCCGGACTTGAACAGGAGACAGAAGGAAAAATGATCTTCAAGGGAAGGGTCTGCGATCAGGAGAACCCTCTCCCTGTCGGAATGGTCTTTCAGGAACCGCGTCTGATGCCATGGCTCTCTGTTGAAAGCAACATCCTTTTCCCATACCTTCCCGGAGGGGAGTCAGAGGCTCTGAGAGCAAAAGCCATGGGGATCCTGAAGATGCTTGGCCTTGAAGGCTACCAGAATGCGATGCCGGATCAGCTTTCAGGAGGTATGGCTCAGAGGGTGGCCCTTGGCAGGGCACTTTCTTGCGACCCTGAGATAGTGCTTCTTGACGAGCCGCTTGGGGCCCTCGACTATTTTACCAGGAGGGCACTTCAGCGCGAGCTTATAAGGATATATATGGAAGGCGGAAAGACATTCATGATGGTCACGCATGATGTCGGAGAGGCTTTGAGGCTGGGGACCAGGGTGCTGGTGCTGAAAAAAGGAAGGATCGAGGCTTCAATACCCGTACCGCTCCAATACCCCAGAGATCGCCACTGTGAGACCTTCCAGTCACTGATAGATCAAGTCCTTACCGCACTGGACGATGCTGAATGAAAAAAGTGAGAAGAGGAGGGCAGCCTTCCAAAATCATTAAATTTTTTAATAATCTGCAAAGAGAAGGAAAGGGATGGTCCCATTGAACACAAAAGAAGTTTTAAAAGGACTGACGGAGATCGTGCTTCCGGTCGCAAGGGGAGGCTTCGAATCATTCATACTTGGCTGGTACATAGAGGACAGAACGAGGAAGAGGACCATCCTGCTTGAAACAGGGCCTGCTTCGACAGTTCCACAGCTTGCAGATGACCTTAGGCATATCGGAGCCATCGGACCGGACTATCTGCTGTATACCCACGTACACCTGGACCATTCCGGCGGAGCGGGACAGTTCCATGAAATATTCCCCGGTACGAAGATCATCGCGCCACTGAAGGGACGTCCGCATCTGACCGATCCGGCAAGGCTGGTAGAGGCCAGCAGAGAGAATCTGGGTGACCTCTGCGATGTCTACGGCATGCCCATCCCTCTTCCGGAAGATGCCCTTGCAGATCCGGACCTGGAGCTTGAAGGCCTTACGATAATCGATACACCTGGCCATGCGCCGCACCACAGCTCCTACCTTTACGAACTGGACGGGGCAAGGATCCTCTTCCCGGGCGAGGCCGCAGGATGTTATTTTGAGCTTGACGACGGGGCTGTATTCATGAGACCCGCGACACCCCATAAATTCTATTACGAAACAGCAATGGCATCTCTCCGGAAACTGATAGACCTCGGTGATGTTGACCTGATCTGTTACCCGCATTCAGGTTTCAGCAGGGATCCTAAAGGGCTTCTCGAAATGGCGTCTGCACAGATGGCCTTCTGGAAGGATATTATCTCTGCCCTTCCTGAAGGTGCAGGTACCGAAGAGGGTGTCGAAGCGCTCCTAAAAAACGATCCGGCACTTTCCCTGATAAGCAGGCTGCCTGACAAAGACAGGGAGAGGGAGGCTTTTTTCCTTCGCCAGAGCGTAGACGGCTACCTTGGCTATGTGAGAAGAAATGCCGACGGTTGAGACCTATTGCAACATAACCGAAAAGCAGCAGAGGCTTGCCGGGCTCTACGGAGAGCTTGGCAGCAAGGCTGTCTTTATAGTACCGTCAGGGCTTGACAGGGACAGTATGCTTGCCCTCATTTCCGGGCAGGGATCATTCTTTGGGGAAAGGCCGGTCATCTGGACATGGAGCGACCTATACAAGGAAGCATCAGCCGCAGCTCATGTCAGGCCCAAACGTGTGATAGACCCCCCTGACCATGACCTTATAATCAAATACCTGCTCAATAAGTATCTGGAAGAAGATGAAAATATAAAAAAGGAACTGCCCGAAGGAGTCTTTCACAGGGGGTTTTCCGAGGTCCTTGGGAATAATATAAAAGAGCTGCTGAGGGAGGATATTACCCCCGAAGACCTTAGGGAAAGGCTCTTTAATGAGGAGGAGCCTCCGGAAACCTCTCCCGGATACATACTGTTAAGGCTATATTCCGACTATCTTGAATATCTTGATCAAAACGGAATTGCCGACAGTGCGCAGACGCCTGCTCTGATAAGAGAATGCCTGTGCTGTGAAGCATCTGTCGGGGCTCTTTCAGATCTTACCTTTGTCTTCGTTGGTTTCCTTACCTTCACCGGCGGGCAGTTAAAACTTGTTAAAAAGCTACAAGGAATTGCCAAAGCTGAATATTTACTGCCCGAAACAGGCCTTGACTCTCTGCATGACTCGATCCTGCAGGTAGGACTGGAATTTAAAGAGAGGGCTGTCTGGAAGTCGAAACTGCTTGAGCTGAAAGCAGGCGACCATCAGCTCCAGTTTGACGCGATAGCCCGCGAGACAGCACTATGGGCGCACGGGACAGGTTTTTTTTGCATGTTGGGGGAGATGGATGACTACGGAGACATTGGAATTATGGTGCCTCCGCAGCACCTCTCACTGATAGAAAACTCCCTTCAGAGGTACAAAATACCCTTTAACGTCCAGTTGCGCGGGACTGTCGCCGATACACTGATGGGAGAATTGCCCAAATTGGTCTGGAATGCCTTCGTTTCAGGCTGGGAGAGCGATAAGACTGCATTTTTGCTTTCGAGCCCTCTTTTGAGACCTCCCGACTTTGAATTATCGTCATTACTCTCGGCCTTTCCCGAGGGCAGCCGGGGCTGGAGGTCGGTCCTGAAAGGGAAGTCTCTGGATGTTTTTGTAAGTCTGGAAAAGCTGTGCGAAGACTTTTGCGTGGGAGGACCCCCTCCCAGGATACTGAAATTATGGCTTGATTTCATCAACAGCCTAGATCCCCTTAACGTCCTGGGAAGCCTGATCAAGGATATGCCGAACCTGGACGGGATCTTGAAGGACATCTCTTCTTCGGTCAAAGAGCTGGAGAAAAAAATTGAAATACTTGAAGACATAAGCAAGGACATCGGACCTGCTTCGAGGGTTAAGATCGAGCGTCATGAGGCAGTCTGCTACATCTGTGACTGGGGAAGGAGCGCGACTCTTCCCATACGCCTGCCCCAAAGCCGTTCCGTTACGATATATGCAGGTATTCCTCCCGTTCTGACGACTCACAGGTACTGGATAATGACGGACGTGGACTACAACACGTGGCCCGGAAAGCTGAGAGAATCACCCCTTTTTGATAACGAAAGCAAAAACAGGTTCAATAATAATCTTCCCGCTTATGACGGCAGGGAAGACGGGTATCCCCATATTCCCGAACTCCACGAGGAAAGGGAGCAGAAGGAGGCGCTCTTCAGGAGGCTTATAGCAACTTCACTTGAAGGGACAGTATTGTCACGCTCGCTTACGGATCACAGCGGACGTCCCCTTGGAGGTTCGCAGTTTATGGCCCCGCTTATCGCGGACCCAAAGAAGACAGAAGGTCAAGAAAGGGTCCCAAGCATTGAATACAAGCCCTCTGATGTAATGCCGTCCGACGGGACTCTATGGTTCTGCGGTGCCGAGATCCCCCTTTCGGCCGAACAGAAAGAGAGGGGCGATTTTCCGAGGACGGGAGAAGGGACAGCATCTGACCTTCTTACGGTATCGCTGAGCAATATAGATGAATGGAAGGGATGTCCCTACAGATACTGGTGCAGGCACAGCATAAAACTTCCCGATCACGGGAGGAAGCTCTATGATCCGCTAAGGGCAGGCTCTCTCATGCATGCCGTATGGGAGCGTTCGTGGAGGGAATATCTTTCATCGCCAAGAAGTTTCAGTCTGCTTTCAAGAAATGAGTGGAAGAGGGCAGCATCTGACTATTATCCCGAACTGCTCACGGATCCAAGGCTGGAAAGGAATGCCGACAACCTGCTGAAGCAGATGGGTTCAGTCGCAGAACTTCTCGACAGGATCGAATCCTCTCATGTGATCAAAAAACGTACGGGGACCGAGCTTGAATACAAACTCCCCGAATACACTGCAGATGGTGTGATTTTCAAAGGCCGGGCAGACAGGGTGGATTTTTTCAACGACGGTTTTGTTGTGATCGACTACAAGTCCAACAGGTCCAATGACCACCGAAATGAACTGCAGCTGGCAGCTTATTCTGTGATAATCAGCAAGATAACAGGAGCACAGCCTCTCGGTTATGGCTGGATCGGGCACAGGGACGCCTCATTTTATGGATATTTTACATCCCAGGAAATGAGCGATGCCTACCATTCAGGAAAACGGGAAAAGAAAATAGCGCATTTTCTCGATCTTGCCGAAAGTACGATGAATGAAATGGCAGATTCAATAAAAAGGGATATTTTCCCGGCAAAGTATGATTCCCTCATGTGCAGGTTCTGTGAATTCTATGTCATATGCAGAAAAAGGGAAGGATACAGGGAAGATCCTGAGAACGGAGATGTCGGGGGGTATGGGGATGACTCCTGATACAGCGGATCCTCTTTCCACAATGTTCGGAAACCTTGAAGGACTGCCCGAGCAGCTGGAGGCTGTTACCAGCCTGAGCCCTCTCACTGTAGTCAGCGCAGGTGCGGGTACCGGAAAGACACAGACCCTTTCGCAGCGTTTTGCATGGCTGCTGGCAATGGACAGCGAGTGCAGGG
>DAIRTK010000049.1:0-6956 GCA_036803945.1 Synergistaceae bacterium
GTTTTTCCCGCCCCTACAACAGTTTCACTACTGCTTCACAACCGTTTCACGCCGACGCTTTTCCGGCAGCTTCACAATGCAGAACTAAAATCTATTTTAGTATCCCCAGAGCCGAATGTGCCGCAGAGAGCCTTGATACAGGGACCCTGAACGGAGAACAGCTGACATAATTCAGCCCCAGTTTGTGGCAGAAAGCAACGCTTAACGGGTTTCCGCCATGCTCGCCGCATATTCCGAGCTGGATAGAAGGGTTGACTTTACGCCCTCCCCCTACTCCTATCTCCATCAGTCCGCCTACTCCGTCGCGGTCAAGGACGGCAAAGGGGTTCTGAGGCAGAATGCCTGCATTTACATACTGTCCAAGGAACTTTCCTTCCGCGTCGTCCCTTGAGTATCCGAATGTCGTCTGTGTAAGGTCGTTCGTACCAAAGCTGAAGAACTGGGCATGCTGCGCAAGCTGGTCTGCAACCATTGCCGCCCTGGGCAGCTCTATCATCGTGCCGACAAGGTACTCGACTTCACATCCATATTCCTTCATTACCTGAGGTGCTATGCTGTCTACCATCTCCCTCAGTATCCTCATTTCCTCTTTTGTGGCTACCAGGGGGATCATTATGTCGGGGATTGGGTCCTTACCTTGATTTACAAGTTTACAGGCCGCACTGAATATGGCCCTCACCTGCATCTCATATATTTCAGGATATATTATTCCAAGACGGCATCCCCTGAAGCCCAGCATCGGGTTTGATTCATGCAGTTCGTGCACCCTGGCTATCGTATTTTGTACTGCTTTAGCCCCCGGACTCCCGGCAGGAAGCTTCTTAAGTTCCTTTTTAAGATCGGGAAGCTTCGGGAGGAACTCATGAAGCGGAGGATCGAGCAGCCTTACAGTCACAGGCAGTCCGTCCATCGCTTCGAATATCCCCAGAAAATCTTCTTCCTGCATCTTTTCGAGCTTTTTCAGATGCTCCATCCTTTCATCTCTGGTGGATGCGACTACCATGTCCTGCATTACAGGCAGCCTTTCGGGAGCCATGAACATGTGCTCCGTACGGCAGAGGCCTATTCCCTTAGCGCCAAAGCTCCTTGCCCTTCTTGCATCCTCGGGTGTATCGGCATTTGCCCAGACCTCAAGCGTTGAGATCCTGTCCGCCATCCTTAGAAGTTCGCTGAAATCCTCATCAAACTGCGGTTCAACAAGGTCAACTTTTCCAAGGATGACCTCGCCCTTCGTTCCGTCTATGGTTATAAAATCATTCTTTTTGACAACTGTGCCATCAACAGTGAAAACACCTGCGGCAAAGTCGATCTTTATGCTTTCCGCACCGGATACACAGGGCTTTCCCAGGCCTCTGGCAACAACGGCAGCATGGCTCGTCATACCTCCGTGCGCCGTTATGACGCCCTGGGCGGCAAAAAGTCCGTGGATGTCGTCAGGTGTAGTCTCGGGACGGACAAGGATGATCATTTCGCCCTTTTCCCCGCGCTCAGCAGCTTCATCTGCATCAAAGACTACGGATCCTGAAGCGGCTCCGGGTGATGCAGGGAGCCCTTTTACAAGCGGCGTTACTTTTGCTTTAGGGTCTATCTGAGGATGGAGAAGCTGCTCGACCTGCTCCGGCTCAACTCGCCCGACAGCGGTCTTTTCATCGATAAGCCCTTCCCTGAACATGTCAATGGCAACTTTTACAGCTGCAGCTGCCGTACGTTTGCCGTTCCTGGTCTGAAGTATATAGAGCTTGCCTTTTTCGACGGTGAACTCAATATCCTGGGCATCCTTGTAATGATGCTCAAGAAGGTCCGCTATGCGGCAAAATTCCTTATATACGTCTGGCATAGCCGTTTCAAGTTCCGAGATCTCAACGGGAGTCCTGATGCCGGCAACTACATCCTCTCCCTGCGCATTGATAAGATATTCACCGAAAAGCCTGTTTTCTCCGGTCGAGGGGCTTCTTGTGAAGCAGACCCCGGTGCCGCAGTCGTCGCCAAGGTTGCCGAAAACCATTGTGACAACACTGACAGCCGTACCGTAGAACTCAGGAATGTTGTTTATCTTTCTGTAAGTGATCGCCCTTGGCGTGTTCCAGCTGCGGAAGACCGCATCTATTGCCAGCCTCAGCTGCTGCCAAGGGTCAACAGGGAAATCCTTGCCTGCTTCCTTTACTATTGCTTTGTAATCTGCGACAAGTTCTTTCAAAGCAGCTGCAGAAAGTTGATTATCATCCTTTACGCCGTTCTCTGCCTTCTTTTCTTTAAGCTTCTTTTCAAAACTGGAATGATCTACCCCCATGACAACATCAGAGAACATCTGTATGAAACGGCGATAGCTGTCATAGGCAAAACGCTCATCTCCCGCTGCCTCTGCAAGTGCAGCAACTGTTTTATCGTTAAGTCCAAGGTTAAGTATCGTGTCCATCATGCCGGGCATAGAGACAGGAGCTCCTGATCGAACAGATACGAGCAGCGGATCATTTTCCCCGCCGAATTTCTTCCCTGCCAGAGCTTCAACCCTTGACACAGCAGCCTTGACGTCATCCCATATATTGAGGATGAAATCATTTTCCTTCCAATATTCGTGGCATGCTTCCGTCGTTATTATAAATCCCGGAGGTACCGGAAGCCCGATCTTCCACATTTGGGCAAGGTTTGCACCCTTGCCGCCGAGAAGGATCTTCATCCCCGCATCGCCTTCACTGAAATCATAGATGTACTTTTTAGCCTCGAGCATCGTGTGACCTCCCACATTTAAGAATAACGAATATGCATTTCATTCCGGATATTATTGACTATTTCAAAAGGCTGAAATCTCCTACAAGAAGGAAAAGGTCCTGACATTTCTTCAGCAGGGCAAGCCTGTTGTTCCTTACGGATATGTCTTCGTCCATTACCATAACGTCATTGAAAAACTTCGCTATGACAGGGGCAAGCTCTGCAAGGACAGAAGCAAGCCTTTCCCAGTCATAGGATCCTACCGACGATCTGATGTCAGCCTCGAGAATTCCCAGTTTCTCATGAAGATCCTTTTCCGACTGCTCCGTAAACTTTGCGGCGTCGATGTCGCCTGTTACAGAACCCGCCTTATTGAGGATATTTTTGACCCTTACTGCCGCGGTGATAAGTTCTGTAAACCAGACCTCTCCGCTTCTCTTTTCAAGGACATCCGCCATCCTGAAAGCCTGAAGAGGCCTGTTGGAAATTGTCTGAAGTACCAGTTCGACAACTTCATGGCTGAAACCTTTTTCCCTGAGCTGTACCTGCATGCGGAGACGGAAGAATGCTCTTATCCTGCCTATGGTACCTTCATCCATTCCAAGCTGTGAGGCCGCTTTCTCCACAAGCTTATCGATGTCGATATCCATGGGCATCCCCCAGATTATTTCATTTATGCATCTGGCTGCCCTTCTGAGTCCGTACGGATCCTGTGAAGATGTAGGCTCCAGGCCTATTTTGTATATTGCTGCAAGTGTATCTGCACGGTCTGCTATCCCGATAACCGCTCCGGCAGGTCCGGAAGGTATGCTGTCTCCTGCGAATCTGGGCAGGTACTGTTCGTAAAGGGCGATCGCAACCTCTTCAGGCTCACCGGCCTTTCTTGCGTACTCCCGGCCCATTACGCCCTGGACATCTGCAAATTCATAGACCATGCTGGTGACAAGATCGGCCTTTGCCAGAGCTGCAGCCCTTGCAACGGCTGTCCTGTGAGCATCGAGTGAAAGCTCTTCTGTCAGCCAGAGCGCAAGGTCACTTACCCTGCAGACCTTGTCATAAACAGACCCCAGCTGTTCCTGGTATGTTACTGACTTAAGCTCCCCGGCAAGGTCGTCAAGGGATCTCTGCAGGTCTTCCTTCCAGAAGAAGGCCGCGTCGTAGAGCCTTGCTCTCAGCACCCTTTCATTGCCTTCCCTTACAACACCCATCTCTCTTGCCCTGTTGTTGCTGACACCGACAAAATTCGCCATGAGCTTTCCTGTGTTGTCCCTGACGGGGAAATACCTCTGGTTCTTGGCCATTGAAAGCACAAGCACCTCTTCCGGTATATCCAGAAAATCTTTGTCGAAGCTTCCGTAGAAAACTACGGGATATTCGTTCAGGTGTACATTTTCTTCCAGAAGCTCAGGATCTACGTCTACTTTGGCTCCAAGTTCCGCTTCGATTTCCGAAATTCCCTCGAGGATCATGCGTTTCCTCTCCTCAGGATCTGTTATTACATAATTTTCTTTCATCAGGCCCTTATATTCAGACGGGCGGCATATCTGTACTTCCGAGGCACCCATAAACCTGTGCCCTCTTGAACAGGATCCGCTTTTGACCGTGCCGAAACCGACATCTACAGTCGCTTCACCGAAGAGGACGGTGATCCACCTGACAGGCCTGGCAAAACGCACTGACGGATCTGCCCAGTACATGCTCTTCTGGAAGGAAAGCCTCTTGATTATCCTGTCGAGTATGTGGGGAAGAACAAGGTCAGTATCTTGTCCCTTCTCTCTTTTTTCAGCCACGACATATTCCGCGCCATTTATCTCAGTGACATTAAGGTCGGAAACATCGACCCCCCTGCTTCTGGCAAAGCCTTCTGCAGCTTTGGTAGGTCTCCCCTCAGTGTCATAGGCCTGTGCCTTAAGAGGACCTTTGGATACTTCAACGCTGTCTTTCTGTGAGGATGCCAGGTCTTTCACCATGAGGACGATCCTGCGGGGCGTGCATTCGACCTTTATCCCTGCATGGTCTATGTGTGCGGCAGCCAGTTCTTCCTCTGCATAAGAGGCAAGGTCGGCCATCGCCTTGGGCATAAAGCGGGCAGGGATCTCTTCTGTCCCTATTTCAAAAAGAAGGTCTCTGGCAGACATTATCTTGCGCCTCCTTCTGCTTTTTCATATTTGTCAAACTTTCCGATGAGAGGATGTCCCATCTCTTCCCTCTGGGCAAGGTATGCCTGGCAGCAGGCGCTGGCTATGGCCCTTACCCTTCCTATATAGCCTGTACGTTCCGTTACGCTTATAGCATTCCGAGCATCAAGAAGGTTGAACGCATGAGAACATTTGAGCACATAATCATAGGCAGGAAGTACAAGTCCTCTTTCGAGGATCTTCCTCGACTCGGCCTCGTACATATTGAAGAGCTGAAAGAGCATATCTGTGCTCGCGACTTCGAAGTTGTATGTTGAATGCTCCACTTCGCCCTTATGGTGGACATCTCCGTATTTGATGCTTCCGACCCATTCAAGATCATAGACGTTGTCGACCTTCTGTACGAACATTGCGATCCTCTCGATCCCGTATGTCAGTTCTGCAGGAACGACATCCATATCAAGCGAGCCCATCTGCTGGAAATATGTGAACTGAGTCACTTCCATGCCGTCAAGCCAGACCTCCCAGCCAAGCCCCCAGGCGCCGGTCGTGGGATTTTCCCAGTCATCCTCTACAAACCTGATGTCATGCTCGGCAGGATCTATCCCCAGTACCTTCAGACTCTCCAGATACATTTCCTGAATATTATCAGGAGCGGGCTGAATTATTACCTGATACTGATAGTAATGCTGCAGCCTGTTCGGATTTTCTCCGTACCTTCCGTCGGTGGGTCTTCTTGACGGCTCGACATATGCTACGCGCCATGGTTCGGGACCAAGCACCCTGAGCGTAGTTGCCGGGTTCATGGTGCCTGCGCCAACCTCTATATCATAAGGCTGCTGGACCACACATCCCTGTGATGCCCAGAAACTTTCCAGACGCATAATAATTTCCTGAAAATTCACTCTCTGCTGCCCCCTTCAGATATCACAAAAACTATATTTGATGAATTCTAATCGAAATCCGTGAAAAAAGTAACCAGTTTTTTTAATTCATCTGTGAATAAAGCCGATTTTTTCTGCGAGGCTGACCACACGATAAACTTATTATGCTCAAGAAGGGCAGCAAGCCTGAGTTCCCGCAGGTCTTCCGCGGCCGGCCCCCTCAACGCTCCCCCGCTGCACGTAATGCATGCAAGCCCATCTTTTGTCCAGGACGCTCCATCCTCAAGCCTGCATCCGCACTTAACGCAGTACTGAAGAGAGGGCGCAAGCCCCGACTCCCTGAGCAGCCTCCATGTAAACCTGTATTCAACTATATCAGCAGGGCAGTTTTCTTTTAGCAATACCAGAGAAGACCACAAAAGAGTAAGTGTATTGTTGCATTCATGCCCAACCATCAGACTTTTGGCGAGCCTCTTGTAAAACCTTAGTGCAGTCTTCAGCTTTTCTGCCGATGACCTCAGAGAAATAAAATCCTCCTTCACGTCGGCGCTCTGCAAATAAAGCCTTGTGGGACTCTGATAGAGATTGAATTCGGCCCATACGAGGGGCTCGGTCGCCCCACCGAACCTGCATTTTGTCTTTGATGCAGGCGCGCTTACCCACAACGGTCCCATATTCCTCAAAAAGAGCAGAAGGGATTGTCCCTCGCCTGAGGAATCCCTTCTCTGCAAAACCGTGCCCGCTTGCGAATAGGTGCCCTGAGGCAGCCTATCGCTCTCTGCAGCTGAGATCAAAAAGTGTACCCCAGCCTTCTGAGCTCTTCCTGGGATTTTCTCCACCCCGGCTTGACCTTTACCCAGAGCTGGAGATATATGGGATATCCGAACTTCTCTTCAAGATCTTTTCTGGCGGCCATACCTATCATCTTAAGTTTTGCTCCGCCCTTTCCGATTATGATCCCCTTTTGGCCTTCACGGTCAACTATTATTGTTGCCCTTATCTCACAGGTCTTAAGTTCCGGGTACTCTTCAGGGTTTTTGAACTCCTCTATCACTACCGCTGTCCCATGCGGAACCTCCTGATCCGTAAAATTCAGGACCTTTTCCCTTATGACTTCTGCGGCAAGAAAACGTTCGGTGGTATCCATCAGCATATCGGCAGGATATATGGGAGGCTGCATTGGCAGCATTCCGCTCAGTGTCTCTATGAGGACATCCATGTTGGT
>DAIRTK010000049.1:7056-11549 GCA_036803945.1 Synergistaceae bacterium
GCAGCCTCGCCGACCATAAAGTCGCCAAGGATGTGCTTAGGCTTATGTATCCCGGGCGTATCAACGAATATTATCTGTTCCTTCTCTGTGGTCAATATGCACCTGATGGCATTGCGTGTTGTCTGAGGCTTTGATGATACGGCTGCGACCTTCTCCTTCAGAAGTGTATTTATGATAGATGACTTCCCTACGTTCGGACGTCCCACGAGTGCGACAAAACCGCACCTGTAAGCTTCTTTCTCATCTCTCTCATTGGTCATAGCCCGCATCCTCCTTTCCGGACAGAGTGAACTGCATCGGAAGCAGTTCGCTCAGCCTGTAGACTACTGGATCTCCCTTATCTTCCATCACGACATACATCTCTCCGTTAAACTCTGACAGGAATTGTCGGCATGCCCCACATGGAGGACAGAGCTCTCCGCTTTGACTTACAACAGCTATTGCGACAGGCTTGAGATGGCCCGATCCGACGGCTGATACCATAGCATTCCTTTCTGCACAAATTGAAAGGCCGTAACTTCCGTTCTCAACGTTGCACCCCTTTACTACTTCCCCATTATCAAAGAGTATCGCCGCACCGACAGGAAAAGACGAATATGGGGCGTATGCTCTGGAGAGAGCCTCTCTGGCCAGCTGCAGGAGAGCTGCCGCGTCAAACGCGAAATCTTCATTCCGTTCCATTTTCTGCACCTTCCTCCCCGAAAAACCTTGCGGTCATTCCTTCCTGCCTGATCCACATCCTGCGTTCAGAATCACTGTCACAATGGTCATATCCTATAAGGTGAAGGAGGCCGTGAGACATCACGAGCACCAACTCTTCAACGAAGCTTTTGCCATTCTCGCCTGCATTTTCAAGCACTTTCTCCGGACAGATCACGATATCCCCCAAGGGGAGAGATTCCCAGCCGGGCGGGGGGGCAAAGACGGAATCCTCCTCCCACAGAGGGAAAGAAAGTATGTCGGTAGGCATGTCGATCATCCTGTGCTGCATATTGAGCTGCCTCATCTCACCGCTTCCGATAAATGAAACGGATATCTCTGCGCGCTGTGATCCGGATGGAAAAAGCTTTTCACTTAAAAGGGCCTCCTCAAAGACCATTCCCATCCTTTTCAGGAATTCTTCAGGATCCCTTCCGGTTTTTCCTTCTATAAGCTCTGTGCCGCTGGTCATAAGATCTACGGTCATCTGCTGTTCTGCTGTCCTTTCTTTTCAAGGGCCCGTTTCACTGATTCAGAGATCTCTTTGACTTCTCTCGAGTGATATGTAGACCTTAATATATCAATAAATGAGGACTCTATTACCGCCATCTCCCTGACAGTAAAATCTACGTCCCTCAACTGTCCTGAATCTACCTTCTGTTTTATTACGTTCTGTACAAGAAGTCTCAGGTCCCTTATGTTTTCAAATGACCTGTTCTTCGCTTTTACTGCAGCTTCAACAGAGTCGGCCAGCATTACAAGCGCAGTCTCACGTGACTGGGGGCTGGGGCCGGGATATCTGAACTGTTCCTCTGTAGTGCTTTCATCAAGGGCTCTTGCCTTTTCAAAAAAATACTTCTGCACAGTCGTTCCGTGATGTTCGGCTATGAATCTCCGCAAAACCTTAGGCAGTTTTGTCTCTTCGGCTATCTCAAGCCCGTCACGGACATGAGAAATAAGAATCAGTCCCGAAAGCGAAGGCGAAAGTTCATCATGGACGTTCCCTTTTCCCATCTGATTTTCTACGAAGTACCTAGGGTTTTTCAGCTTTCCGATATCGTGGTAGTATGCGCCCGCCTTTACCAGGAGCCCGTTCATCATAAGCCTGTCGGCAGCAGCTTCGGCAAGAGTTCCTACCATAAGTGTGTGATGATATGTCCCCGGGGCTTCTATCTGAAGTCTTTTAAGCAGCGGCTGTGACGGGTGACTGAGTTCCAGCAGGCGGAGCGGTGAGATAACATCAAAAAGATTTTCCCAAATAGGCAGCAGTGCTATTACCAATGTACTCCAGAAAAGACTGAAAACTATTGAAAGCATCGGAAGCTGGTATGTGTAGAATAACCCAAGTCCCCAATGTACGGCCATTGAAACTGCCCCAAGACATAACCCGAGAAAAAAGAGATTTCTCCATATCGTCACCCTGTGATTCGGAGGATCAATAAACAGTATCCTTCCTATGCCTGCAGAAAAGGTCGCAAGGATACATCCCAGCGCCACGATCCCCGGATTTGTTCCGAACGCGATCATCACACTGATGATCCCTCCGCCTAGAACAATGTGATAGGAAAGTGAAACGGGTATCGTGAGGCAGAGCCAGCCTGTCATACCGAGAACTGCCATTGAATAGCCTCCGGTCCTCGCAAACATAAGCTCAAGCGACCATGCCGTGGAAAGTATTACTGATATATAGACCCACTGCCTTAATGAGAGCTTTTCCTTGAGGCCCTTTTCGATCCATACAGGCCAGAAACTCCAAAGTATTATGGCCCCCATGATAAATATCAGTTGCTTGAAAGGAAACCTTGAGTCAGGATAGCCCTGTGATCCCAGCAATTTGGCAAGTGACGGGGTGACGACCTGCCCCTTTTGCACGAGGACCTCTCCCGGACGTATCTCCCTGACAACAGGAGGGATCTGGACAGCAACGTCTTCCCTTAGCCTGGATGCCATCTCTGAATCACTGTTGAGCGAGGGATTGAGGACTTTGTCCAGTATCTGGAATGCAACATTCTTGTCTGACTGATTAAGCCTTACGGAGGAGAGTTCCTTCCATATGAAAGCCGTCTGCTCTTCACGGTCCTGCGACTTGTTCCTTATGCGTTCCGCAACATCCACCACAGTTTTTATAATATTGCTCTGTGTGAGTTTTGGAAGCCCCGAAAAAAGTTCCAGGAGGGGATTTTCAAGAACCTTTGTGTAATCACCGGAATTGAGAAGCTCAAGCTTTTTTGTGACTTCAGAAGCTATCTTTTCGTCACGGACCATGACGTCAATTATGCGCGAGGCAGCTCTCTGCCGAAGCTCGAGTGTGGCTGCCCTGTCTTCGAATCTTGATGATGTCAGTGCAAAATATGTTTTTGCTGAAGGATAGCCGATACGGTAATTTTCAAGCCTGTCAAAGGCAAACCAGTTGCCTGCAACCAGAACTGAAGCAACTGCAAGCAGTATCACCCTGAATGCGATGTACTGCTTGTTTGAAGCCTTAAGTTCCAGGTTGGCCTTTAGTTGGTTTATAAGCTTTTTAATTGATGTCTGGCGCTTTTCTCCGTTGTTCATAATCTTCGTACGCCCTCACTATCCGCTGTACTATCTCGTGCCGCACAACGTCATGATTGGTGAGCCTCACGAAAGCAACGCCCGGTATATCTTTCAGTATATTCTGTACCAGTTTAAGCCCTGATTCCTTGTTGGCAGGGAGATCCACCTGTGTGATATCCCCTGTTACGACCGCCTTGGAACCAAATCCAAGCCTGGTAAGGAACATCTTCATCTGCTCGGGAGTGGTATTCTGCGCTTCATCAAGGATAATGAAACAGTCGTTGAGCGTTCTCCCTCTCATATATGCCAGCGGTGCAAGCTCAATGATCCCCTTTTCAAAATATCTGTTGAACTTTTCAGTTGGCAAAAGGTCATAGAATGCGTCATAGAGTGGTCTTAGGTATGGCTCCACCTTGTCCATAAGATCGCCCGGAAGATAACCGAGCCTCTCGCCTGCCTCGACAACAGGCCTCACAAGGACGATCCTGCTTACTCTGGCCGACTTCAGGAAAGCCACTGCCTGGGCAACTGCGAGATAAGTCTTTCCGGTACCTGCGGGCCCTATAGCAAATGTAACGTCATTCTCCCTGATAGCCCGTGTATAGTCCTTCTGACCGTTAGTATACGGACGGATAGGCTTGCCTCTGTTGCTTACGCACACGACCTCGTCATATAGCGACTTCAGGTCTACCCTCTCTCCGATCCCTATCTGATTGAGACCGTAGCGGATCTCCGCTCCGCTGAGCTTCTGTCCGTTAAGGGCCAGTTCGGCAAATTGAGTCAGCAGATCCTCAAGCCTTTTGATCAGATTTTCGTCCTCACCCTTGATCAGAAGGCTCGATCCTCTCGCAAATATTTTGACGGGATAGGCCTGCTCCACCATTCTCAGTATCTCTTCGTGCCCCGCAAGGAGCTTTACTATTGATTCTTCGTGTGAAGTAAGCGGAGTCAGGCTGTTTTCTGTCATTTTTTCTTCCGGATGTTCCGTAGCAGTCATTCCTTTATGGTTTATGCCCGTACCACAGACTTGACTTCGGGCACGACCTGTTTGATGGCAGCTTCTACTGTCATGCGCAGCGTCTCCTGAGCGTATGGACATGTGCCGCAGGAGCCTATCAGCTCAACATAAAGTGTTCCGCTCTCTTCATCAAAACTTATGAAAGAGACATCTCCGCCATGACTCTGAAGCGCCGGTGATACCTTGGTATTGATGGCATCCATTATTTTTTCCTGAACTTTCATTGATGATTCCTCCT
>DAIRTK010000050.1:0-11157 GCA_036803945.1 Synergistaceae bacterium
AATGTTGTGAAGTTAGCGTTGCTTATTGCCGGCGCTCAGCCTACTTCGTAAGAAGGGTAAGCATAGCTCCCGCCGCAACTGCGGTACCGATAACTCCTGCAACGTTGGGACCCATTGCATGCATCAGGATATAGCTTCCCGGGAATTCCTTGGAAACCACCTTCTGGCAGACTCTTGCCGCCATAGGGACTGCAGAAACTCCTGCTGCGCCAATGATCGGATTGATCTTTCCGCCGGAGACCACTTTCATGATCTGGCCGAACATGACTCCGCCCGCGGTGCTGAAGATGAACGCTACAAGTCCAAGTGCAATTATTTTGATAGTCGCCATAGTGAGGAATGATTCAGCACTCATCGTTGCCCCGACAGATATTCCGAGGAATATCGTCGTAGCATTGAGAACCTCGTTCTGCGCTGCAAGCGAAAGACGCTCTGTGCATCCGCATTCGCGGAGAAGGTTTCCGAACATGAGCATTCCGACAAGCGGGACCGAAGCGGGAAGTACAAGTCCGCAGGAGATGGTCGAAACTATCGGGAAAAGAATACGCTCTGTCTTGGTTACAGGACGGAGCTGCTCCATCTTTATCGCACGGTCCTTCTTTGTTGTAAGAAGTTTGATAACAGGCGGCTGAATGAGCGGCACAAGAGACATATAGCTGTATGCCGCTACTGCGACCGCAGGCAGTATATTCCTGGCAAGTTTTGCGCAGAGATATATTGCCGTCGGGCCGTCTGCTCCGCCGATTATTCCGATTCCTGCAGCTTCCTGGATCGTAAAGCCCATAAACATGGCTCCGATGACTGCAAAGAAAACTCCTATCTGAGCAGCTGCCCCAAGCAGGAACGTTATCGGGTTTGCAAGAAGCGGACCAAAGTCTGTCAGAGCACCTATACCCATGAAAATTATTACCGGGTAGAGCTCATGGTCTATGCCGAACTTTACAAAATAGAGGAATCCGCCCGGATCAACTATGCCGGAAAGCGGCAGGTTGACAAGCATGCATCCGAAAGCGATCGGCATAAGCAGAAGGGGCTCAAAACCCTTCGCGATAGCGAGATAGAGCAGTACAAACGACACTATAAGCATAACAAGTGTCGGTATGTTAAGGGCTACGAACCCCGACTGCTCAACAACGCCTCTCAACGCGGTCAAATAAAGATCCATTTAATTTCCCTCCCTGGAAAGTGCTGCAAAAGCAGACTAACCGATTACGAGGAGAGTATCGCCAGTATTGACAGAATCTCCTTCCTTACAGCCAACCTGAGTGACTGTCCCTGCAGCAGGAGCAAAGATCTCGTTTTCCATCTTCATTGCTTCGAGGATGAGTACGAGCTGGCCTGCTGTGACAGGAGCTCCCTGTGAGACGAGGACCTTAAGGACTTTTCCGGGCATCGGAGCTTCGATAGCTCCTGCTCCGCCTGCTGCAGGAGCGGGTGCTGCGGCCGGAGCGGGTGCTGCCACAGGTGCGGGAGCTGCTGCCGGTGCGGGAGCTGGTGCGGGTGCGGGGGCTGCTGCGGGTGCGGGGGCTGCTGCCGGTGCTCCTGCTCCCATCTCTTCAACATCTACGTCGTATGCCTTACCATTTACTGTAACTCTGTACTTGCGTGCCATCAGAGAAAAACCTCCTCAATATTTTGTAAAAGTTATTTGTTAGTCCTGAAAACCTTCTGCGTTCTGGATCCTGCCGACAAATTTCCAGCTTGATCCCGCAGGCGCCTTCACAGGAGCAAAAGAAACCACTCTCGCCGCGCTTCCGCACATAGCTGCTATAGCGGCTGAAATTACGGCCAGAAGCTCTCCGTCATCCTCAGCTGCAGGAACAGCAACGGCTTTTGCTGCAGGACCTGCAGGGGCTGACGGGGCAGCAGGAGTTGGGGCAGGAGCCTTCTTGCATCCGTCGATCGCTTTACAAACATGCTTCATCCCCATCATTATGAACATGAGTCCCATAATGACGATGAAGACGATGCTGAAGGCTATCAAAGACATTACGAGACCGCCGCCGACACCTGTGAAATGGGAAGCTATTGCACTTTCAGTCATTCAATACGCCCCCTTAGTTGGGCAGGATGCCGTGCTTGCGTTTCGGACGAAGTTCGCACTTGGACTCTGTCATTACCAAAGCCTGATAGAGTGCCGGACGCGTCTCTTCCGGAAGAATGACCCTGTCCACGAAACCGCGTGCTGCTGCGCAGTAGGGATTAGCAAAGGCCTCTTTGTACTCGTCTATCTTCTGTGCTCTCATTGCTTCCTTATCCTCAGCAGCTTCGATATCCTTACGGAATATTATGTTCGCCGCACCCTCTGCTCCCATGACCGCTATCTGAGCCTGCGGCCATGCAAGCATGACGTCTGCTCCGAGGTCTTTGCTGCACATACCGAGGTATGATCCGCCGTAAGCCTTGCGAAGGACTATTGTTATCTTCGGGGCAGTGGCTTCGCTGTAAGCGTAAAGCAGCTTCGCTCCGTGGCGTATGATGCCGCCCATTTCCTGGTTGAGTCCGGGGAGATATCCGGGGACGTCTTCGAAGGTGACGATAGGAATGTTGAAAGCATCGCATATACGGATATGGCGGCTTGCCTTGTCGGAAGCATCGATGTCAAGGCATCCTGCCATAAACTTAGCCTGGTTTGCAATTATACCTATAGATCTTCCGCCTACCCTTGCAAAACCTGTTACGATGTTGCGGGCGTACATTTCCTGAACTTCACAGAAATCTCCGTTGTCAACGACTTTTTTGATGACATCCCTGACGTCGTAGCCCTTGTTGGGGTTTGTCGGGACCATCTCGCGGAGTGCGGGATCCATTCTTGCAGGATCATCGCCTGTTTCAATGAAAGGAGGTTCTTCCATGTTATTGCTGGGCAGGTAGCTTAGCACTTTTCTCGCCTGTGCGTAGCATTCGGCCTCATCTTTCGCGAAGAAGTGGGCGCATCCGGATGTTGCGTTATGAGCTCTTGCACCGCCTATCTGCTCCGATGTTACATCCTCACCTGTTACTGCCTTAATTACCTGAGGACCTGTTATGTGCATAATACCGACCTTGTCGACCATGAAGACGAAGTCAGTGAGTGCAGGGCTGTAAACAGCTCCGCCTGCGCAAGGACCGGCTATTATCGAGAACTGAGGGATAACTCCGCTGGCCTTTACGTTTTTGAAGAAAATGTTCCCGTATCCTGAAAGTGCGTCGACAGCTTCCTGGATGCGTGCTCCGCCTGAATCGTTGATGCCGATGCAGGGAGCTCCGTTGGTAAGGGCAAGATCAAGTACTTTACAGATCTTCTTTGCATGCATTTCGCCAAGTGAACCGCCCATTACTGTGAAGTCCTGGCTGAATACATACACGATACGCCCGTCGATGGTTCCGTACCCGGTGACTACTCCGTCTCCAAGGAAAACTGTCTCCTGAAGTCCGAAGTTTACGCAGCGATGCTCAACAAACTCATCGATCTCTACGAAGCTTCCGGGGTCGAGAATTGCGTCGATCCGCTCACGTGCGGTCATCTTGCCCTTCTCGTGCTGTTTGGCAATGGCTTTTGCTCCACCGCCCTGTACGGCCTTTTCCCGCTTTTCAACGAGACTCGCGCACAGTTCGTCAATCGTCTTGTCCGCCATTACTACTAACCTCCTTGATGTTCTGTAACTTTCGGTACTTTTTAGCAAAGACTCCCGTGCTGTGTATACAGCACGGGGGTCCTTCTTAACCCAATATTAGCGTTCGCTCAGTTCGAGCAGGATGCCTCCGGTCGCTTTCGGATGGATGAACGCAATTTTTGCGCCGCCTGCTCCCATGCGTGGTTTTTCGTCGATAAGGCGGATACCTTTTTCCTTTAGTTCCGCCAAAGTAGCCTCAAGGTTGTCGACCCTTATTGCCATGTGATGGATGCCTTCGCCTTTTGCTTCAATAAACTTTGCAACAGGGCTCTCAGGGCTTGTGGCTTCAAGAAGTTCTACTTCAGTATCCTTTAGGGGCAGAAACGCTGTTTTTACTTTCTGCTCCTCAACTTCTTCGATACCGTGGCATTTAATTCCAAGTGTGGCCTCCCAAAGTTTCAGCGATTCTTCAATGCTTTTTACCGCTATTCCGATATGGTCGATTACTGTCGGTTTCATTTTCTACGCCTCTTTTGCTCTTTTTTCCGCGACTGCCTTTTCAAGCCAGGCAATTGTTTCCGTAGTCGGGGTGCCGGGTCCGAATATCGCTCCGGCTCCGAATCCCAACAGCGTAGGATAGTCTGTTTCGGGGATAACTCCGCCGCCAAAGACTATTATGTCGCTTGCATTCTTTTCCTTGAGGAGATCTATGATCGCCTTGAAACAATACTCATGAGCCCCTGAAAGAATGCTTATCCCTATTGCATCGGCATCTTCCTGGATCGCGGTGGCAACTATCTGCTCCGGTGTCTGACGAAGTCCTGTATATATTACTTCCATGCCTGCGTCTCTGAAAGCTCTGGCAACGACCTTGGCTCCGCGGTCATGGCCATCGAGTCCAGGTTTCGCAACAACTACGCGAATTTTACGGTCCATCTTTTTTTCCTCCTTCTCAGCTCTTCAGGAAACCTAAAGAACCACGTTTTCCTTGTACTCGCCAAACACTTCGCGAAGAACTCCGCAGATCTCGCCTTCTGTTGCATAATGACGTACTGCATCAAGAATAAGGGGCATGAGGTTATCTTCTCCCTGAGCTCCCTTGCGAACGGCTTCAAGGCAGTCCTTGACCTTCACGTTGTCACGGTTTTCCTTCATTGCGCGGAGTTTCTTTATCTGGTTTACTCCGACACTGGCGTCGACTTTAAGGAGTTTACGCTCAGACATGTCTTCTTCGACCTGGAATTTGTTGACTCCCACGATGATGCGGTCTCCGGACTCGATCGACTTCTGGTACTGGTAAGCGGCATCCTGGATATTCTTCTGCGGGTAGCCCTTTTCGATCGCAGTCATCATTCCGCCCATTTCGTCTATCTTGTTTATGTATTCCCAGGCCTGCTCCTCGATCTGTTTTGTAAGTGCTTCTACAGCGTAGCTTCCTGCAAGTGGATCGACTGAGTTGGTTATTCCGGATTCGTAAGCGACTATCTGCTGCGTACGCAGAGCAATACGGACCGACTTGTCCGTCGGCAGAGCAAGGGCTTCGTCAAGGCTGTTGGTATGGAGTGACTGGGTCCCTCCGCAAACTGCCGCCATCGTCTGGATACCTACGCGGACGATGTTGTTCTCTGCCTGCTGTGCGGTAAGGGTACATCCGGCTGTCTGAGTATGGAAGCGAAGCATCTGGGCGCTCTTGTCCGTTACGCCGAAACGTTCTTTCATTATCTTCGCCCATATCTTGCGTGCCGCGCGGAACTTGGCTACCTCTTCAATGAAATCATTGTGGGAATTGAAGAAGAAGGAGAGGCGTTTGCCGAATACGTTCGGATCCTGTCCTGATTTTATGGCAGCTTCTATGTAAGCGATACCGTCAGCAAGGGTGAATGCCACTTCCTGTACCGCTGTTGATCCGGCTTCCCTGATGTGGTAGCCGGAAATCGAGATGGTGTTCCACTTGGGTATGTTGTTGCTGCAGAATTCAAAAATATCCGTGATCAGGCGCATCGAGGGCTTGGGGGGAAATATGTATGTTCCCCTGGCGATGTACTCCTTGAGGATGTCGTTCTGAATGGTGCCTGAAAGCTCACTCATCGGCACACCCTGCTTCTCGGCAACTGCTATATACATTGAGAGAAGGACCGACGCAGGGGCGTTGATCGTCATTGATGTTGAGACTTTATCAAGCGGGATCTGGTCAAAGAGGATTTCCGCATCTGCAAGGCTGTCTATCGCAACTCCGACTTTCCCGCACTCTCCGACTGCCATGGGGTCGTCAGAGTCGTAACCGATCTGGGTGGGGAGGTCAAAGGCTACTGAAAGGCCCGTAGTTCCCTGCCCCAGAAGATAACGGTAACGTCTGTTGGAATCTTCTGCTGTTGCAAAACCGGCATACTGGCGCATCGTCCAGAAACGGCCGCGGTACATTGTAGGCTGAACTCCCCTTGTATAAGGATACTGTCCGGGAAAACCAAGATCCTTTGAATAATCAAGGCCTTCAAGATCCTGGGGGGTATATGTCCTCTTGAGTGGGATACCTCCGCCTGTCGTGAAGTTCTCCTTCCTTTCAGGGTTTTTCGCCAATGTCTTAGCTACTGATCCTTCGTAGCACTTGCTTCCTTCTTCCACTTCCTGGAGCTGTTTTGGGTCAAACACTTACTCCGCCTCCTTATGAAACATCTTGTGACCGTTTTTTGGTCTGGCCACCTGCACACTTAATTGGGTCGCAAAAAATCACACCGTACTATTATCAGCCAGGTTTGATAAAATTGCAACATTTGACAGGTCATTTCAGACATATTGATCAAAGTCGCACATCTTTGCATTTAAAACTCTTTTTTACATATATCATCAAATTACTTTGAAGGCAGTTCCCAAGTGAACTGTTTCACCTTCTTTTCGTCAACAAAAATTTGGTATAGCCTTGATAAAAATTTACGGCAAATAAAATATCAGAATAATCTTTCTTGTGTGAAAATTATCCGTTCGCCACTTCGCATAATTTTTCAGTTTGTTTTTTCTCTCTTACCCTATCATAGATATTGCTGTAGTATTATCTCAAGGACAAACATAATCGATAATGAAAGGCGGGTATTACTTTGCAGAAAGCTATCAAAATAACAGAAGACATCTACTGGATAGGCGGGAATGACAGAGAAACCGATCTCTTTGAAGGGCTATGGACCTTGCCGAAAGGCGTTTCATACAACGCATATCTTATAAATGACGAAAAGACCGCGATCATAGACACTATCAAAAGCGGAAATCTGTCAGACTATATCGAAAGGCTCACCTCTGTCCTCCCCGAGGGAAGAGGCATAGACTACCTGATAGTCAACCACATGGAGCCGGACCACTCAGGTTCCATAAGAATGCTTCGCCATTTATACCCTGAGATGAAGATAGTGGGGAACAAAAAGACCGTTGAGATGATCGACGCCTTCTACAGGATAAGTGAGAACATCATTGAGGTCAAAGAGGGCGACATTCTTGACCTCGGGCATCATAAGGTGACCTTTGCAATGATACCTATGGTGCACTGGCCCGAGAGTATGGTGACCTACGACACTACAGAAAAAGTGCTCTTTTCGACAGATGCCTTCGGAGGCTTCAGCGCTCTTGAAGGAGGCATATTCGACGATGAGCTGGACATGGTACATTACGAGTATGAGATACTTAGATATTTCGCCAATATTGTCGGACGGTACGCGGCACCTACTCAAAAGGCCATAGCCAAGGTAAGAGCGCTTCAGCCAAAGATCATATGCCCTGCCCACGGACCCATTCACAGGACTAAACCCGAGCACATTGTCGACCTTTATGACAAGTGGAGTAGGCATGAGACTGACGAAGGCGTCGTTGTCGTATATGGTTCGATGTACGGCAATACAAAGTTTATGACAGATGCCATCGCCCGTTCGATATCAGAAGCGGGCATCAAGGATGTCTTCGTACACGACGTCTCCAGGGACAATCTATCATTCATGGTGGCGGACATATGGAGATATAAGGGACTGGTGCTCGGAAGCTGCACATACAATACAGAGCTTTATCCTCCCATGGCAACTCTGTGCAGGTCACTTTCAAACAAGATGATGAAGAACCGAGTCCTTGGAATCTGCGGCTCCTACAGCTGGAGCAAGGGTGCCCTCGCGGAGCTTCAGCTCTTCGCCGAACAGGGTGGTGACTGGACGCTGGTACAGCCCTCGGTGGAAGTAAAATCCTGCCCGACGGAAGAAGACCTTGATCAGTGCAGACTGCTTGGAAGAAATGTCGCAGAAGCGGTAAAAAAACAGTTCAGACAATAAAAGTATTTTTACGGGACAATTTTATAAAGGGAGCCCCCCGAAACCTGAGTTTTCAGGGGGCTCCCTTTGTGTTTGAAACTACCGGTCTATCTCGTTGATCTCAATATCCGGAATATAACGTTTAAAAATTTTCTTGAGATCATCCACCTGATCTCTTTCAAAAAGAACTTTCCACCCCAACAGGTCCCTTTCCAGAAATACCATCGTCTCGCCCTTTTTGTGCATCAGAGTGATGAATTTCAACTCTTCCCATTTCATCACCTCTCTGTGGTGAGTGATCCAGGTGTGAGTCTCCTTGACCATCCCTATCGGGGACACATAGACAAGCTTCCGGTAATTAAGCGCAAAGAAACTCGCGAACCCCAGTATAATGTTGGGCAAAGCCTTGTCTGTAATTCCAAGAGAAAAGTATCTCCAGAGAGTGCCTCCTATAAGATAGACTCCTATTGCCACAAAGGCAGCAGTCTTATAGTTGCTGGTGGTCCTCCCTGATCTTGAAACCAGGAGATTTTCAAGTTCCGGCAGTTTTCCCTGCAATTTTTTAACAGCTCTTGCTATGCTAGTTCCGCAGGACGCGTCTTACCGCCCTTTACAGGTTCCCCGTCCTTGCCCCTCCAGAAGATGCCTATACCCATGTAGGTAAGGGCTATTGCAACAAGGGGGTTAAGGTAGTTCAGGAAGGCGTATGGCGCATACTGAAGCGTGGGAACGCCAAGAACTGTGGTGTGGTAGGCTCCGCATGTGTTCCAGGGAATAAGGACCGAGAGCAGAGTACCCGCGTCTTCCAATGAGCGAGAGAGCATCCTCGGGTGAAGACCCTTTTCGTCAAATGCCAGCTTGAACATACGTCCGGGCATTGCTATCGACAGGTACTGGTCGCCAAGGAAGATGTCGCAGACAAGGCAGGAGAGTATGGTCGCTGTGACCATTCCGCCGACTGTCCTGATCGGCTTCATTATCGCTTCGAGCATTACCTTGAGGAATCCGCACACTTCCATGACGGAACCAAAGGTAAATGCGCAGAGGATCAGGGAAATAGTCCAGTTCATCGACTGCAGACCGCCGCGTTCCATAAGCTTAACAATGTCATTTGCAGCTTCAGTTGCGATTTCAGGTGCTATGGTCAACCCGTTGTCTGCAAGGACTTTGGCCAGTGCAGCCGCGTCTTCAGAGGCTCCCGCTATTTCCGCAGAGATGGATGGTGCGTAGCCGTACTGCATGATATTTAGGATATCGCCTACGCCGACCCCCTGTACTACCGCAAAGACTACGGCAACAAGGATACCTGCGTAAAGGCTGGGAAGGGCCGGCTTGCGCGCAGCAGAAAGACCTATTACAACGGCCGGAGCAAGGAGCGCTATCGGGCTGATCCAGAACTCGGCAAGCATCATGGCCTTAAGGGCTTCTATCTTGGCAAGATCGAGATTGCCACCGCCATATTTGAATCCTATGATTATTGTGATCGCTGCAACTATGACATAGGTCGGACCTGTGGTCCATGTCATTGCCCTTATGTGCTGGAAAAGGTCAGTCCCGGCAACTGCGGGAGCCAGGTTGGTGGTATCAGAGAGCGGTGACATTTTGTCGCCGAAGTAGGCTCCTGAAATTATGACGCCTGCCGTGAGAGGGGCCGGTATTCCAAGCCCGAGTGCTATTCCCATAAGAGCGATACCGACTGTTCCCGACGTACCCCAGGAAGTTCCGGTCGAGAGGGAAACGACTGAACAGATTATCAGGGTCGCAAAAAGGAATATTGAGGGACTGAGTATCGAGAGTCCGTAGTAGATCATCGTCGGGACTACACCGCTTGCGATCCATGTTCCGATGAGAGGACCAACTGTGTAGAGGATGAGGCATGCCTGCATGCCTGTCATTATTCCGTCGACTATGCCCTTTTCAATGGTGCCGTAGTCATACTTAAGGTAGAATACCCCAAAAATACCTGCAAGGATGGCACCAAGGATAAGAGATATATGGATGTCAACTTCCCATACCATGACGCTGAATATGATCAGGACAGCAACCGCAAGAAAAATAAGAACGGCCAGTGCTAATGATGGTTTACGTGGCTCCATGTCAAAAAAACTCCCCTTTCGATCATTATAAAAAAGTTAAAAACCGGAAAAAGCAGATAAAATAGCGAAGAGCTAAATTGTAAGTTGACCACCTCCGTCTTTCGAAATCATAACCATAAAAAGCGGCTTGGCATAAAGGTTAATGCAGCAATGGAAATGGGTACAGGTTTTTTACCTGTCTAAGTAATTCTACTACCTTAACAACTAATCTGTCTACTCTGGCTCGTTCACAGACATAAATTATCGATATCTCACCGGCATACTATATAATTGGCAAAAAGAGGTCCCGGACAAGGATCAGAAAATAAAATACAAAAATCAGCCAGGGATTTTCTGACATCAAAATGCCGATCAGTTCACAAAAATTAAATTATTGTCAGAGTTCAAGGATACATAAAAACCGGATAAGGTTTGACAGGATCTCTGAAAAAATCTATCATCTGTCATCCTGTCACGAATAATGACAGCACTCTGGAGGTAGCATAAATGAAAGTTCCAATAAAAAATCTTGTTGAAGGTTCTCTGTGTATAGCACTTTCAATCGCACTCTCCTTTGTCAAACTTTTTGCCCTGCCGCAGGGAGGATCAGTAAGCCTTGGAATGCTCCCGATATTTATTTTTGCACTCCGAAGGGGCGGGACTGCAGGATTGGCTGCAGGTTTTGCAGCAGGCATGCTCAGACTTTTTCTTGGCGGGTACGTTGTACACCCTCTCCAGGCAATGCTTGACTACCCAATAGCCAATGCAATGCTGGGAGCAGCCGGATTTTTCAGGTCAAACAGATATCTCGGGGTCGCGGCAGCAGCCATAATGAATCTTGCAGCAACGGTACTCTCGGGAGTGGTCTTTTTTTCCGAATATGCGCCGGAAGGCATGAACGTATGGCTTTACTCATTTCTTTACAATGCCGCGTCAGTTGTTCCAGAGACCCTCATATGCATGGCGCTGCTCTATTTTATAATGCCAAGGCTGGATAGGATCGAGCTCTGAATATTTTCAACAGACAAAATACCGCTTTATTTCACAAAAAAGGTTGATGCATTTTACTTTTCAATATAGAATACGCAGGTGCGGGGTTTTGATTTCCCCAAAAATAATTTTGAAACATAATTTAAGGAGGACTTCTTACTATGGCTAAAGCAGTAGTTGATCAGGATGCTTGTGTAGGTTGCGAGGCATGCGTAG
>DAIRTK010000051.1:0-10398 GCA_036803945.1 Synergistaceae bacterium
TCGCAGACAATCCAAGCCTCGAAGAGCACATCAGGCTCATGGAAGCCCTGAAGGAACATGACGAAGCCAAGTGTGTCAGATTGATGGAGGAGCATATAAGGCTGGCGATGGAAGCACTGAGGCAGTAACTGCGGCGGGAACGTGCCGCGGGGAGCAATGGCTGAGCAGTCGCTGAGCGGTGGCTGAGCAGTCGTAGAATCTGCCGGGAGTTCCTTCGGCGGAAGGGATTGGGAGTCAATTGCAAATCGATGGCAAATCTGTTGTAGGGGCGGACAAGCGATAGGCTAGCAATTGGCGAGCGGTCGTAAAGGCGGTCGGAGAGAGCATCCGCCGGGGAATTTGCAGCCTCTGGGCTGCCGAGAATTTGCTCGCTTCGCATCGAAGAGAATTTGCCTGACTCCGTCAGGCGGTGAATTCAAGATTTATGATTTGGGGCCAATTCACCGCTGAATGGTCTATTCAGCAAATTCACCAGCGATGATCCTCGCGAATTGTCCGCGACCGGTTTTGTCCCAAATTCTCCGGCGGGCGACCCAGCCGCCAGCCTTCCTAAGACGCCGGACCCCCGACTGAGGCCTTCGGGGGAGACGATAAGATCAAAACGGGCTAAGAAAAATATATCAAAACAAAGAAAGGGAGCAGGAATACCCTGCTCCCTGACCATCGACAATAAATGTTTGAAAATGGTTTTTCTGTCCTGACGATCGCTTGCCAATGCTTGCCTATTGCTTGCCAACCGCTCGCCTGCCCCTAACCGATCGCTTTGCGACCGCTTCCCGCGACCGCCCTTGCCGCAGCTTCGCGCGGCATCTTCATGCCGCACTTCGCTAAAGTACCATCAATACGTCGAAGTGAGGGGCCGCAAATGTTGCTAAGCTAGCGCTCCGAGATGCCCCAATTGCACCTCCTACAGGGAGGAGAGGAACTCTTTCAACCGCCCCATACCCTCACGAATATTTTCCATTGAGCATGCGTAGGAGAACCTTATAAATCCCGGAGCGAAGAATGCCGCACCGGGCACTGCGGCAACAAATTTTTCCTCAAGCAGCTTTTCGCAGAATACCATATCATCGGGAATGGGGCTTTCCCTTACATCAATAAAGATATAGAAAGCACCCTCGGGGTCCCTGACCTTGACATAGGGCATATCCCTTACCAGGCCAAGGATGACGCCGCGGCGTTCTTCGAAGGCCTGACGCATTTTTTCGACATCGGGGTCCGCATCCTTTACGGCTCCCCAGGCGGCCCACTGTGCTATCGATGAAGCGTTTGACGTCAGGTGTGTCTGAAGTGTGTTCATCTTTGCGATCAGGGGCTTCGGGGCCAGTGCGTAGCCGATCCGCCAGCCGGTCATTGCATATGCCTTGCTTGCGCCGTTTATTATTATTACCCTGTCCCTCAGATCCGGGGCGACATTGAGTATGTTTACATGTTTGGCCGGCCCGTATACTAGCCTCTCATATATCTCGTCGAAGATTATCCAGAGATCCTTCTCCCTCGCAATGTCTGCGATCATCTTAAGTGTCTCTTCGTCATATATCGCGCCTGACGGATTTGAGGGGGAGTTGATTATCATCCCTACCGTCTTGCTGCTCAGCACATCTTCAATTGCTTCTTTTGTCGGTATCAGGTCTGTCTTTAATGTGTCAACGATTATATCTTTGCCTCCGGCCAGGTGGACCTGTTCAACATAGCTTACCCATGCAGGAGAAAAAAGCAGGACTTCATCCCCGGGGTCTACCAGCATCTGGAGTGCCTGATAGAGAAGCGGCTTCGCCCCCGGAGCAATAAGCACTTCATCAGGTGCGTATTCAAGGTTGAAACGCCTCTTGTAGTAATTGCTGACTTCTTTGCGAAGTTCCGGTATCCCGGAATTAAGGGTATAGTGCGATTCACCGCGATTGATCGCGTCAATTGCTGCCTTGGAGGCACATTCGGGAGAATTGAAATCAGGTTCTCCGAGGCTGAATGATATTACGGGTTTGCCCTCTGCTTTCATGTTCTTTGCCTTGGCTGAAATGCTCAAAGTAGCCGACGGCTGTATTTCGAGTATCCTTTTTGACATTTTCACGGCTTTTCCCCCTCTTTCGTTGTCCTGCGTATTTGAGATTATACCTTAGGCTTTTTTTGCGTCAATCAAGCCATATTCCGAATAGGTAAATATACATAATTTAGGAGTTTGAGGGCAGCAGGATATGGTGATACAATAAACCCAACAGCAATTAGTTTATCCACATCAGTACGAATGGAGGAGTTGCTATGGAGGTACGTTTTCTTACGCGCAATGTGGAACTGCCGGCAGAGGTCAAAGAATATATGGAGAAAAAAGTCGGAAAGATCGAAAAATTCTTTGACAGGATCATTGACACGCAGGTTGCGTTGAACTTCAAGCGCGGGATGAATGTCGTCGAGATTACCTCCAACGTGAACGGGGTGGTAATGAGGGGCGAGGATTATGCGCCTGACCTCAGGAAAGCCTTTGACAAAGCGCTTAAAAATATTGAGCGCCAGGTCAAGAGACACAAGGGATATCTTACAGACAAAGCAAGGATGAAGGTACAGGATTTCTCGTTCGAAATCGATCCTGACCTTATGCCGGCCTACTCCGAAAAGGAAGAGGCTGTGCGTGAGATAGTCAAGACAAAGAAGTTCAACGTAGAAGTCATGACTCCAATCGAGGCTACGATGCAGATGGATCTTCTCGGACACAGCTTCTTTATATTCAAGAACGACTCAACGGGAAGCATCAACGTCGTCTATCGGAGAGAGGAAGGCGGATACGGCCTTCTTGAGCCTCGGTAAAACAAGGCTGACTGCATTGCAGATCCTGCCATATATCGGTAATTGATATTTATGGCAGGAGATATTAGTTGTAATATAGAGGGGCCGAAAGGCCCCTCTTTTTATAAACCATAACTGAAGACTAAAGGTGATAGCAGAAATATGTCAGATAAAATCACAGGTCCGCTTAATCCAAAACAAAAAGAGGCTGTCATATACTGCGACGGACATGAGCTCGTACTTGCAGGCGCCGGAAGCGGAAAGACAAGGGTCCTGACTTCAAAGATAGCCTATCTGATAGGGGACAGGAAGGTCGCTCCATGGAGGATCCTTGCCCTTACCTTTACCAACAGGGCGGCAAAAGAGATGAGGACCAGGGTGGAGATGCTCCTTGGATCGGATCTGCGCGGCATGGAAGTATCGACCTTCCACGCCTATGGTCTCCGATTTCTGCACAGATATTCGGATGCCCTATCGAGCCTGGGATATCCCAAAAGTTTTGTTATCTTCGACAGGGGAGACACCAGGAACATCGTAAAAAAAATATTGAACCAGCTGGATGTCGATCCCCGCATTATGGACGCAGGGGGTGCAATTGAGCTTATTTCAAGGGCCAAGACAGAGTCGAATCCCGTGACCAGACAGCCGGCAATACAGGCCAGATGGCAGAGCCTGTATGAAAAATATCAGCAGCATCTCCTTTCACAGGGTGCGCTTGACTTTGACGACCTGATGGTGCTTCCTCTGCATATCCTTGCCACCGACAGTGAGGTACGGCAACGGGAACGTTCACGTCTGGACTGGATACTGGTGGACGAATACCAGGATGTCAACAGGCCGCAGTATCTGCTTTTGCGCTGTCTTGTCGATTCAGGAAGAAAGATAATGGTCGTCGGTGATCCCGATCAGTCGATATATGGGTGGCGCGGGGCCGACATGAGCATGATAATGAACTTCGCCAATGATTTCAAAGGAGCAAAGATCGTGGTGCTGGATCAGAATTACAGGTCTACAGCCAAGATCCTCGAAGGCGCCAACGGAGTTATAAAAAAGAACTCCGACAGGCCTCCCAAGGACCTATGGACTGCTGCTCCGGGGGGCAAACCCATTCACATTTACAGATCGCGCACAGACCGGGATGAGTCGGACTGGATCGCCGATCACATTGAGAAGCTCAGGGACGAAGGGTACAGGTATTGCGAGATAGCGGTCCTGTACAGAATGAACGCCCTTAGCCGCGGAATAGAGCAGGCCCTGCTTGAAAAGGGAGTCCCCTACCGGGTCATAAGGGGGCTGGCATTCTATGAAAGGCTTGAAGTCAAGGATGTTCTTTCCATGCTCCGTCTGGCCGTCAACCCCAGAGACAGCATTTCCCTTGCAAGAGTCGCAAATGTTCCGGTCAGGGGTGTCGGCAAGAAGAGCGTTGAGATCCTCTCCGAACAGCTCCAAAAAACTGCCGGTATCGACGCCGGTGCTGTCTGGAAGGAGATCGAAAAGACCGGCGGGGGCCTTAAGGGAAAGGCAGGAAACGGTATCAGGGAGATGGCGAAAAATATGCTTCAGATACTGAGCCTCTCAACTGATGTCCATGAGGCAGTGAGGACTGTGCTCTACTCCCAGGGATACGAAGAATATCTCAGGGCCAACCATCCCGAAGACTGGGAGGAACGGTTGGAGAACGTTCTTGAGATCCTGTCGCTTGTTCCGGAGGACGGAGATATTGTTCAGGTCCTCACAGAAATACCTCTGTTCACTGATCAGGATACGAATGACGACACGGAGGACAGGGTAAACCTTCTGACACTGCATGCGGCAAAGGGACTTGAGTTCCCCGTCGTATTTATTATGGGTATGGAAGAGGGCATATTTCCCAGCGCACGTTCAGTAGAGGGAGAGAGCGATCTGTCGGAAGAACGGAGGCTCTGCTACGTGGGAATGACCAGGGCGAAGGAACGCCTTTTCATGAGCGGCTCCTCTTCGAGACTGCTCTTCGGAGGAGTCCAGAGAAACAGGACATCAAGATTCATAGGTGAGATCCCGAATAGTTCAACTGAGATAAAAGATGATACGGCCGGAGGCGGTTATTTTGCTGACAGTAGGACTGACAGGAGACGTTGGCGCTGGTAAGAGCACCCTTTCAAGGGTGTGGGAAGAGATGGGGGCGACAGTAGTAGATGCCGACAGGGTCGCACGCAAGATGTGGGAACTCCCGGATATCCGCAGGAAGGCAGCTGAAAGATGGGGAAAGGATTTCTTTGAAGGAGAATTAAGGTCGGTCTTTTCCCGGATAGCCGCCAAGATCTTTTCCGATGAGAACGAATACCTCTTTGTTTCAGATCTCCTCCACCCGGCGACTATAGCTGCCATAGAGGATATAGTGAGTAAAGCAGAGGGCTGGATAGTCGTGGAGATACCCCTGCTTTTTGAATGCGGCCGGCCGGAGTGGATGGATTATGTCGTCTACGCTTCCGCATCAGTCGAAAAACGTACTGAACGCAACGCATCCAGAGGCTGGGACGAAAACGAGATAAAAAGACGCGAAGCCAGGCTGATGCCCAGAGACATAAAAATAGCAATGTCTGACTGGGTCCTTGAAAATTCTGGTTCAAAGGAAGAATGGGAGAGCAAGGCCAGGGAACTGGGAAATGTTTTTCTTGAGAAGGAGAGATCTTCTAGGCCCTAATATCCTTAAAGATCCCCGGCGCAGACCTCTTTTCAAGCAGGTACAGCAGAGCCGCGCCGATAGCAGCGCCCGGCAGGCTGCTTACCATGAAGGAGAGTAAAAAGAAGGCAAAGCTTGCCGATGCACCTGTGATAGGAGCCACCACCATTGCACTGACCCACGCGCCGATAATTCCGGTACCCAGGGGCTCAGCCGCTGCCGAAAAGATTTTATTCCTGCCATGAAGGAAATGGGCAACAATTCCCACCATCAGTGCTCCGAATATGCTTCCGGGAAAGGCAAAGAGGCTTCCCGTCCCGATCATGTTTCTTATCAGGCTGACAGTAAATGCCGCACCGGCTGCCCAGAACGGGCCCAAAATAACTCCTGCCACAACATTTATCGTGTGCTGGAACGGGAAACACCTTACAGGCCCGGCAGGGATAGAGACAAAGGATAGTGCTGTTCCGGCACCTGCAAGAAGCCCCGCTGTAAGTGCCTTTTTAAAAAGTGCCCTTTTAAGCGCTTCACCATTTTTCATCCCAAACACCTCTCTGGCTATTATCAGCTTCACCGGATCCCTTTGCATCCCCTGACCCCTTAAGCCTCTTCCGGTCATCGGTTCCCTGCGACCGGTGATATTCTATCAAACAATTTGCGGGCAGGAGCAATTTTTGGGTATGCTTTTACCTGTTAATGTATAATTGCCGGAGAGCCATTCTTATTTTGGGAGTTGTTTTTATTGAAAACGATAGTACTGCCTGATCTGATCATAGAGACAGAGTGCTGTAATGACATTACCCTGATGGTGCTTGGCGGAAGAAAGCCGGCACCGGTCTGGATGAAGTCAGTCCATTTCCACAAACGGCTCTGGGCCGTCGACAGCGGTGTCGATGCCTGTTTCAGTGCCGGCATCCTGCCTGACAGACTGGTCGGAGACGGAGACAGCGCATCCCCTGAGGCCTGGAAATGGGCTGCCGATAACGGGGTCGATGTCTCAAAATTCGACAGTGACAAGGACCTTACCGATTTTCAGATCGCTCTCCATCTTCTCTCCCAGAAAGATGAAGGGAGCGAAAAGGCCCTCTTTCTGACAGGAGGATTTGCCGGGAGATTCGACCATCTCTGGTCTACCGTTGTCTCTTTCCTGAACTGCTGCGGAAAAATAAAGCCTTTTGGGATGGCTGATGAAAATGAAGGAATGATCTTCCTCAAAGGACCTGAAACCCTGAAGATAAATTTCATCAGGCCCCCCGGTGCAATATCCCTTATATCATTCACCTGCGAAAGCAAAGGAGTCTCAATAAAAGGGGTACGGTGGCCCCTTGACGATGTCATCCTCAAATATGGAGAGCCATACAGCATCAGCAACAGGCTCGCAGAGGGTAAGGAAGCCGAAGTCTCTGTAGGCTGCGGAACCGTAGGAGTATATTGGGCCTGGGAAGTCTGAATATATGAGCAATTTATGTGACCGGGCTTTTTGCCGGTCATGATAAAATACTTGCTGTGATATTTTTTAGATCGATAGGGATGTGATCGTCGGTGTTTTTTGGAGGCGGAAATTTGACAGCACGTTTGGCAGAACTTTTACTTAGTCTGCCTGCAGTGCTTTGGGCTATAACATTTCATGAGTTTTGTCACGGATATGCTGCGATGAAACTTGGGGACCCCACAGCCAAGATGGACGGAAGGCTCAGCCTGAACCCGCTCCATCACCTTGACCCGATCGGGGCGCTCTGCCTTCTTCTTTTCAGGTTCGGGTGGGCAAAACCTGTCCCCATCAACCCGGGATATTTTAAGAACCCCAGAAGGGACATGGCCCTGGTAAGTCTTGCAGGAGCAGCCGGCAACATTCTGACAGCCTTTGTCTGCGCACAGCTTGTTAAGATTTTTCCCGCACTCTTCCAGACATATGCGGCACAGCAGTTTATTCTGATAATGATCTATATGAACGTAGGCCTTGCCGCGTTCAATCTGCTGCCGATCCCTCCGCTTGACGGATCAAGGGTCCTTTACGTCTTTCTTCCTTACAGGCACATGCACATCTATTACACGCTCGAAAGATACGGCATGTTCGTGATAGTTGCCCTTATGGTCCTTGGAGTGATCCCGCTCCTGATGCGTCCGCTCATGACTCTGATACTAAGTATTATCCTTTAGGTGGGAAAGATGAATATTCTGCTTACAAACGATGACGGAGTTTATTCGATCGGGATACAGACACTGGCCAAAAGCCTTACAGATGCCGGACACAACCTTCTTCTTGTTGCTCCCGACAGGGAGAGAAGCGGCTGCGGTCATGCCATGACAATGGACAGGCCTGTCCATATCAGGAATGTAAACAGGCTCTTTCTGTCGGGTGACTTTGAGGCCAAAGCCTGCGACGGCACTCCCACTGACTGTGTCATCATGGCAATAGACGCTATGGGCTTTGAGCCGGAAATGGTCATATCCGGTATAAACCAGGGACCCAACCTCGGTGACGACCTTACATACTCGGGAACAGTATGTGCAGCCATGGAAGGAGTGATCTTCGGCTATCCCTCAGTAGCCGTCTCGCTCGTAATGAGTTCAAAAGATAAGGAACTTCACAACGAAACTGCCGCAGAGATACTTATGGCACTTCTTGATTGGACAAAGGATGCACCTATCCCGGAGGGAGTCCTTTACAACGTCAACGTTCCCAATATACCTCTCTCTGAGATAAAGGGCGTTCTCGTAACAAGGAAGGGTGTACGCCGATACGTGGATAAGATCAGGACTGTCAAAACCCCTTCGGGAGGCGAGGCTTACTGGATCGGCGGCAACATAGAGGATGACATGTCTGACGGCACAGATGTCTGGGCTGTGGCTAACAATTATGTTTCCGTCACCCCTGTACACATGGAGATGACAAATTTTGATGCACACAGGGAGTGCAAGGAAGCCGGTCTGGAAGCCTACATAGAGACTAAAATCAACAAAAATTAGATAACAAATTAAAAATAAACTACAGTTTTAGTTGACATTTAGACAATAAGTGATAAAATACCACACAGTTTTTGAAAATACTCATGAAGGAGGCTGGAGCTTTGCATTATACCGCTGTCGAACGAGCACGACGTACCCGACGAATCAACCTTGTTGCGCATAACAAATGCGATGACGGGGCCATGGATTCGATCGCTCGGCGACAGAGATAAAGTGCCATCGGCTGAAAGCACTTTTCGCAGGTAGTATCGAAGTTCCCGCACCCCTGAGCAGAACCCGAAGAAAGATCATCAAGATCAAGTAGGGGTCCGGCAGTTTTCCGACAACAAACTAACCAAGTGGGCGCTGAGCGCCAACGAGGGTGGCACCGCGGGTAAAGCATACTCGTCCCTCTTCCTTAACCGGAAGAGGGACGAGTTTTTTTGTCTATTTGAGCGGACAGGTGCTCAAAAAATAAATTGCAAAAATTATGAGGAGGAAATCAAGATGATGACAGCAGAAAAAAAGGGTAAGGTAGTACTGGCGTACAGCGGAGGACTTGACACCTCGGTCGCTATACCATGGCTCCACGATCAAGGTTACGATGTTATAACTCTCACAATGAACGTTGGCCAGCAGGCTGACAATCTGGACGAGATCAAGGCAAAGGCCTATGCTGCAGGAGCAGTTAAAGCTTACGTAGTTGATCTGCGCGAGGCTTTCATTGATACCTTTGTCTGGCCCTCACTCAAGGCAAACGCAGTATATCAGGGAGTATATCCACTCAACTCCGCTCTCTCCCGCCCGATGATAGCCCAGGCACTCATATGGTGTGCAGAGAAAGAGGGAGCGGTCGCAGTTGCCCACGGCTGTACAGGAAAAGGTCAGGACCAGGTCCGTATCGAAGTATGCTGCAATGCGCTGAACCCCGAAATTGAAGTGCTTGCTCCCGTACGTGACTGGGGCTTTACCCGTGAAGAAGAAATGGACTATGCAGAAGCCCACAACGTACCGGTTCCCACGACGCGCCAGAGCCCTTACAGCCTTGACGACAACCTCTGGGGCCGTTCGATCGAGTGCGGTATCCTTGAGGATCCCTGGAATGAGCCGCCCAAAGACGCGTATGCCCTGACTGCCGACCCGAAAGAGGCACCTGATGAAGAGGTAACCGTCGAGATCACCTTTGAAGCCGGAGTCCCTGTAGCAATAAACGGACAGAAGATGGGAAGCATCGAACTGATCGACTTGATGAACAAGACCGCCGGGAAAGCAGGCTATGGAAGGATAGACATGGTCGAAGACAGACTGGTCGGATTCAAGAGCCGCGAAGTATATGAGTGCCCGGGAGCACTCGCTCTTATGGAAGCACATAAAAAGCTGGAGACCATAACACTTTCAAAGGACACACTCAAGACCAAAAAGGAGCTTGAGGTCAGGTTCGCGGAGATGGCATATGAGGGTTACTGGTTCTCGCCTCTGATGGAAGCGGTCCAGGCTTTTATGGACAGTACGCAGAAGGCTGTCAACGGCACTGTGAGGATGAAGTTCTACAAGGGCAACGGCATCGTCAATGGCATGAAATCCGAGAGTTCTGTCTACAGCAAAGCCCTTGCCACATATTCGACGGGCGATATTTTTGACCAGTCAGCATCGGTAGGATTCATCAAGATCTGGGGTATGCCGATCAAGACATGGAGGCAGACACACAAGGAGAAGAACGTTAATCCTATAGATGCGTTTATCTCCGCCAAGGGTAAGGACGCCTTCTAAGCAATTGCGCAATTGGGATATATAACAGCGCTAACTTAGCAACACTTGCGGACCTGCGCTTCGACGTATGTTTAATTCATTGGCGAAGTGCGGCATGAAAATGCCGCGCGAAGCTGCGACAGGAACGGTCGCGGAAAGCGGTTGCGAAGCGATCTTAAGGACAGAAAAACCATTTTCAAAGGGGACTATCCTAGATTTTGTGTAAAGTCCTAACAGGTACAAAACGAGGCGTTTGA
>DAIRTK010000052.1:0-9970 GCA_036803945.1 Synergistaceae bacterium
AGGTCCCATGTGTACGTCACAAAGTCATTTCCCTTATATCCCGATACCTCTACCTGCATTATTGTGAGGTCCCTGTCCCCCTTTTCAGGTTCCATCTTCCACATGGGGAAGAGGAGGTCGCAGGCAATTTCACGCGGAACGGCCTCAACGCCCCCGAGTGTTCGTTTTTCCTCATCGAAGAGGCCCATGCCGCGAAGCAGCCGCATCTGCTCCACATGTCCCGGCCATCTGAGCGTACGCTCTTCCATGTTCCTGGCCCTGACGTTTTTTACAAGGGAACGGAGACCGTCGGTGATAAATGTCTCAAGAATTCCGACTTTTGGGAACTCCTTTTCATAAAGCTCCCCCATCGCCTCACATACGACCGGCTTATAGTCTTTTACGTACCTTGCGGGACGGGTGTACTCTTCTATGACATCTGCGGCGGACCATGTGATCTGGTAATTGAAGGGAGGTACATGCCTGTGGGGGATCCCCCCTACGTAAATTACTGCGTTCTCAACTTCGTCCAGCAGGGCTGCGCCCCTTCCGACAAGGAAGTTGGACATTCCCGGCGCAACTCCCATGTCAGGAACTGCCGTAACGCCGAATTCTTTTGCCAGACTGTCAAGTTCCTCGAAGTCCTCCGGCATGAATGAGATGTCAGCGATGTTTTTGCCTGCCCTGATCACTGTCTCCATCATTTTTCTGCCGAATTTTCCCGGGACTCCTGCAGTGACGATGTCTGCATCCTTTATGACCTCTGTTAGGGCTGCCTCATCTGTGCATGAACAGACCGCGGCTTTCATCTCAGGGGCGCACAGCCGGGCGGCTGCGAGTGCGCTTTCGTTAAGGTCTGCAATGGTCACATCAAAATCCCTGCTCATGTCTGCGGCTGTGATGCTTCCGACAAGTCCCGCACCTATCTGTACTGCTTTCATAAAAAACACCTCCTATGGCATGACGGCTATCTATTGTCCGGACTGAGGAAAAGCCGGAGTCATATTCTCATGATCTGGTGTAGTTCCAGACATTGGCATCCTTGAGGGGCTTCGGATTTCCGGTGATGACTATCCTGTCGTCTGCAAAATCGATCTTCGTGATCCTGACCGGGAAGGGGATCTTTTCTTTGGCGATGAGCGGATTTATCCTTTCCAGAAGCTGGGAGGTTATATATTCCGGCTGCCTCACGCCTGCAACATAGAGAGTCGTCTCTGTAAGATAGAGGCCTTTGTCATCGAAGGCAAGCTTTGAAAGAACTTCCATCCTTATGTTGAAAGTAAAGAGGAATGTTGCGGTATAAGCACCTGAAACGCGTATGCCGCTCTTTGAAAAATCACATTCAAGGTTTTTGAATCCCTTGATATCCTTGATTTCCCTTCCCGTGTAGTCGACAAAATCCTTTTCAAGGAGCACTACCTCGCCCCTGGAATAGTGGATAAGGTCTGCCAGCTTGTATTTGTGATCTTTGTCTTCTACATTTATATTGTTGGGGGGTTCCTTCATCATGGCATAGAGTGAGATGCTCTCTACTCTTACACCCTCTATCACTACCCCTGTCGCCTTTGCGAAGAGGAAGCTTCCCCCTCCTGTAGCCTGTACTGTTATCCGCTCCGGATCAAATTCCTTTACCAGAAGTCTTCCGACCTTTTCTTCTATGCGCTCCCCGGCATATGCAGGGGAGGGGAAAAGGTTCAGCGACGCGATCATAAGAAATAACAGACCAAGACGTAAAATACGCCCTTTGTCAAAGAATAAGGAAGCGAGCATGACAGTGACCAACCCTCTCTGAAATGATCTCCATGATATTCTACCATCAGGGAAATGCAGCATATTGGTATTCTATGCAAATGGAGCTGCAGAAAACCAAGAAATTGAGTCCGCTGAATTGCAGGATAGGCCGGAGGGGCTTCCGGTGAATTCCGGGGTTCACTCCTGTTTTGCTCTGTTTGTCCCTTTCAGCAGTTCGATCGCGGAAGAAGATGGTACAGGTCTGCTGAAAAGAAACCCCTGCATCAGATCGCAGCCATTTTCGGCAATGTAACTCTTCTGTTTTTCGGTTTCGACTCCCTCTGCCACGACCATGTGCCCCAGCTTGTGGGCCATTGAGATTATGTCCGCAGTTATCGCCTGCTGCGGATCTATGTGCTCAAGCTTGTCGATAAAATACTTGTCAATTTTGATGTAGTCAACGTTAAGTTCCCTTTCGCGTGAGAGGGAGGAATATCCTGTGCCGAAGTCGTCGATAGAGACCGAGATGCCCATTTCCTGAAGCCTGCCCAGTCTGAGGTTTATCAGTTCAAAATTGTCTGTAAATACTGATTCCGTGACCTCTATCGTGAGATCAGAGGGATCGATCCCCGTTTCCTCAATGATATCTATCACACTCTGCACGAAACCTAAATTAAGCAGCTGTATCGCGGATACGTTGACTGAAATGCCAATGCCTGTGTACCCTTCGTTCTCTATCTCCCTGATAAAATCACATGCTATCTTCATTATCTTTATTCCAAGGGGCACGATCAGCTGCAACTCTTCGGCAATGGGAATGAATTCAAGAGGCGGGACCATGCCCAGTTTTGGACTGTTCATCCTGGCAAGGGCCTCAAATCCGGAGATCATCCCATCCCTGAGCGAAATTATGGGCTGGTACTCGACAAATATATTTGAATTGTCTTCTGATACCAGCAGCAGCTCCCTTTTTATCTCAGCTTCCCTGGTAACTATTTCTTCCAGTCTTTTATCGAAGAAACAATAGCTGAAAAGGCTCTCCCTGTCTGCATTGTCTGCCGCTATGGCTGCGTTCTTCAATATCGTTTCGGGGTCGCTTTCGCTGCTGTTGATCCTGCATATCCCAATGGCGCAGCCAAGCGAGTTAGTGATGGGATTCCCAGAGATCATATGAAATATTGAATGACAGATCGAGACAAGGTCAAAATCCCTCTTGAACCCGGATACATATAAGACTAACCTTTCAAAGGATATCTGAAAGATCTTAACATCGTGATTCGTGACGGAGGGCAGCCTGTTTGCCAGCTCGACCATCGTGTTTTCGCTGTAAGAGTAGCCGTATGTAAGGCTCACGGAATTTATCTTTTTTATGTTCAGCAGGAGTACGGCCCGGTTCACACCCTCCCCGCAGGCCAGGATGACCGATATTTTGTTTTTGAAGTATGTTCTGTTGTAAAGGCCTGTCACAGGGTCGTGTTCACTGAGATATTTCAATCTGAGCTCCTGCAGTTTGCTGTTGGTAATGTCGATAATTATGCCCTCTATAGCTGCGACCCCGCCCTCGTCGTCAAAGACAGCCTGTCCGGTCTCGTGGACCCATTTGATCTCCCCCGAGGCAGTTTTGATCTCATATTCCAGCCTGAATGGGATCCTCTCCTTAATTGCCTTTCCCAGCTCATTCCATATCACTTCACGGTACTTCGGCAGGGTTATGGAATTTAGCCCAACCTCTTTGTTCCGGAAGTTTTCCGGCGTATATCCGGTAAGTTCGAAGCAACCGGCAGAAACATAACGAACTGTCCAGTCAGGGGCACATCCTGATCTGTATGCCATGCCAGGTATGTTCGAAAGGAGCACCGACTTGCTCCGCTCGCTCTCAAGCAGATGTTCCTCTGTCTTCTTTCTTGCCGTGATGTCCTGGGCAATGCATATGTGGGTATATTTTGCGCCGTTTTTCAGCTTCAGGGGAGCAACTGTTATATCGGCCCAGACAACAGACCCGTCAGGCCGGATGAACCTCTTTTCCATCGAGTATCCGCTGTTCCTGCCGGCAATGAGGTCATTGAAGTTTTCCACGTCTTTTTGGACATCGTCCGGATGTGTAATGCCTGCCCAGCCAATCTCCAGCAGCTCTTTACGGCTGCGCCCGGTTATCTTTTCAAACATACTGTTTATTATCGCAGGGTCCTTATCAACATTTCCCGATGGCATGTCGGTATATGAAAGGACTATGCCCATGGGAGCCTGTTCAAGTATCGTATATAGAGTGAGACTTCTGTCTTTGGCCCTGTCATCAAGCAAAGACTGTATCCTGATCATTTCAAGATGAGCCCTGACCCTGGCCTTCAGCACAGACGGGGTCACCGGCTTTCTTACATAATCTGTCGTCACAGGAGCGTATGCCTCATCGTCATTCTCTGCCGTCTGATCTGTAATTATTATTTTATGTATGTTCCTGCATGTATCAACAGAATCTATATCACTTATGAAATCCGCAGGTCCGCTGTGCTTCACCGCGGCATCGAATATGACCAGATCAACTTCGGGGGCACTTTTGATGTATTTTATAGCTGAGGAAGGATCAGGAACGGACTCTGCGTTGAAATCGGACAAAATGCCTTCAACAACGGACCGGTCGATCAACGTATCATTTATGATCAAAACCTTTGATCCCATCCGCATTCCTCCTGACTGCTCCCTTTGCCCTGACCGCCGGACCTTTGATCGGTCTCATCCGTGGCCCGATCCATGATGATCAAGGTCTTTCATTGAACATATCGATAATTTTACCATTTTATACAGGGAATGTATCCCTTTAGCGATGGACATTATTAAAGAAAACGGCCCCATTATTCCGGTTATTCCGTGCAGCATCAATGAGTTGTTTATTGAATCGGCAGGTAAGTGTACAATATCAAGAAAGGAACGGCCCGGCGCTTTCTGGCGGTAAATCAAGGCTCTGTCAAATCAGGGCAGGGAGGGGAAAAAATGTTTGATCAAATTGACAGGATCATAAAGGCTGCGAACAGGTATACTTTCTGGGATTACTTCTTCCTTAAGACTGCGGTGCTCTTTTTCGGCATCCTGATCGGAACATATTTCTCAAGTTTTTTTATCGGCCATACGCTCTTCCTGTGGGTGGTATTCCTCGTCGCATATGTTTACATCATGTACAGGACATTTTTCGTACACATGAGATGAATGCCGGGGGCATTGACCAAGCTGAAAAGAGAGGGGCTCCCTTCCGGGACGCCCCTTCTTATTTTCCTACGGCACAAAGCTAAGACAGGCTTGATCCTCTCAGTCCTCTATTCCTGCATGCTCCCTTGCCTTTTCAAGCGCCTTGAGTATCTGTTTCTCATACTTGGGAGGCACGTCAAAGCTTTTCAGTTTTTCCATATTGAATATCTGAGTCTGGTCCATGGCTCCGGAGAACCTTCCTCCGCCCCCGCCCTTTGACCTTTTGCGTATCTTTTCAAGCTCTGAGTTGAGTGCTCTCATAACTTCCCTGGACATCGTCCTTGAAGGGTGCTTCGAATCCCTGCACAGTTCCCTTATCTCTTCGTCGATCCTTTTCGCTTCATCGTACAGCATGATATATTCTCCTGTTCTTGAAAGGGCGAGGCCGCAGTCTTTAAATAGCCCCTCCCGTTTTCGTTTCATCAAAGATTTCGGCAATATTTGAAATTCCTGCATATTTGAGAAATTCCCCGCCTCTTTTTAGGATACCATATTTCTCGGACTTTTACATTTTTCCCGAAAATGATCCGGGCAGCAATAAAATAGGGGGGGATCGGAGATCCCCCCCTATTTTATGCGGCTGTCTCCCATTTTCGGGGAGTACATTGACTTTCCTTAGTGCATACAGAATTTATAGCTGAATATCAATGTTTTTTTCAACGCCGTTTCGGGATATCTTAAGCTTTATCATTGCCCTCGAACTGTATCTCTCTGATATGTAATCGTTGAACCAGAAGGGATCAAAGTTCCTGGAGTCATATCGATCCGCTGACAGGAGGACATCCCCTCGTCTTATGCCTGCATAGTATGCGGCTGTGCCGTTCCGCACTTCGCGTATGATCAGATGACCCGACTGGCTTCGGGAGGAGCTGTCGATCTCGAATCCTGCATATTGCAGTGTTACGCCGCGGTCTGAGACCGGCACCGCAGGAGGGGCATAACTCGGTACAGCAGGCACCTGCCGGACACCGGACGAAGGAGCCGCTGCAGGATGCTGATTCGAAACAGCCGAGTAGTATTCACTCTCCTCTGCGGAAAGGGACAATTCGGGAACGGATATCCTGACAAATACCCTCCTGTTTTCCGGCAGGAAAGTGTAAGTGATCTGGCTTCCGTCATAGAAACCGCTTACCTTCAATATCTGCAGTCCGCTTCTGCCGTCAAGCAGCGTCCTCTTTCCCTCGCCTTCCCATTCTCTTGCAAGTGCCGCAGCCGCGCGGTCGGGACCAAGTTCGGACGCCATCCTAGAGGCGCGGACCGCCTCTTTCCCGGCGTTTTCGCTGATAATGGCCCTTATCTCGCTTAACTGCCTTTCCTTCTCATAGCTGTCGGAGTACGGGTAGTTATCCCTCTCTGTACCGGGATAAGTGTTTCCTGCCGGGGGATAGTATTCCGGCGTCCTGTTCATGTTCGAGATAATGCTTCCTATAAGCAGCCCTGCGCCAAGGCTGATCCAGATGTCATTACTGTCACTGTATCTGTAGCTCCTGTAGCGTGGGTAGCTGTAGTACCCGGGCCTGTAGTACGGACGGTAATACGGCCTGTAATTCGGTCTGTAATTCGGCCTTGGAGGCGGTTTGTGGTAAGGGCGGAATATGGGCCCGGGAGGAGGTCCGGGGTGATGGCCCGGCTTGTGGCCGTGATGCGGGGCAGCCTGAGCCACAGGCGCAGCAAGCAGGCAGATCATCATTGCTATAGAAATGATCCTTTTTATCATTTCAATACACTCCCTTCATTCACAATATTACGACGAGACATGACACGCTTCTCCGGATCAAAAATAATGACGCCTCATTTTGACCCGGGATCCTTTGTGTAGATTTTATGACATAAATGTGTGGATTTTGTGTGGATTTTGTGATGAGTGGGATTATCCTATTCATATCTTTAATAAACTTCAAAGTTTAATATTTTACTGACTTAACATCTCGTATTCACAAATAAAGACTCGCTATAAATATGATATCCGTTTTTGGTAAGCTGTTATTAATTTAAAAAATACTCTGAGCTCTCACCGGCCAAAACAAATTTAAATATTACACAAAACTTGTTAAATCTTTCGGCAATTACGGTTGACTTGCCTATCGAATAGATGTAATTTGAAACACAATTACTCTTTTAAACAAAAAGAGGCATAAAAATTATGAATAATAAGAAAAATGGCTGCGACAAAGATAATCACATTTTACGGTCTGCCTTCGACTCAATGTTCCATTACACCGAAGAGGTGATCGCAATTTTTGATGGCGATCTCAAAATAGTCTGCTCAAATGAACCTTTCCGCGATCTTGCCAAGAAGTATTCGGTCTCTCTGAAGTATGGCAACATGAGCGATATTATCTCAGACGCATCCCTGCTGGGAAGGTTCACATCGGTCATGGATGACAACGTTATGAGCACAGAGACCGTCCTTAAAAGCCTGAATGAAAAGGAACCCTGCATACTTAACGTAAAGCTGGGACCTGTCAGGGAAAAAGGCACGATAATCGGGGGCTACGCAATTTTTGTTGACATCACTGATTTCAGAAAGAGGGAAAGTCAACTCAACAAAAGATTTAATCTGATATGCCGGCTTGTGGAAAATGCAAACCTCGGTATCGTGATCATCGGCCAGGACCACAAAGTTATTGAGGCAAACCAGCGTTTTTGTGAAATGACAGGCTACTCACAGAACGAGATCACCGGACTGCACACATGGGATTGGGAGTACGCGATGGATCAAAAAGATATCAAAAGTAATTTTTCTGATCTTTCCGAGGTACATTCATCGTTTGAAACCATCCACAAACGCAAGGACGGCACAACATACCATGCTATGGTCTCGGCATCGGGACATGACGTTTCCGGAGAGGGAGACGACGTAATAATGTGTATATGCCAGGACATAAGCGAAAAAAAGGAAACTGAAGAAAAGCTGAGAAACAGCGAGAAAAAGTACAGGACATACATAGAAAATGCTGCCGATATGATACTGACAGTGGATGGCAAAGGCATCATAACCTACGTTTCACCGAACTGCGAAAGGATATGCGGATTTGCCCCGGAAGAATTGATCTCGAGAAAAGTTTTTGATGTCTTCATTCACTGCGAAAATGCCTCTGACGACAAAAAGGGAGAAAAGATCCGGCCCCTTTCAGACGAGACTTCGGGGGATATAACGATGAAACTTAAACACAGGGACGGATCGGTCCACTGGTACGGGATCACCTTGTCAAGCACACTTGATGCGGACGGGGATCTTCTCACCATATGCAATACAAGGAACATAGATGAAAGAATGGAAAAGGAAATGAAGCTCAGGCAGATGAGCCTTTACGATCATCTGACAGCTGTACCCAACAAGGCATTTTTCGATGCTATGCTGGAAAGGATGCAGTCGAACGGACAAAGGCCGCTGACTCTGCTTGTCTGCGACATGGATCGCCTTAAGAGCATAAACGACATGCACGGACATGCTTCCGGCGATGAAGCACTTAAAGTAACAGCAAAACTAATACAGTCCTCCCTTCGTAAGGTGGATTTCCTTGCCAGGATAGGCGGGGATGAATTTGCCGTCATCCTTCCCTCAACAGGACAAAATGAGGCAGAGATAATCGTAGGCAGGATATACGACACATTTGCCGAGCACAATGCGCAGATCGATTCCCTTCCCGTAAACATCTCAGTAGGCTTTTCCACAGTTGAGGAGACCGGAAATTCATTGAAGAAGGCCCTGAATGATGCTGATATGGATATGTACCTGAGGAAAAGCATAAACAGGTCTAAATCCCAACTTTGATTTCCTGTTCACAAACTTGATTTTATTATATAATCTAGGAGTTTATTTCACTGCAAGCCATCCTTAAAAGATTTTTTAGGTGATCTCTCCATGTGCGGAAAAACGAGGATAAAAATGTTCCTTAACAGCAGGGCTTTCAACAGGTATTTTATTGCAGCTTCGACAGTCTTCATTATATTTGCAGCAAACCACATCTACGGCACCTGGAAAGAGTATGTCCAGCGGGAGCATGATCATGCTGTTGCCCTTGCGGGATCAACAGCGGCCCTGTTGTCTCCGGAAGAGCTCTCTTCCCTGAAAAATAGGGATATCCGGGACGACAAAAATGAACGGTACTTATTTTTGAAGGGGAGCCTTTCAAAAATTGCCGATTCCCTGCCCCAGGTCTCATCTGCCTATGTCCTTGTAATTAAGGATGGCAGGCCCGTCTATCTTGCCGACTCCGGAAAAAACGAAATAAGTGCAGCGGATATTGGTAATTTATACCCGGAAGAGCGGGCAGATGTTGTAATGCCCCTTTTTGAGTCAAAAGACCCGGGCTCACAATCGGCGATATCCAGCCTGGAAGGCATAACCAGCGTCTATGCGCCTGTGAAGGATAAGGCAAACGGAAGCACGATAGGCGTGGTCGGAATGGACTACTATACCGAAGCGCTGAGGTCAGAGGCGATCAAAAGGGTCATCAGCTCCGCAATGACAGTCCTTGCCCTGTTTGTCCTGCTCATTGCAGGCTACATAATAATCATGAAGAACCTGAGCATCCGCTCTATCGGCGAAAAACTTGAAGAGAGCGAGACCCTGCTGAAAAATGTTTTTGAAAAGATACCTGTCGGCATAGCAGCCGGAAGCAGTTTCGGCAACTTCTCAATGATCAACCCCACATTCGAAAAAATAATCGGGTGGTCAGGAGAACAGCTGAAGGGATGCGACTGGACAGAGATAACACATCCAGATGATCTTCCTGCCAATAATGAAAAATATGAAAAATTCCAAAATGGGGAGATCGGCGAATATTCACTTGAAAAAAGGATTTTAAGGCAAGACGGGGAATACTCATGGATCGATCTTGAGGTCACTTCCCTTGACGAATCCGGCGACAGGGACGGGCTTCAAATGTGGATCATCCAGGATATTAATGACTGGAAGCTCGCCAAAGAGGCGCTCGAAGAGAGCGAGAGGAGCAAATCCGTGCTGCTCGCAAACATTCCGGGAATGGCTTACAGGTGTCTCTACAACAGGGAC
>DAIRTK010000053.1:0-9691 GCA_036803945.1 Synergistaceae bacterium
TCTCCGCAGCGTTGACGCTGCAAATTCACCGCGATGCGAAGCGAGCAAATTCTCCAGCGGCGAATGCCGCGAATTCCCCGCAGCCCAGAGGCTGCAAATTCACCTAACCTGCCCTTGCCCCAGCCCCCAACAATCGATTTGCAACTGATTACCCATTGACTCCCCTATTGATTTGCAAAAAAAAGCTCAGCGAAAAATTTTCGCTGAGCTTTTTTAAATTCTTGGTCGGGATAGTCGGATTCGAACCGACGACCCCCTGCTCCCAAAGCAGGTGCGCTAACCAGGCTGCGCTACATCCCGTGACGATGGGCATTATAGCATAAATTTTCTATGTTTGGGAAAATTTACGATATCTCTCTTTTGGATTTGGCGCATAAAAAAGGAGCCTTTCGGCTCCTTTAGGGTCTTCTGCATTATTCCTCTTCTTCGTCGGGATCTTCGTCGTCTTCGTCCTGATCTTCGCCGATGTCCGGCTGTTTCTTTTTATTCTCCTCTTCCTCAGAGCCGTTGTCCTCTTCAGGAGCGTTATCTTCCTCTGTTTCCTCTTCTTCCCCGTATTCCTCATCGGATTCCTCTGTATCCGCAGATGCAGGGGGGACCTCTTTCTTCGGGTAGCCGAGAAGCTCATCGAGCTCATCGCCTTCGAGTACTTCCTTCTCAAGAAGCAGTGCGGTTATCTCCTCAAGACGGTCATTGTGCTCAGTAAGGATATTCTTTGCAACGTTGTAGCACTCATCTATTATGCTGCGCACTTCCTGGTCTATCGCGTAGGCTATCTCTTCGCTGTAGTTCCTGTCCTCCATGATATCCCTGCCAAGAAATACCTCGTGCTGCTTCCTGCCGAGCGTCACGAGCCCCAGCCTGTCGCTCATCCCGAACTGTGTTACCATCTGTCTTGCTATCTGCGTTGACCTTTCAAGGTCGTTGGAGGCACCTGTTGTGACGTCTCCGAACTTGATCTGCTCGGTCACGCGTCCGCTGAGAAGTATAGTGATCCTGTCTGCAAGCTCCTTCTTCGAGATCAGGAACCTGTCCTCCTCAGGCAGCTGGAGCGTATAACCCAGAGCCATATGGCCGCGCGGGATTATTGATATCTTGTGAACAGGATCGCTTCCGTCGATCTTGCTTGCGACAAGCGCGTGGCCTGCCTCGTGATAGGCGATTATCTCGCGCTCCTTCTTGCTGATCACACGGCTCTTGCGTTCCGGACCCGCCATGACCCTGTCGATGGCCTCTTCAAACTCAGCCATGCCTAGCTTCTCCTTGCCCCTCCGCCCTGCAAGCAAAGCGGCTTCGTTTACAAGGTTTGCTATGTCAGCTCCGACAAAACCCGGTGTCCTGCGTGCTATTACATCAAGGTCGACTCCCTTGCTGACCTTCTTGTCTTTGAGATGGACTTTCAGTATGTCGCGTCTTCCGTTCACATCAGGCCTGTCGACAACTATCTGCCTGTCGAAACGGCCTGGACGGAGAAGCGCAGGGTCAAGTATGTCCGGCCTGTTTGTCGCGGCAAGCAGGATTATCCCTGTTCCCGCCTCAAAGCCGTCCATCTCCACAAGGAGCTGGTTAAGTGTCTGCTCGCGTTCGTCGTGTCCGCCGCCGAGCCCGGCTCCTCGGTGGCGTCCGACTGCGTCGATCTCGTCAATGAATATGATGCATGGCTGATTCTTTCTGGCCTGTTCAAAGAGGTCCCTTACACGGGCGGCTCCGACACCAACAAACATTTCGACAAAATCGGATCCACTGATGCTGAAAAAGGGAACATTTGCCTCTCCGGCAACTGCCCTTGAAAGAAGCGTCTTCCCCGTTCCCGGGGCACCAAGCAGCAGTACGCCGCGCGGGACTTTTGCTCCGAGCCTCGTGAACTTCGAAGGATCCCGGAGGAAGTGCACGACCTCCTCAAGCTCTTCCTTCGATTCGTCGCAGCCGGCTACATCGGCAAACGTAACCTTCGGCCTGTTGTCCATGAATAGCTTCGCCTTGCTCTTCGCAAAGCCCATCACCTTGTTTCCTCCGCCCTGCATGTTGTATATGAAGTAGATCCACACACCGATAAGGAGCAGCGTGGGAAGCAGAGATGCAAGCAGAGATGTGAGCCATGAATTCTTCGGAGGGGGAACTACCTCGACCTCGACGCCCTTCTGCGCGATCTCGCTCGGCAGGGTCCCCGGATCAAGGATATACGTCGTAAACTCCTTGCCCGACTTAAGGGTACCCTTCAGCTGTTCATGGTCGATTTTAACTTTCGCCACATTCCCCAGGTTGACTTCATTCAGAAACTGGCTATAGGGCAGTATCTCGGCACCCTGTCCGCTCTTGTTGCCGTCAGGGGTCAAAAATACATTGACCAGGCTGACGACAAGAACGATAAGTATTATGTACATCCCGACATTTTTAGAGGTTTTCTTCAAACGTGTGACCTCGCTTTCATATCTTTACAAATCTGCCGGAAAATACCCGGCGGCTATCAATTGGTTCAGCTAAGCTGTCGTAAAGACCGGCAAGCAATTGGCAAGCGTGGGCAAGCAATTGGCAAGCAGTCGTAAAAGCTGGCGGATAATGCATCCGCCGGTGAATTTGCGACAAAACCGGTCGCGGTGAATTTGCAGCGTCTGCGCTGCGGAGAATTTGCTCGCTTCGCATCGCGGTGAATTGGATCCTAAGTCTTTAAGATTTAATTCTCCGCGACATAATCAAGTCGCAAATTCTCCAGCGACATGGTTCCTATGTCGCAAATTCTCCAGCAACCAAAGTTGCGAATTCTCCGCAGCCGGAGGCTGCATATTCCCCGGCGGAAGGACCCTCCGCAATTGGGACAGATCGGAGATGATAACGACGCAACTCGCCTTACTTTTATTTCCGCAATTTAGGTATATTACGGATGATAACGACGCTTCTTCTGTATATTATCACTCCGCAATTGGGGCAGATCGGAGATGATAACGACGCAACATGAAATTGTACTAGCTAAGACGTATTGGTCATACGTCGAAGCGACGGATAATGAATGTTGCTAAGTTAGCGCTCCGAGATGCCCCAATTGCCGCTAGGCGACGGGTTCCGCAATGAAGACCGCCGGCAAATGCCGGAACATTCCGGCATAATCCAGGCCGTAGCCGATCACGAACTCATCGGGGATCGTAAACCCTGTATACTCGACCTTGACCGCTTCCTTGCGCCGGTCGGGCTTGTCAAGCAGGACACATATCGCAAGGCTCTGAGGCTTGCGCTCAAGCAGGAGCGACTTTATATACTTCAGCGAAAGTCCGGTATCCACGATGTCCTCTATTATAAGGACATTCTTGCCGTAAATGTCCGTGCTGAGGTCCTTCTGTATCTGGACTACGCCGCTGCTCTTCGTCGAAGCTCCGTACGAGGATATCGCAAGGAAGTCGATCCTTACGTCCACTTCAGGGCTTATGTGCCTGATCAGGTCAGCCAGGAATATTACCGCGCCCTTCAGAACGCAGACGCAGATCAGCTGTTTCCCTGCATAATCCCTGCTGAGCTGCTCACCGAGTTCCTTTATCTTTGCCTGCAGCTTTTCTTCAGAAATAAGGGTCTTTCCGATCTTATATTCCATGTCAGAAGCACTCCCTCAGGACAAAGTATCTTTTGCTCAAAAACATTAGACATAATAACATAAATATTACTATCTCGCCCACCATGGGAGCGCCTCTTTTCGGACATTTTGCCTATTTTCATCTAAGCCTTTTCCGATGTCTTCACGGTGCAGCCATCCCATGCCCCTTTCGGACCAGCAGACCTCAATGTCCATAGCCCACTGGAAGCGCCATTTGCCTCCCTTGCGTATGAGGCCTATAAGCTGTAATGTCCGGTCTCTGTCAAGCCTCGGGAGCTCAAGCCTCAGGCCCTGAAGCCTGAGCATGTCGGCAAGCTCGGTATCGCTTACGGTCCTGATAAGTGCGGGAGACCAGCAGACGATCGCCGGGGGAATATCTATAACAGCATCCTGAAGAAGCTTCTCCGTTATTTTCTGCTTATATTCAAGTTCAGCGCCGATCTGCCTTGAAAGGCCTATCATCACTGCTTCAAAGTTTGGGTTCATGTTCTCCCTTATCCAGGGGATGAGCTCCTCCCTGACCCTGTTTCTTTTGTAGACAGTATCCCTGTTGCTTGCGTCTTCTCTCCACTCAATGCCGTTCTCACGCAGTATATCCCGCAGTTCCTCCCTGCGGAAATCGATTATCGGTCGGACGATGATGCCGCGCCTCTCCGGTATCCCCCTCAGCCCTTCAAGGCCGGTCCCCCTGAAGAGGTTCATAAGCTGGGTCTCTACTACATCGTCGGAAGAATGTCCGACAGCAATGAATGGCAGCCCCTCACTCTCCGCCGTCTCGTAAAAATGAGTGTAGCGCTCGCGCCTGCCTGCCATCTCGAATGACTCTCCCGTCAGGCGTTCCTTATAGACCTCCACTTTCTTGACAAGGCATTTGATGCCCCATTTTTTGCAGAGCTCAGCGGAGAACTCCGCGTCACTGTGAGACATTCCCTCTCTCGTACAGTGGTCCAGGTGGGCGGCCACTATCCTGCCCTTGTAAAACCTGTGAAGGAGCCAGAGCATGGCAACAGAGTCCCCGCCTCCGGAAAGCGCAGCGACAAGCCCCTCCGAATCCCACCATCCCTGACGGAGGGCGGAAGCCTGAAACTTTTTATAAACCAAAGCAAGATTTTTCATATGCATTTCCCCTGATGTAAGCTTTCTCGACTGAGAATAGCACAAATAGATATGATTATGGACCCCTATATTCCCTGTTTGTCACTTGTCGTATATCTTGTGTTCTTTCCCCTGCCGTTTGCGGTTATCATTTCTTTTTCGATCAGAGACCTGAGTAAGCGGACAGCTTTGCTCTGTGAAAGCCCCAGCTCTGCCTGTATGTCCTTTCTTCCGGCACTGTCATTCAGGACAAGATAGTCGATAACCCTTCTTTCGTCATAAGCCAGCCTTCCCCGGTCCTCACCCACTCTGCTTGTAAAGTTGGTATTGGGCAATGTGATCCTGAATGCATTTTCAGAAACATCTATTGATGGCTTTACTCTGAAATGGCTGTAAGAATCCATTATTTTCGGCATCCCAATGCCATAGGCCTCGATCAGATGCAGCCTGTAAAAAATATCGGCAAGCCTTTCATTGCGAAGAACGGAAACACCGAGCATAAGGTCGCTGTATGCTATTCCCTTCGGAAGTCCTCCCAGAGAGACGAACTCGATCCTGTCTTCAAAGATGCTTATCAAGGTGCTTCCGCTGTAAGAATAGTCCCTGTGAACGATAGCGTTCAACAGGGCCTCCCTCACAGCTTCCCGGGGAAAATCGCGCTTATCTACCCGTCTGAGTCCCGAAAATTCAGAACTTGTACGATTCAGACGGTCTATGTATGCGAATATTTCATCTGCCTGCTTCAAAAGCGAGCCCGAAAATTCTATCCTGTCCTTCAAAAGCGTCTTTCCCGTTCCCTCAAAAAGAGCAGCCTTTACAGTATGCCTGCACTGATCGGAAATAAGAAGGCCGAGGTTCGAGAATGCCCCGTCATCGCCGATGATGCCCAGGGATCTCTTTTGTTCCGTTCCAAATTTGATATTTTCATCCTTAAAAACTTTTGAAGCAAATTCAAAAGTCAGTTCCTGTTCAAGGGAGCGTGTCCTCTCATAACTCTCGCCCCCGGTTTCCCTGATCATTTTAAGGATCATGCTCTCAGTCGCCGGAACTGTTGAAGGCCCCTGCCTGACATAGACCCCCTCAGGCCTTATACCTTTACGGGCAAGATAATAGGGCGGGGCCGTGCCCCTTTGAACGGTTACGATGATCACGTTCTTTTCATTTTCAATTTTCTGTTCGCAGTTAATGAACATGGTAACATCAGGCCTCACCGCGTCCCTGATGCTGTTCATCGCCCTGAGCATTATCTCATCCGTGTCTTCGACTCCTACAACTGTCCCGTCATCCGCAACTCCGATAAAGATCTCTCCTCCATCGGTATTGGCAAATGCGATCACCGTCTTACAGATATCAGCAGTGTATTCCCTTTTGAATTCAGCAGTTGTATCCTCACACTTCAATTCGATCACCTCGCCGATCCGCCAAGTAGATTATATCCGTTCTGATCAGTTTTGAATAGCAAGTGATTAGAATCGGTTAGAATAGGAAGGGGAGGCGGGGGCGAGGAGAGCATCCGCCGGAGAATTTGCAGCCTCCGGCTGCGGGGAATTCGCGAAGTTAATCGCTGGTGAATTTGCCGGAAACTGCATCCGGCGGTGAATTGCGACCGAAGGTCGCGGAGGTTCAAAATCACCGTCGTTCCAGAATCGGTCCTTTACAACGTTGTTTTGGTATTTCCACTGCGTCTTCCCGGTATGCACCTGAGCCGGGGTCCATGCACCCTAGGGTACATTGTTTTGACTTTAAATGAAAGAAACCCAAAATCTGAACCTATGGATCCCGGCTCACGTCCAGAGAGCCAACGAGTTACCAGTTGCGCGAATCGGATGGTAGTTACACCAGTGGCATACCGGGATGACGGGGATTTAGATTCTCACTATCGTTTGACAATTGTTTGACTGCTCCTACAACTGCTTAGCCACCGCTCGCGGCGATGAGATCGCCACTTCGCGCGGCATCTTCATGCCGCACTTCGCCATTGTACTTACATACGTCGAAACGGGAGTCCGCAAGCCTTGCTAAGTTAGCGCCGCGCCTTTAGGTTCTAGCGATAGTTACATCCCATATCGCAATTGGGCCAGATCGGAGATGATAGCGACGCAACATGCAGTGGTCCTAGCTAAGACGTATAAATCATACGTTGAAGCGACGGACCACAAGTGTTGCTAAGCTAGCGCTCCGAGATGCCCCAATTGCTGCCTCCCCCTTGACAGGGGAAGGGGCAGAGTGCTATCATTCCCCCGTTGCGCGGAAATAGCTCAGCTGGTAGAGCGATGGCCTTCCAAGCCGTAGGTCGCGGGTTCGAGTCCCGTTTTCCGCTCCAGAATATTCAAAGCCCCCGCCTAAGGCAGGGGCTTTTTTTTATTTAAACCTCGCCGAGTCCCATATGGAAATGACGGAGAGGGGCTAATGTCATCAATGGCTTATGGTCCAATTCCCCGCAACGCGAGGATCGCAAAGCGTTGCAAATTCACCGCGGCCTTTGGCCGCAATTCTCCGCGATGCGAAGCAAGCAAATTCTCCAGCGGCCAATGGCCGCGAATTCTCCGCAGCACGATTTATGCTGCAAATTCACCGCAGCCGAAGGCTGCAGCCCCCCCCGTTCCTCGGGCAGTTTATGGCTAAAAACTACATATTGTCATATACTGTATATACCATTCCATCATAGCGAACGGCGGTGATGTACATGCCCGGGAAAAGCGCGTCGAATATGATCGAACTCGGGGCTTCCGAAGCCCTGATCGACTTCAGCGAGTACCTCTCGGAGGCCAGAGCATATCTTCCTGCATTGAATGAGGACGACAACTGGATCCGCTCCGGTATCCACATAGGAGAGAAGTATAAGCCCTTCATTTCATCCTACCGCCTCTTCGGGAGCCAGACACCCGGGGCCGGCCGGGGAAGGACGGAGGTCCTTACCGTAAAGGCACAGCTGGGGGTTTCTCTTCCGGAGGCAATGCCCCGCTGCGTAGAATTTGTAAACGAACACCTCATCCGCTCTCAGTCAGATGCGGCGCTGGTCGCTCTTGTCACCTCCGGCGGAGAGGGCTGGCGGACATTTTATATCGTATCACCTGTGCACAGCCACATTCTCATACCTGACGACATTCTCGCCCACACCTGTTCGGGGGCCCTCAAGATCCACATCAAAAGGGCCTGCGGACTTACCGATGCGGCAGTCGACGGATTTTTCTCCTGCGGATACTCTCTTTTCGACGACACGGTAATAAGGGCAAGGGCAAAAGAGATCGACAGGTCACTGCGTTATTTCAAGTTCTGCGACATAGCAGCCGGATCCGGACAGATGATATACGCCATGGCTGCACTCGTTTCCAAACTCCGCTCGGGACTGAACAAATACCTTGGAAGCGCCTCCGACCGCACCGAGAGGAACTTCTTTGAAATGTTCGTCCTGCACTCCCTCTACGCATCAGACTTCAATGCAGGTGCGCTTGAGATACTAAAGACAAGGCTGCGGATGGATACCGGAAAAAAGATCGATGACAGGAGATTCGTATGGGGAAATATCCTTACGGAAGACCTCTTCGAGGGTATGACCTTTGATGTAATTGCCACAAATCCCCCTCACATGAAGCAGGATGAATTCTCCTTCATCAGGGAAAAGCTCGAAGCATTCGAATCCTTCTCACACAATACCGACCTCTACTGCTACTATGCCGAGAGGGCATTCGGGCTTGCCGTTGAAGGGGGCGGGGCCGGGATACTTATGTCAAACAGATGGATGCGCTCGGCATACGGTACCGGACTGCGCAGCTTCTTCTCAAAGAAAAACATCACCGAGATCGTCGACTATGCGAACATACCCCCGGTGAAGGGGATATTTACCCCGCTCTCGATCGTCGCCGGAGCAAACGAACCGCCTTCCGAGGCACTGAGGGTAACAGTGGTGGAAGAGGCCGGCTATGAAAATATCTCCCTCTACGTAGATGAGGAAAAGGCCTACATGGACAGCTCCTCTTTCTCCGGGGAGGGATGGTCATTCGATCCGGAGGATACAGCCGCTCTGATGAACAAGCTGAACGGCCTCGGCACTCCTCTGGAAAAATATGTAGACGGAAGGATATACCGCGGCATACTGACAGGACTCAACGAAGCCTTTGCACCCGAGAGGGAGAGAGCCGAAAAGCTGATAGAAAAGGACCCCCGCAGCTCAAAAATACTAAGGCCCTTCCTATCAGGGCGGAATGTAAAGAGATACGCGATGCCGAACGTGAAGAAATACCTCATATTCCTTCCGAAGGGAACGACCGACACAATGAGGGGAGAGCTTGGGCCTGAGGAGTGGCTCTGCTCCGAATACCCCGCGATCGCAGAACATCTGGCGCAGTACGAGGAAAAGGCATCAAAAAGAAGGGACAAGGGCGACTACTGGTGGGAGCTCCGTTCCTGCAGGTACTACGATGAGTTTGAGAAGACGAAGATAATATGCCCGACGATCGTAAGGCAGCTGTCCGCGACCATTGAGACCCACGGCCTCTTCTCAAACGACAAGACTTCGATAATCGCATCCGGGGACTTCTACCTCCTGGGCCTCCTAAACTCAAACCTGATGGACTTCTATATGAGGAGGGTATGTACGGAACTTCTGAACGACCACTATGAAGTCAAACCGGCAAACCTGGCATCACTGCCTATCAGGGAAGTAAGCAGCACCAACAGCTTCCATGTCAATCTCAGGGCCGAGATCGAAAACGGCGCAATAGCCCTGTCAAAACTCTATTCGGTCAGGGAAGCGGAGAGAAGCGACAAGGCAAATGAAGAAATTCTCGAAAATGAAAGAAGAGTAAACAGGGCAGCAGCAAAACTGTACAGGCTGACACCGGCTGAAATCAGCCTTGTGGAGAATTATTAGGCGGGGGATTTGCGGCGGGAAACGTGCCGCGGAGAATTTGCGGCATGGATCGCGCCACGGTGAATTCGCGACATCCGTCGCTGGAGAATTTGCGACGCTTTGCGATGCTCGCGTTGCGGGGAATTGCGGCCAAAGGCCGC
>DAIRTK010000054.1:0-9259 GCA_036803945.1 Synergistaceae bacterium
ATGTTGCTAAGCCAGCGCTCCGATATGCCCCAATTGCAAGCTGCCGGAAGGGCACCGGCGCAAAGTGCGGCAGGAACATGCCGCGGGAAGCGGTTGCGAAGCGATCGTAGGGGCGGTCAAACGATCGTTAAGACTGGCGGAGATTGAATCCGCCGGGGAATTCGCGTCCTTCGGACGCTGGTGAATTTGCTCGCTTCGCATAGCGGTGAATTTGCCGGGAGACCACCCGGCGGAGAATTTGCGACAGAACCGGTCGAGGTGAATTAAACCCTGCAACCCATTCACGCCATACCGAGGCTAGGAGGTGTAGGTCTTGGCGCCCAAACAACCGATTTCCAATTGATTTGCAACAGACTTCCGCGGCTTGAAAAGCCGCAAATTCTCCCGCTAATACAATCGTTTGACCAAGGTTGACCGCGATCGCATTTGTCGCAGTTTCAGGCAGAGTTTCTTCGCTGTGAGAGTCCGCTTGTAATATTTTTTATTTATTCTGTTGTAAAATATTGATGTCTAAAAATTAATTTTTACACTGATATTTTAGTTTTTTGAACAGTAAATTTATTATTGTGCTAAGTATTTGGCAATGTCGACTTATGTCGTTTGATCTTTTTTCTTAGTCTTATTTGTATTTGGATTTTTTTATTGATACAAAATTACGGCTTGGAGGATATGTTATATGGAAAACTATGGCTTTGTCTCAATTATTCCGCCAATTGTTGCCATATTACTGGCAGTCAAGACAAAAAATGTTATTACTTCACTGTTTTGGGCAGGTCTGTTCGGTGCGTTGGTACTTAATGATTGGAACCCTATTTTTGCCCTTCAGAATTACATCAAAGATTATATTTTTCTCCAAACATCTGATGCTTCTAATTCAGACGTTTTGGTGTTGTTGATATTCATAGGGGGTTTTGTAGGAGTACTTACAAATTCAGGCGGTGCGTCTGTTTTTGCGAATAAAATTGCCTCTTTTATAGACACAAGAGCTAAAGCACAGCTGATAGTATGGTTTGCAGGAATGGTTATTTTCTTCTCTGCTAATGGAACAGCCCTAATTTTAGGTCCCTCATTCCAGCCGGTTACCGATAAACTTAAGGTCAGTCGTGAAAAACTCGCTTGGCTGATAGACAGCACATCATCACCTGTGTGTATTCTTATTCCTTTTATAAGCTGGGGGGTGTATATCCTTGGCCTAATGCAAAAGGAATTTGAAGCAGCAGGTATCAAAATTGATGCAATGGATGCTTTTATGCGCGTGCTGCCATTTCAATTCTATTCGATAGGCGCCCTATTTATGATTCCCGTCATTGCTTTGACAGGTTATGAATTCAGCGCGATGTATAAAGCCGAGAAAAGGACTATAGAAACAGGACAGCCCTATTGGCCGGAAGCAAAGCCCGTCCGTATTTCAATTGATATAAACAAAATCCAAAAAGGTGCCACTCTTTCAATGATGTCAGTGCCGCTTGTAGTTTTGTTCACTTGTATTTTCGGCTTGCTTATCTATCATGGATTCCCCTTTAAAAGGATCCCGGGAGGTATCCTTAGAGCAGCACTTTGTTTCAGCTACCTTGCGGCAGCGATCACATGCATACTGATCACAATCAAAAATAAAGTTAAAACCCCGGGCGAATGTTTTAATATGTACTTGGACGGGACAAAAAAAGTTGTTCTAATAATCATGATACTCGTCCTTGCCTGGTCGTTAAGTTCAATCTGTCAGGCTCTTGGGACCGGGAATTATCTTGTAGGACTCAGCAGGGGAACTGTCCCCGGATGGGCTGTCCCGGCGCTGCTTTTTGTTGCCGGAGCGACTATGTCCTTTGCAACGGGAACATCATGGGGGACCTTTGCTATTCTTATGCCCATTGCTGTACCAATGTCGACAGCACTGGGAGCTCCTTTATTTGCAACAATAGGATCAGTTCTGTCCGGCGGTCTCTTTGGTGACCATTGTTCTCCAATTTCAGATACTACAGTGATTTCCTCAATGGGAGCAGCCTGTGACCACATAGATCACGTGAAGACACAACTGCCGTATGCTCTGACAGTCGCACTTGCAAGCATTATCTGCTACATAATTGCCGGATTTGCCGGCACACCATTTCTTATATTTTTGCAGCTGTTTCTCGTAGTTGTCTTTGGAGTACTATTCAGCAAAAAATGGGGAGAAAAGCTCTCGAATAAAATTGAGCTGAGGTGAAATTTTCACCAAAGAAGCATATCTGGAATCAAAGCGATTTTACTGCTGTATCCGGCTAGATTCCTCTTTTCCGGTCTTGGCAGTATAATTAAAAGAGTAATGCCTTAAAATTGTTTTTTAAGATGGATACAAGTTTGTGAAAAGGCGTGATCTGTTATGAAAAATGCGGAGGCAATAGCTTATGAATCGATAATAGGCATGATTTTATCCCGTAATTGTGCCCCTGGTGACAGGTTGGTCGAAACAGAACTTGCTGAATCTCTTGGGCTCAGCCGTACTCCTATCCGTAATGTATTGAGGCAGCTTGTGGCAGAAGGTCTTCTTGAAGCCCGGGGAAATAAGGGGTGTTATATCCCGCAGTTATCCCCTGAGGATATGGCATCAGTTTTCAAGACCAGAGCCCTTTTGGAAGGTCGGGCCGCTATGGAAGCTGCTTATTGCAGGACTGATGAAGATGTTGAAATGCTAGGGGCTTTACTGGCTGAAGAAAAACAAAAATACAGCGAAGATAAAAGAAAAGAGTATGCTGCAGTGAACAATAAATTCCATTTGCTGCTGGCAAAACTGTCAAGAAATGCTTATATAGAAAGGTTTGTTAAACAGGTATTCTGGAGGTCAGGATTGTATACTTTTTATTTTGACAGGTTTTACGTTCCGCCTTCTCCGATAGAACTGCCGAGAGACCCATCAAAATCAATTAGCTGCAATGAGCATGAACAGATCGTAAGGGCAATTGCTGTCGGAGACGGTACTCTTGCAGAAAATGTAATGCGTAACCATATTTACACTTCTTACTCAAGGATCTCGGGACGTATACCGGCAGGACAGAGCGCTGGATTTTTTGCTGCAAGGAATCCCTTTTCACAGATATCCTGACCACGGATCATTAAAATTAACCTTTTACATGGCATGCGGCCATGTAAAGAGCATCTCTTAAATAAGTTATATCAAGGGCGTAGATCTGTCTGAAAAGATCACATAAAGTATTATATATTGCTGCCGATTCAGATGAGTCGGCAGCATATTCCCCCCAATTTCCCATGACACCGTTAATGCCTATTAATTTCTATGCTTGACAGACGCAATAATAACTACTATGATTTTTCTTAATGAATCCACAATTGGATACAACTAAGTTAAAAACGTAACAATCTTTTATCTGTTTTATTCTGACGTTCTTCGCCTATCGGCTCTTGATGCAATTATCTGGCCGATATGGTGGACGTAAATACATGAGCGATTGCTCAAGGAGGTAAAAGTTTATGGAAAGTTATGGTTTTATTTCTATTCTCCCGCCGCTGATCGCAGTAATACTGGCGATCAGGACGAAAAATGTCATTTCTGCACTGTTTTGGGCAGGGCTCTTTGGCGCACTTGCTCTCAACGGATGGAACCCGGTCTTTGCGCTTCAGAATTTCATCAAGGATTTTATTTTTGTTCAGGCATCTGATGCATATAACTCAAACCTTTTGGTAATGATGATCTTCATCGGCGGTTTTGTCGGAGTCCTTACACACTCCGGAGGAGCTCCGGTATTTGCAAACAAGATCGCTTCCTACATCAACACGAGAACCAAGGCACAGCTTCTAGTCTGGTTCGGCGGGATCATAATATTTTTCTCAGACTCGGGAAACCCGCTCATTCTGGGGCCCTCATTCCAGCCTGTTACCGACAAGCTGAGGATCAGCCGTGAAAAACTTGCCTGGCTGCTTGACAGTACGTCTTCGCCTGTATGTATCCTTATCCCCTTCATCGGATGGGGAGTATATATTCTTGGCCTGATGCAGAAAGAGTTTGAAGCAGCAAGCATAACAATGGATACTCTTACTGCTTTTATGCATGTACTGCCTTTCCAGTTCTACGCTATCGGTGCACTTTTCCTTATACCCGTCATTGCTTTTACAGGATATGAATTCAGCGCAATGTACAAGGCTGAAAAAAGGACGATCGAAACAGGTCAGCCCTTCTGGCCGGAGGCAAAACCGGTCCGTCTCTCCGTTGATATCAATGAAGTCCATAAGGGCGCCACTCTTTCCATGATGGTAGTTCCCCTTATCGTTCTCTTTGTCTGCATCTTCGGACTATTTATCTATCATGGTTTCCCCTTTAAGAGACTTCCGGGCGGCATACTTAGGGCAACGCTCTGCTTCAGCTACTTTACGGCAGCCATCTCCTGCATGCTGCTGACCATCAAAAACAAGGTCAAAACTCCCAGCGAATGTTTCAAAATGTACATGGACGGAGCAAAGGAAGTTGTTCTTATCCTTATGATCCTGGTCCTTGCATGGTCACTCGGTTCTGTATGCAAAGCTCTTGGAACGGCCAATTTCATAGTAGGCCTTGCCAAGGGGACTGTCCCCGGATGGGCCGTTCCTGCACTTCTCTTTATTACCGGTGCCGGTATATCTTTTGCTACGGGGTCATCATGGGGTACCTTTGCCATTCTTATGCCTCTCGCCGTGCCGATGTCAGTGGCGCTTGGAGCGCCTTTGTTTGCAACCATTGGTTCAGTCCTGTCAGGTGGGCTCTTTGGCGACCACTGTTCACCAATTTCAGATACAACAGTACTTTCATCAATGGGTGCTGCGTGTGACCATCTTGACCACGTCAAGACACAGCTGCCTTATGCTATGACTGTAGGTCTTGCAAGCATAATATGCTACATGATCGCCGGGTTTATCGACAGTCCTATGCTTGTTGTACTGCTGATGGCCCTGGTTCTTACCTTCGGTGTGTTGTTCAGCAAAAAATGGGGAGAAAAACTTTCCAACAAAATTGAGTTGCAGTGACAATAAATAATTGAAAGAAGGCTGTTTTAAATGAAAAAGGTTGTAGTCCTGGGTGCGGGAAGGGTAGCACGTCCATGTGTCCAGTACCTCTTGGAAAAGGGGTATGCGGTATATGCTGCAGATATATCTGCGGAAAATATCGAACGCTGTCTTGGCGGACATCCCAACGGACATGCTATCGTAGGCGATGCAATGGAAAGAATGGCTGATGTACTGGAAGAGATCAAACCCGATCTTCTGATCTGTCTATTGCCGCGCGAGTTTATGGTCCCTGCGGCTGAAGCCTGTGTTGAAGCAGGGGTACATTATGTCAACCCTTCTTACGTTACAGCCGGGATGAAGGATCTTGATGCCTCCGCTCAGTCAAAAGGACTGATACTCCTCTGCGAACTGGGCCTTGACCCGGGCATTGACCACATGTCAGCAATGAAGACCATATCTGAGGCACATGCAAAAGGCGGAAAGGTGACCTCTTTTGTGTCACTCTGCGGAGCTCTTCCTGCGCCGAAAGACAACAACAATCCGTTGGGATATAAACTTTCCTGGGCACCATCGAGCCTGATCGGGGCAAGCAGGCGTGAAGCCAGGATAATGAAAGACGGAGAGGTCATTATCTGGCCGTACGGGGAGACATACAATCATGCCAGGTTTGTTGAGATCCAGGATATGGGTTGGTATGAGGCCTATGCCAATGCAGATTCAACTCCCTATGTCGAATATTACGGCATCCCTGAGGTAAAGGATATTTTCCGGGGAACACTGCGTTACGTTGGTTGGTGCGAGATGATTTGCAAAATGCAGGATCTCGGGCTCTGCAGCGAAGATAGGATGGACTTCACAGGAATGACCTATGCGGATGTTACACGCAAGCTTGTCGGTGTATCAAAAGATTCCTGCATCAGAAAGGCTGTAAGTAACTTCCTTAAGCTGGACATCAACTCTACAGTTATGCTCAAGTTTGAATGGCTGGGGCTCTTTGATGAAAGGCCTGTCCCCATTCCAAGCGGTACGATGAATCAGTTTGTAGAGTGTCTGTACAGCGAAAAACTTGAGTTTGCGGCAGGTGAACAGGATATGTCCCTTATGGAGGACCGTTTTGTCATCGAATATCCCGACCGAAAGGTTCTCGTACGTTCGACACTGGTGGATTACGGAAGCTCTGATGAAGATTTCTCTGTAGCACGCCTCACCGGACTTCCCCCTGCAATGGGTGCCGAGATGATACTGGAGGGCAAAATAACAAAAACAGGCGTTCTTACTCCCGCAATGCCGGAAGTCTATGAGCCTGAACTCACGGCTCTTGAGAAGATGGGAGTAGTATTCAAGGAGACTGAAACACAAATCAAATAGTAATATCTAAGGGTGATAACAGCGGGTCGTGTCGGAAGCAATTTGACACGGCCCGCTGTCGATTAATTAATGATTTAAAGCCAATAGAGCAAGTCCTGAACGATGTTCTGTTTCTTTGGGTGTAAAAGGAGAGATATTCAATGAGGCTCATAGATTTGCGCAGTGATACTGTGACAAGACCTTCAGAAGAAATGCGGGAAATAATGTTTGCAGCTGAGGTTGGAGATGATGTTTACGGAGACGACCCGTCATCGAACGAGCTGGCATCGTATGCAGCGGAGCTTACCGGAAAAGAAGGGGCATTATATGCCTGTTCGGGGACGATGGGAAACCTGCTTGCCTTTGCCGCTGTTGGAAAACCGGGAGAGAGTATCCTTGCCGGAACCAACTCTCATATCTGGACCGACGAAGTAGGAGGTTTTTCAGCAGTGGCAGGGCTATGCCCATATCCGCTGAACGATAGTCAAGGTATCCCGGACGTTAAAGAACTTTCACGGGCTAACCGTGCTGATGGAAACATACACCATCCGGAAACAACTATCCTTGCTTTGGAAAATACCCATAATTTTACAGGAGGAGGCGCTATCTCTCCAGGGAGATTTGCAGAAGTTGCCAGGGAGGGTCGGAAGCTGGGCTTTCATGTGCATCTTGACGGGGCTCGCATTTTTAATGCAGCTGTCTATCATGGTGTGGATGTAAAAGTATTTACTAAAGAGGCCGACACAGTGCAGTTTTGTCTTTCAAAGGGTCTCGGGGCTCCAATGGGATCAATGCTTTGTGGGACGCATGAGGTGATAGAAAAAGCCCGCAAATGGAGAAAGCGTATCGGTGGCGGACAGCGTCAGATAGGCATAGCTGCTGCTGCAGGGCTGTATGCCCTTAAAAAAAATATCTCCCGTCTGGCAGAGGATCATTCCAACGCCCGAATGCTTGCGGAACTCCTTCAAAAAGGAAATGTAGAAGTAGAAAATACTGCTGATATGACCAATATGGTATTTTTTAAGATAAAAAGTGAAAGGCTGTCCGATGAAGATTTTCTCTCCTCCTGTAAAGATAGCGGACTTTTGCTTAAGGTGGTGGGGCCCCGCCGTGTTCGCCTTGTAACACACATGGATGTAGATGTCGAGGACATGAAAGAGGCTTCAGGAATTATAATCGGTCTGATGGACTGATGTCAGGTAAGTATGTTATTAAAATCACAGGCTAAGAAGGACCATATGCAGAAGGATGGTGATCTTTTTGACGATAATTACGGATCTGGTCAAATTTATTCGTAATTCGCCGTATGAAGTTTTGCCTGAGAACATTTGTAGGGTAAACAGATCTTCGATGATCGATTGTATGGGAGTGACCCTCTCCGGATCAAAAACCAGGGAAGCTGATGTGATCGAACGTTATCTGAAAAAAAGGTCTTTCTGTGAGGAAACAGTTGTGGCAGGACGTGGATGGAAGAGCGATATGTCCGGATCCGCGCTGATAAACGGAACAATGGCACATGCTGAAGATTTTGATGACTGCGGCCGTGGAGGACATATAACTGCGGTCCTTGTACCGGCAGCTCTTTCATCGGCTGAGTACCATCACAGATCCGGAAAGGAATTTATGAGGGCATTGGTCCTGGCTAATGAGGCGCAGTCAAAGATAGCCCTTTTTGCTGCTAACGAAATGATGCTCTCAGGTTGGCATTCGACCAGTGTCCTGGGTGTTATTGGAGCAACAGTTGCTGCCGGCATACTTTCTGATCTGAATGATGAAGAGTTCATCAACGCTCTTGGACTTGCCTCTACAAGAGCCAGCGGTCTTATGGTGCATTTCGGGACTATGGCAAAGCCCTATCATGTAGGAATGGCTGCGTCGGCAGGGATCGAATGTGTTCTTCTGGCCCAGGCAGGACTTACCGCATCGCCGGAGGCAATAGAGGGTTTCAATGGATTTACACAGGCTCTTGCAAATAAACGGCCTGCGGAAGATGATATAAAATTCGGGAAACCATGGGTAATTGATCAGTGCGGGCTTTACATAAAGCGCTACCCGACATGCAGTGCTTCCCATACAGCTCAGGATGCACTTAAGGAGATCATGGAGGAAAATAATCTTCTTTGGAACGACATAAATGAAATAACTGCAGCTGTGCCTCAATACACAGAACACTGCCTGATACATCCCGACCCACAGGATGCGGTCCAGGCTCGTTTTTCAATGCCTTTTGCAATGGCTGTCACTGCTGTCAAAGGACAGGTACGACTTAGTTCTTTTGATGAAAGTATCTTGTGGGATAAGGATGTAAGGGCAATGATGAAAAAAGTAAAAACTATCCGATCCCCTGAATTTTCTTACGCTCCCTTTATCGAAAACGAACCTGCGATCGTTACTTTAGAGACAAAAGAGGGTACTCGCCATATTAAAAGGGTGGACTATGGCCTAGGCTGCAGTTTTAAAAACCCAATGCCAAGAGAATCACTGATGGAGAAATTCCTTGATTGTGCAGGGAAATGCATGGATCAAGAAAAAGCACTCAGGCTCTTCTTAACTTTGGAAAACATAACTTATGTTGAGGATATGGCAGAACTTGCCAAAATATTGGCATAATGGTGAAGCTGCAGTAAGAACGGTCAAACGATCGTCAAACGTTGTCAAGCAGTAGTCAAACGGTCGTAGGGACCGGAGAAGCGCCATCTTCCCTCATCCCCGAATGTCTGTATCGGGGATCCGGCGGCTTCTGATCCGGTCTATGATTCGCTTTATGTGTTTAAAACAATTGATTTTCAATACACTCTAGCGGCTTGAAAAGCCGCAAATTCCCCGCGATGTGAAGAGATGCAATTGGGGTTTAGAGCGAGTGATGACGACGCAACACGCAGCGGAGCCTTCCGAAGGCGTATACCAATACGTCGAAGGAAGGCTCCGCAAGTGTTGT
>DAIRTK010000055.1:0-9072 GCA_036803945.1 Synergistaceae bacterium
TCCCCATGGCCGGAAAGACAGGATCGCTGAACGCATCGGTGGCGGCTTCTTTGGCTTTGTTTGAGTACAGAAGATCTCGCAGGTGAACCATCTGCTGTCAAGCGATGGTGAAGCTGCGACATCTTCTGTAGCGTGATGTGGCCTTTGCAATTGTGAAACTGCGACAAATACAGTCGCGTGAAACAATAGTGAAGCGGTAGTGAAGCAATTGTTAAATTCAAAAAATATAATATCAAGCATAATCCAAACAGAGATCTCTGGTTAGGGTTTTTATCGGCCCTTACAATTGTTTCACCATTGCTCAGCAAAGGCAAAAAATTGCCGCAATTGGGATTTAGAGCGAGTGATAACGACGACGCAGGATCTGTCGGAAAAACATCCGACTGGAGTCAGTAGGGAATCGATTGCAAATCAGTTGGTCCTTAGTTCTTAACAATTGCTTCGCAACCGCTTCCCGCGACAGGACCTGTCGCAGCTTCGCGCGGCATCTTCATGCCGCACTTCGCTAAAGTACCATCAATACGTCGAAGTGGGGACCCGCAAGCCTTGCTAAGTCAGCGCCGCTCTAAATCTCAATTGCTTGCTTTTTTGGGGAATAATGCTACAATCTGATTACTAATTCAGGGGCAAGTTCTGGAAGAGTGGGTCGTGCCCACTCTTCTTGCTTTAAAGGGGGGTGCCTGATGGAAAAGTTCAGCCTTAACGACATATACCGCGGACTGAGGGAGCGCATCGAATCGCTCGGTTACGACTGTGTGGGGTTTGAGAACGTTACAGAGGACGAGATGAAGATCCTGCGCGTCTATGTAGACCTTCCCGGAGGAGTGAACCTCTCAGACTGCGAGGCAGTCGCGAGGGAGGTAAACGTCTATCTCGATGAAATGGAAAGCTCGCTTCCTGAAAGATACTATCTTGAAGTAAGCTCACCCGGACTTGAACGGCCGCTGTTCACACCGGAGGATTACTGTGCATTTTCCGGCAGGGAGGCGCAGGTGTCGCTTAAAGGCGGCAGAAAGGTCTCCGGAATAATCAACGGGGTCGACGGGGAGGGAAATGTGCATTTTCTCTCTGCCGACGGCGAGAATTCGATCCCTTTTTCCGACATAAGGAAGGGTAAGCTCGTTTACAAAGAGGAGAAGGGGCAGAAGAAGACCTTCAAAAAGATAAAAAAGAAGTGAGCGCAGGGCATTTATAAAATATTGAGCGCAAATGCGCAGGCAAAAGGGTTATGAATCATTTCATGGGAGGAGTTTAATAGATGCAGCTTGGAAAGGATTTCAAGAGAGTACTCAGGCAGATAGAGGAAGAAAAGGGACTTTCGGAGGAGATAATAGTTGCAAGCCTCGAGGCTGCGATGATATCTGCCTACAAGAAGTACAAGGGCGGCAATCAGATGACAGAGGTCCACATAGATGTCGAAACCGGAGAGTTTACGCTCTATGAGGCCAGGATGATCGTGGAGGGCGATACATCCGATGATTCTGAGATATCCCTGGCAGAAGCTAAACGCAGGGGATATGAGGACATTGAAGCAGGGGATGTCATCAGGAAGGAAGTATTTCCTGAAGATTTTGGCCGCATAGCGGCACAGACAGCCCGGCAGGTCATCATACAGAGGCTGAAGGATGCGGAGCGTCAGGTAATATTCGAGCAATTCTCGGATAAGATAGGAAATATCATAACGGGAACGATCTTCAAGTCCGAAGGGGATCAGATCCTGGTCCGCCTTAACGAGAAGACGGAGGCCATAATGCCGAAGGAAGAACGCATCATCGGTGAAAAGTACGTCCCCGGCTCGAGGATGAAGTTTTATCTGCTTGATGTCAGGCAGACAACAAGAGGTCCCCGCATAATCGTTTCCAGGACTCATCCGAAACTCCTGCACAAGCTGCTTGAGCTTGAGGTCCCTGAGATCCAGGACGGAGTGGTGGAGATCCGGAACATCGTAAGGGAGGCCGGCACCAGGGCCAAAATTGCCGTGGCCAGCCTTGATGCCAACGTGGAGCCTCTCGGTGCCTGTGTCGGAAAGCAGGGTTCGCGCATAAAGTCGATAAGCAATGAGCTTCACGGTGAGAGGATAGATATAATAGTGTGGAGCCAGGATATCCTGACTTACATAAGGAACTCCCTCTCGCCGGCAAAGGTGCTTAAGATAGAGCCGCTTCTTGACCAGGACCGCTCGGTGCTTGTATATGTCCGTTCAGACCAGCTCTCCCTTGCGATCGGTAAGGCCGGGCAGAACGTCAGGCTTGCAGCACGTCTGACAGGCTGGAAGATCGACATCAAGGTCAAGGAAGACGAGAAACTGCCGACCATGAAGGACCTTTTTGAAGACCTCAGCAGCGTCATCGAAGACGAGGACGATTAAGGCCAAGTGGTCATAATGGGCGAGGAACGTAAAATAGAAAAGAAAAAACGTCCCCGCACATGTGTAGGATGCGGAGAGGAGTCCCCGAAGAGGGCCCTTATGAGGGTCATAAGAACTCCCGAGGGAGAAGTCAGATATGACCCGACAGGCAGGGCCAACGGCCGGGGTGCTTATATATGCAGCTGCAGAGAATGCGTAATGAAGGCCAGGAAGAAAAAGGCCCTCTCAAGGGCCCTGAAGACGGAGGTCAGCGAGGATGTTTACGATACCCTTCTGACTCTTTGCAGTGAAGAGAGCAGGGATGCCTGAGATGCCTCAGTCAAAAAACGAAAGTATTATGAATATCCTTGGCCTTTGCAGGAGAGCAGGGATACTTCTTATAGGACAGGACCATGTTTTTTCGGCCGGCAGGCAGAACGGACAGTTGGTCATAATAGTTACTCAGGACTGTTCAGCGAACGTTCTCAGGTCGGTCAGGCCAAAGGTCGAACGTGGAGAAGCCGTTCTGCTGACACTTGAAAATACGGACAGGGCCACCCTGGGATCGCATCTCGGGGTAGGATCAGCACAGATCGTCGCAATACCTCAGGGCGGACTGGCTAAAAAAGTTTTGGCAATTTATGACAGGAGTGATGCCGATGAGCAAAATCAGAGTTTATAATCTCGCGAAAATGTTTGAGATGAGCAATACGGAGATGGTGGATATATTGACTGAAATGGGGGTCAATATCAAATCGCATATGAGTTCGATCGACGAAGAGGTTTATCAGCTGGTAGACGATGAGCTTAAGAGAAGAAAAGAAGCTGAAGAGAAAAAAGCCGTAGAAGCAATAACGACATATCCCGTCGTTGTTGTCGAAGAGGGAGCTTCAGTCTCGGATGTCGCAGCCAGCATCGGCGAGAAGCCCGGCAGCGCGGTCAAGATCCTGATGTCAGAGGGGATGATGGTGCCGGCAACAGTGGCTGCCGACGGCAAGATCCTTGAGATACTCGGCAAGGGGTTTGAAAGGCACTTCGTATTCGGAAAACCCGAAGAAAAGGCCCCTGCAGCGGAAAATGAGGTCTCTGCAGCCGTGAAGAAGGATGAAAAGCACCCTTCACCGAAAAAGGGCGGCAAAAAAGGCAGGGAGGTCTCGAAGAAGGACCCCTCCGACCTTCCTTTCCGTCCTCCGATCATAACTGTGATGGGGCATGTCGACCACGGAAAGACGACCCTTCTCGACTACATCAGGAAGACCCGGGTCACAGAAAAGGAAGCCGGGGGGATCACACAGCACATAGGAGCCTCAAGGGTCAATTATGAGGGCAACACGCTGGTTTTCCTTGATACTCCCGGACATGAGGCGTTTACCTCGATGCGCGCCAGGGGAGCACAGGTGACCGACATTGCCATACTGGTGGTCGCAGCCGACGACGGCATCATGCCGCAGACGATCGAAGCCATGAACCACGCCAAAGCTGCAGGGGTACCTATAGTCGTAGCCGTTAACAAGGTGGACAAGCCCGCAGCAAAGCCCGAAAGGGTACGCCAGCAGCTCTCCGATTACGGACTCGTTCCGGAAGAGTGGGGCGGAGACACGATCATGGTAGATGTTGCTGCAAAAACAGGTGTGAATGTAGACCAGCTCCTTGAAATGGTCATACTTGTCGCAGAGATGCAGGAACTGAAGGCAGATCCCAATGCCGAACCTGAAGGAACCGTTATTGAAGCAAACCTCGACAAGGGCAAGGGACCTGTTGCGACAGTAATAGTCCAGAACGGTACCCTTCGCCGCGGAAACATTATCCATACCGAGACTGCCTGGGGCAAGATCAGGGCAATGATAGACGATTCGGGCAGAAATATCGACAGCGCAGGTCCCAGTACCCCGGTTGAGATACTCGGACTTGAAAATGTCCCGCAGCCCGGCGAAAAGTTCTCCGTGATAGGATCTGAACGCGAAGCCCGCGATATCATGTCGCACTATGAGTTCGAACGCAGGGAGATGGACCAGAACAAATCCAGGAGACTTACGCTGGAGGAACTTTACGAAAAGATGCAGACAGAGGAAGTTCCGCAGCTCCGTATAGTTCTCAAGACAGACGTTCAGGGCTCACTTGAGGCATTCCACTCTTCACTGATGAAGATGAACACCGATGCAGTTTCGGTCAACATCGTACATGAGGGCGTGGGAAGGATATCAGAGTCGGACGTGATGCTGGCATCTGCATCAAACGCAATTATCGTGGGCTTTAACGTAAGGCCTGACAGCAATGCCAAGAAGATCTCCGAATCCGAGGGAGTTCAGATACGCCTCTATCAGGTCATATATGACATGCTGGACGATGTCCATGCAGCTATGGAAGGCATGCTCGCGCCGGAGCTCCGTGAAAACACGCTCGGAACGGCGGAGATAAGGGAAATTTTCAGGGTGCCGAAGGTAGGCAGCATTGCAGGCTGCCGTGTAATGGAAGGGCTGATAAGAAGAAGCGCCAAGGTACGTCTGATCCGTGACGGCGTAGTCTTCTGGAACGGCGAGCTTTCAAGCCTAAAGCACTTCAAGGACGATGTCAGGGAGATCCGCGCGGGCAACGAGTGCGGTCTGAGTTTCGACAGATTTCAGGATTTCCGCGTCGGTGACACCATAGAAGCGTACGAAATAGTAAAGGAAAAGAAGACCCTCGATTAAGGAGAATGAAATGCCTTTCTGGATCGGAGTCGCGGAGTGCACCTTAAGGCTTCCCTATGCCGGAAGCCTTAAGGAACGGAGACAGGTGGTCCGTTCCATATTGGAAGGGGTACGAAGCCGCTTCAGCCTCTCATCCGCCGACCTCGGGCCGGCGGACAAATGGCAGGATGCCGAACTGGGCTTTGCCGGAGCGGGCTCTTCCCCTTCAGAACTTGAAGAACGGCTGAGGAATCTGGAAAGCTTCCTTGCCAGAAAAGAAGCCGAAGGAGAATTTGAGACAGTGCGTTTCACGTGGGAGGTTTTTGCCTATGGTGACTTATAGGATAGACCGTATAAACAAAGAATTTTTAAGGGCTATATCCGAGATACTGCAGGGCCGCATAAAGAGGGAGAATGTCCGGGAGGCGATACTGACAAAGGTAAACACCTCAAAGGACCTCAGTTATGCTAAAGTTTTTTATACCCTGATCGACACGGAACGCAGGGAAGAGATCCAGAAAGCCCTTGATTCCTCTGCCGGTCAGATAAGGTCAATGCTCGGCAAAGAGATGCATCTGAGAACGATACCCGAGCTTCACTTTGTCTTTGACGATTCAGAGGCTAAGGCCAGGGCAATGGATGAACTGCTTGACAGAGTAGCAGCCATGGATGCCGGAAAGGATCCCTCGGGAGAGAGCAGATAATGGACAGGGTAGTTTTAGGAAAGATAATTGATAAATTCAATTCGGTCAAAAACTGGCTCATCCTCTGCCACGAAAATCCTGACGGAGATACCATGGGCTGCGGACTGGCCCTTTATTCCCTGGGGAAGAGGCTTGGCAGGAACGTTAGAGTGATGGGCAGGGATCCCATACCGGAGAGGTATTGGTTTCTGCCTTATTACAGGGAATTCGAATGCTGCAGGGAGATAACGGAAGAGGATGCAAGGGACGCGTTGCTGGTCTGTGTCGACACCAGCACTGCCGCGAGGAGCATGCCCGGACTTAAGGACGTCCTGCCTCTCGCTGACAGCATAAACATTGACCACCACGGGGACAATCACCTCTTTTGCCGGCTCAACCTGGTTGACCCGGAGGTATCGGCATCGGCGGAGATAATCACCGAGCTTCTCATAGAGGGCGGCTGGGGAATAGAGGAGAAAGAGGCTGTCTGCCTTTATACCGGACTTTCGACCGACAACGGCAATTTCAGGTTTGCTGCCACGACGGCAAGGACTCACCTCTGTGCCGCCAGACTCCTTGATGCAGGCGTGAAACCTGCTCTGATAGATGAGTATGTAAACGAAAACATGACACCCGCTATACTCAAACTTTGGGGGGTCGCCTACACCAGGACCGAGACCTTTTCAAACGGCAGGGGGGCGATCTTCTGGCTCAGGAAGGAAGATTTCGAGAAGGCAGGGGCTGACCTCAGCGCAGTGGACGGTCTTGTAAACATGCTGCTGAGGATCACAGGGGTCAAAATTGCACTCTTCCTCACCGAAGTAAACGGCGAAAACAAGCTGAGTATAAGGACCAAGTCCCCTTTTACAGCCAGGGATATCGCATCTCCATACGGGGGAGGCGGACATCTCCAGGCCGCCGGTGCGAAGCTTGACGGGAAATTTGAAGACGTACTCAAATATGTGAGAGCAGAGGCGGAGAAGTATATTGCTGACAGGACTGCTGCTCTTAAATAAGCCGGCAGATATGCGCAGCACCAAATGCGTTGAGCTGGTGCGGAATAGGTTCGGCAGAAAGACAAAGGTCGGACATGGCGGCACACTGGATTCCACGGCCTCGGGGCTTCTTGTTGTCCTGATCGGAGCAGCCACAAGACTCAGCAGCTTTGTTATGGATATGCCAAAGACTTACCTTGTGGAAGCCTCTCTCGGAACAGAGACTTCGACTGATGACGCATCCGGTGAGATAATAAGGACCGGGGATCGCGGAAGCATAGGAGAGAGGGAGATCGACAGGATACTGCCTTCTTTTTATGGGTGGAGACTGCAGGAACCGCCAAAGGTGTCTGCAGTTCATGTGGACGGACGGAGGGCACATGAGCTTGCCAGGGAGGGACAGGAAGTATTTATTGAAAAGAAGCCTGTCTTTTTTGCTTCAACATCCAGGATCGGCGGCATATCTCAGGAGGGCAGGGTATCTTTCAGGATAGACTGCAGGAAGGGGACCTACATAAGGAGTTTTGTCAGGGATCTGGGACAGGCCCTTGGCTGCGGAGCCCATGTAAGCGAGCTTACAAGGCTCTCATGCGGCCCCTTCACACTGGAAGGTGCCACCGCTGCGGAGGAACTGGAAGGGATCTGCAGGGAAGATCTTGCCGCAAGACTTCTGCCTGTTGAGAGCGTATGCCCTGCGGCACCTTCATATATATGCGGACAGGAAGAGACAGACCGTCTGATCAACGGGATGGATGTATCCCTGAATAGACTTAAAAGGGTAAATTTTTCATCGTATTCGGATACGGCGGGTAATGTGACCGTAAGGTCGGACAGGATCTTTTCGATCTGCAGGTTCAAGGATCATGGCAGACCATATGACCTTTCGCCCGCTGTCAATATAATCAACGACAGGAGCATCTGAAAATGATTTTTGCTTTAGGAGCCTTTGACGGTTTTCATCTCGGTCACCAGCGTCTGTTGGAGACCGCAAAAGACCGTGCAGAAAAAAAGGGGACAGGCTGGGGTGTAGTGACATTTGAAGGGCACCCGCAGCTTCTTTTCAATAAGGATTCTTTTAAACTCCTTTTCACACCGGAGGAACGTGACCTGCTGATCAAATTTCTTGACATACCGGTCACGGACAAGGTCCCGTTCAATATAACGATCGCAGACATGCTCCCCTCTGACTTTCTGGAGCACATCGCAAAAAGGGTGGATATCGACGGGCTCGTTATAGGAGAGAATTTTCGTTTTGGCAGAGCCAGGATAGGCACTCCGGAGCTTCTTGCCGATCTTTGTTCCGAACGGGGCTGGACTTTGGATGTGATCGGCTCTTACAGGCTCAGAGGCGGCATTGTCAGCAGCACGGCTGTAAGGGAGGCTGTACTGAGGGGACAGGTTGAGTCGGCATGTGAGATGCTGGGATATCCGTTTATGATCCAGAGCAAGGTAATAAAGGGCGACGGAAGAGGAAGGGTATTGGGTTTCCCGACAGCCAACCTGGCTGTAAGGCCAAATAAGATCTATCCGTCGCGCGGCAGTTATGCCGGCATTACCATTCTGGGAGGCAAATGGTATCCTGTAGCGATGAATATCGGTTACAACCCCACCTTTGAGGGGACAAGGGGCCTTCACTGTGAGGCGCACATTGTCGGTTTTGAAGGAGACCTGTATGAAAAGACGATAACCCTGCATTTGATCTCCAGAAACAGGGAAGAGATGAAGTTCGCAGGAGCTGATGCACTGGTCAGGCAGCTCAAAAAGGACATAATGCATGCCAGGCTCAAAGCAGCGGAATATATGGAAGGCTACGCGAATATAATGGAGAAATTTGCAAGGCTGGTGCTTTGACATTTGAGGCGTATGTGGCTTATCATTGTTCGGCATGATGCATCAGGTGAAACTGCGGCAACAATGCGCCGCGTGAAGCGGTAGTGAAGCAATGGTGAAGCAGTTGCAGAGATGGTCAAACGATCGTCAAACAATTGTCAAACAGTAGTCAAACGGTTGTAGGAGCAGACGGAAACTTCATCCGCCGGAGAATTTGCATCGCTTCGCATCGCGGGGGAATTTGCAGCCTTTGGCTGCGGAGAATTTACAGGACTTTGTCCTGTGGTGAATTCGCGACATAGGAACCATGTCGCTGGAGAATTTGCGACTTGATTATGTCGCGGAGAATTAAATCTTAAAGACTTAGGATCCAATTCACCGCGATGCGAAGCGAGCAAATTCTCCGCAGCGCAGACGCTGCAAATTCACCGCGACCGGTTTTGTCGCAAATTCACCGGCGGATGCATTATCCGCCACCTTTTACGACTGCTCAGCAACTGCTCAGCAATGTTTAAAACAATAGTTTGACTACTGTTTGACAACCGTTT
>DAIRTK010000056.1:0-8994 GCA_036803945.1 Synergistaceae bacterium
AAGCCGGCCGCTTTTTAAAGTGTCTTAAAACAACTAATTATTTATGATAAACGATTGTCTAGAATGTGACGAAAGACTATAAGTGAATTTCTTATCACTTCTTCAATATTGCTTGTGTCGCCGGAACAGAAGATCTCCATTATTTTTTCATGATTTTCCATTACGGTTTTGTCTAATACGTCATTGCCTTTTTTAGAATATGGTCTGCATAATTCCATTACTAGGATCCCCATTTTGATAATAAACTGGTTTCTGGTTGCGTTAAGAATTATCTTATGGAATTCCTGGTCAGCTATGTCTGCAGAATTAAGATGGTTTTCTGAAAGTGCTCTGTATTCGTAAAATTTGGCCCTAAGAGCCTGTTTTTCATCATCAGTTGCTTTCGTAATAGCAAGTTTTAATGCGGCAACATCAAAAATTACTCTGAATTCATATAACTCCTCTGCGTTAGAACGCTGAAGCATCATGTCCAGGAGCATCGGCCTGAAAATTTGAGGCCCCAATGATTCACGCAAATAGGTTCCTTTCCCCTGCGAAGACTCGACTACCCCAAGCACCTGGAGCATTTTGACAGCTTCCCTTATGCTGGATTTTCCAACGCCATATTTCTCTGCCAACTCACGTTCAGAGGGCAGGCACTCTCCGGGTTTAAACTCACCGTCCCTTATTGAGTTTTGAATATTCTCAAGAACAAGCTGGGACAGAGTATTTTCTCTTCTTAAATTCATATGGGTACCTCTCGCGGGAAAAAATCAAATTTATTTGATGATATATATTTTACTATATAGAATTCAGAAAACTTTAATTTTGTATTTAAAAATAAATATAGCCCTTAATTTATATAAATTATAATTATTTTAAATAAGGCATGGGCATAATTGTAAAACTTTAAGTGCTTGACAAAATAATTCTGATATATAAAATCTTACTTATCTGATATCTGCTAATCAGACATCAGAAGTATATCACTGCTGAGGTGCTTTTTATGATGCAATTTGTCAGGTCGATCAATGTTGTTGATGTTCATACTGCAGGTGAGCCGGTTAGGGTAGTAGTTTCAGGTCTTCCCAAAATACCCGGTAGAAATATGCTGGATAAGATGGAATGGTTTGATCAGAATTTAAACGATGTAAGAAATTTTTTAATGCGTGAACCCAGGGGACACAAAGATATGTTTGGGGCCATCCTTACCCCTCCTGTTACTGAAGATGGCCATACTGGGGTCCTGTATACCCATACTACGGGGCAGGCGACAATGTGCGGGCACGGAACGATAGGGGTAGTCAAGGTCCTTATTGAGACCGGGGCGATCCCTGTCCTGGAAGGAGAAAATATTGTCAATATTGACGCTCCGGCCGGGCGTGTCACTGCAAGAGCATTGGTTAAAAGTGGAAGAGTAAGGGAAGTCTCCTTTCAAAACGTGCCCTCATTTCTTTTTATGGACAATATTGAGGTCGATGTTCCAACGATAGGCAGAGTTGAAGTAGCAGTTTCCTTCGGAGGAGGCTTCTATATTTTTGTGGAAGCTGAGGATCTTGGGCTTGAGGTAATTCCTGAACATGGGACCGCTATAGCAAAACATTCTATGTGGCTCAAGGATTGGGGCAATAGAGAATTGAATGTAGTGCACCCAGAGAACCCCGGCATTAAGGGAATCTACGGTGTAATCGTTACCGGCCCGTCGGAAAAAACTGAAAGCGGATGGAGGTCTAGGGAGACATGCGTATTTGCTGACTCCGCAATAGACCGTTCCCCCTGCGGAACAGGCACATCAGCAAGGATGGCTCTTCTATACGGACGCGGACAAATGCTTCCGGGAGAGGTTTTGGAGAACAAAAGCATCCTTAATACAACATTTTATGGATCAATAGATGGGTTGAAAGAAATTGGCGGAATAAAGGGGATCGTTCCGCGTATTGCAGGTCCCGCATGGATAACAGGCTTCAACCAGCTTGTTCTTGATCCGGAAGATCCTTTAAACGAAGGCTTTTTGATTTAGAAAATATAAATATGAAAGGGGGAAAAGCCTGCAGAAGATCTCATTGCAATAATAAAGTCAACAAATGTACAGAGAAACATATTTTAAAAGCAAAGGGGATTAATAATAATGAAAATCAAGGGTTTCCATTCAGTACTTATGATAATGTTTTTTATCGCAGCAGGATTTTTTTGCACGATAGCTCCGGCAGTGTCTGATGCGGCAGTCGCTGCACGTACAATTAAGCTTGCACACGTTCTTCCTCCTGACAGTAATTTCGACATAGGTGCACAGAAGTTCAGAGAACTTGTAGACAAGGCCAGCAAGGGGAAAATCAAAGTTGAGATCTATGCCGGCGACATGACTACCGACGAAGTTGAAGCAGCCGAGATGGTACGTTCGGGCAACCTTGACATGGCATGGACTTCAACAGGAAGCCTATCCGCTTTTGTCAAGGATCTAATGCTCCTTGATATGCCATTCCTTTTCCGTGATACAAACCACGTCAACAAAGTTCTTATGGGCCCGATCGGCGAACAAATGCTCAAGCAGTTTGATGCGTCACACATTAAAGCTCTCGCGTTTTCAGAAGACGGCTGGCGCGAGATCACAAACAACAAGCGTCCGATCAAGACTCTCGCAGATATGAAGGGTCTTAAGCTCCGCACAATGATGAACGACATGAACGCGGATATGTACAAGGCGCTCGGTGCAGTTCCTACTCCAATCCCTTCAGGTGAGATATACAGCAGTATTCAGACGGGCCTTGTGAGCGGACAGGACAATGGTGTATATGTCGCAAATAGTGTAGGTTACCTTGCTATCCAGCCTTATGTCTGCATGATCCAGCATTTTTATTCCTCGGGAGTAGTACTTGCAAGCGAGAAGCTTTGGAACGGGCTTAATGCAGAAGAGAGGAAGATCATAAAAGATGCCGCAGTAGCTGCCGGAAAGTATCAGAGAGAGTGGTTCTGGAACACAGAGATGGAACTTACAAAGAAACTTGAAAAAGAAAAGAAGATAACAGTTACTTACCCCAAAGATCGTGATGAATGGGTCAAAGCCGTTCAGCCTGTTTATGCCAGCTATTTTAAAAAATATCCCCACTGGAAACCTATCGTAGACCAGATCAACAAAACAAAATAGTTTTTTTAAGGGTGTTCCGGACGATCCCGCTCAAGCCAGGATTGTCCGGAACATAGACGGAGTACCGGATCTTTGAGTGAAAGGCTGTGTTGCAGCATGGAACCTATCATCAAGAAACTACATTACATTGAAGACAAACTTGACAGGCTTGCCTCTGTAGTTGCAATTCTGACATTTGCGGTTATGTCGGTTATTGTATGTATGCAGGTCATATCAAGGTTTTTTTTCTCACATTCTTTCCAATGGGCAGAAGAAATGGGCAGATATCTTTTCATTTGGAGCACAATGCTTGCCTCTGCCTGTGCGGTCCACACGCATCTGAACATTGGGGTCGATATACTTGTGAACAATATAAAGGGTAAAGCGCAGTTTACGGTAAAATTGATGGCTCAGATTTTCATGATTTTGGCAGTATACATCCTTACCGTTTACGGGGCGGAGCAAACGATAGATGTTTATAATGCAGGACAGACTGCGACCTCTTTTCCAGTATCAGCTGCGGTCCTCTATCTTTCTGTGCCTGTAAGCGGCGCTCTGATGCTCTTATACACAACTGTACAACTGTTGGAACTCATTTGCTATGGTAAATTCACAGAAAATAGAATTCGTGATTTTTTCAGGAGGGCTGCGTAAATGAGTTGGATACTTTTTGCGACATTTTTTCCTCTCCTGTTTTTAAGTGTGCCGATATCATTTGTTTTGATCCTTTCCACAATAGCGTATATTTTGGCAATGGGCGGTGATGTTTCCTGGCTTCTGGTGCCCTCAAGGGTAGTTCGTGGAATGGACTCATTCCTCCTTATGTGCCTTCCTTTTTTTGTTCTTGCAGGAAATCTTATGAACAACGGCGGCATTACCGAGAGACTGATAAAGCTTGCGCAGGCATTCGTCGGACATATCAGGGGCGGGCTGGCAATGGTGGATGTCATGGTCTGCGCATTTTTTGGTGCGGTGTCCGGCTCTGCTGTGGCAGCAACTTCAGCCGTTGGTTCTGTAATGATACCGTCTCTTCAAAAAGAGGGTTACCCGGCTGATTTCAGCGCGGGGCTTACAGCTGTTGCATCAACAATGGCACCTGTTATCCCTCCCAGTCTGGCATTTGTCCTTTATGGAGCAGTAAGTCGGGTGCCTATAGGGGATCTTTTTGTTGCAGGCATATTCCCGGGGATATTAATGGCTTTTGCCCTGATGTCGGTAGTTTATATATATGCTAAACGTGACAAATATCCGCGCCTGCCTCGGGCACCATGGAAAGAGAGGCTAAAAGCAGTCAAAGAGTCGATCCTTTGCCTGATACTGCCTGTCTTCATACTTGGAGGGATAACTTCCGGAATTTTCACTCCCACTGAGGCCGCTGCTATGGCTGCAATGTATGCATTTATTCTGTCAATGTTCATATATAAAACGATATCATGGGGACAGCTTCCGAAGATACTTTTGGAAAGCGCTATAGACAGCGGATCTGTAATGCTCCTTGTCGGTACCTGTTATGCGTTCGGCTGGGTCCTTACAAACGAAAGGGTCGCACTGAGGCTTACCGAAGCTCTCCTTGCCATGGATGTTGCTCTCTGGATGAAGTTGCTGATGATAAATTTTGCTCTCCTTATCGTCGGTATGTTTATGGACAGTGCTCCCGCAATCATGCTTGTTGGGCCGATATTGGCCCCGGCTCTAGCCAAGATGGGTGTAGATCCGATAGTGGCAGGAATGATAGTTTGTATCAATCTTACAATAGGGCTCGCCACACCGCCTGTGGGTGTTTGTCTTTTCTCCGCAACTAACATATCAAGGGTGCCATTTGAAAAAGTTTCAAAATCTGCGCTGCCGTTTTTGGGTGTAGTTATCTTTGTGCTGTTGGTTGTGACATATGTTCCGTGGGTCTCTCTGTTTTTGGTCAGTTTGATCCGTTAGGGAATTTACAAGAATAATAATGTACAAATTTGATAATTAGTTTTGAGAAACCTCCCAAAATGCTTTAACGATCAAGCAAGGGAGGTTTTTACAAAATAAAATACGAATGCCGGGGGGGTTCAACATGCTGTTTTTGAATTCTGATGATATTAGAAAAGTTTTTACAATGGAAGATGCAATAAAGTCGGACGAAGAGGCATTTGTGCTTCAAAGCACCCAAAATACGGAGGTTCCGGTCCGCATAAACTTCGAAGTCAAGAAAAATGGCATCACATCATACATGCCTGCTCTTATCAAGGATTTTCCCGTTTCGGGCATAAAGATCGTATCAACATACCTCGATAACGCGAAGAAAGGCATGCCTGCAGTAACGGCAACAACACTGCTGACAGACCCTGAAACAGGAGTGGTCAACGCGATCCTTGACGGCACTGAACTTACCCGTATGAGAACAGGAGCGGTCTCAGGGCTGGCGACAAAACTCCTTGCTAATAAAGACGCAGAAACTGCCGCCCTCTTTGGGACCGGAGGTCAGGCCATGTCACAGCTTGAAGCCTTGCTGACAGTCAGAAAATTGTCGGAGGTGCGCATTTACGATTCAAACCCTGAATGGACAGCATCATTCATCGGAAGGGCATCAGCTCTTGCTGAAAAGTTCAATGTCAGGCTGGTCGGTGCGGCCTCTCCCGATGAGGCGGTCGACTGTGCAGATATAATCACAACTGTTACCACGAGTTCTGTTCCTGTATTCGACGGACGGAGGATCAGGAATGGAACGCACATCAATGCAGTCGGAGTCTTTATGTCGCACAAGCGGGAACTCGACGAATATACGGTCACACATGCGGACAGGATATTTATTGACAACATGGAAGCCATAATGTCTGAGGCAGGCGAGTTCCTGATACCAATCTCCGAAGGCAGGTTCAGCAAGGAATCGATAACCGGTGAGCTTGGAGATCTCATTTTGGGGAGAGTCGAAGGACGAACTGACCCCCGGCAGATCACGATCATGAAAACGGTGGGATTTGCGACTCTTGATATAGTAATAGCTTTCAATGTTTACAAAAAAGCTGTTGCGGCAGGAGTTGGACGATCTGTATGATACTTTGTCCAAACAGAATGCAGCCGCGATATCAAGATGCGTAACACAAAATCGATTTTTGCAGTAGATGCTCATACAACAGGTACTCCTATAAGAGTCATCACATCTGGTATTCCTCCGCTAAAAGGGGATACCATGGAAGAGAAAATGGAGTACATGAGGGGAAAATATGACTGGATAAGGACATGCATAATGCAGCAGCCCAGAGGATCCCTTTCACTGGTTGGAGCTGTCCTTACGGAGCCTTGTTCCGACGATGCAGATTATGGACTCTTCTACATCGATGCGCTCACATATCAGCCAATGTGTGGGGCGGGTACTTTCTCCGTCGCAAAAGCACTTGTTGAAACAGGAATGATATGCCGAAGTGAACCTGAAACGATAATTAGGCTAGAGACGCCCAGTGGAATGGTCAGGGTTTCTGTGGAATTTGAAAAAGGAGAGGTCGAGTCAATTTCTTTTGAAAACGTTCCGGCTTTCCTGTATCGCAGAGACCTGGAGATCAAAGTACCGGGAATCGGAAAAATCATCGTCGATATCGGTTTTGGGGGCAATTTCTTTACGATAGTGGACATTGATTCAATTAATATGAATATCACAAGGGAGAGTATCTATGAGCTGCGCAGGCTTAGCAAAACGATACTTGCCTCTGCCAATGAAGCCTTAAAAGTGGAGCACCCTGTAAACAGGTCTATCAACTATATGGATCAGTTGCTTTTCGTAGACAACAAGCCTGACGAAAAGGGAGAATACTTGTGTCAGTGCATTTTCGGAGACGCACAGGCTGACATATCTCCATGCGGGACGGGAACTTCAACACGACTTGCTCAGCGTTACTTCAAAGGAGATGTTGGCATTAAGGACATATATTGCCAAAAAAGCATATATGGTGGTATGTTCAAAGCCGCGATAGTAAAGGAAACAGACCTGAACGGAACAAAGGCAATAATTCCCAGGTTGTCCTGCAGAGATGTCCATATCACCGGGTTCAATCATCTGATCGTTGAAGAAGATGATAAGCTTAAGAATGGTTTTGTCACAAGCTGGTAAAGCCGGCAGAAAGGAAGGCAGTAATGGAAAAACTTCCGTCAAGCATATTTAATGATGTTATCGGGCCGGTAATGAGAGGCCCGTCCAGTTCTCATGTTGCAGGGGCGTCCCGGATCGCTGACATTGTGAGACAGTCCCTGAATAAGGATGTAAAAGAAGTTGTTGTCGATTTTGATGTCAACGGATCGCTGGCTGAGTCTCACGACGGCCACGGGACAGACATGGGATTTGTAAGCGGTATTCTCGGCATGCCTGTTACCGATCCAAATGTTGCAAATTACTCAGAGCTGGCGAAGAACGCCGGGATAAGCATAGAATTCCGTATCCTGGACTACGGAGCCGTTCATCCCAACAATTACAGGATATTTGCAAAAAGTGAGAGCGGATATTCCCATGAATGGGAAGCGGTATCAGTCGGCGGCGGAATGATCGAGATGCAGAAGTACGATGGATTTGAAATAAAAATGACGGGGGATTTTTATGAAATACTGATCACCGCACGCCTCGCTGAAAAAAGTACTGAGGAAATAATGGGGATTCTCAGTTCTTATGTCGATGGACATGATTTTGCCCTGATCGACACAAAGAATGATCTTGCGCTGTTTGAGTTGAAATTTGCAGAAAAACCATCTTTGGATGCGTTGGAAGAACTTAAAAAAGAAGCTTTCATCATTGATGTCGTTTATATTGAGCCGATACTTCCGACCCACTCGCGTGCAGAATGCAGGGTCCCCTTCCTTACCTCCGATGAATTGCTGGAGCTTTCAAAAACTGACCGCAGGGAACTTTGGGAATTTGCGTTGCTGTATGAAAGCTGCAGAGGTAATACAAGCGAAGAAGAAGTCTTTCAGAAGATGTCCGAACTGGTAACGATAATGGAAAACGCTGTTGAAACCGGTCTTCGCGGTACTGACTATAAGGACAGGATATTGGGTTGGCAGTCGTATAAGATCGATGAAGGGGCAAGAAAGAAAAAGCTGGTCCCCTGTGATATGCTCAATACGGTGATCAAATACATAACAGCTGTCATGGAAGTGAAAAGTTCCATGGGCGTCATCGTAGCTGCTCCGACGGCAGGGTCATGCGGATGCCTTCCCGGGACGCTTATAGGTGTTGGCAGGTCAATTGGAGGCACAAAGGATGAGATAACCAAAGGAATGCTGGCCGCAGGATTGATTGGGATATTTATTGCCGAGTCAGCAACCTTTGCCGCAGAGGTCGCAGGCTGTCAGGTCGAGTGCGGTGCAGGTTCCGCTATGGCTGCGGCAGGAGTTGCCCAAATGGCTGGGGGGACAGTCGAAGAGTGTATAAATGCAGCTTCCATTGCCCTTCAGAATGTAACAGGCCTTGCATGTGATCCCGTAGCCAATCGGGTCGAAGTCCCCTGCCTGGGCAAGAATATAATGGGAGGCTCGAATGCCATATCCAGCGCGAACATGGCATTGGCGGGATATGATAAGGTCATCCCGTTGGATCAGACTATAAAGGCGATGTACGACATAGGCCTGAAGCTGCCTTTGGAACTGCGCTGCACATTCGGAGGCCTCGGCAAGACAGAAGCCTCTTTGCAGATCAGGAAAAGACTTGAGGAACAGATTGGCTGACAGCTAAGAAACTCCGGATAAAAAATTAAAAAGTTGGGCGGCATTCTTAGCCGTCCCAACTTTATTTTTAATGATTTAGTTTTAGTTAAAACTGGTTATGGCAAAAATATGGCGGAGAGGGTGGGATTTGAACCCACGTGACAGCTCAGCACCGCCAAGACGATTTCGAGTCGCCCGCCTTCGACCACTCGGCCACCCCT
>DAIRTK010000057.1:0-8739 GCA_036803945.1 Synergistaceae bacterium
TCAAGTATCGGGTGTTTCTGTATCAGTTCCATGCCCTCTCTCCCTCCTTGTGCTTGTTCGCAGAATCCCAACGGGATTTTTGAAATTTTGATAAGAATGATTTTGTTGCATAAAGGTGTGTTTTAAAGTTTGTATCAAAAAATTATCTGCGTAACAATTTTTTGATACTAACGGAGAATATTGTTATTCCATAATGAATTTTTGTCAAGGGGAAATGGATTTTCTGACAAATAAAACAACAGATCGACTGAAATGTCTAATCAACTGATTCTTTTGAGGCCGGCCTTTGTGCTTTATCCATTTTCTCCTGTTTTTCCTGCCTTTGAACGTCGCGGATATATGAATAGATAGTGTACTTGGTGTTTGCCATCTCTTTTGCGACCCTGTCGACGGATCCCTTAAGCAGGAAGAAACCCCTGTCGTGAAGCTCCCTTATAACTTCTTTTTTTTCAGGTTTTGACAGATAGTTCAGTGGAGTTCCTATCCTGTTCTTTACCTGAGTCAGGGAATCGGTAACTACCTCTTCAAGCTCGCGCGCGTACCATTCACGTATTGGGACCGGGAATTTGTCCGGCTTTTGCGGATCTTCAGAGCCATGTTCGGGATACTGTTCGACATTCTCCATGTCGAGATGCAGGATGCTCTCAATAAGTTCCTGTGCAGCTACTGCTTTGCTTATGTCGTAATTTATGCACATGAATCCTATAGTCTTTTCATTATCGTCCCTGATGAAGATGGCACTGCATTTGATCAGTTCGCCGCGATTGTTTCGCGCGAGATAATTGTATATTCCCTCTCTGTTCTGATATTCCTCTGACTGGAGCATATAGAGACCGAAGTCAGTCATGGGAGCTCCTGGCGCTCTTCCGGTCACATGTCCGTTTTCACACATGACGAGTGAATTTTCCGGCATAGTAACATCATGAAGATTTACCTCGTAATCCTTCCCCAGGATCTTGGCAAGTCCGCGGACAACAGGTATCAAAATTTTTAATTTTGGATTCATTTTTAAATGTTTAGACAAATTAACGCCCCCCAATGTTCAGTCATTTTACACCAAAACAACAAACAAAGGAACAATTTTTTGATATTGCCCCCAAAAAATTGTCCGAGGATATAATCCCCGACCTGTGAAAGGCGAGGGTCATCTGTGAGTAGCCAGCTGCCCAATTTGACAAAAAGTTTACGAATGCTATAATTTCCTCTGTCAGATATTTCGGGGAAGGAGGAACCTCCATGTTCAAAAGCAGCATAGGCACAAACAACATGATGATGTGCATGTACACTCAAGGCTCCTCTCCTGATTTGGCGGGCGCTTAGGGCGTCGATTACAAAGATCAGCGAGACCGGGCCTTGAGTGGCCCGGTCTTTTTTGTCGGTCAAAAGCAGGAGAAAGGTAAGGTAAAAATATGATAGAGGTTAAAGGGCTTGGTAAAAATTTTGGTGAACTTAAGGTTCTTAATGACATCTCTTTAAATGTAGAAAAGGGGGATGTCTTTGGGATCGTAGGGCACTCGGGAGCCGGCAAGTCAACACTGCTGCGGTGCCTTAACGGACTGGAGGGCTACAGCGAGGGGTCGGTAAAAGTGATGGGAGATGAAGTAGGTGAGCTTTGCGACCACGGCCTCAAGGAACTTCGCAGGGAGATGGGGATGATATTCCAGAATTTTAACCTCATGAACAGGAAGAATGTCTTTGAAAACATCATCTTCCCGCTGGAAGTCTGGGGAGTTCCCAAAAAAGAGGCAGAGAAGAGGGTAATTGATCTGCTTGAACTGGTAGGACTTTCGGAGAAGAAAAACGAAAAGGTCCGCAACCTCAGCGGCGGGCAAAAGCAGCGAATAGGGATCGCAAGGGCTCTCGCGCTTGAACCTAAGATACTTTTGTGTGACGAAGCCACATCGGCACTTGACCCGAAAACTACTATATCCATTCTCGAACTGCTCATGGACATCAACAAAAAGCTTGGGGTCACGATAATAGTCGTCACCCACCAGATGGAAGTTGTCAAGATGGTCTGCAACAAGGTCGTCATACTTGACGGAGGAAAGGTCGTTGCATCCGGTGATACAGACAGCCTCTTCCTGGCTCCCGGGGAAGAGCTTCGCAAGCTGATCACCGATGATTACGCAGTTATTCCTTCGGGGACGAACATAAGGCTGATGTTCCCCCGCGAGATAGCGAATGAGAGCATCATTACAGGCATGGCAAGGGAACTTGACACAAATTTCTCGGTCGTAGGGGGAAGGATCGAAAGATACCGGGAGACGGTTATGGGATTCCTGATAATTAACGTCTCCGATGAAGATCTCGAAAGGGTCATCTGTTGGCTTAGCGATAATGGAATGTTCTGGGAGGTTATGAAAAATGCTTAATGAACTTATGTTTGCACTTTGGGAGACCATATATATGGTTGCACTATCAACTATTTTCTCAGGGATATTCGGATTTGCTGTCGCCATAGTGATGATACTTACCGGGACAAACGGACTCAGGCCCAACAGAGCGGTATACTCGTTCCTGAATATCGCGGTCAACCTTCTTCGTTCATTCCCATTCATAATCCTTATGATAGCGATCATAACGCTTACAAGGCTGATCGCAGGAACATCCATTGGAAGCACTGCCTCTGTCGTCCCGTTGACAATTGCCGCGACTCCCTTTGTGGCAAGACTGATGGAAGGCAGCCTTCTCGAGGTCGACCCTGGGGTAATTGAGGCGGCAAAGTCATTCGGAGCCGGTGACATGCAGATCGTATTCGGAGTTATGGTAAAGGAAGCAATGCCTTCCATAGTTCTGAACTGGGCAGTGGTGGCCATCAACCTGCTAGGTTACTCCGCTATGGCAGGCGTGGTAGGCGGCGGAGGTCTTGGGGATCTTGCGATAAAGTACGGATACAACAGGTTTCAGACAGATGTGATGATCTATTCGGTAGCAATACTCATAGTCATAGTCCAGCTTATACAGTCTGTTGGCAACAGGGTCTACGAAAAGATCAAATAAAGAGGTCCTAAACGGCAGGATGTCTCTTCTTAGGAGGTGGAGCCTATAGATAGCGAAAGCGACATGTGCTGCATGCGAAAGAATGGAGAATGGATACTGCGCTGTACAGATGCGGTAAAGACATGCTGGGCTCCGGCCCTTAAGGAGAAAGGAATGTGTCTGGTATGAAGAAAATTGCATTGGCTCTGCTTCTGACCCTTATCGTCCCTGCCGCACTATTTGCGGCCGATAATAGCATTACCGTTGGAGTGACCCCCTTTCCACACAAAGACATAATGGGCATAGTCAGGGAACTTCTCAAAAAAGATGGTTATGAACTTAAGATAAAGGAATTCACCGACTATGTGACGCCGAACACTGCACTGGCCGAGGGGAGTCTTGACGCGAATTTTTTCCAGCACGTCCCTTACCTCGAAAACACTAACAAGGAGAAAAAATTTGATCTGGTATGGGTCGCAAAGGTCCACATAGAACCACTTGGCCTCTATTCGAGCAGGATCAAGAAGCTTAGCGAGCTTAAAAACGGGGCGCAGATAGCCATACCCAATGATGCGACTAACTGCGCAAGGGCCCTGCGCCTGCTTGAGAAAAACGGCCTGATAAAAGTTAAGGCCGGCGAGCTTGTCACAGCAATGGACATTACTGAAAACCCAAAAAAGATAAAGATCAGGGAAATCGAGGCGGCACAGCTTCCCAGGACCCTTCCCGATGTCGACGCATCAGTTATCAACACAAATTTTGCCGTTGAAGCAAATCTCATCCCTGCAAAGGACGCGATCGTCATCGAAGGCAAGGAGTCTCCCTATGCCAACGTCATCGCGGTGAGGGCTGCGGACAAAAACAGCCCTGCTGTGAAAGCGCTTGTAAAGGCAGCAAATTCACCGGAAGTCAAAAGGTTTATTGAAAAGGAGCTCGTGCCTAAGGGGATCGTCCCGTCATTTTAAGATGGATCACGGGACAGATCAATGCAAATTTAAACAAAAAGAGGGGGCTTCCTTGGAAGCCCCCTCTTTTAATTCCTGCGATCGCAGCTTAGAAGTAAAGTTCGTATTCCTGAGGGGTCGGTGCGTTGTAAATATACTCTGCTTCAGCCGTTTTTGCCTTTACCCAGAGCTCTATAAGCTTCTCGGGGAAGACCGGTGCGAGATATTCCCTGTCGTTCTCGAGTCCCCTGAGGACTGAATTAAGGTCGAGGGGGAAGGTCAGTTCCTCCTTGGCGTCCTGTGACTGGTATCCCATTTCCACGGGGTCATATCCCTTAAGTATACCGTCAGCCCCGGCAAGGACCATTGCGGCAATAAAGAAATAGATGTTGGAAGAGGCGTCGCCGGTCCGGTACTCAATACGCGTCTCTTCCTTGCTGACGTATCCCGGTATCCTGACAGCAGCAGCGCGCGATCCCTTTGCGAAGGTCGCGCTTACGGGAGCTTCATAACCGTGTACCAGTCGCCTGTAACTGTTGGTGCTCGGGCATGCGAAAGCCAGCAGGCTGCCCGAAAGGCTGTGTTTAAGTATTCCGGCGGTGTAGGAAAGTCCGGCTTCCGACAGGTTGAAAAGCTTTTTGCCGGGAAAGGTGGACTTCTTCTTTTTCTCAAGGAACTGGTGCACGTGCATGCCGTTCCCGGGCATCTTGTAGAGAGGTTTGGGCATGAATGTCACATAAATGCCCATCTCATCGGCGACCTGTCTGATGATCCACTTGGCCAGGGAGACCAGGTCACCCGCCTTGTCGATGTCCATGAAGTCAAGCTCTATCTCAAGCTGTGATATAGCCACTTCATGATGGTGGTATTTGACGGGTATTCCCACTATCTCCATCAGGCGGACAGTCTCACTGCGGAAGTCCATATACCTGTCCTCAGGAGGCATCCTGTGGTATGCCTTGTGGGGGTCTACCCTGGGAGCTGAGGAAAAGCCGCCGCCCATGCCCTCGGATGACGTGACCCTGTACGAGGCATGGTCAATGCCGGTCGAATATTCTACATCTTCAAAGGCGTAGTACTCAAGTTCGACAAGTAGCTTTGCATTGTCTGCTATACCCTCTTTTTTGAGGAATTCCTTCGTCTTTTTGACGATGTTCCTGGGATACTGATCGAATATCTCCCTGTCTGTAGATACTACATCGCAGAGCACGTGCAGCATCCTGTAATCGCCACGGATCTCTAAGAAAGCGGTGGACATGTCGGGGACCGCCACCATGTCAGAATTGCTGACCTTGGCGTATCCGTAGTTGGAAGCGTCAAAACCGATGCCTTCCTTCATCACCTTTTCGCTGACATAGGTGTGCGGCAGAGAGACGCTTCTGATATTTCCCGATATGTCCACCATCAATAAGTTGACAAAATCAGCGTCCTCAAGGTTGCCGCTAAAACGTTCAAGCTGCATTCGTTATCCCTCCGTGAGCAGTTTTTTGTAGCGATTCCAAAAATCTTTGATGGAATAGATGAAAGTTTAGCACGATAAATGAGAGATTGGAATAAAAAAGTCTTACGAATCAGGCTCACGCAGGAAGTTTCCTCTTCCTGCACAATTTTTGTTTGCCTTAGCAGTAAAAGAATGAAATAATATAATCGGAAGACTACATTGAAAAGATAAGATCAAACGAAAAAATTTCCCTATGTCAGGGGGTGCAGCTATGCAGAAAAGACCTTTATACGTTCTGGGTGCCGGAAATCAGTCAAAAGTGCTGCTTTCAATGTTTGAAGAGTGCGGGAGGACATGTGCCGGGATTTTCGATGATGACGAACGAATAGCAGGTGATCTTTGGGGATGTCCTGTCAGAGGAAGGATATCTGATGTTCCGGACAGTGAAGAGACCGAGGCTCTCATAGCCATAGGAGACAACATGGCAAGACAGGAGATAAGCGGCAGGTTCAGAAATGTGCGATGGGCGGTACTGATCCATCCGGCAGCATGCATACATCATTCTGTCTCAGTCGGGGAGGGAACGGTGATATTCCCCGGTACCATTATTCACGCAGGGTCCTCGGTAGGCAGGCATGTCATCATCAATTCGGCTGCTGTTATTGGATACGAGGCAACGGTAGGTGATTACTCGCACATAGGCATGAGAAGCTCAATCGCAGACAAGGTAGTAATCGGGGAGAACGTTCTTCTGGGAATGGGTTCGGTCGTAATTCCAAAGGTGTGCCTCTTCAATGATGTTACTGTGGGAGCGGGGTCGACGATAATCAAAAACCTGGGTCCCGGGGGAGTTTATGTAGGCAACCCGGCAAGGCGAGTCCTCAGGCCGATACTCGATACCGAGGAGACAGGACAGTGACGGAAAGGCATCAATGATATAAATAAAATAGGGGCAGTCCTTTAAACGGACGCCCCTGTTTTTTTAGGTAAAGGTTTGATCTGCCCGATATTTTATGCCTTATCGAGCTTCAGTGCTTTGAGTCCCTCTCGGACCATCAGTACCGCCAGAATCAGCAATACCGAGGATATTAGTGCCAGAGCGTAGTTTGGAGTGGGGCTGGAAAGGGTCGTCTTGATCTCAATAACCAGCCCGGTCATGCTTGTTGCAAGCATAAACCAGAAAGGTACGATCAGGAACGTGGCCTTTTTCTTCAGACCGCGGATTATCCATACTGCCACTCCCAGAAGCGCAAGTGCCGCTACCAGCTGGTTGGAGGCCCCGAATACCGGCCAGATCATTGCCCAGGCTGCTATGACCTTTCCTGACGCATCTGTTGTCTTTACATAAACCAGTCCAAGGGCAACTCCGATCGCAATAATGGTGGCCAGATATTTCCCAACCTTGCCGCCTGTGAACTCCTGTATCTGGTAACGTGCGAGCCTTGTTGCCGTGTCAAGGGAGGTGAGGAGGAAACCGTTGATCGCGATCGCTCCAAGCCTTGTTCCCAATACAGGGTCTATTCCCACTATTGTGCAGAACTGGCCGAAGCCTGCTGCAAATGTCCCGACAGGTCCGCCCTTCTGTATTCCTCCTGCCACCATTAGTGTCCCGATCGCGATGACAGCTACGAGTCCCTCAAGGAGCATAGCTCCATAACCTACAGGGAGGGAATCCCTTTCATGGCAGAGCTGTTTTGAAGTGGTGCCGCTGCCGACAAGGGAGTGGAATCCGGAGATGGCGCCGCATGCAACTATAACAAAGAGCATCGGCCACAGGTGCAATTTCGTAAGGCCGAAGTATTTGACGTTGTCTGCAAGCATCGGGATGGCTCCGCTGTCCATTTTGGCCCCGAAGAGCATCCCTATGGCCCCTATGCCGACTGCGAAATAGAGGAAAAAGGAGGCCAGGTAGTCCCTGGGCTGCAGGAGCAGCCATACCGGCAGGACAGAGGCTGCGAGTATGTAGATGGCCAGGAAAATGTTCCACTGGTCTGCGGAATGTGTGAACATTGCAGCCACGAATGGCCAGTCTCCACCTTTGACAGAGCATACGGCAATTATCGCCAGCATAAAGATCGTAACGATTTTGAAGTTAAGATTAAAACGGTATATGAGAATGCCTGAGATCATCGCCAGAAGAATATACATGCACCCGACGAAAGCAACCACAGGGTCTGTAACAAATGTGGCTGTGGTAAGTACAAGGAATACCGCTACGACAAGTATGAGCGAGAGGATGGTAAAGCCCAGGAAAAGTTTTTTGCCTGTCTCGCCTATCCAGCGTTCAATAACGGTACCCACGGATTTGCCGTCGTGGCGCATTGATGAAACAAGTGCGCCCATGTCATGCGGTCCTCCCAGGAAGAGGGAGCCGAGAACGCACCACATTATGGTAGGAAGCCATCCGAAGATAGATGCCGCGGTTATAGGACCTACGATCGGTCCTGCTCCGGCTATGGATGAGAAGTGGTGGCCGAGAACAACTGCCGGGTGTGCGGGGCAGTAGTCGATGCCGTCATTAAGTCTTTCGGACGGAGTGGGGGTCTTATTGTCGAGACCGTAGACCCCGGCCATAAAATCTCCGTAAAATTTGTAGCCAACTACAAAGAGAACTGCTGAAACAATAAACATAACAGGAAACATAAATAACACCTCCTAAAATATGTTCTGCCAAAGGGCAGTCTCCCCTGAATCAATTTTCAGGGATGCAGCTTGCTTACCACCTCCTTAGCCTTATTGACAAGATAGGCCAGATCCTCGACGGCTTTTGGAGGCTCTTCTCCCAGTCCGTACATGTGTATCTCGATGAACCCCCTGAAACCAAACATGAAAGATTTCTTTTTTGTAATTTGAGCCCCTTTTGTTTTAAGGAAAAGGTACCGCTGGGACATAAGGTCTGTTTCAGATTTTGCAGTATCGAATATCCTTTTGGGATCTCCGGCGACATACTTCCATACTATATAGTCATCGACATAATATCTGGCTATTTCTCCGAGCAATCCCGATTTGACAAGGCTGACCCTACGGCGCAGACCCTCCGAGGAGGCGTTTTCCCATGGTTCGAAACCCCACTCCACCCATATCTCTCTTGCTTCCGACAGAGACGAAAGATCGACCATTGTCCATACCCCCGTGGTCCTTGAGCAGGACCTCAAAATACGATACACCCAAGTATTGTAATTATCAAATAGGAAAAATCACTTTTTCCTGTTGAGAAAGGTAAATTGATTGAATTTTGAGCATTTTTGGATAAAGGGCGTTTATTATCGATCATGTTTATCCGATTCTGGGTGTATCATAAGCACCTGAAATTATCTTTGCCTCAGTCGGTGCTGTTGTCATATCCGGTGTATGAAACTAAACTATATAACT
>DAIRTK010000058.1:0-5477 GCA_036803945.1 Synergistaceae bacterium
GCTTCTTCCGGGGCAATGGGCCTGCTGAAGAGGTAGCCCTGGATCACATCGCAGTTCGCATTGGCAAGATATTCCCGCTGGGCTTCCTGCTCGACACCCTCCGCTACGACTCTCAGGCCGATCTTGTGCGCCATTGAGATGATGTCGGGAATGACCAGATCCTTTTTTATATCCGGATCGATCTTGTCTATGAACTGTTTGTCTATCTTGACTATGTCGATGTTGAGGTCACGCAGCCTTGAGAGCGAGGAGTACCCTGTACCGAAATCGTCGATGGATATCTTTATTCCCAATTCCCTTATCATTCCCAGTTTTTCGTTTATGAGGCCAAATTCCTCCATAAAGACCGATTCGGTGATCTCAAATTCAAGGTCTGAACTTTCTATTCCCTCTTCTTCTATGAGTGATTTCATGTCATCCACAAAGTCGGCACGCATCAGGTCTGCCCCTGAGATATTTACGGCAACACGTACTCCACGGCCCGGTTCATTTTTCATGGACTTGATGAAGAGAGCTGCCTTTTTCATTATCAGCCTGGTCAACGGGGTTATAAGCCTCTTCCTCTCCGCTATCTGAATAAACTCCGCAGGGGATACATCGCCAAGTGTCCTTGACTTCATCCTTGCCAGGGTCTCAAAGCCTGTTATCCGGCCTGATCCCGGAGCGGCCTGGGGCTGGAAGAGGGCATAAATGCTCCCCTCTTTTCCTTCCTTTTCCTCATTTACAGCCAGCATTATCTCTTTTTCTATTGTGTTTTCCCTCTCAAGGAGAGCTTCCATTTCAGAGTTGAAATATTGGTATGAAACATGGGCATCTTCTTTTACCCTGCTCATTGCTATAAGGGCTTTTTTGAAGATATGCGAGGGATCTTCTTCTTTTGAAAATTCGGCTACTCCGATCTCCACGGGCATCAATATTTTCTGATCTGAAAATGTATGAGTCCTGAAAAGATACTTAACTTTCTCAAGCCCCGCGCCGGTCTTTTCAGGGGAGTCAAAACCGTCGCTGTATATGACGATCCGGTCGTTTCCGACACTGAATGTAATACCGTCCTCATCAAAAAGTTCCCTAAGCTTGCCGGCTATCTCGGCAAAGACTTTCTCTGCGTAATCTGAACCGTAGAGCAGGGAAAGACCTGGCAGGTGGCTGAAGTTGAGCATCATTATGGAACCGCGCCAGTCTCCTTCCTTTGAGAGGGTCTCAAGGAAATATTTGAGCGATTCATGATTTGGAAGCCCGGTATTGGTATCATAGTAGGCAAGCTTAAGGTAATTCTTGTTGTTCCTGTATAGCATCAGCAATATCCCGCCCGCGGACAAAAGTGCCGTGGCCAGGACCCAGATGCTGTTTTTCAGCTCTTCAGCCGCAAAGTAGGCTGCTTCCTTCTGCCGGGAGCTTACGAAAAGTGCGCCTGTCACTTCTCCCTCTCTGCGCAGCGGAATGAAGGAGTTGTAAAGGACCTTTTTCCCTGACCTTTCCATGCCGGCAGTATCCTTTCCTTCGTAGACCGCAAGTATGGCTTCCGGGCTGTTGACCGCAGTTCCCTTCAGTTCCGGTTTTGAACTCTCTATGATGACCCTTTCATTGTTGATGAGGCTTATCTGGTCGATATTGGGGTCTTCGTTCAGCTCTTCCAGCAGCCTCCCTGTCTCAAAATCCCCAAGGACCTTTTTTACATCCATGGCTGAAATGCCTATCTGAACGAACTCGCCGGATGGAAGCCTGTAATAGGCATACTTGTAATATTCACCCGAAACCGTGTCTGCGCGGATCTCGTCCAAAGACTGATCTTTTCCGCTTATCATGAAGTTATGCACCGGATGGCCCGGCTCTGCCTGCCAGCCGACATAGCTGTCGACATTTGAGTAGGTGATGCGGCCGGTACTGTTATGCACGCATATCTGATCAACTTCCAAAGAGAGGGCCAGAGCTTTTACGACTTCCTGCGAAAACCTGTTTTTTGCCAGCATTACAGTCTTCCCCGCCGTTAAGAGCCTTTTATCCAGCAGATGGTCGATGATCTCTGCTGCCTCGGTCGATTTTTTCAGGCTGAAGGAATAGTTTCGCGCGGCATCTACCGCATCATCCTTAAAATGCTCGTAGCTTTCATTTAATTTCTGCCGGACAGAGGAATAGGTAGCCATGGTAAAAAGGACTATTATTGCCAGGAATGGGATTATATAAAGCCAAATGTTGATCCTTTTGAGAAGTTTTTTGTTTTGCATTTTCTTCACCTGCCCGGTATACTGACCTTCCGCCCTTGATATTGTCAAATCAATTTTACTCCCAAACAGAGAGAAATGGCAGCATAATAAAAAGCTGCCACTTCTTTACCGTATCTGCCTGGATCGATCCGGGTTTATGCCTGTCACCTTTTCGTCGGTATGAGAAGCACAGAACATGGGGCCTTTCTTGCCACCCTGCTGCTGACGCTTCCGAGGAAGAACTCCTTTACGTATCCCCTGCCCTGGCTTCCCATGACGACGAGCGGGATGCCGCCTTCCTCTACCGCCTTGATGATCTCAACTGCAGGCGATCCGTACTTAACTATTACGTCGACCTCGATATCTCCCCTGTCCTGAAGGAGCTTCTTCATGCCTTCGAGCCTCGCTTTGTCCAGCCGATTGAATTCTTCCACCCTCTCATCAAGGTGAGGGCTTATTTTGGCTGCATCCTGAACGTGAAGCAGTGTCACCTTCTTCGCATTTCCCGGAGCCATTTCCAGGACCTTTGAAAATGCTATGTCCGCATTATCTGAGAAGTCCGTAGGATAGAGCATGTGTTCTGCCACCTCACATCCGTCGATAACGATCCTGCCGTCTTCTTCGGCTATGTCTGTCCTCCTGGGCCTCATTATCAGCAGAGGCATCGAAACGGAATGCATCAGGTCGTTGGCAAGCGAACTGAAGTAGATGTCACCTGACGGAGTGCGCTTCCTTGCCCCTGTTACGATAAGCGAACAGCCCTCAGCCATCGCAAGTTTCTGGATCTCCAGCGCAGGATACCCGGCAAGGACCCTTGTCTCTACTTGAAATCCCGCATCAACAAGATGTTTTTGGTTCTCTTTGAATTTCTCCTCGTATCTCTGTAGAGGCATGTTCGACTGGCCCTGGGTATATTCGATCACCTCATCTACAGTCCTGAACTGGACAAGGAGACATTTCTCCGAACCATATGCCTTAAGCCTCGCGGCGCATCCCATCAGATCAAGTGACTCGTCACACATGTCAACGGCAATAACGAATTTTTCAAACATCGGTCTCTCCTCCTCCTGAGCTTTTATCTGCTGAAAGAAAAGCGTGCCTCTTAAATCAGCCCGGCTCCGTCTTTAATGTGTCCTGCAGATGATTCAGCGTCTGGTCGGTATCAGAAGCACCGAAGAGGGGCTGAGTCTTGCTATATTCTGGCTTACGCTTCCAAGGAAGAACTCTTTGACGTATCCCCTTCCCTGGCTTCCCATGACAACAAGCTTGACTTCTTCGTCCTCCACCATTCTCAGTATCTCCAGCGAGGGCGATCCGTACTTGACCGATGTAACTATCTCAGCCTTACCCTCTTTTTCGAGCAGGTCCTTCATTCCCTTGAGCCGTGCATCGTCAAGCCTGTTGAACTCCTTTATCCTGTCCTCAAGATGCGGGCTGATCCTTGATTTGTCCTGTATGTGCAGCAGCGTTATCTTTTTGACGCTGTCAGCCGACATCTCCCTTACATACTTGAATGCCATGTCCGCATTGTCGGAGAAATCCGTAGGATAGAGAATGTGGCTCGTCAGATCCCCTTTTTCTCCCGCAATCAGCTCGTTTTCATCCGCACCTACAGGGTCTTCCGTCCTTATCTGCATTACAGGATAGAGCGCAGTGTGTATAAGGTCGTTTGCGACCCTGCCAAAATATACTTCGCCGGAGGGGGAATATTTCCTTGAGGCTACAACAGTCAGGGAGTATCCCTCTTCCTCGCACAGCTTGTTGATATGCGCAGGGGAGAAACCGGGAAGGGTCCTCGTCTCAACTTCAAATCCCGCCTCTTCGATCTGCTTTCTGTGTCTTGAAAGAGTCTTTTCATACTCGTACAGAAGTTCGTTCGAGTATATGCCGGAAAAATCGATTATCTCGTTCAGGTCCATGAACTGGAGCAAAAGGCACTTCTTTGCTCCGAACGGTTTAAGTCCGCCTATGGACGACATCGAAATGGAGAAGTCCTTCGATATGTCGGTTGCGACAATAAATTTCTCAAACATCCTGCCCACTCCTTTCAGAAATGCGAGTTATAGTGACCCTTTTCTTAAACAGATGTGTTGTATCTCTTTACTTTATTAATGCAATTATACCCCATTTAAATGCTCTTGCCTAATATATTAAACATGTTCAAATAAATAATTTATGCGTCGCCCAAAAAGGCCGGCGCCTTTCCTTTACAGGAAAGTTAGGCCGGCCTCCAGATATTTTTACTAAAAAGAGGAATTTTTATTTTTTCAGGTTTTCTGTATACCTCGGGTTCAGGAGGCTGTCGGGCTCAAGGCCCTTCAGTATCTGTATTACGGAGTCTGTCGTACCCTGCGTCTCCCTGGCCAGGCATTCCCTGGTCCATCCTGCCATATGGGGAGTAAAGATGACGTTGTCCAGCTCAAATAAAGGGGTGTCCTTTGAAGCCGGTTCGACACTGAATACATCTATTCCGGCTCCCGCGATCCTTCTTTCACGCAGTGCTTCAGCAAGGGCAGCCTCGTCCACAAGGGCTCCCCTTGCGGTGTTTACAAGATAGGCGCTTTTCTTCATCTTTTTCAGCTGATCCCTGCCGATAAAACCGCGTGTTTCATCACACAGCTGGCAGTGGAGGGAAACGACATCGCTCTGCCGAAGAAGGGTATCCATGTCAACAGGCCTGGCGCCGGCCTCTTTTATCTTTTCCGGGTCAGCGTAGGGATCAAAGCAGAGGATCTCTGTCCTGAAAGGCCTCAGCAGCTCTGCAAGGCTTGATCCCGCAGCTCCGAGACCTATTATCCCTACGGTCTTCCCTGTAAGCTCCGAAGCCTGCAGAGATTCGCTTTTCCATCCTCCTCCTTTGAGCACCTCCATGGACTGCGGAACCAGCTTGAGAAGAGAGAGCATCAGTGTGAGGGCATGCTCGGCAACGCTGACCCTGTTGGCTCCCGGGGTGTAGGTGACAGCGACGCCGTACTCTGTTGCTGCCTCCACGTCTATGTTGTTGGGCACTGAGCCGCACTTTGCTATTATCTTAAGGTTTTTTGCCGCGGCTATGACATTTCTGGTAAATTTGCCCCTGGCGGTGCAGACCACTGCGTCAGCGTCGCCTATGAGCCCGATCAGCTCCTTCTCATCTGTGTAGTTGTTTTTGGGATCCCCATATCTTACCTTTCCCACTTCTTCCATGAGCATATGCAGCTCGCGGACCTCGCACTCAACAACAAGGATATCAAACATTGCAAAACCTCCGGTCAAATATTCTTAAAGCCCGCC
>DAIRTK010000058.1:5577-6698 GCA_036803945.1 Synergistaceae bacterium
ACGCTTCCGAGGAAAAACTCATTAACGAAGCCCCGGCCCTGGCTGCCCATTATGACCATGTCGGCAGAGAGTTCCTTTACAGCCTTGAGTACCTCCGAAGAGGGCGAACCGTACCTCAGCAGCGTCTCCGCTTCAGGGCAGCCCTTTTCCAGAAGCACTTTTTTCATGCCTTCCAGCCTCCCTGCGTCGATCCTGTTAAACTCATCGATCCTGTCGTCAAGGTAGGGCGATATCCTGTATTCGTCCTGAACATGGACAAGCGTTATCCTTTTTTTGATGATCGGCACCATCTCGACAAGATAGTTGAATGCCACCTCGGAGTTTTTGGAAAAGTCTGTCGCAAAAAGAACGTGTTCCGCAGCCCCTCCGGCCTCTTTTATCCTTTCGCTGCCGCTGTCCGGCTTTCCGTTGGATGATTTGAATATATACGTGGGCGTCCGCGCATTGTGGATCAGCTCGTTGGCCATGGCTCCGAAAATGTATTTGTCTGATCCTACTGCAATGAGCGGGTATTTTTCATCCATCGCTATCGTGTTCACCTGGACCGCAGAAAGCCCTTCAAGGACCCTTGTCTCTACCTTGAACCCCTGCTTTTCCAGCGTCGTTTTCTGAGACTGAAGGTTTTTTTCAAAATCTTCGTAAACGGTAGGCTTGTAAAAGCTGTCTACGCCCAGAACTTCCAAAGTCCCCCAAAAATGCAGGAGCAATATCTCTTCTGTGCCGAAACCCTTGAGTGCTCCCGAGGACCTGACCAGCGCCAAAGATTCTTTTGAGAAATCTGATGCTACTATCGCACGTCTGAACATTGGGACTCCCCCTTTCGGTCTGCAATGATCCGCCTTATTGTTCTACAATAATATATAACATTGTTATCTCGTTAAAGCAAGAGCAAGAGATGCTCTTTTTGATCTTTAGACGGAGCCTCATATTCCTTCTGCAGGCTGCCCTGCCCTTTTTGACAACGCATCAATTTCTGAAAGAAGGACAAGCAGGTAAAGCAGGACCGCTCCGTTTGCGGCAAGCACCACTCCGATCACAGGGGCAGGGATGAGGTTTTTTACTAGCATTGATGTTCCGAAAACTACTGAAAGGATGTTAAGCGTCATCTGGGTCAGGAAAAG
>DAIRTK010000058.1:6798-8687 GCA_036803945.1 Synergistaceae bacterium
CCCAGCTGTGCGCTGCCCGAGAAGGGAAGCAGCCCGAAGCTGACGGGGACGAGAAGAATGCCCAGCAGTACCATGAAAACTCCCGTCAGAAGGATCACTGCCCGGTCGTCAGAGAGGCCATGCCCTTCGCAGGCCCTTTCCCCTGCCCGGGGGCAGGTCACAGAGATCCTGTAAAGCACGGCGGCGAGCGAGAGTATGAGGGTCCCGCAGAGCAGGACCAAAAATGCAGTAAGGTTCCCGGCCATAATATTTTTGTCTATGAGAAGAAGCGAGATAAGTACAGAGACAAGGTAAACCGCGGCGCAGTTTGCCGAAAGCAGGGAGAATATCCCGCCCATCTTCCGCCAAAGCGGAAATTTGTCTTTTGAAAAAAACATTTGCAAAAGGAGAAATATCCCTCCCGGGCCAAAACAGATGAAGAGTATGGCCCGGGGGACATTTTTCAGTATATCCGGGATGAAGCATGTCACTATTCCGATGCAGGCGAATACTATGCCCAGTATCAGGACCGGAAGAGGCCTTCCCGGAACGTCTCCGAAGGGGGTTTTTCCAAGTACGGTGATCTGGAGCGCGTATATGAATATGAGAAGGCCGTACAGCCCATTTTCGTAATAGGGCAGCAGGCCCGAATATACGGGAAAGAGCAAAAGCCCCGACAGCACCATCGTCATCCCCGCTATAAGCAGTATAACGATGTCTATCGGGATATCAGCCTTTTTTGAAAACCATCCCCCAAACATTGAAAGACCTCCCCCGGGACATGTGATGACTTAAGGCAGGGCCGGGCTTCCCTACGGAAAGCCCGACGCCCCGCTCATTTAACAGTACGTGCCCTTGGTCCTGTAATTTTCGCGCCTCTCATCAGCGAGATGCTTCATTATTTTGTCGAATTCATCTCTCTTTTCCCTGTAAAGGTAATCCGCGGACCTTGCTGTCTCAGGGAATATTATTACCAGCGATCCCTTTTCTATCTCAGAAAATATGTAGGTGACGGCTTCGTCGACGCTTACGGAATCTGCCGGAGGTGTAATGCCCTTGAATATCGCCGTCCTTACGTTGCCGGGGCAGAAGACCGAGAACTGCAGCCCCTCGTTCTGAAGCTCGTACTGTAGAGACTCCGTCATTGATATGACAGCGCTCTTGCTTGCTGCGTATACTGCCTGATAGGGCACAGGAACCTTTCCGGCTATGGATCCGGTGTTGATGATGTGACCGGAGCCCTGTTCCCTCATTACCGGAATTGCAGTATAGGTGCCATATATTACACCCATAAGGTTCAGGTCGATGATATGCCTCCATATGTCAAATGTTATCTGCTCTGTCGGTAGAGTAAGCCCCATCCCGGCGTTGTTGAAGAGGAAATCGATCCGGCCTGAATGATTTTTTGCCGCCGAAACCAGGTTTTGGACCTGATCCAGTTTGGTCACGTCGGTTAGGACGGGGAAGACTTTTCCGGGATAGATCTTTTCAAGCCGTTCGGACTCGCTCTTAAGGTTCTCTTCGCTGTAATCTCCCATAAATACCGCGTCAGCGCCCCTTTTCAGCAGTTCTTCGGAAATGCCCAGACCCAATCCCGAAGCTGCTCCTGTGACTGCCGCTGTTTTGTTTTCAAAATATCCGCTCATGGCATGCTCCTTTCAGCAAGGCAGGATGTCTTTCCCTGCAGGGGGCCAGACGCCTGCGTTTTTGGTCTACTCTTTGCTTGCCTTGACTCTCAGATCAGCGATTTGGAGTCTCCTACGTTAAGGCGGGAAGATCCCCTGAGCATGACCGCCCTTACGTACCTGAGGATCGGAAGTCCGGACATCTGGCTGATTATCCTGTACTGTATCATGTTCATTTCAGGTTCAAACTTGAGCCATTCGACCCTTCCACCGCCCTCCCAGGCC
>DAIRTK010000059.1:0-2635 GCA_036803945.1 Synergistaceae bacterium
GATGCCCGGCACTGGGAACAGTTTCATAATTCCAAGGATCTTGCCGTGGCGATATCCATTGAGGCAGCCGAGCTGAATGAACTGTTCCTGTGGAAGCCGGTTGAGGAATGCGAGCTGGCAGACCGCGACAGGCTGAAGGAAGAACTTGCCGATATTCTTGCATATACCCTGCTGCTGGCAGGCAAGCACTGATTTTAACCCGGTATCTTACGTATCCTTTGTAAATTATCTTCTATACTCACCCCTGATTCAATGAACTGGTCAGTTCGGAAATTCCCCTGTCCAATGCAGCGTGGTGAACAGACAAGACTTTATATCCCAGCTTCTTAAGTTTTAAGCGCTTCTTCTCATCATCCACTTTAACATAATCCTTGTCATGATCGGGTCCGTCGATGAAGACACAGATTTTCGGCTCATAGTAAAAATCTGCTTCGGCTATTGGCTCTCCGTCTTTTGAGATCACCTTGTATATCTCGGAAGGAATCCTGGCGTTTTGTTCCTTCAATCTCAGCAGCACCTCCCTTTCAAGACTTGTCAGATCCATCTTCAGGTACTCGTCGTACCTGACATTCTGGTCAAAAGATAAGCGAAGCGCGTCAGCCTGTGACAACTGATGAAGAAACTCCTTTACTGAAGATCGGTCAAAAAACTTATGGTCTCTCTGATTATAGAAAGTACAGATACAATTATAACATGATCTGGCACATGCATCCGGGAGACTGTTGCCTGATTTGTCGAAGTGAAGAATGAACAGTGCTTTTGCTGCAATCCTTTTTAACAGACCTGTGTCAGATGCAACCGATGAAAGAGTGCCGGTTCCGCCCTCCGATGTCTCAAAGATTATGATCTTTCCGTTCTGCCCTTTAATAGGCTGATACAGCCCGCCGATCTCATCATCATCAAGGTTCAGAACAGTACATATGCTCTGAATAAGGGCATTAAGGAGCGTTCTGGCAAAAACTTCCTCATCTCCTTCAAATGGTTCAGAGAGCTGGAGAGATATCACGTCGTTCCTCGATTCCGTAATTAGTGAGATCCCTCTTCGCAGCTGATTCAGATTGATTTTCTTCTCTGCGCAATGGTCTGCAATCCTCTGGTGGGCTACCCAGGCAAAATTCACGGGATCGAGGTTGAATCCGATACGCTGTTCATTGTAATCACTCATCGGGCCCATGTTCAGGTGATTCATCCCGGCATTTCTCTCGAAAGTGATTTTGCATATATCTGTCCCTCCGGATAAAACTTCCCTGACATCAGCCCTGGAAGTAGGCTTGTAGCTGTGGACAATCTTGTATCCGCTCTTAAGTCTCTCCTCTTCGTCAGCAGTAATCCGGGTTTGCCTTGTTGCCCGCATGCGCGGAAACTTAAGTACCGGAATCGCTCTTACGGAGTCCCATACAGATCCACAGTTGGGGCAATTGCTGGGAATGCCTGCGGCTGACTGCAGGACTTCAATATGCTCACATTCAGGACATACTGCAACATTCAGAATGTTATTCGGATCAGTCTCCCTGCTGGCAAATTTGTTGATGTATTTCTGCCCGCCGTAATAAATTGTATTATGTGGTGCAAACTCCCTCAGGGCAATATTCTGATCCCTGACAAGCTCAGCCTCCTCTTTCTGGTGCAGAAACTTAATGGAGTTGATTCTCCGGGGAAATGCATAATTCGGAAGAAATCCCACCTGGCTCAGATATCTGTAAACATAGAATTCCTCCTTGCCGTTTTTCAGGTTCTCATTTCTTTTTTCCAGCGCTTCCCTCCGGCTTGAAAGAACATAGTCATGAGCCCGGTCCTCAAGCCTCATTTTGTTTATCTCCAGTATCTCCCTGAGTGATTCCCTGTAGTCTTCTCTCAACTTATTGAAGGCGACATCAAAATTGTAAACGAACTGATCCACCAGGCCATTGACAAATTCACGGGTAATCAGGCCACCCGATTCTTCGATCTCCACTCCGAAAGCTTCATGAATATTGTCTTCTATCTTCTTCCGGTTTGACTGCACAAGGTTCAGGAGATCATTCAGGTAATCCTGAAGGATCGGGAGCTCATCCGTATTGGTGAAATCTATGAACACCGACGGTCTTGTCTCAATCTTTTTGGATATTACCTGTATGATGAGCGAGTTAATATGTGCTGAAAATAATGTCGGATTAAACAGGTTGAAGCGTGGAACTGCTATTTTCCCTGATACAATTTCTCCGGGATTTCTGTAGTAGTACTGGTCGTGAGCCCCTCTGCCGGGTCCGCTGCCGCAGAAAGTCTGCACTATTGAACCCTGTCCGCTGCGGCCTGCCCTTCCTGCCCTCTGCGCGTAATTGCTGGGATTAGGGGGCACATTTCTGAGAAACACCGATGACAGCGTCCCGATGTCGATTCCCAGCTCCATGGTCGGGGTAGCCATAAGAAACTGAATATCAGGAGGTGTCTTCTTGAATTTATTTTCCCTGTCTTTCCTGTCCTGGCCTGAAACCTGCCCGGAATGATCAGCCGATACTATTGTTTCCGAGCCCGAGAATGGCAGGGTGTACTGATAGTAATAGAAGTTCTCCTGTGGTGCAGGTTTCCCCAACTTATCCTTACAGGTCGATTTAAGGCAATAGGAAACCTCATTCCAGTTGTATTTTGATCCGCA
>DAIRTK010000059.1:2735-8477 GCA_036803945.1 Synergistaceae bacterium
TAAGGCAATAGGAAACCTCATTCCAGTTGTATTTTGATCCGCATTTTCTGCATTCATGCCTGAATTCAGTGACCGGCACTCTGACAAGCAGGATCTCAGGTTTAAGATAATAAAGGTCATTTCCCTTGAATTTCTGGCAGGTAATGAATCCGAAATCATTGCTGCTCAGAAGTTCAACAGTCTCTTTTATTATTGAGGTAACATTTTCAGTTTCTGCAATCCCAAAGCATTTTTTTACCCAGTCATTCAGCGCTCTTGAACCATCAAGTGCATGAAAGGTGAAATCGGAGTATTTGAGACTCTCCTTGTCGCCGTTGGTAAAAACGCCGACATTGGTGTCTTCCACTGCCTCAAATATCCGTTTTTCAGGGGCGATGTTCTCAATCAGGCTTATTGTCTGCTGCCTGAATGTGGCTTTGTCGATCAGATTCGGATGGCCGATTGCCATTTCGCGCCGGAATATCTCAAGAAACCCTTTGATATAATCGTGCAGCAACGGGAATTCCACTCCCTTCAGAAATTCATATCTCTGCAGAGCGGTCTGATGCAGGGCTTCTTCAAGCATCTCGTAACCCACCTCAATCAGACCGACATCCTCTAGGTTTATTGAAAGAAAGCGCTTTGTCCCCCTGAATTCCACATACAGGTAGGTTTCAAGATAATCAAGGAACTTGTTCCTGAAGATCCTCCTTTGTACAAAAGGGATCCGTGATTCATCAGGTATCAGGAGCGGGTATAAAAGAGCAGGAAGTTCATTGACCGGAGTAAATTCTTTTCTGGTTTTCAACAGGTTATAAAGTGCCCGTCTGAAGTAAATCTGGTTATACCAGTGATCCATATGACCGGCCTGGAAAGCCGCATCCTGGCGGTTGTCGGAGAAGCCTATCACCTTCTTTTCCGTTGCCGGTGATGCATTGATAGAAGATGATACAATCACGTCAGTGCCGGTGGCTCTGCCCACTGAATTCAGCAGGAACAGTTTTGCAAATTCAGTTGGCGAGCCGGCGTGATAGGTCCTGCAGTTCAGGCAATAGGGCAGCGGCCGGGGTATGAATGTTCCTGAATCTTTGTTTTCATCATCGTCATACAATTCGGTGAATGTATTATTCACTGTATCAAGTTTCCCCCGCACAGGTCTCCGCTCCCTGTAAATGCTTTTGAGCTCCCTTTTTTTCGGTGTCAGCCAATGCTCCGGGAGGTCGCTCAGAGTCTCCCTGAAATCTTCAGTATAGTATCCGCATAGATCTCTCTTTTCATCACTCATTGACCAGGGTTCCGCTTTCCTGTTGTCGGGATTCCAGCTGACGCCGTAGTAATCCTGGCCACAGGTCCTGCAGAAGTGCAGCGGATACAATGCAGCCTCAGGCCTCCCGTTCTCCATGCACCTGGGGCAGGTGGTTTCCCCCCTGTCACTGAGGTACCCGCAATCCTTTACCAGGCAACCCCTCAGTTCCGATCCCTGGTTGTAAAATGCATGAATCTTCGGAACAAATCTCGGTACTTCCTTACCCATACCCGATATCACAGTGCCGGCCATACCCAGGAGTAGCCCCGCATGAATCTCCCTTCTGATGGCATCTTCAGTGGCGTTCTCCCTGTGCAGCCTTTTGTATGATACAACCAGGTCTCCGAGACTTCTTGCCTCTTCCAGCGATTTTTCAAGAAATGAGAGCAGAAGCGATTTTTTCAGTTCATCCCCAAGCGAAATCCTGCTCTCAGTCCCTGAATACCTGTAACCCATTACAGCTTCAAAAAGAGGATAGGCAGTCTGAATGTTGTCAGCATTGAAATCAGCAAGCATCTTGTCTGTTACGGCGACCTGGCCGGCTGAAATTGTTCCGTCAAAAAGGATGGTCCTGTCGGGTTCTTCAGTGATAACATTATCCGGCAGGAACTCCTCCCCGAACAGCCTTGAGGCAAACCCGGCAACGGCTTCATCAGACCTGTTCCCTGATCTGTCACTTACCATTGTGGCTGAGGTTCCTATACAGATGAGTTTTCCCTTTGTGTTGGTTTTTTGTTTCAGGCGCCTTATAAGAAATGCAACGTCAGCGCCCTGTTTGCCGCTGTAAGTGTGAATTTCGTCCAGGACCAGGAACCTGAGGTTCTCCCTGATCCCTTCACGAAACAGTGCCGCATCATCATTCCTTGTCAGCAGGAGCTCCATCTGGGCATAGTTGGTAATAAGAATATCAGGCGGGGTTCTCCTTAACTGCTCCCTGTCAATTATCTCGCATTTCTTCGGAAGGGCCTCCTCTCCGAAGATTTCCCTGTACGACTCAAGGGCTGCCTGTCCGGTTGTTTCAGTGTCACCTGTGTAGAGACCTATGGTGATTCCGCTGTTTTCGAGTATTTCCGAAAGCTCCTGGTACTGTGAGTTCGCCAGGGCATTCATCGGGTAAATAATTATGGCCTTGATGCCCGGCAGTCTTTTATCCCTTGAATACAGGGAATGGCTTATAGCCGGGATTTCGAAACAGAGCGACTTCCCGGAACCTGTCCCGGTTGTTACAACAATGTTCTGCTGCTTACCGGCTGCGATCTCTATGGCCTTCTGCTGATGGAAGTAGGGGTCAATCCTGAAAAGGGTGACAATGTCAGGATGAAGAATTCCGTCGCTGACCATGTCACTCAGCGGTTTTCCCGATTTGAATCGCTTGGTAACCTGGATGATCGGTTCCTGCCACAGCATCTGCCTGTTCCGGACAGAATCCGCGACATAATCTTCAATCTCTTTCTTTCTGAAAACCTGAAATGTCCTGATAAAGGAGTAATACTGATGCTTTACCTCATCATAAACCCTGAAAGGATCCATATTTTATCAGATTAGCTTTGAAACAATAAAACCGGTCAGGACTGCAACCGAGATGCTTATAAGCGTGCCGATCAGCACATATTCACTCATTTTCTGGTCGCCGTCTTTCAGCCTTATGATTGATTTTGCGGCAACAAGAAGCCCGATGGCTTCCCACTGGCCTATGAGTACAAGAAGGAAGATCAGGAGCCGTTCCAGAATCCCTATCCACGAACCGGCCTTATCAAGGGTATTCTTATCGAAATCCGTGATCTTTTCCCTGAACGGGGCCGTAACCATTCCGATTATAACACCGACAGGCTTTGTCAGAAATAGAGCTGCAAAAAGAATGACCCAGAATGAGCTGTCAGATATACAGTTCCCGAACACATCAACCACGTCAAAGGATGACGGGTATCTGATTTTCCAGATAATCAGGATCACAATCAGATGGGCAGCCTGATCTGCAATGAAAGCGCCGGGAGTATTTTTCTGTCTTGATTTCCACCAGTCGATAAGGGTGTGGCTGGAAAAAACGATGAGTGCGATCCACCACCACCCCTCGAAACAGGTAAACCACAGGGCAACCAGGGTATACAGGGCTGTATGGAACCAGAACTGCCGTGAGCGGAGCTGTTTTTCCTTTTTGGCTTTTACCCATGAATCGGGCTGCAGCACGAAGTCACTCAGAAAGTGAGCGGCAAGCAGACGGATGAGCCAGACTGTTTCATTCTCCATTTTAGCCGGTGATTTTATGGATGCACTGTTTATACAGGTCAAGCAGGTGCTCCATTTCGCCCCAACCCAGCGCCTGCACATGCCTGTTTATTGTAGATTGTGATTTGTCAAGAAGGTTTGCTATCTCGGTCTGGGTGCGGTTTTGCAGCAGGTATTGAAGCACCTCTGCCTGTTTCCGGGTAAGATCCCTGAACAGGTAATCGGTAAAATAGCTTATCGTTTCCAGGGCAAGATTTATCTCTTCATTTTCTGACCGCATGATGAATCTCCGCTGTCTGCTGTCAAGCTTTTCCAGTTCCTCTCCGGAGATTATGAATGCCTTACCCATTGCGGTGGAGATATTTGTCACAGGTGTATTTATTTCACCGATGCCAAGGGATATCTTAAGGTCGGTTTCAGTACCTGCCGCATCGCTGAAGAGTTTTGCACCGCACCGGAGCGTAAGCGCGAGGTTACAGGCTGGGTAGGGGTCAACGCAATAGCACTGGAAGCTGTCGCCCCTGTAGAATGAAAGAAACTTTGCATTGCCTTCATTTATCAGGCTTTTAAGCTTCTCTGTCAGATTGTTAAGCAGATTGTTGCTTAATGCTTTTGAATTTACTATGTCTGCCGTTATTACGGCGCCGGTATTTGTCATACCCAAAGATATGACCTTTTTTATCAATAATCCAAATTTATCGTCAATAAAACGGATAATATTTAAATATCGTATAATAATACGAATATATTAAAATATGTTATTTATGAACGATAATTAATCTCTTCTTTCACCCATTGAAACTCATCATACAGTTTCAGGATTGTTTCTTTTGTGCGGAAGGTGCCGTATTTATCGATGTCCTTGCGTCTGACAATCGGGAAGGTGTCAAGGATGTAGTCCATCTCGGCTTTTTCGAGGCCGTAGAGGTGAGCATAGATGGCGTCAAGTTCACACTGAAGCTGAAAACGTTCCTTTTCGTTCCAGATGAAAGGGCTCCCGGAATAGCCATATTCATCTGCCATACCCCTGAGATCCGAGGCAGTGTATGTCAGCTGAAATGCCTTTTTCTGAATCAGTTCAGAAAGACTTGTGCTGACTTTGCTGAAATTTGTGACCGGCAACTGCTTTAAGATCCAGTGGTTGAAATTTGTACCACCGACTTTCTGCCGGGCAAAGAAATCAAAAGGGATCGAATTAAGATTGCTCAGTAATAATAATGATTCAGATATTATTTCAGTTTCAATGATATTTAAAGAATCAGCACAAGAAAAACCCGGGATTATCGATGAAACCATTGTTCGTTCATTTGTGGAGTTTGTAATTTTCCGGTAAACCAGGCACCAGCTTTTGTTTCCGAACCTTGATTCAACTATTACGGGATCAATATAATACTGTGTCCCGACAGTATAATCTGTTCTGGCCAGATCTGCTTCGCCGGCAGGCTCTGTGGCTACACCGTTCCATGTACAATACCTGTGGTTAAAATGATACGTGTATTTAGCTTCATAAAGAGGCAGCAGGCCGGCAGCCCGGGGTTTGAAATATTTTGAATCATTGGCCATATTAAAGGGAGTCCTGATCCTGATATTCCAGAAGTTCTTTTCCGGAAAAGATTCATTTACCAGTACTCCAAACCTGCCGTAAACTTTCCGGGCAATTTCGTAATCCGTCTTTGTCCTGAAAGAAGGACAGGTGCTTGAATTTGGATTAATTGTCCTGATAGCCTCCAGGGTGATCTTAATAAATTCAGACCCGTCGCCAGGTTCAGTCTGGTAAAACTTATACAGGTTACTGCCATTCCGGCCCAGGGTGACAAAAAGACAAAATCTGTACATCCTGTGAACATCAGGAAACAATCCTTTCCGGTTTTCAAAATCAATTACCCTGTCTATCCTGTTGTGGTTAACGAGGTGCAGGAAAAGCTCCTTGTTATTCTCATCAAGTATTATCCCTGTTGGCAGGACATTCCCGGTAGCCCCGTTTAAATTGATCAGTTTCTCATACTGCTCAGCAAAGACGGAGTACAAATTTATCCTGCTTACACCGGTAAACGGGAAGCTGCCGGACTCCCTGAAAAAAACACTTAAACAGTCATGCCCGCGCTTTTCTGTCTGGTACTCATTATATAACTGCGGATCAGAAACCGGGAGATTTTCAATCAGCGCTTTTCGCTCGGCTTTATTTCTTGCATTTGCAATTTCGGGTGATCGTATGCTGAAGTATTCCTCGT
>DAIRTK010000060.1:0-7910 GCA_036803945.1 Synergistaceae bacterium
AGGTCAGCCACCTGGTGGAGAAGAGGCTTAAGAGGAAACTCCATCCCTTTGATGTATGGTATAGCGGGTTCCAGGAACAGTCATATTATTCGGCTGAATTCCTCGATTCCCTGACGAGGGCAAGATACCCTGACCCCGCGAGCCTGGAGGGCAGTATTAAGGATATTCTCATGAAAATGGGTTTCCCTGAAGAGGAAGCACTTACTGTCGGGTCCGCTGTTGATGTACATTCTGTTGTTTCAGGAGGGTATTCCGATCAGCCTCCTGTTCCGGGAGGCAAGGCACTGCTGACAACAATGTTCGGTGAAAGAGGACTTGATTACAAGGGTTATCGCGTTGCAATGCATGAGTTGGGTCATGTGGTCTGTGGCGTCTATTCCACCCTGTATGCAGACAATTTCCTGCTGGCAGGAGTTCCTACCGGTGGTATTACTGAGGGTTGCGCAGAGGTATTTGCCTACAAAAACATTGAGGGACTGGGGCTGTCCCCGTATTCTGAACAGGAGAAAAAGCATCTGCTTGCCCTGGCTACTTACTGGTATTTATATGAAATGGGAGGCAATGCACTCACCGAGATAAGGACATGGAAATGGATGTACGATAATCCTGATGCAACCGTTCATGAATTAAAAAATGCCGTCCTCGGCATTTCAGCCGGCATATGGAACAGCTACTTCTCAGAAAACTTCGGAGGCACCCGCGATTGCAGCATTTTGTCTGTTTATAATCATTTCATTTCAGGCGATCTCTATCTGTTCAATTACTTCATGGGGGGTATTGTGTCATACCAGCTCGCGGATGCATTCGGAAGGGATGAACTGGCCTCGGGACTGAAAGAATCATGCCGCGAGGGAGTCACACTGCCGGAATTATGGATGCAAAAAGCTGTCGGATCAGGATTTTCCCTGAACCCGCTTTTTAACGGTGTCAGCAGTGCGGCTGAATACTACTCCGATCCCGCACGCATCATGAACTGATTATTTCAGCATCACATCCAGGTGCACCGGGTGATCCCGCTTGTTCCTTCCTCAGCTACTTCAATACTACCTCCAGATACACCGAGTGCCTCCCGTAGGTGTCAAAGAATGGCTTGTACACCACCCCGTCAATAGTGAACTCCAGCGTTGAGGGGTCACCGGTGATCGATTTACTGATGTCTGAGGCATCCAACGTCACCTTGCGCCACTCGGTGCGCGGTGCCGGCTCCTGTGCTGCCAGCAGCACCGGCCCGTAAAACAGGCTCGCAATGTTCTGCTGATCCATAACCGGCTCGAGGTAGAAGCTGAACGGTATCCGCAACTCAACAGTGTCTCCCTTCTTCCACTTGCGGCTCAGGGTAAGATAGCTTCCCGGCACGGCATCAAACTTTACATCCTTGCCGTTTATCTTCACGAAGAAACCCTTCGTTGCCCAGTGCGGAACACGTACGTTCAGGTCAAACTTACCCTTGCCGTCAATGGTCAGCATCGTCCGGTCTTCTTTCGGGTAGGCAGTGGCCTGAGTAACCGTAATATTCCTTTCGGTCCAGGTTAGTGTTGACGGCACATACAGGTTCACATACAGCGCCTGGTTGTCGGCACTCCTGAAGTAAATCGAGCCCTGCAGCTTCGTGCTGCTCTCCAGGGCTGTACCGTTGCAGCATGAGAAGCCATCCATCTCCGCATTGCCGAAACCCTTCATTGAACCCGGCCTGAGGGGCACATGATAGGTGTTCCCCGCATTGTGCTCCGCCACAGAGGCAAGGATATGATTGTACAGCCCGCGCTCATAGTAATCCATCAGCGCCGCATCCTGGTTGAAGAGGAAGAGGCTGCCGGTCAGCTTGAGCATGTTGTAGGTGGCACAGGTCTCGTTCTGTCCGCCTGCGGAAAAGCCATTCTCATAGAGGGTTGCCGGCTGTGCGGTGAAGCACTCGGCATTGTTCGGGTTGCGCGCTCCTGCAACACCACCGATGCTGTACATGTAGTCATGTGTGACCATATCCCAGAAGTTATCCGCAATGTGATAATAATCGGGGGTCTCCGTGTCACGGTAGATCTCAATGGCGCCAATTATCTGCGGGATATGCTGGTTGGCATGCAGCCCGCGGAACATGTCAACATTCCTTGCCAGTCCGTGGTTGTGATCAGCGTCACCGTAGAAAAGCCTGATGTTGTCAAACAGCTGCGCTGCCTTCAGGTAGCTCTCCTCACCCGTGATGCGCGACAACCTCGCCAGGGCCTCGTTCATGCCTCCGAACTCTCCTGCTATGTACCTGTTCCACATGCTTATAAGCGTCTCCTTCGGCACCCGGCTCAGGCGGGCGTAAACCCAGTCACCCATCCCTGTCGCTATCTTCAGCGCTTTTTCATTGCCGCTTACTTCATAGATATCCATCAGCCCGGCCATGATCTTGTGCAGGGTGTAGTACGGTGCCCATATCTGTGCCGCCGAGCCCCCATAGGTGGCTCCCTTTTCCAGCATGATGAACTGATCAGGCGGATAGGCGCTTATGAAACCTTTCCCCCAGTTCTGGTAGTCGGTACGGATCCCCTCCTCACTAAGGTCTGAGTCGTACCCTGTCTTTCCTGCTGCCGGTGGCACGGCTGTCGGATCCGACACATGCTCACCCCCGGCCGTCCGTGGCTGACCTGATAACTGGGAGAGAGCATAGAGCGTGTTCACCATATAATCCATCTTGTCTGCAAACTTTGCCTGCAGCTCTGCATCATAACCGGTGCTGGCATAGGCCTGTGCAATGGCACTCAGGTAATGACCTGTTGCGTGACCGCGAAGCTTGGTCTGCTGGCTGTCCCACCCGCCGAGAGCCTTCGCACCTTCCGGCTGCTTCTGCCCGAACGCATTGCGGAACATGTACAGGAAATTGTCAGGATTGGTGGCAGCCAGTCCTGTTATGAACTTGTCGCGGTTCTCGATAAACTTTGTCTTGTGATCATGGATGTCAGCATCCAGTGTAACCCTGTCAAGGCCAAATGTTTCCAGCGTGCGGTACGGTGCATCAGGCTCCGCGGAAGCCACCACCGTTACAACTGCCTTTGGCTGCAGGCTGGTACCGGCAACTTTTCCGGTCACGGTGTATGTTCCGGGGGCAACCACCTGGCTGTTATCCTCTGGTGCCGGCCAGATAACCCTCACCTCGGGACCAGCAACGCCGTCACTGTAAACACCTTTGACAAAACGGGGAAGCCTCGGTAGGTACCCCACCGTGGTAGCCACGCGGGTGTCAGGTACGCTGACAAGGAATGCATTATATAACTGTGGTGTCTCAGGGGGAAACACCTGGAGGTTCTGTTCAACCTGACCCCGTCGTCCTGCCTGGGGATTACCTCCTCTGAGCGCTGTGAAATATATCCTCGCAACCTGCCTCTGTGTCAGGGGAATGCGGTAGATCCGGAAATCTGACAGCTTCGCATTGAGGAAAGTCTTTTCGCCGGTGAGTGATTTGCCTATGTATAGCTTATTATTTTTATCGGAATCGAAATCAAAGAGCTCCTTCAGCTCAAGGGCCACATCCTTCACCTCGCCTGCAAGCTGTCCGTTGAGATATGTGCTCAGGGTTTTCGAAGGTACGTCAATGACAACTGCTATGTGGCTCCATTTATTCACCGGAACGGCAGCTGAGCTTGTGGCCCGGGTTTTTCCTCCGGTCACCAGTTGTACCTGCAGACCTTCGCCGTCTTTCATTCCTGCCGGAGCAGCAAGAAGGTGTGAGCTGCCGTCCTTCCCGAAATCGAAAAACACCTGTCCTGCCTTGGCAGAGCGAAGCCATATCCATCCGGTGACTGTGATCGATTCCTCGCCTGACACCGCCTCGCCCGGGATGGTGAGAAAAGTCTCAGTTTCGCCCGAAAGGGCAAGGACATTACCAAATAGGCTGTCAGGTATGAATCTGAAGTCAGTTCCCTGCATGATGGCATGGAGGTTGTTCCGCGACCAGTCCCTGTCATTTCCCTTGAACTGGTAGCGTGAGATCAGTCCGGTTTCACCTATCCCGTCAAGGATCTGGTCTCCGTCCTGGGCAGGAGCAGGGGAAGTACACAACGCACATAAACTCAGTAAAACTCCGGTGAGCAGCCTGTTGATTTTCATAATCTGTTTCTTTTTTTGTTGCTTATCTGTCAATCAATGAAGCAGGTTTAATATTTCTCTCGGTACAAATTACGGGATATTGTTAAAATGCCGCATCCCGTTCCGGCCATACAGATGTTAAAAATAAATAAAAAATGTGATTTATACACTTATTAAGTGAATAGTTGTTTTGCAGAGGAATTGTTTTAGTGGTTTTTATCCCTCTTGTGCGGTCATATAATGTGCCGTGAGGGTAGGGATAACACATCCTGACAGCAGTCCTGCCCGGAGTAATAAAAATACCGGCCAATTCTTTTTACTATTATTGGCCGGCCGGATGAAATTACAGATTGTCTGATATATATAGAGGGCTCAATTAATCTTCTGTTGCCGTTTGCTACAGGTGGAAAAGGTACTGCAGGTTCACGAATGCTGATTCATTACAGGTTGAACAGGTACTGCAGCTTCACAAAGTACTGGTGCCCGGTTGTCCTGTACATATTGGTGTCATCAAGGTTGTATTCAAGATAATCGCGGGTCATGCCGGCACAGAACATCGTAAAGGCGTTGAACTTGTAACTCACCAGCGGATAGATATTGAATGACTCGTCAAAGGTATTATACTCCCCGATGCCCCTTATGAAGAGTTTCCTGGTGAACTGCACTGTGGTTACGTTCCGGAAGATGTGTCCGTTGTAGAATTCATCACCGGTTTCAACGCTCTCGAGGCGGGCCGTTGACCATGAAAATGACGTTTTCAGCCATGAGGTCGGTTCAAGCGAGAGACCGGTCTCCAGGTTATACCCCTTGCCAAGCTCTGGGTTCGATGACCGCCTGATGTATTTCCCGGCAGACCCGGAGAATGATACATTGACACCCTTCACCGGGGTGGTCTCAAAAATGAACTGCGACCTGTTGACGCCCTTGAAAAGCACATCCCTGAACCGCTCCTGGTTAACAGGCATATAGGAATAAAACAGCGTGGTCTGCCCGATCATGCTGACATAGATGCTGGGCTGAATATTGAATTCCTTGAATACTCCGTCGTAATTGTATCCGAGAGATGCCGGTAAACCCAGTCTGATTCTCTGTATGTATTTCTTGTTGATATGAAAAGTATACCTGTGGTTCATAAAGCTCGTCCTGGAGTTGACCTCAGGGAACATCCCGTTATAGGTCTGATAGGTAGGGGAGAAGTTATTCTGGACAAGCGTAAGGTTGTATTTTCTCCCGGCTTTCATGAGTGCGAGGTGCATCCCTGTCCCGTAATACTTCTCACCGTTAAAGGCTGCATCGTAACCCGTGGAGCCGAATTCCCTGGTGTTGCTGAACAGCTCGGTGTTGTTTATCTCTTTGGTGTGTGAAAGGAAGAGCTCCCCCTGGAAGTACCAGTTTTTCCAGAACTTCAGGTTCCAGTCGAGCCCGCCCAGGTAGTTGTGTGCCTCGGTGAAATTCCTGTTAAGAAACATCGTGCCGACAAAGTTTTCGTTCCCCATATCATACCTGATTCTGGCCACTCCGGCGTATGATCTTTCTTCGGTGGTAACAGTATTGCTCTGCTCCTCTCCGGGAACAATGACAGAAGTGTTCCGGTCATCGGCGGCAAGTGCCAGGTATGATAATTTTCCTGCCTTGCCGTTGATTTTTGCCGCAAACAGCGGGTTATTGATTGTCCTGGTATAGTACATCGGGGTCTGAAGGAGGTCCATCCCTGACATGAAGAAGGGTCTCTTTTCAGGATAGTACAGGGCGAAGGTGGAGTTTACGCTGATCTGGCCGGCATCCGATTCTATCTGGCTGAAGTCGGGGTTAATCACCGCATTGATTGTTGTGTTCGGTCCCGGAGAATACGTAATTCCTCCACCAACCCTGGCCTTCAGTTTGCTCTGATCCATAGGCGAATCCGGATCTGCAACATCGTTTCTTTCACCCTTCTGTTCAAGCATGACATAGGGGAGGAACGAAAGGGATTTCCCGGGCTTGATACCTTCAAGACCCTTCAGCAATCCTCCCTGTCCCAGCCACGACGGATTATTCCTGTCAAGGGTGGTCCATGAGAGCAGGTAACGGCTGTCGCGCGGCATACTCCTGCAGAGTGTGATTGTCCAGTCCTGTATCTCGGAGGAATTGAATGAGAAAACGCTGAAGGGTATTGCCATCTCTGCTATCCAGCCTTCCTCATCGAGTGATGCAGCCGAGTGCCAGACCATATCGTACGACGGGTCCTCGTTACCTGAACCCATCATTATCAGGTCACCCTGGATCCCGTGGGGGTTTACGGCGAATTCCAGCCCTTTCTGGTAGTTGTTGTAGGTGTCTATCGATACAACCACAAAATCGTCTCCGAACATCTTATCCCTGTCGGAGAGGTTTGCCCTGATGGCTGAAGGGAGTGTGTCATAGCACCTGAATCCGAAATAGAGATAATCATTGTTATAGAGCATCCAGGCTGTGGTTCTCTGTTTTGCCGGGATATTTTCACCCGGCATGATCTCCCAGTTAAGTTCTACCGGCATGGCCTGGAGCCACAGCGGGTCATCCATTTTACCGGTGAGGGTTATGTTCCCTTCTATTTTCACGGCCGGAAGAGAAGGCTTTGGAGTATCTGTGGTGCCGGTAGGTGCACTTTTTGCCGTAAGGGCTGCTGCCATCAGCAGCGACGCAGCCAGTAATAGTTTTTTCATTCTCTCATGGTTAGGTTAACAGGCCTCTATATTATTTGTCCATCAAGAAGAGGTCTCTGCAATAAAGACCGGCAATTTTGCCAAACGCCGCATAAAGAATTGTTAATGTGGTGTTAATGTCCGGTAAGCGACCAGTGGCTGTGGATGATCTTCCATTCGCTGTTTCCCTCAGGCCGGCAGACTTCATTGTAAGCCTAACCATGAAACATAAGTTTCTGATTGCTGATTAACCTGTTGTTAAGTTCTTGATTATCTCATCGAGGCTGACCAGGAACTGGTCAATGTCTTTTTCCTTGATGGTCAGTGCCGGATCTATTCTCAGTACCTCATGCCCTGAACGTTTAGCCACGATGAATCCCCTTTTGACCAGTTCTTGCTGTACCTGCCCTGCATCCCGGGTGAATTCGATTGCTATCATTAATCCTCTGCCTCTGATCTCCTTCAATATTGAACCGGGCTTTATCATGTTTTCCAGTGAGGTCATCAGCTTTTCTCCAAGACTGCGACTTCGTTCCACAAGCTTCTCATCATTGATTGTTCCTATCACCTCGTTTACCACGGTTGCACCCAGCGGATCATTCTGATGCGACTGTGAATAGTGAAAGTGGCTCTTCTCCAGCAGTCCTGCAGCCCTGGCGGAAATGGCTGCCACGCTTACAGGGTACCCGTTGCCGATTCCTTTTCCTGTGGCTATCATATCAGGTTCCAGGTCATAATGCTGAAACCCGAACCATTTTCCTGTTCTTCCTGCTCCGGTGGTAACCTCATTAATAATGATAAGGCCGTTGTTTTCACTTATTTTTTCGGCAATTCTCCTGATCAGTTTCGTCGAAGGGAACCTGACCAGGCCCGAAGAACTTCCCGGTTCAAACACGAAAATGCCGATCCTGTCGAAAGGGATTTTTGAGAACTCCTCGCAATCGCCGCGGCATCCTTCACCCCCGCTATTACATGTGCAATCATACCGGTTGTAGCGGTACCATTCCTTACTGTCCTGCCTGGCCGCTTCCCCGTAAGCCCCGAAATAGGAGTCAGAGAACGTAAGCATCATTGCATCCGGCCTTATTGCTTTTGCCGCCCTGATGCAATACTCAACTGCCTCACTGCCCGAGCAGAGAAACTCGCATTTCCCGCCAGGGAAGCCTGTTGTTTCCAATA
>DAIRTK010000061.1:0-7328 GCA_036803945.1 Synergistaceae bacterium
AAGATACTGATGCAATTATGAAAAGATGCACCAACGGGGTCCTGGCATGCTGCGGAGACGACGATTACCCTTACGCTGTCCCGGTAAGTTTTGTTTACCACAACGAAAAGATATACTTTCATTCAGCAAAGGCAGGCCACAAGATAGACGCCATAATGAAAAACCCGAAAGTTTCTTTTGCTGTCATTGACCAGGACAGGATAGTCAGCAGGGAGTACACTTCATATTTCCGAAGCGTCATTGTCTTTGGCAGGGCAAGGATAGCTGAAGGAGACGAAAGGGTTGAAGCTTTCCGGACTCTTGTAGAAAAATACTCAGGGGACCAGCCGCAAGAGGCTAAAGACAAGATAATAGGCGAATGTACAAACGCATGCATAATTGCTATAGAAGTTGACCACATCACAGGCAAAGAAGCGATTGAATTGGTGCGGGGCAAGAATAGCTAAGCCCGCTCACAAACTTTATTGATCAATGCCGCTCCTGTAACGGACACTCCTTCATAGGAAGGTACCGCTTCCGGGGCGGCAATTTTGTTTATGCAAATGCATAGCCTTCTATATTCTTTCCATAATAATTTTCATATCCGACTTTAAAAACATAGAATGATTATAGACAAAAATATGATATTATAACTATAGCTACCATCATACAAGAAAGATATAGACAAAAACATTTATTTACACTGTATATTTTAAGAATGAATGTAAGGTCTCGACATTTAAGGAGGTCATTGAGATGAAAGTTCCCTTCTGCACCTGTGTTGACCATCAATGCCGCTGCAACCCGGTAAACCATCCGCATGGATGCACTCCCTGCATTGCAAAGTGCCTTGCAGAAAATGAAATACCGGTTTGCTTTTATCGTAAAATTGATCCAAATATGGACAGGAAACAGGATTACACTTTTAAAGGGTTCGCTGATTTTGTCCTGTGCCATCAGAAAATTACTAAATAATTATTTTGCAAATACAAAGACCGCCGGTGTAAACCGGCGGTCTTTGACCGGATCATATTTGTCCGGGGGAATTTTCGCTAACCCTTTACGACAAAGGATATCTTCGCATTGACACGATACTTTGTGATCTTGTCTCCTTCAACAATGGCCTGAATGTGCTTGATATAGACATTCTCAATATTGTGAACGGTCTTTGATGCTTCGGTCACTGCTGACTGTGCTGCTGCTTCCCAGCTTTCGGTTGATTCCGCAAGAACTTCGATAACTTTTACGATCGGCACGTTGATCACTCCTTTCATGATGGAAGACCGGCAGTCTTCCTTGTGGTTGCCGCAAATCAGGCCCGATGGGCAAGATGCCTTACTGATCTCAGTACTGCATGATACGAGGAAGCTTAGATGCCTGTTCGACCCAGGCTGTTACCTGCCTTATCGTTGGGACCCTTCTTACAAGCTTGCCGGTGCCGTTAATTTCTGCCATTTTTGCGGTAAGGTTGTCGGGTTTCCTTTTTGCCAGCTCGGGAACGGTATCCACTCCGGAAGCTTCAAGAAGTTCTGCGTATTCGGAACCTACGCCCTTGATGCGGAATAGGTCGGCATGATTTGCCCACTTGAGTATCAGCTTCTCTGTTATTCCGGTTTTTTCAGCAAGACGAGTCCTGCCTTTTTTTGTGGAGCATTCTTCCAGAAGCTTTTCCACGGAAGAGACTCCCACTGCCTTTAGTTTCTCTTCATAGGTCCCGCCTATCCCTTCAATAAGACTCAGCTTAGACAACTGCGACCACCTCCAGATAAATTATTATGTTTTGGAACAGATTGTATTAATATTTTTACTATTCATGAATTTATTATATCACTTATATGTCATAGTGAACAAAATGCCTGACCTATGCTTTTCAAAAAATTATCTGCCCTTTTGTGCGGATGTTAAAAAAATGTTGTATGATGCTTATCACATACAATATTTTCGGAGGTGGATATTATGCCGGTGATCAGAGTAGACTGCAGTGAAATGGATATCGAAAAAAAGGATAAGCTGATCAAGTCTTTAACAGAGGCTGCCAGCAGTATAATGGGGATCCCAGAGGCGGCCTATGTAGTACTCCTTAACGAAATGAGCAAGGACAATATCGGGGTAGGCGGAGAAATGCTCTCCAAGAAGCAGCACTGAACTTCTTTACCGAAACGATCGGCATTGCGGCGGAATGCCTTGATCAGGACATCCTTAAGCAGGATGTCCTTTTTTTGTTTCTTGACTTAACAAAGTGTTGCTCTCTGGTAGTAAAATAGTGTTATCTTTTAAAAAAGGCGGTGTTAGCGGTGAAAATTACCTTCATTTCAATAATATTTATAATTATCATCACATCATCCATGCCTGCATATTCATGTACAACGATGATAGCGGGAAAGAATGCTACGGCGGACGGTTCAGTGATGGTATCGCACTCAGATGACGGATTGGGGGACGCGAGCCTCGTTTTTGTGCCTGCTATGGACCATGCCCCGGGATCAATGAGGCCTGTTTTTTACTCGCACGAATCCATCGGTTTCAAGCCTGAATGGGGTGGCACCCAGACACACAGGATCATCACAAAGGGAAGGGCTCCCGCTTATGACAAAAAAGGGTTTCCTTCTTCCGTTCCGCTTGGCTTCATTCCTCAGGTCGCCCACACATATGCATACTTTGACGCCAATTACGGAATAATTAACGAGCACCAGCTTACTATCGGCGAGTGTACGGACAAGGCAAAAGTGCACCCGGAGCCTGAGCCGGGCAAAAGGATATTCTATTCTTCCGAACTATCCAGAGTAGCTCTGGAAAGAACAAAGACTGCCCGGGAAGCTGTCAGGCTAATGGGCGAAATGATAGACATTTACGGATATTACGGCACAGGCGAAACCCTTCTTGTAGGTGATCCCAACGAGGGCTGGGTAATGGAGATGGCAGGGTATGACATGGAGGGATCGGGAGGTGTCTGGGTAGCTCAGCGTGTCCCTGATGACAGTATATTCGTTGCGGCAAACCAGTTCCGTATAAGGGAGATCGATCCGGAAAGCCCCGATATGATGTTTTCAAAGAATATTTTTGATATTGCTCAAAAGAAAGGATGGTGGAAGCCATCCGACGGAAAGCTGGATTTTACAAAGGTCTACGGAGACGGGGAATTTCATCACCCATATTATTCGCTCAGAAGGGTCTGGAGGGCCATGTCGCTTCTTGCTCCCTCACTGGGGCTGTCGCCATGGGTCAGTGACGGACTGACAAAGGATTATCCCTTTGCGGTCAGGCCGGACAAAAAAGTAAAGGTTGAAGATATAGCCTCGATCCATCGAGACAACTATGAAGGGACCGAGTTTGACCTGACCGTTGGCTTGGCTGCCGGTCCGTTCGGAAATCCGACAAGATATGAAGGCAACGCAGAGGCTGTTGCAGATTCTGAAGGGAGACTGACGCCTCTGGTCGGGGAATTTGAAAGGCCATTGGATATCTACCGCTGCGTTTATTCCTATGTTGCCCAATCCAGGAATTGGCTGCCGGATGCGGTAGGAGGATTGCTTTGGTACGGTCCCGACAGGCCTTCAACTAATGTACTGCTGCCTTTCTACTGCGGGATGACGGGCCTTCCCCGTGAGATACAGCAGGCAAACATTCTGGACCTCAGTAAGGACAGCGTATGGTCAGCCTTTAACTTCGTAGCCAATTACTGTACGATCAAATGGTCTTACATGATAAAGGACATAAGGGAAGAAAGAACTGCTTTGGAAAAGAGGGCTTTCGGCCTGCAGGAGCTCCTTGAAAACAATGCAGCTGCGCTGATCAGGAACGGCAAGGTATCAGAAGCCAGAAAAATGCTTACCGTATATTGCGAAGAGAACACGGAAGAAGTGCTTAGCGCCTGGCATGGACTTGCTGAACGCCTCTATGTGAAATATAACGACGGATATCTGAATACAAGGGAAGAGGTCGGGCAGCCGCTCTTTTATCCCTCCTGGTGGCTGAAACAGGCAGGTTACGAAAAGGGTCCCACAACATACAAAAAGAAGTAATACCGCTAAATCGGGGCATAAGGACAAATTTACAGAAGCTGCAGACTCTTTCATCAGTCTCTGCAGCTTCTGTTTTGGTACAGATGTTTTCAGGCTTTACAGTAATAAAGCTCACAATATGAGCGTAATTTTATAATTGGATGACTTTATGTTATACTTAATCAGATATTCACCAATATTGAGGGAGATGAGAATGTAAATTAAGGAGGAACATTAAAAATGTCAGCTAAAAATATCAAACCTTTCAAATTTATTGAATCTGCAGTCCTCCCCTTAGCTACAGGCATAAGGGCACAGACTCTTCGTGAGCTTCAGACAGGCCTCAGCCAGGTCGACGACAGTTCGATCTACTTCCATTTCTGGGGTCGCATGATCAGGCCGCACATATCTGAATCCGAGTTCAACAACGATTTTGCCTCGTGGGTAAACAGCAGTCTGAGGGATTTTAAGCTTGCCGAGGGATTAAGCGCCATCAATCCTGTCAAATTCCAGAACTTTGACGACATCAGGAATGTCATACTCAATATCCTCGATAAGAGACTTGAGAATGATGATTTCCTCAGCTGGAAGAAATCAGACCGTGATTTTCACTTTATCGGATGCAGGAAGCTCATGTTTGATACAGGCAGGGAGATAGCCTCACTCGAAGAATTTCCCGATTCCGTCAGAAATGCAAGCCGGGAGAGCTTTTTCTATCACTTTATAGACGGCAGAAGACGTTCCCCCGAATGCAAAGATGACTTCAGCATCTGGCTTGAGCAGTTCAACGGCGCAACCTACAGCCTGAGGAAAAAATTGAAGAATGTCGATTCCTATCTCTTCTCACTCACTGAATTGCAGCACCAGGTCTTCAGGATAATTGACGAATGGAAGGCCGCCGGAGGAGGGATGAAAAATGTCTGAGATGATCAATAAATACGCTGAGGTGATAGGCCCCGCTGCTATGGACAGCCTGATCAACATCGCAGACAGGCTGAAGGGCAAAAAGATAGTCCATGTAAATTCGACCCGCACAGGAGGCGGTGTTGCCGAAATACTCTCTTCAATGCTGCCTCTGTCAAAGGAACTCGGCCTGGATGTATCATGGGAAGTTATCGAAGGGGATGAATCATTTTTCAACTGTACCAAGATGATGCACAATACTCTGCAGGGAATGCCCGGAACACTCTCTGAAAATCAGATAAAAACCTATACTGAAACAAACAGAAGAAATGCGGATAAGCTGAAAGATGTGCTCCAGGATGCAGATTATGTATTTATACATGATCCACAGCCTGCCGCTCTGATCCAAAGCTTTCCGAAAAGGAAGGGCAAGTGGGTATGGAGATGCCATATAGACGTAAGCGTGCCAAATAAGAGTGTATGGCAGTTCATAAAAAAACAGGTCTCCCCTTACGATGCATCTGTTTTTTCTCTCCCTGACTTTGCTCAGAAGCTCCCTCATCCTCAATTTCTCATAACGCCCAGCATAGACCCCTTATCAGAAAAAAACATATCGCTTGGCAGGGAAGAGGTGGAAAAAACATATGAAGTTCTTGGCGTACCGATGGATAAGCCAATCATCCTGCAGGTATCAAGATTTGATAAATTTAAGGACCCGCTTGGTGTGATAGAGAGCTACAGAATAATCAAGGAGCATGTCGATGTCAGGCTTGTGCTTGCCGGAGGTGAAGCAGACGATGACCCTGAAGCATCCGTAATATTGAATGAGGTGCTCAAGGCTGTCAATGGAGATGAGGATATTACCGTACTCATGCTGCCGTCGGATTCTCACAGGGAAATAAATGCTCTCCAGACCGGGGCGGATGTTGTTATGCAGAAATCTCTGAAGGAGGGCTTTGGACTGACAGTAACAGAAGCTATGTGGAAGAGAAAGGCCGTTATTGGCGGTAATGTCGGCGGGATAAGACTTCAGGTAATAAACCGGTTCAATGGCTTCAGGGTGAGGACGCCGGAAGGCGCGGCAATAAGGGCACGATACCTGCTCTCCCATCCGTGGAAGATGGAGAAGATGGGGAGAAACGCCAGGGAATATGTACTTGAGAACTTTCTTCTGACCGGTCACCTGAGAAGATACATGACCATGCTCATCTCTCTTGATGCGAGGGAAGGATCGTGGGAGAGATGGGCGTGACGCCACCCAGGCTGATACCTGATGAATATGACTCTTTCTTTTCTGTCTACGAGCATATTTCGCCCTTGCTGATCAGCGATTACGACGGTACACTTGCCCCTTTCAGGACAGAAAGGGAGGAAGCTGTTCCGGAGCCACACACACAGTCGCTTCTCGGTTCTATCTCTGACGCCGGCGGAGAAGTTGTCATTCTTTCAGGAAGGACTTCAGAAGAGGTCCTGGGACTCATATCCCTCCCCGTAGAAGTTTGGGGATGTCACGGTATGGAATGGCTTAGCAGAGACGGGGTCCTGAAAAGGCTAAATGCCCCGCCTGATGCCGTCGCTAAGATGGAAGACTTTTCTGAGATCTTTAATGTTTTCCCTGAAAGATCGGTGGAGAAAAAACCTTCGGGGGTAGCTATTCACTGGCGAAAGGACAGGAAAACCGCTGACCTCTACCGCAAGCATTCAGACAGGATCATCAATGCGGCTGCCGATGCAGGACTTAGGATCCTTCCATTTGACGAAGGGATCGAGTTCATGCTCTCCTATTTTTCAAAGGGATCTGCGTTAAAGAAGATCTGCAGCGATCACGCTGCATCTTCTCCCGTTTGCTATCTCGGCGATGACTTGACAGACGAGGATGCGTTCACGGCCGTAAAAGAAAGGACCGGCGGAGTTGGCATACTTGTGTTTGATAAGATCCGGGAAAGTGCTGCAGATGTCTGTATACACAGCAGTGAGAGAAATACATTTCTTGAATTCTGGCTGCATCAAATGGTGTCAAAGAAAGGGGAGAGAAAACATGAAAGATGAGAAGGGGCGTTTTCTCGTTGTTTCAAACAGACTCCCCGTTACCCTTACCTGCAAAGACAACACATGGGAGGGGAAACCATCTTCCGGCGGCCTGGTAAACGCACTTAACCCGGTCCTGAAAAATAGGGGAGGGTTCTGGATAGGCTGGCCCGGCGCATGTGAAGACTTACGCAGGCCGGTCTTAAGGGAGATACTGGGGCCGATATCTAAAAAGAGCGGGTACAGATTCATGCCCGTTCTGCTTACTGAAAAGGATATTGAAGAGTCATATTATGGTTTTTCTAATTCCGTCTTATGGCCACTCTTTCATGATTTCCAGACAAGATGCAGTTTCTTGCCGGAATACTGGGAGGGATATCTCAGGACAAACGAAAAATTTGCAAAGGTCGTTCACGG
>DAIRTK010000062.1:0-3277 GCA_036803945.1 Synergistaceae bacterium
ATCATTGTGATCCTTTCCCTGTAATCGCCGCCCTTGAAGATGAAATCCATAGGGGCAGCTTTTTCCAGAGCCTCCGAAGGAACTGCCGTATATAAGAGAAAGAGAAGTACCGCATATAATAATTTTTTCATGGATTTAGTTTAGCATAAGAAAAGTACCGTTTGAAGATAAATACACTTAATCGGCATATCTTCGGCGGGATCGGGCCGGCAAATTTAAATTTCTGAGGTTCTGCGATAGTATAAGGTGCCCGGAGTTTCCGGGCACCCTGTGGTTTTTTGTCTTCTATCTGTCCATAAGTTTTGTCAGAAGTCGGGTGAACTTCTTCCCGTCATCTACCGGTTCTCCTTCACAGATCGCAGCAAGGCCCATCAGCACATTTGCCCACTCTGCGACGTCCGCATTTCCCTTTTCCGTCTCAGCGGCAATTTTCTTTATCAGCGGGTGGGAAGGGTTGACTTCAAGGACTTTCTTTTCCTCAGGGACCTCCTGTCCCATACTGCGGAAGAAGTTCCTCATCTGAGGTGATATGGGCTCTCCCTTCTGAACGAAGCATGCTGGTGAGTCGACCAGCCTTGTGGATATTTTGACATCTTCCACCATGCCGGAGAGTGATTCTTTCAGTTTTGAGATGAATCCGGTCTTTTCAAGTTCCTCTTTTCCTTCCGAGCTCTCGAACTCGCTTCCCTCGGGCAGCGCTATATCCTCCTGTGATACCGATACGAAATCATATCCGTCAAATTTTCCGGCATGGTTGACCCATATCTCGTCAACGGCATCTCCCAGCAGGAGGACCTCTATGCCTTTCTTTTTAAATCCTTCGATCTTTGGTGATATCTCAAGGTTTTTGACAGGACCCCCGGTGATGTAGTAAATATTTTTCTGACCCTCAGCCATCCTTGAGACATATTCCTCCAGAGTTGTCTTTTCACCCCGGGAGCTGTCGAGAAGAGAGAGCTTCATTATCTGCTCACGGTTTTTAGTGTCGGAAATTATTCCTTCCTTGAGGACCATTCCAAATATCTTCCAGAATTTTTTAAACTCGTCAGGACGGTCTGTTTTCATTTTTTTCAGAGCGTCAAGCACCTTGCGTGTAATGCCGCTTTTTATCATTGCAGTCTGCCTGTCCTGCTGCAGTATCTCCCTGGAAATGTTCAGAGAGAGATCTTCCGAATCGACTACGCCCTTGATAAAACGCAGATACTCCGGGATAAGCTCACGGCAGTCGCTCATGATGAAGACGCGGCGGATGTATAGCTGGACTCCGTGCTTTCCCTCCTGAAAGAAAAGGTCGACCGGGGGACGGGAGGGGATATAGAGAAGGGCGCGGAATTCACTGGAACCCTCTGCCTTGTAGCTGATGCGGTCCATCGGGTCCTCCCAGTCATGAGTCAGGTGGCGGTAGAATTCTTTGTACTCGTCGTCGCCGACCTCGCTCTCGGGTCTTGTCCAAAGTGCCTTCATGGAGTTTACCGGTTCATCCTTCGTTTCCTCTTTTTTCTCTTTGCCCTTCTCTTCAAGATAGATCGGGTAGGTCACAAAATCAGAATACTGTTTGATTATTCCTCTCAGGGTCCATTCTGAAAGGTAATCCTTTGCGGCTTCGTTGTCTTTGTCCCTTTCTTTCATGTGAAGGGTTATGGTCGTTCCGTTCGATCCCCGGCTTCCCTCGCTTATCGAGTAAGAGCCCTCTCCTTCGGATTCCCATATCCAGCTCCTGTCGGAACCTGCCCTTCTCGTTTCGACGGTGACTTTGTCAGCTGCAATGAAACTGGAATAAAAGCCTACCCCGAACTGTCCGATAAGATCGCCGTTCTTTGAAGATGCGGCTTCCTGCATTGCCCTTACGAATTCTTTGGTCCCGCTCCTGGCAATGGTGCCCAGGTATGAGACCAGGTCCTCCCTTTCCATCCCGATGCCGTTGTCGCTTACTGTGATTGTTTTTGAATCTTTGTCTATCTCGATCCTGATCTCGCCGTCTTTAGCCAGGTCCGAAAGGTCTGTGTTGCTCAGGCCCTCGATCCTAAGCTTATCCAGCGCGTCAGACGAGTTGGATATAAGTTCCCTGAGAAAGATATCCGGGTTTGAGTAGACGGAATTGATCATCAGCTCAAGTACTTGCTTTGCTTCGCTTTGAAATTCATGTTTCTCAACGTTCTGTGACATTCAAAGTCCTCCCTGATCTTATTGTTTTAAAAATAAAAGTGATCCGGGGCATCAGAATACCCGCATAGCCTGCAGCCCCGGAAATGAGGCGTTGCTGATCTTACTTCTGGCCTGTTATTGAATTATCCCGCAGGGTATTGTTTCATTCAACGCGGACAACAAGATCGCTTCCCTGGTTTTCGACAATTATCCTTGATCCGTCGGGAGCGCCGCCGCCTATTATAAGGCGTGCTATCTGAGTCTCAAGCTTTTTCTGCAGATATCTTTTAAGCGGTCTTGCGCCGTAAACAGGATCATACCCGTTTTTTGCCGCGGCATTCAGAGCCTCCGGGGTCACTTCCAGTTTTATGTTTCTCTCGTTAAGGCGGTCCTGCAGATGCTTAAGGAGAAGCCTGACTATCTCGGTTATCTCTTCCATCCTGAGGGGCTTGAAAAAGATGATCTCATCGACCCTGTTCAGGAATTCGGGCCTGAATGCAGATCTCAGAGCAGCCATTACCTGATCCCTGGCATCTTCTGAGATGTCGCCTGTTGATGAGTCCATCCCGTTTATAAGGTTTTGTGCCCCAAGGTTGCTCGTCATGATTATCACGCAGTTTTTGAAATTTACGGTCCTTCCGTGGCTGTCAGTTACCCTTCCGTCATCGAGGATCTGGAGGAGTATGTTGAAAACATCCGGGTGGGCCTTTTCGATCTCATCAAAAAGAACTACCGAATAGGGATGTCTCCTTACAGCCTCTGTAAGCTGCCCTCCCTCATCATACCCGATATATCCGGGAGGTGCGCCGACCAGTCTTGATACCGAGTGTTTCTCCATGTATTCGGACATATCTATCCTTACGATATTATCCTCCGAATCGAAGAGTGATTCAGCAAGGGCCCTTGCGAGTTCTGTCTTCCCAACTCCGGTCGGCCCCAGGAATATGAACGAACCGATAGGCCTCCGGGGATCCTTGATCCCCGAACGGGCTCTCAGGACTGCGTCGGCTACAAGCTCTACAGCCTCGTCCTGGCCTATTACCCTTTGATGAAGCTCCCTGTCAAGATGGAGAAGTTTCTCTCTCTCCCCCTCGATCAGCCTGGTAACGGGTATCCCGGTCCATTTCGCTAC
>DAIRTK010000062.1:3377-7142 GCA_036803945.1 Synergistaceae bacterium
AGGATTATCTGCCCTTCGCTCTTTTTTACCTCGTTGAGCACTGCCTTGAGCCTTTCCTCGAACTCTCCCCTGTATTTCGCTCCTGCAAGGAGCGATCCCATGTCGAGGGCAAATATTGAACGGTCCTTCAGGCCTTCGGGGACATCTCCCCTGAGTATGCGCATCGCAAGACCTTCCACTATTGCGGTCTTTCCGACGCCGGGCTCTCCGATCAGGACAGGATTGTTCTTTGTCTTTCGGCTAAGTATCCTTATAACCCTTCTTATTTCTTCATCTCTTCCTATCACCGGATCCAGCCTGTTCTCTCTCGCAGCCCTCACCAGATCACGGCCGTATTTTTCAAGCACCTCATATGTATCCTCGGGGTTGTCTCCCGTCACCCGCTGATTTCCCCTTACGCTGCAAAGCGTGGCAAGAAAACTGTCCCTGGTTATGCCGAAAGTGGAGAAGACCCTTCCGGACGGAGTGTTGTTTCCCTCCGAAAGGAGCGCAAGAAAAAGATGCTCTACCGAGACGTACTCATCCTTTAATTTGCCTGCCTCTTCCTCTGCACTGACAATAAGCTGAGAGAGCCTCTGAGATAGAAAAATTTTGCCGGCTTCCTGTCCCGCGCCGGAAACACGGGGTCTCTTCCTCAGCTCAGATTCAAGGGCATTTTTGATATTTTCGACAGGCAGGCCCATTTTGCCGAGCAGCTTTGGTATCAGGCCGTTTTCCTGACCTGTCAGGGCAAGAGCCAGATGTTCGCCGTCAACTTCCTGATGTCCGTTTTTTACCGCAATATTCTGCGCATTGAAAAAGGCTTCCTGCGACTTTTGTGTCAATTTATTCATATCCATAACGATTCCCCCAATTGTATATAGCATACGTAAGCACTAACCATAACTGACCATACTCTGATATTATATAGGTCAAACAAAATCAAACAAGTTCTGCTGTCTAAATCTGGAGGCACTTGTCAGCAAATATCCATGATATTATGTCCTTATATCGATCTTTCGCTAAAATCTCCTGAATTGCTAAAAATGTTTCTTCGGTTCAAAAAAATCTCTGATATTTCAGCAAAATTGCTCATATACCGAAAATATTTAGTCAAATAGGCTTGACAAGTGGCTAAGATAAGTTTAAAGTTGCATGGTCGGATAAGTTCCGATTACAATATTTCCTGTTGGGAGGCAACACATTGAAAAGCAACGGTACAGTAAAATGGTTCAACGCAACTAAGGGTTATGGTTTTATCACCACAGATGAAGGCAACGATGTCTTTGTACATTTCAGCGCCATCCAGGGCGACGGCTTCAAGACCCTTGATGAAGGTCAGAAGGTATCCTTCGAAATCACACAGGGCAGCAAAGGCCCCCAGGCTTCTGACGTCGAAAAGATCTAGCCTCGGCTAGGCAGAGTATTTCTTTATTATTAAGGAAATCAACTATCGAAGGAAGACAGCGAGGAAACTCGTTGTCTTCCTTTTTTATCTATTGACACTTCGGGTATTTTTCTCAGCGGGATGAGGCACAGCAGTGCCTGTAAATGAACGTACTTTGGATATAAGGTAAAATGAATACCCCTGTATCAGCAGTATTATTCCGAAACCGACCTGGTAGCCGGTCTGGGAATAACTTCCCGACAGAGCGTCTGCCGGGAAGAGATCCAGTACAAAGCCTGTTCCCCACTGGAATATGATCAGAAGACCATAGATCATGAGATTGAGGAGCCCGATAACAGTCCCCGCAGATCGCGGGGGAGTAAGGTCTCTGATCGCACTGCCCATGTAGACAAAGGCCATGCCGCTGAAAAACCCTGTCAAAAATCCTGCGGCCCCCAGAACATATGCCCCCATAAACAGAAGTGATGCAGCCATCCAAAATATCCAGCTTAACTGAGTCAGGATGCACATTATCAGAAAGGGCATCTTCATGCCTCTTGTCCTCTTAACGACAAAGCCCCCTGCCAGAGGGCCTATCACCATCCCGATGCTTATCCATGTAGCGCAGGACCTGCAGGAATATATCCCCATCCCTGTAGTGGTCTGCAGCCAGGAAACCGCCCACAGTCCCTGCAGTGTAGATATCGAAGCTGAAGAGGTGACCCATGTCAGCACAATGACAAGAAGAGGGAAGCTGTCCGTTATTATCCTTGCTCCGTCGGTGACATCCGCCCTGAACCTTGAAAGCGAGATCGGCCTTGAGTCCTTTTTATCCTGCAGCAGGACAGGGTCTGATCTCCTCAGTAAAAGCATTAGGAGACCGATCATCAGAGCGGCGGCACCCATAGTCAGATACACCCCCGTGATCCCCAGCCTGTCCATGGCATGCCCCAGTGGGGCTATTGCCACGACCGTCCCTGAGTGTCCTATCATCATTATTATGCCTACCAGGACAGAATACCTTTCCTTTGAAAAAGAGTGGGCGGTGTAAAGCATTATGCTTGTAAATGCGCTTGAGAGCCCCAGTCCCGAAAGGGCCCGTCCAAGTCCGATTGCTGACGGAGTCTCTGAATATGCAAGGATCATAGAGGCGGCTGCAGCGACAACAAGGGATATGCCGCAGGTCACGAAGGGGCCTATCCTGTCAGCAACAGTACCCCATACGACAAAACTGACCGCATAGGTATAAAAAAAGAGACTTGACAGAAAACCGACCATGGAAGCGCTTATCCCAAGTGTCTTTGCCATCGGAGGAAGCATTACCACACCCGATATCCTCATAAGGTTGCTGTACATAAAAGCCAATGCGAATAGAGCAAAGAAGAACCATTTCCTGTTAATGGCAATTATCTCCTCACTATGTTAACTTGTAAAAGTATGCATTGCAAAAGAAAGTGAAAAAAATCTCTTACTTTCATAACATAGAATGGTGTAGAAATTTATATCTAAAAAACTTAAAATAAGTCTTGACATAAATCATATGTCAGACATATGATTTATGTCAAGTGAACCGGGGGTGCAAAAATGTTTGATAAATTAAGCAGCGAAAAGAAATCATCAGGCATTATGAAGCAGATCCTGAATGCCATCGGAGAGGGCAGGCTCAGGGAATCGGACAGGCTTCCAAATGAGACGGACCTTGCAGGGGAATTTGGAGTGAGCCGTTCAGTGGTAAGGGAAGCTATGTCGGGCCTCGTTGCAATGGGAGTGATAAAGAGGATCCCCGGGCATGGGACATACGTCAGGGAGGCTGAAAAAATATTTGCCTCGAACATCAGCGGTACGGCTGTATTCTGGGAACATCTGGAAGAGATGGAGAAGGTTTCGGGCTCTTCCGATGCATATATAACCAGGCTGATAATCGAACCGGTCATATGGGAGTACGCATGCGGAAGACTTGAAACCAAAGATATCAGACAGCTTAAAGCCATTTACAGAAACATGGAAAAGGCTGTATCGGAAAATGACCTCGACCGATATCGCGAAATGGACATAGAGTTTCACCTTGAGCTTGTTAAGTCATCAGGAAACAAGGTCCTGTCAGAAATTTTCAAAAGCGTGGTCGCTCTGACGGGAATAAAAATGTGGGACAAGGAAAAGATATGGTCAAGCAGCAGCCATTCTGTACAGAGCAGCCTTGATGACCACAAGGAACTGCTGAGGCTTCTTGAAAAAGGTTCGTCCGGAGAAGTCAGGGAAAAACTGGAGTCGCATCTGAAGGCGGCTTTTTGGGAATACGGCAATAAATGATCAAAAGCAGTCCGGGGAGGTATTGATGGTGTCGAAAGCAAAGTATCTGTATCTTAGGAATGGCAATATCTGGACGGGAGACCCGGCGG
>DAIRTK010000063.1:0-7013 GCA_036803945.1 Synergistaceae bacterium
CCAAAGTCGCGAATTCACCGCAGCCCAGAGGCTGCAAATTCCCCGAACTTGCCCCTCCGCCTCTACCAACTGTTTGCCTATCGCTTGCCAACACCTTGCCCGCTTACGACTGCTTCACCACAGTTTCACGCCGAAGGTTTCCCGGCAGCTTCACCATTGTAAGGCCGCGAATTCTCCGCAGCCCAAAGGCTGTAATTTCTCCGGCGGACGAACTCTCAGCCATACTTTCTAAGCCAGGGCTTCAAGCTGTCTTAATTCCCTCCGGCAGCAATGCTCTTAAACTCCCTATACGTTACATTGGCCTCTCCGCCCCTTATGGGGCTTACATACTTCCTTAGCGTGTAATCTACCCGCTGTCCCGGGGCATTGCCGTTTTTGCTGTATTTCGCTGCAAGTGAGGCACAGAATTTGAGGGCGTTCTCATTTTCTTCCTCAGTAGGGGCTGCGGTAAAGCGCAGTATCACATGAGCTCCCGGGACTCCCTGAGCATGGAACCAAATATCGTCAGGTTTGGCGAGCTTAAAAGTGACGTATCTGTTCCCCTTTGATGAGAGTCCCGCAAAGACAAGTGCGTACCCCAAATCGAACCTCTTATGCGGGGGGAGGGGAGGGGCGCTCTTCTTTTTTCCTGCTTTGAGTTCCTTTATGCCTTTGATCCCCAGTTCTTCTTCCACAAGAGCAAGGGAATCAGTATCGTCCAACGACATGACGATGGCCATCTGCTCACGGAGATCCTCAAGCTCCTCTTTAACTTTTGCAAGCACTGCTGCCGCCCTTTCCCGGGCTGATATTATCTTCTTGTACTTTGCAAAGTAACGTGCCGCATTTTTTGCTGCTGAAAGCCTTGGATCAAGCGGCACCGTCTCCTTTACTTCATCACCCTTGCTGTTCCAGTATGCAACAGATGCTTCCGATGCACCCTGGCTGATCTGCCATGAGTTTGCAACCAGAGCATCTCCGTACCTTTTGTATTTTTCCGCGTCTTCCTCGTTAAAAAGCCTTTCGATGTCCTCTGTCTGCCTTTCACGCCTGTTGATCTCGCGTTCGATGTGGCCCGCAATAGCTTTTTGCCTTTTATCGAAGGCATTGTCAGCGATGGGGCTGAGAACCGCTATACGGCCGGTATTCTGCATATCTGCCCCGGTAAGCAGGGACGCACCTTCCAGGAGCTCCGGCAGTGCTGTCATATATTTTTTTATAATTTGCGGTACATATGATTTCACTTCACTGTCATGCCTGTAGAATCCGGAGAGAAGCCCGGTGCTCCTTTTCGGGTCCATTTCCGAAAGCCTCTCAAGGAGCTTTCTGCCAAATCCGGCAACAGTTGTCAACAGGCCGGAAGAGGGATCCTTAAGCCATTCCTCAAGCGAGATGCCGCTGAATTCAGGGGGCATCATGTAAGGCTGGCCCGGCAGGACAGAGCGGTATCTGTTGTCAGCCGGATGGATATGTTTTGCTGTCTCAAGGATGATATCATTTTCATCTGTAAGGATGAGGTTGCTGTATCGTTCCATAGCCTCAAGGGTCAGATGTCTTCTGTATTCGAAACCGGCTCCCACTTTCTTTGTGAAGGAAAACCTAATGATCCTGTCTCTGTTTAGCTGACATACCTCAGTCAATTCAGCTCCTGAAATATTGCTCTTGAGTGCGTTTACTATCGGAGGTGTATGTCGTGCGGAGGAGAGGAGATCCTTTTTTTCTTTTTCAGAGATCACGGCTGTGCCGCAATTTTGTGCTCCCCAGGAAAAGAGCATGACGATACCGCCCGAGATTGAGACAGCCATCCATGTGTCTCCGCCCTCAAGCTTCTGCACCCTTCTGCCGATATATTTTTCAAACATTCTGCTCCATATCCATATCAATTCAGGTCCGAAAGAGATGATCAACGCCCCCTGTTTACACATTTTTGCAGTTAGGCAGCATGCAATGCCGGTCAGGCAGTATTTGCGCCTAACCGTTTCAGGGATAATTATACGCTGAAGAGGGACTCCTTTCATAATCCTCTCAGTGATGTAAGGGGAGCATAAGGAGACCGGGGCGGTCTGTCGTTCATCAATGGGGGATAAATGGAAAATCGATCTGTGAGGATATCCAGATCTTGCCCTTGATAGCTTCCCCTGCATTCAACGATGATCGTAAAAATTTCGCCGTACATGGCCGTAAGCTGTGGTGAAGCCATGTAAGGGTGCGGAAAACAATAACGGAACTTTAGCCGGTCCTGTATGGTCTTTGGGCGTTGACATAAAATCATCGGCAGTAAATAATAGTCCGAGGGTTTTTCGGGCCCCTTTTTGAGAGGAGCTTTTAATTATGAAAAATAAACCTGTCCTTAAGGACTTGCTAGTGCTTGTAATTGCCTCTGCCATAATAATTTCTTTGTTTATATGGGGAAAACAACTCGCAACGACATATTTATTCCCATTGATAAAACAATTTGACAAGATACTCAGATCCACAATGATCGATCTTCGTTCTGACATGACGCTGCAGAAATTATTCTGGTTCAGCGGTATCTCTTTTGTATATGGGATCATACATGCGGCAGGCCCCGGACATGGGAAAGCCCTCTTTTCAGCCTATTTTATCAACAGGAAGGGAAATATTTCCCAGGTTTTTACGGCAGCAGCTGCCCTTGTTTTGACTCACACGCTGGTAGCCCTGCTCATCACTGCCCTCTTTATCTCAGTTCTAAAGGGAACAGACGCATTTTTTAAAATCCGTATGCAGGGTTATATCATGGGGGCAAATGGTTTTCTCATATTTGCAGTAGGCATTTTTCTCCTATTCAAAAAAATTATTAACTCAGCAGGGAAAAAATACGAAAAACAATATTCAACAAATGGCTCATACAGCCCGTTTTGGCTTGGGGCCTTAGCGGGATGTGTGCCATGCCCGGTAACTATATTCATAATGACCTTCTCTTTGACCTATGGAATACCCCAAGCCGGGATTGCTTCATTACTGGGGCTTTCAGCCGGCATGTTCGTTTTGACATCGTTTCTTGGGGTGATAGTAGTCAGGGGGAGAGACAGCCTTCTGAACAGCTCAGGCTATATTATCAAGACAGAAAAGGTATCAGAAATATTGGAATCGACATCCCTGGTCCTTATCATCCTGATCGGTGCCGGAATGATGACGGTATTGCTGTGAAAAAACTGCTGATTCCTCTTCTCTTTCTTTTTTTATTCTTTCACTTGCCGGCGGACGCGCATCCGCACCTTTTCATTGAGCCGGGAATAAGTTTTGTTGAAGAGAGGGGCGCTCTCAGGGCTGTCAATATTCGCTGGGTATGGGACGAGTTTTGGAGCGAAGATGTCATGCTTGAATGCGATGTTGACGGCAATGGTTCGTTAAGTGCCTCTGAAATGAAACTTGTTAAAAAGGAATTTTTTGACGGCGTAGAAGACTTTGGTTACTTTTTTATGATGAAATCAGACGGGCAGAGTATCAAGTTTGGAGCCGCTAAAAATTTCACCGTTAAGATGACCGGGGAAGGCCGCCTTATATATGAGTTCACACTTGAAACTAAGACCCCGGTCATTCCAAAGAACAAGCTGGAGTTATTCTTCTTTGACAAAACGATATACACCGCATTTGATCCGACAGTATCGATAACGGGAGGGAGACTTCCCCTTCAGAAAAAAAAGTTTGAACCATACAGCGATTACGGAGTAAAAATGACACTTGCCAAATAAAACCGCATTTTTGGGAATTGCTGCCGAGCTTTACTGCCTGACCTCATTTTTGCTCTGAAGTATCTCAAAAACACCTGTTGGGGGAACTGTGTGCCATTTCTTCTGCCAGTGGGTATATTTCATCACTTTTGTCAAAACCCAGCTGTTGTTGTCATATGACATGAAAAATTTATATACATTTTTTGCAGTGTTGACAACTTTTGTCTCTGCCTTTGCCTTTTCTTCGGATTCAAAATTATCGGCATAAAAGGCAGTTGTGAACTTCACAATAAGTATTCCTACATCAGGCTGGCCGGATACTTCCGCCTTCTGCACCTCTATGCCGTAAGCAGGATCAACGTTCTCGGAAATCTTTGTCCAATGTTCAGGTTTATTGCTCTTGCTCTTATAGACGATGGAGTACTGGTCTCCCTTATAGGTGTCAAGCACCTTGGCCATCTCGGTCCCGCAGTAAGTCCTGAAGGAATTATATGTATCTGAATTTTTATCCTCTGCTGCGAAGACCGGTGAAGCCGCTGCCAGAAAAACTATCAGCAAAAACAATAATTTTTTTATCATTTCTTCACTCCCTTTTGTTAAAATAAGACAGTGCCTGCCCAGATAGATTCTAACACTCTCTTATAATAAGCATAAGGGTCAGACAAACTGGAAAATTCAATCCTGTTTCAGCAACGGACATTAAATATAATTCAATATTTCAGGTCAACATAAGGAGCTGGGTACGATAAAACAACGTTTCCGTTTGTCATTGTGCTGTTTATCACTGGTGTTCTTAATAGTATGTATTAGCAGTTCAGAGGCTTCAGGTGCAGGCATAACCGAGGATGAAGCGCTGACAGACCCGGCATTCTGGATTTCCGCCGCTCACGAAGCCAACAAAGTTATTATGACCGGTGAGCAGATAACAGCATTTAATTTCGAGATCGCTGTAAAATCACAGTCAATCCGGGACCTTCAGCTCCTGCCTGAGACAAATGACGGAGAAGCTCTCAGGGAGAAAGCTTCTGATGTAAGTCTCCTTAACAGCAAGCTGTATCATGGCGGAATACTTTTCAGCGAAGAAGAGAAAACACTTCTGAAAAAAGAACTTGACCTGAACATCCTGAGCGGGGCAATTCCAATTCGTTACGGTATTGCTGTCAGGCGCACTGATCTTCGTACCCTTCCGATGTCAGAGGGGCTTTTTGACACTCCGGACGATATTTTCTTTGATAATCTTCAGGAGACTGCAGTAGACCCGGGTGAGCCTTTGATCATCCTTTATCCCAGTGCATCGGGAAAATTCCTTTATATCCAGACGTACAACTGCAGAGGCTGGATAAGGGCGGAGGACACAGCGGTCACGGACAGGGCAAAGTGGCTTGAGTACCTGCATCCGAAGAACTTTCTTGTCGTTGCCGGACGAAATTTATATGTCAGCTCAGAGGGGGAAGAGATCCTTTACCAGATGGGCAGCCGAATGCTCATAAAGGCAAAATACTTAAATGCATTTATCGTACTTATCCCGCGACGCAGTGCAGACGGGACTTTTTTTGAGGAGAAACAGTTTGTTTTTGTCAATAACGATAACGTCAGCGAAGGCTTTCTTCCGTACACACGCGCCAACCTGATCAGACAAAGTTTTAAGTTTTACGGTGCCCCTTACGGTTGGGGAGGCCTTATGGAAAGTGAGGATTGTTCAGGTTTATTGAATGATGTTTATAGGGTATTTGGAATATTTCTTCCGCGTAATTCAGGTCAGCAGGCTAAAACCGCAGGAGTAAGCACTTCGTTTGAGGGTCTGAGCTCCCCTCGGCGTAATGCCCTGATTTCTGAGGCAGTATCTGCCGGAGATGCCCTCTTTATGAAGGGGCACGTTATGATATATCTCGGTCGGGACAACGGAGTACACTATGCCATTCATTCCCTGGGCAGCCATACGATCCATTATTCTGACTGCACAAAGGAAAAGAAGCGGATCATGAAAGTAGTCGTTAGCGATCTGTCACTCAGAACATCGACCGGTCTACAGCATATAGATGCTCTAACGAACTCAATATCGTTCAGGTAAAGTTCAGATCATATAATTTTTCACGTTGAAAAAGTGCTTATATCAGAAAGGGGAGTTAATTATTTTTATGAAGAAAATTGTATTGATCCTATGCTTTGTTATATTCATCATTGCATCTCCATTTGAAGCTTTCGCAGGCACAACGGCGGACAGAGAGACCCTTTATCAGGGATCGACAATAGAGGCGCTGCTGGCCGGAAATTATGAGGGCGTTGCCTCTGTCGAAAAGATAAAATCGCAGGGAGACGTAGGTTTGGGGACATTTGCCGGACTTGACGGAGAGATGATCATACTGGACGGGGCAGTATATAAGGCAGCGGGGACAGGAAAAGTAACCGTGGAAAACGATAATGTGCAAAGCCCCTTTTACGCAGTTACCTTTTTTGAAACAGACATAGCCGATAAGATAAGTGGTGAGGCTATGGATCTGGCTTACCTTAGAACAAGGCTGGACGGCCTGCGAAAACGCAATGATCTGCCCTACACCATTGTCATTGAGGGGAAATTTCAATCAATAAGGGTACGCAGCGCGGGTCCATATGAACCGCCCTTCCCGCTCCTTTCCGACGCCCTGAAAGAGCAGAGAGTATATGATCACAGGGAAATATCCGGGAGTCTGGTGGGTTTTTGGATGCCCGCATTCATGGGAAATGCAAATGCCGCAGGCTATCATTTGCACTTTCTCTCTGACGACTGCAAAATAGGCGGACATGTCCTTGATCTCATCCTAAAAGAAGCTGATATCCGTATGGACGAAACTCCGGCCCTTAATATCGAATTTGCACCATATCCGACAAAACCGCTGGAAAAACAGGACAGTTATAAGTCCTGAATTGCTGTCTTCCCTGAGATGAGAGCGGAGGATCTGCGACATTACAATGGTTAAGCTGCCGGGAAACCCTCGGCTTGAAACTGTGGGGAAGCAGTCGTAAGCGGGCAAGGTGTTGGCAAGCGATAGGCAAACAGCTGGCAAGCAATTGTTAGAATCAAAAACACGAACTAAAATCACCGTCTTTCCCGAATGCCACTGTCGGGAATCCGGCGGCTTGGGTTGGGTTCTAAAAAGTCAGTAATAGCATGTGATCAGAGACACTGGATCCCCGACTGAGGCACTCGGGGAAGACGAAAATGGGTCATTTTACGGTTTTGAGGTTTTACTATCGCTTAGCAACTGCTCAGCCACCGCTTAGCTGCATTTATATAACAATAGTTTGGGTCGGTGCTAGAATTTCGTACAGTTTGGTAAGATAGGTTATATGCTCGAGAGG
>DAIRTK010000064.1:0-6966 GCA_036803945.1 Synergistaceae bacterium
TCGATGCAGCTGTATCATGGGCGCAGAAGGCATATTCCGACTACAGGAACAAGCATGGCCTCCGCTATGCAAGGATACTTGAAAACAGGAAGTATAACGAGGAAGTACTGAAGTACCAGGAAGAAAGATAACAAACAGGATTCCTCCTAAAAAAAGAGGCCGGGATCAGCCATTTTCGCTTATCATTCTCAGGCGACTATAGTCAATTACCTTCAGTCTCTTACCGTCAAGTCCAACCAATCCTTCGTCCCTGAATTTTTTAAGCATCCTGATCACTGTCTCCGCACTGAGGCCTGATAACTCAGCCAGGTCTCTCCTTGATAACGGGAGGTCAAACTCTTCTGATTTGAATACCCTGTCAGAAAGACAGAGAATAATGTCAGCCAGGCGTCCGAAAGACTGCTTGTGAGTAAGACAGAAGAAACGGCTGTATATCTGTATACTGTTAGCACTCAATATTTCAATGACTTCCTTGGCAAACAGGGCGTTTGACATTAATAGCTTCTTGAACACGCCCAGGTCTATCTGTCGCACCTCTGAATCCATATAAGCCATCACAGAATACTCGAAGGTGTTCACATCATCAGAGATTGTGGCAAGGCCAATAAGACTTTTCTCAGGCAATATTTTCAGGACAAGTGTATTCTGTCCGTCATCAAGAAATACCTTTGCCAGACCTGTTTCAAGAAACATTATGTGGGTAGCCAGGCTACCTCTTTTACAAATCACCTCACCCTTCCTGTAGTCAACAAGAACAGAGTTTGCTTCAACGAGATTCTTCTCTTCCGGCGTAAGAGTGTTGAAACACTTGCATTCCGTCATACTCACAGTGCAACCTGAAAAACTTCCTTTGGTACCCATCCTGTTTTGCCTCCGGGCCAAAGATATATAAACCTTATTGAAAAACTGATCTGGATCAGTAATTGAAACGACCTAAAACATGATCAAACAGGTTTCAATACAGCTGTTAATAATTTAACAATACAATTGCATTAGCCAACTTTGTAAACCTGATTCCACAACTGAATCTGCCAAAGCATATGATTATGAATACCAATAAATTTCTTTTTCCGGCCCTGCTGATCGCAATAATGGGTATGATTACCTCATGCAGTCAGAAGGATAATGGTGAATCAGTGGCCTCCTGTGAAGGATGTCACATTAACTACGGGCACCTTCAAAAGGTATTCACGCCTGATTCAGAACCTCCGCCAAGCGGTTGTGGCGGTTCAGCTCCGTATTATGAACCATATGACAGGGTATATATTTCACCTGAAGGACTTGCCGGATTAAAGTCTACAGCTCATTATGAACTTGGATGTACCGGATGCCACAACGGCGTAGATGGTACTTCGGAAAAGGGAAATGCCCATTCCGGCGACTTCATTGCTCACCCATCCTCCCAGGCAGAAAGCAAATGCGGATCATGTCACAGCCAGGTTGTTGACAACTATAAAACTAGTATTCACAATGGCATGGGCCAGATGCGAAAAGTAGCCGTACGAAGTGGATTTGAAGGGTATCAGGATTTCTCGAAGCTGCCGGCTCATCAGCAGGAAGGATACAATGCCAACTGTGCAACCTGCCATGGAACATGCGGTAACTGCCATGTTGTAAGACCCGCACTTGGTGGCGGAGGCCTGGCTAACGGCCACAAATTCAAGAAAACCCCCGATATGGTAAACACTTGTGTAGCCTGTCATTCCTCAAGGGGCGGACATGGTTTCCTCGGAGTAGCTGCAGGGACACAACCTGATGTTCATCTTACCAAAATGGGATTCCAGTGCACTACCTGCCATGAAGGAAGCGAACTTCACGGTGACGGGCAGGTGGTAGAACAAAGGTATGCATATGATAAACTACCGGAATGCACTGACTGCCACACTTCACTGGCAAACAGCAATAACTACCATGCTGTTCATTACGAACAGTTTGATTGCTATGTGTGCCATTCACAGAATTATAACAATTGTGGCAGTTGCCATATACACGGTGACGGGGCCCGGGTTCCCTCATATATGGACTATAAAATAGCAGCCAATCCTATCCCTGACCTAAAGCCGGGATATAAATTCTCATTGGTCCGGAGGACACTTGCTGCTCCGGATAACTGGGCGGTGTATGACGTGGCTTCATACTCGAACTTTGATGTTCTCCCAACATATAATTATACGACTCCGCACAATATACTCAGGTGGACCAGCAGAACAATTGCCACATCAGGAGAATCCTGCGGCCTTAATTGTCATATAAGGGAGGAAGAGGGCACAGTAAAAAACAAGGACCTTTACCTCTTCCAGTCTGACCTCCTTCCCTGGGAGCTTAATGCCACTTCAGGAATCACCGTTGACGGGAAGCTGCCACCCAGATGGCCCGCAAATCAATAATTATCAAATAATATCAATGTCAAACAATTAAAAGAAACATTATGAACAAGAAATTGCTCTGGATACTGAATATCCTCATCCTGGCCATACTGGTTACCGGATGCCAGAAAGAAGAAGAAATCGATGAATCTGAGGTTCTGGCTGCATACCTGGAATCTTCCACATCACCGTTAGGCAAAGATTTCGTGAACTCTGACCTGCCGACAATCATGTCCGCCGAAGAGCTTAATACACTGAATGTTACCAATCAGGTCTATATCATTGACCTCAGAAGTGCAGCAGACTTTGCTACAGGTCACATCAAGAATGCACATAACGTTGCACTTGCTGATATAGTAACCCATATGGGAACCGTAAACGAAGCCAGTTATACCAAAATAGCCATAGTTTGCTATACCGGTCAGACAGCCGGATATGCAGCATCACTTCTGCGTCTGCTGGGTCACAGTAAAGTTTTTTCCCTCAAGTGGGGAATGTGCTCCTGGCATGCCGATTTTGCTTCAAGATGGAATAATGCCATAAGCAATACCTATGCCACACAGTTTGTTGCCACAAACACTGACAAGGGAGCCAACGGTGCCATGCCTGTTCTTACGACAGGCAAGACCACCGGCCAGGAAATCCTTGAGGCCCGTGTATCAGCACTGCTCTCTGAAGGTTTTACTCCTGCAACTGTTACTGCAGCAACAGTCTTCGGTAATCCTTCCGGCTATTACATTGTCAATTACTGGCCCGCTGCCCAGTATGCTGATCCCGGTCACATACCTGGTGCAATACAGTATACCCCTAAGGAGACTTTGAAACTCAGTGCTGACCTTAAGACCCTTCCCACTGACAAGCCAATTGTGGTTTATTGCTATACAGGTCAGACCAGCGCATTCATTGCAGCATACCTGAGACTGCTCGGTTATGACGCCAAATCACTGATGTTCGGAGCCAACAGCATGATCTATGATATTATGGTGACAAAGTCCATGACCACCTGGAAAGCCACTGAAATCAAGGGATATACCTACGAATAAAAAATAGCTGATATAACAATGAAGGGCTGTCATTTCAGGCAGCCCTTTTTTTTATTTCTCCGGAAACAGCAGGGGTTCAACGGTGAAATCTCTCCTCAGGCAGCATCGTGGCAACTGTGACATCTCCTCACAGGCGGAAGGGTATTTATGGGCAGCGCCTTCCCCGTGAATCCAATATTTCTACCTTTACATTTGAATTGAAAGAACCCTGATAATGAAATTTACCTTTCCCCTTCTCATGAGCCTTGTACCCTTCATCTGTAATAGCCAGGATATTGATCCGTTGAAATATGTCAATCCCTTCATAGGAACAGACAAGATGGGCCACACCTATCCCGGCGCCTCGGTGCCTTTCGGGATGGTTCAGCTCTCACCCGACACCGATACTCTTCCATATGAAGTCAACGGTGTCTATAACAGGGATGTCTATAAGTACTGTGCCGGCTACCAGTATGGAGACCCCACAATCGTTGGTTTCTCCCATACACATTTCAGCGGCACAGGCCACTCCGACCTCGGTGACATCCTGCTGATGCCAGCCACCGGAGACATGCAGCTTAATCCCGGGACGGCTGACGCGCCGGAAAAAGGATATCGCTCCCGCTTCTCACATGAGAATGAGAAGGCCTCACCCGGGTACTATTCAGTTTTGCTCGAAGATCATGATATCCTGGCTGAACTCACGGCAACAACACGCACCGGCGTTCATCGCTATACCTTCAACAGGGGAGGTGATGCACATGTCATCCTTGATATGGTCCATGGAATCTACAATGATGCCGGCAAGAATGTATGGACCTTCATCAGGGTGGAGAATGACACACTGGTCACCGGTTTCAGGCAGACCAGCGGATGGGCACGTACAAGATCACTCTATTTTGCCATCGCCTTTTCGAAGCCGTTTACTTCCTACGGATTCCGCGATGACTCACCGGCACGGGTCTACAGGGGCTTCTGGCGACGCTTTGACCAACGGTCAAACTTTCCGGAGGCAGCCGGCCGGAACATAAGAGGGCATTTTGACTTCACAACCCGGCCGGGAGAACAGATCACGGTAAGGGTTGCCATTTCACCTGTAAGTACCGAAGGCGCCATACGGAACATGAAGGCCGAAGCCCCGGTGGCAGACTTTGACAAAACCCTTGCACAGGCAGAAGAAATGTGGCGTTCTGAACTTTCAAGGGTCAGGGTCTCGATGATTAACGAAGGCCAGATGACCAGTTTCTATACATCGCTCTATCACACCTTCCTGTCGCCAACCACATATATGGACACCGACGGCAGCTACAGGGGCCTCGATCAGAACAACCACACAGCCGGGGGATTTACAAACTATACCACCTTCTCCCTCTGGGATACCTACCGGGCGCTGCATCCACTGTTTACCATCGTCCAGCAGCGGCGCACGGCTGATATGGTAAACTCCATGCTGGCCCACTATGACCAGAGCGTCCATAGGATGCTCCCCGTCTGGTCACACCATGCCAATGAAAACTGGTGCATGATAGGGTACCATGCCGTGCCCGTGATAGCAGATGCCATAGTCAAGGGAATCGGGGGCTTTGACCGGGCCCGGGCATTATCGGCCTGCATTACTACTGCCCGGAATGGGTGGTATGACGGGCTTGATGACTACATGAACCTTGGGTATGTGCCGGACGAACGGACCGGCTCATCTGTATCCGTCACTCTTGAATATGCATATGACGACTGGTGCATTGCACAGGCTGTAAGCAAACTGCCATCGGGAGAGCTTGCAAAATTACCTCGCCCTGCCAGCTCCGGCACCTCTGCAGAAGGCCGAAGCCAGGGAACAGGCAGCCTGAATAACGCTGATCTTTACAATGAGTTCCTGGACAGGTCACGCAACTTCCTGAATGTCTGGGATCAGTCGACAGGCTTCATGCGCCCCCGGAAGAGGGACGGCAGCTTCAGGGAGGGATTTGATGTGCTGAGCACCCACGGGCAGGGCTTCATCGAGGGGAATGCCTGGAACTACAGCCTCTATGTGCCGCATGATCCGGCTGAGCTGATAAGGCTCCACGGAGGGAAAAAGAGATTTACGGAACACCTCGATTCCCTGTTCACAATGTACCTTCCCGACAGCTTCTTTGCCGAAACGGAGGATATAACCCGGGAGGGAATAATCGGCAATTATGTTCACGGCAACGAACCTTCTCATCATGTGCCATACCTGTACAACCATGCCGGTGCCCCGAAGAAAACCCAGTACTGGGTCCGGTACATCATGGACCACAAGTACCTGCCTGCACCGGATGGATTAAGTGGCAACGATGACTGCGGGCAGATGAGTGCATGGTATGTATTCAGCGCCCTGGGCTTCTACCCTGTGGCACCCGGGTCAGACAGGTATGACCTGGGGAGCCCGCTTGTCAGGGAGGCAACCATAACCCTTGAAAACGGAAAAACATTCACGGTGACCGCTGTAAACCAGGGGCAGCAAAACATCTACGTTAAAAAAGCAGAGCTCAACGGCACAAGGCTTGACCGCCAGTGGATCACCCACGATGAGATAATGCATGGAGGCACCCTGGTATTTTATATGGGGAGATAACCGACGCGTTTACCTTTTAAGCACCGGTTTTATCCAGTCAGCCGGCATCCCGCCGAAACGAGACTCATCGTCACCATTCTCTACTGCCAGCTCCAGCTCCTTCACTCCGGTGACAGCTATGTCAAAGCTTACTGGCGCATCATCGGTACCCAGGGGAGCACTCCTCCATAGTTCCTTTCCATCACCCCTGACCACGTAAACGACTGTCTGACCCGGTCTGGCCCTCCTGATGTTGTCATCAACCGCCACTGAAGCTGACAGCCCGCTGAATACTCCCCCGAGATCATATTTTCTGATCCCGCCCCCGGACATGCCGAAACTGTCAGGGTAACGCTTTCCGTCCACAATCACCGGCCATGAGAACCATGACCTTGATCCCGTGTAATTCAGATCTGAGAGAGAAACCTCACCGGGAAGCAGGTCAGCAAGGGTGAAGGTGACATCATATTTCCTCGTGTCGCTGGGATTGCGCTGGTTAACTGTGCCGTCATCCCATACAGTACGGACGTCAACAGTATACTCCTTCTGCGGGTCCAGGTTACTTATCACATAGAATGAGTTGGGAGTATAGCCGAGAAGTTTCCCGTCAAGGTACACCTGGTACCCGGCATTGAGATAGTACTGTGACCGCCAGGTAACCCTGGCCCCGTTCAGTCCCTCGGGCTCCACGCTGATCCCGTCAGGCTGCCTGACTGTATAGCTATATGCATAGTCAGGCTCGAACGTGACATTCCATGAGATGTCTCCGGTCACGGGTGCGGTAAACGAGACCCCGGCCCATCCCTGGTGCGAAGCAACCGTTACCTCGAGTTTCTTCTTCCCGGCAACGGCTGTGGCACTCTTTACCCGGTAGTATTTTCCCCTCGGACAGGCAAAATGGAGGGTATAATTATTCCCTGCGGGAAGAGTGCTGACACCGCTGATTGAAGTTCCCTGCTCATCCGACTTCAGCTCCCTGAGGTCTATCCATCCCTGGGTGATA
>DAIRTK010000065.1:0-6889 GCA_036803945.1 Synergistaceae bacterium
ACAGGCAGAAAAACGCTGCCGGTGATATCAGGGCTCACAGTCTGTAGAGTCATTGTTGTCCTTCTTTCAGTCGTAACCGTGGCGTTGCTTTATTATGTATGGTCCAGGCATCTCCGTGACACCATCACCCTTGTGTATATCTCGCTTCTCCTGGCGGTTCCGCTGGTGGCGGTGATTGTCAGGGTGCTCACTTCGGGGGAAAAGAAGCATCTTACCCTTGCAAGCAGGCTGATGAAGCTCATCATGCTGGCAGGAATACTCTACTCACTTGTTGCAGGAGCAATAATCTCTTCAGGGAAAATTCTTTAGAATGTTTTCAGACAGGTTGCAGAACTTTGACCTTATCCTTGCCTCGGCATCACCGAGGCGCAGGCAACTTATGGAGGATGCCGGATTCAGGTTCAGGGTGGCTGTCACCGGCTTTGAAGAAAACTGGCCTCCTCATCTCAGGGGAAAAGAGATCGCTGAGTTCCTGGCGGCAGGCAAGGCGGCCTCATGGGATCAGCCGCTTGCTCCGGGGCAGGTGCTGATCACCGCTGACACTATTGTCTGGTGCCATGGTGAGAACCTGGGCAAGCCTGCCGGTGATGCGGAAGCAATCAGTTTCCTGAGGCAGCTTTCCGGGTGCAGGCATGAGGTGATCACAGGTATATGCCTGAGAGACAGTAAAAAAGAAATGGTCTTTTCAGTCACCACCGGAGTCACCTTCAGGGAAATGAGTGATGACGAGATTGAATACTACGTTAAGAACTACCGCCCCCTCGACAAAGCCGGCGCATATGGCATCCAGGAATGGATAGGCCTGAGGGGCATAACAACAATAGAAGGGTCTTATTACAATGTTGTGGGAATGCCGGTTAGCGAACTCTTTACAGCCCTTCTTCAATTTACCGGAAACGAAATCAGAAACAAAACCAGAAACATATGAAAACGAAACTTTTCACTATTGCGATGCTCCTTGCCATGGCCACACCGGCAGCATTGGCAGATGAGGGGATGTGGATCCCTGTGCTTATTGAGAAGTACAACATCAAACTGATGCAGGAGAATGGCTTCAAGCTTACAGCTGAAGATATCTACAGCATCAACAGGGCATCAATGAAAGACGCCGTGGTGCTATTCGGGGGAGGTTGCACAGGCGAGTTCATCTCTGACAAAGGGCTGATAATCACCAACCACCACTGTGGCTATGGGTACATTCAGAACCACTCCACTCTGGAGCATGACTACCTGAGAAACGGATTCTGGGCTGCTTCCAATGCTGAAGAGCTTGCAAATCCCGGACTCTCCGTCACCATCCTCAAGTATATGGAAGATGTCACCGACAAGGTTCTCAAAGGGGTGACTGATGACATGGACAAGGAGAAACGTGATGAGATCATCAACGCAAACATCACTGCCATCAACGCAGAGGCAGTCAAAGGAACCCATTATCGTTCGGCCGTCAGGCCTTTCTTCCTTGGTAACCAGTACTTTCTGATTGTCAATGAATCTTTCCGTGATGTCAGACTCGTGGGAGCGCCCCCGTCAGCCATCGGCAAGTTCGGAGGCGATACGGACAACTGGGTATGGCCGAGGCATACGGGCGACTTTTCCCTGTTCAGGGTTTATGCTGACAAGGAGAACAAGCCTGCTGCATACTCGGCTGAGAATGTGCCCTACCATCCTGCATACCACTTCCCGGTGTCAATCGCCGGAGTTAAGGAGGGCGATTTTACAATGGTCTTCGGATACCCCGGAAGGACACAGGAATATGCTCCGTCATATCACATCAGCATGCTGAAGGACGTCATCTACCCGAAAATGGTGGACATGCGCGGCAAGAAGATATCAATCATGGAGCAGGCCATGGCAAAGGACCCGCTGGTCAGGCTGAAGTATTCGGGTAAATCATTTGGCCTCGCCAACGGCTGGAAGAAATCAATCGGTGAAATCCAGAGCCTTAACAGGATGAATGGCGTAGCCCGCAAGCAGGCTTTTGAGATGGAGTTCATGAAGTGGGTGGCAGCTGACCCGGAGCGTGTCCGCAAGTACGGTAAGATACTCGATGAGTATGCTGACATCTACGGCAGCTACACGCACAATTATCTGGTAAACTCCTACACCAATGAGGTGTTCGGCTCAGCAGGCGTAGAACCGGCATCACTTGCCGTAGCCTTCAGAAGGGCAGTGGAAATGGCCTCCAAAAAGGATCCCGAGCTTGACAAGGAACTGAAAAGACTGCAGGAATATGCCGACGGATACTTCCGCAACTATGACCGCAACGTTTCGGAGCAGCTGTTTGTGGCTGTAATGGACCTTTACGGGAAGAACATCGACAGGGAGTGGCAGACTGATGTCTACAAGGCGCTGGCTGAATCATGCAGGGGAGATTTCGGCATGGTGGCCGGTAAGCTTTTCGATAAGTCAATCTTTACCGACGAGAACAGGGTTAAGGCACTCATCAGCAAATTCGATCCCAAAAAGGTTCAGAAGGATATCTTCTACCGGATGGCTGTCTCGGCATCTGACCTGACTGCATCACGCCTCAGGGGAGAGCTGTCAGCTGCCGATGCCAGGCTGGCAGAGCTCAACAAACTCTATATGGCCGCCCAGATGGAGCAGGGGGGAGACAAGGTCTTTTATCCTGATGCAAACTCAACCCTAAGGCTGGCTTACGGAAAGGTGATGGGTTATGACTCACGTGATGCCGTTTACCATGAGCATCAGACGACCCTCACCGGTGTGATGGAGAAGGACAACCCGGAGATCTATGATTACGATGTGCCTGACAGGCTGAAGGAACTGTATGAGAAGAAAGATTTCGGCAGGTACGGATATGACGGCGATATGCCGGTATGCTTTATTGCCAATAACCACACTACAGGAGGCAACTCGGGAAGCCCGGTGCTTAATGCCGAGGGTCACCTGATAGGGGTCAACTTTGACCGTGCATGGGAAGGGGTGGCATCAGACATGATGTACAACCCTCAGCAGAGCCGTAATATCAGCATAGATATCAGGTATGCGCTTTTCCTGATTGAAAAGCTTGGCAACGCAGGTTACCTCATTGACGAGATGACTATTGTTGGTGTGCCTCAGCATACTCCCTGACCTGGAAGAAGAAGGCCTGTAGCCTTGTCTCAAGTGATACGCTGTCCTGCCCGTCATAGGGTATGTTGAGGAACGGAATGTTGTTGTGATCCTTCCTGAAGGAATCACTGACAGAAGCGATAAGCGTTCCCGGCATACACGTGAAGGGCAGGATTGCTGCTATTCCTGACACCCCTCTCCCTGCCAGCGCAGAAGACATCCCGAGGGCTATTGGCGGATCACCGTCATAGAACTCGCTTACGTACCTGTTGCTCAGCCTCAGTATTTCATGAAGCGACACATCTTTGGAGGTATCACTCACCTTCCTGATGCCTCTCAGCAGGTAATCAACAAGAACCTCCTGGCCAATGCCCTGTATCTTCGACCTGATGACGCCCTTCGTGTCGTTCTTCCAGCGGCTGTCACGTGTATAGCGGTGAGTTGAATAGGTGATCCATTCGGAGAAGGGGCCTATGAGCACCTCGGCGCCCAGTGCTTCAAGCCGGTTGGCAATGTTGCCGTTGCATCCTGCGTTGTCACGCATGAAGATCTCACCAAGCACGGCTATCACCGGTTTCTTTTTGCTCTTGTCGACCTTTACGGCCATGAAGGCCGATGAAGCCCCGACCAGTATCCGGCGAAGGCCCCTGCAGTTTTTCTCGATGGAGGCTTCGGCCTTTTTCATGGCATCCAGGTAGACAGCCTCGCTTTCGCCCGGATTGAGCTCGTATGGCCGGGTCTCCCTGTACAGTTTCCTGATGAAGTCAAACGCCACGAACCCTTTCCACGCGTTGATCCTGAACCGCTGGCTGCGGTCTCCTGCCAGATCGGCATAGGAGGTGTCATTTGAAGGTGTGACCAGCTCTGCATCCCTGAAGCCAAGCCTGTCAAATAGTATCCTCTGGAACTGGTTGTACTGCCCGAAACGGCATGGTCCGTTATGGTCAGGCATGAAGAAGCTCATCTTCGACGGGTCCGCTCCCGGCTCCATAAGCTTTTTCAGGAAGCTGCCGGTGGTGCAGATCATCGGGAAACACTCCTTCGATGAGGTATACTTCCTTCCCAGTGCAATATCCTCTTCTGTCTGCATGGGCAGAACCTCCGAGGGGATCCCGACACTCCTCGCCGCGGCGGCAACAAACCGTGCGCCGTCATGCATGTACGGGAAATAGAGGGTCCTGTTCGAGGGTGGCTCAGAAGGGCTGGGCCGGGGCCTGATGACCTCAACAGCCTTCCTTGCATTCTTCTCTGACCCCTCCAGGCTGTCAAGAAATGCCTCTATGCGGGTAACCATGCCTGCGTCAGCAGAGTGCTCATCGACTTCCAGGTGAAGGAAGGGCTTTCCCTTGAGCTCCTCGGTGACGTAATGCCATATGAATGAATCAGGGCCGCACCTGAAATTACTGATATATACTGCATACAGACCATCTGTACGGGCAACGTGCTTTGCTGCCGCAATGATCTTCTGGCCGTTGGGCCAGTACATGTTACGGTAGTTCTTATAAAGGTCAGCAACGGAAAGGTCAAGCATGTCAAGCGGAATAGGCATCACATTCTGTGCGATGAGCTTTTCTGCAAGGCTCAGATTAAGGTGCGGATCAGTGCTGTTGTATGGCCTGCCAAGAATAACTGCAGGCCTGCATCCTTCGGGAATTTCAATGAGGGCCTTACGTCCGTATTCCGCCACGCCTCTCTCAAAGGCTGTCTGCATGCCGTCAGCCTGCAGAAGCGCCTTTTTCACCCTGGAGGAATCAAATCCCATCTTATCACCGAAAAACGAAATCATCTCCTTTGTCAGAGCCCGCTCAAAATACCTGAAATGCAGGGTGGGGGTGAGGAATTTCTTCTCATCAACCCGGTCACGGAGCGCTGCCCTGACCATAAACGGAAACGACTGAATCCACGGACAGTTGGAGTTGGATGTACTGTCTCCCTCTTTGTGCTTGCCGCTGACGATGAAAGGCATGAAGACATAGTCAACTCCCTTGTCAACAAGATCGATGACATGCCCGTGCATCAGCTCTACCGGGAGGCATGTCTCTGAGGTGACAGTCTCCAGTGACCGGGTCACCAGCGCCCTGTCCGACTCACGTGACAGCACAACCCTGAATCCGAGTTCCCTGAAGAAGGTCCTCCAGAAGGGGAATTGCTGGTAGTAGACCATCAGCGCCCTGGGGATGCCGACTGAAGGCCTGCCGTCAGGCTCCTCCTCGCGGTAATCGCCCATCAGCATCTCCGTCCTCTTCAGAAAGAGGTTGGGAATGTTATCATTTTTTTTCTTCCTGCTGTCTGTCTCCCATTTTTCGCACCTGCCGCCGTAGAAAAGTGGTTTTTTCTCCCCGGCAATCTTCACGCTGCTGATCTCACAGTGATTGACACAGCCGTTGCAGACAAACCGGCTTATCTCATAGCTGGCATTCCTTATGCCGAATCCCTTGAATGTTGTTTTCTGCCCTTCGGTCATTGACTTCTGTGCCAGGATTGCAGCACCGATTGCTCCTGTAACATCGAAGTGGGGCGGGATAATTATCTTTTTCCCAAGCACCTGCTCGAATGCAGCCACCACCGCCTTGTTGTTGGTGACGCCACCCTGGAAGAAGATGCGGTTACCTATCCTGCGGTCCGCCACCACCTTCTGAAGGTAGTTATAGACTATGGAATAAGCCAGTCCGCCAACCAGGTTCTCATCCCTGGCTCCCTTCTGCATGAATGTGTTCAGGTCAGATTCCATGAAGACGGTGCAGCGGTCACCAAGCTTAACGGGACTTTTGCTGCTGAGGGCCATTTCCCCGAACTCACCGACTATCTTTATGTTAAGCTTCTCGGCCTGCTCTTCGAGGAATGAGCCTGTGCCGGCAGCACAGACCTTGTTCATCTCGAAATCAACAACCACTCCATTTTCAATGCTGATGTACTTGGAGTCCTGCCCGCCTATCTCGAAGATGGTGTCCACTGTGGGGTCATAGTCTATGGCTGCGGTTGCCTGTGCGGTGATTTCGTTCCTGATGGTGTCAGCCCCTATGAAGTCGCCAGTAAGGTACCTTCCAGAGCCGGTTGTTCCTGCCCCGATGACCTCAACAAAATTGCCAGCCTCATCGTAGATCTCGGTAAGTCCTTTTTTGATGGCCTCGAGCGGCTTTCCTGCCGTAGGCAGGTAACGGCGGGCCACCACGTTGTGTTCAGGGTCAATCAGAACCACGTTGGTGCTGAGTGAACCGACGTCAATACCCAGGTAAACGCGCAGCTTACCCTGGCCGTTGCTTTTTATCTTAACCTCTTTGTTGTATAGTGCAGCCGATTCTTTCAGCTGGGGCAGGCTGACAAACGTGGCTGTGCTCCGGTGAAGGTATTTCTCAAGTTTTTCAAGTCCTGTGAAGCCGTTGCCCTGGTGACCTTCAAGTCGTGAGTAGAGCACGGCACCTATCGCACCCATTGATGCATGGTGTTCAGGTATGATGAGCTCCTCCTGGCTGAGATCCAAAACTTCCCTGAACGCCCTGACCATTCCGGCATTGGCTGCAACACCACCGGTGAAAAGCACCGGCTTCTTCATATCTTTCCTCCTGGCTACGGTGCTGCGGAAGTTTCGCGCAAGGGCGAAACACAGCCCTGCAACTATATCATGGAGCGGTGTGGCAATCTGCTGGTGATGGATCATGTCACTCTTTGCGAAGACACTGCACCGTCCTGCAATACGGGGAGGGGAGACCGATTTCAGGGCCAGTTCTCCGAACTCCTTTTCAATGCGTACCCCGATCCTCCTTGCCTGCTGGTCAAGAAATGAACCTGTTCCTGCCGCGCAGATGCTGTTCATCTC
>DAIRTK010000066.1:0-6813 GCA_036803945.1 Synergistaceae bacterium
TCTATAGTGATCCTGCCCTCGCCGTCAAGGACGGTGATCATTGCGTCTCCGTGGGATGAATGGGTACTTATTTCCTCGCCCTTGTCGAAGGCGAAGAGAGTAAGGCTCTGTGCATCGTTCTGCGATATGGTCCTGCTCACGACCTGACCCGGGAGATATTCCACCTGGTCTGTCAGGGAAAAGATCTCTTCGACGGGTATGTTTTTAATGTATCCGGCCATACTGAGGTCTCCCTTCATTCTGATAGATGTGGAAACTATTATCATTCAATATATTTTATAGTACAACAGCATTAAACGCACCATATCTGTAAATGCAGTGGAAATAACTGATATGCACGGAAAAGCGTCCCTGAAATACTGTGGAATTTATGACTGATATGTGCTAATCTTCGCTGACGGAGATGGTATTCTTTGTACAGCCTTAGGCATATTATGAGAAATTATGTATATGTTGTTTTGACGTCTCTATTCATTTTTCAGACGGCACTTCTTCTGTTGTCCGAACAGAATATCCGCTACAGCCTGGGTCCAAGTTCCGCGAATATTATGATGCACAGCATCGAAAACACTTCTGCCGCAGTAAATCCAACAATTAGACAGACTCTTTCCAGGCTTTACAGGTCACTGAATTCACTTCCAAACGCTAATCAGTCCTTTAATACATTAAAGAGAAATTTGCATGACTATTCCTCATTTCGTCCTTTACCCAACATTCTTGATAAAGGCAGCCTCACAGCGGAGAGGGAACACCTCTTTCTGCCCCTTTTAGATTTGGTCCTTCTGATTTAGACTGACTTCTCCTTTTTAAGCTTTCAATACTTCAGACAAGTATCAAAGTTCAGGGCTGTCCAGTACAGCTCTTGTTCTGACAGGAAAGTTAGGGGGAAGCAACAGATGCCGCATCTCCATATGGGGCTCGATATAGGTTCTACAACTGCCAAGGCGGTACTGCTGGATGAGAGGGACATGATCATCCACAGCAGATACCGAAGGCACTTTTCGGATGTTCGCACAGCAGTATTCGAGATATTCAACGAAATCAGGCAGAATTTCAGCACTTCAGGGATAACGCTTGCGGTAGCCGGTTCCGCCGGCATAGGCGTGGCAGAAGAGATGAGGCTTCCGTTTACGCAGGAGCTTATCGCCTGTTCCGCCTCCGTGACCAGGTTCATCCCGGAAGCGGATGTATGCATAGAGCTGGGCGGAGAAGATGCAAAACTCACATATTTCGACAGGAACGGGACAGACCAGAGGATGAACGAAACCTGTGCAGGAGGCACGGGTGCTTTTCTGGACCACATGGCATTGCTCCTGGGCACAGATGCAGCCGGACTGAACGACCTTGCGGGAAAGAGCAGGATGATCTATCCGATAGCATCGCGATGCGGAGTTTTTGCCAAGACGGACGTGCAGGCGCTGATGAAGGAGGGCGCAGAAAGGGCAGACATTGCAGCTTCTATATTTCAGGCTGTAGTCGATCAGACTATCAGCGGTCTGGCCTGCGGCAGAAGGATACTTGGAAATGTCGCTTTCCTGGGCGGTCCGCTCTATTTTCTTCCCGAACTCAGGAAGAGGTTTGCCGAAACCCTGAAGCTGTCGCCGCCTCAGTCCATATCCCCCGAAAATTCCCATCTTTTTGTTGCCCTGGGTGCCGCGATACTGGGAAAAAAGAACGAAGCAGTCGATCTTTCCGAACTGGAGGGAAGGAGAGCGGCATATTCAACACCGTTGAATATGCCGGGCCAACATGTGCTGAAGCCTCTCTTTGCGGACGAAACGGACAAAGAAGAGTTCAGGACCCGACACCTTATGGCACGCGCTCCGAGAAAGCCGGTCCGATCAGCTGAGGGGCCGGCCTATCTGGGGATAGACGTAGGTTCTACGACAACGAAGGCAGTGCTTATTGATGAAGAGGGGCAGATACTTTTCACTGATTACAGAATGAGCGGAGGAAGCGAGCCGATAAGGACCGTAAGGGAGATCCTGCTTGGAATGTATTCGGAAATGCCCTCAGGACTCTCTGTCAGAAGAAGCTGTGTTACGGGTTACGGAGAGAAACTAATCCAGACGGCATTCGGGGCGGAGATGGGTGAGATCGAAACTATAGCCCATACCAGGGCGGCAATGCAGATCGATCCGGAGGTGGACTTCCTGATCGATATCGGCGGCCAGGATATGAAGTGCCTGAAGATAGAGAGAGGGATGATACGGCAGATATTCCTGAATGAAGCCTGTTCTTCAGGGTGCGGATCTTTCCTTCAGAATTTTGCAGGGTCCCTCGGGATGACGATGGAAGAGTTCGTATCCGGTGCAGAAAGGTCCCTTTCCCCTGTAGACCTTGGTTCAAGGTGCACGGTCTTTATGAATTCAAAGGTCAGGCAGGCACAGAAGGAGGGTGCTTCTGTCGATGACATTTCCGCCGGCCTCGTTTACTCGGTCGTCCGGAACGCCCTCTACAAGGTGCTCAAGATAAGGAATGCGGATGAAATAGGCAGCCATATCGTTGTCCAGGGAGGCACCTTCAAAAATGACGCATTGCTGAGGGCTTTTGAGAGGGTGACAGGGAGAACTGTGATAAGGCCCGACATTTCGGAGTTTATGGGAGCGTATGGGGCAGCCCTGTTGTCGAGGGATGACCTGACTGCCGTGACAGGGACTCTGATATCAAGGGACGCACTTGCGGCTTTCGATTCAAGGACAGATACCAGACGATGCGGAGGATGCGGAAACAACTGCCTTTTGACTGTAACCTCCTTCGAAGGAGGAAGGAGCCATATTACGGGGAACATGTGTTCGGATGGCGAAGGCCTTACACATCCGGAGAGGGAGCTTCCCCCAAATCTCTACCGCGAAAAATATAAAAGGCTTTTCTGCCACTATTTGCCGCTTGAGAAGGAAAAGGCTCCCAGAGGGACTCTCAGTATTCCCAGAGTCCTCAATATATATGAGGATTATCCGTTCTGGTTTACTCTCTTTACGGAGCTTGGCTTTAGGGTGGAGCTCTCTTCCGAGCGTCCTGACGGATCGCTTGCCATCGACACGATCCCGTCGCAGACGGTCTGTTTCCCGGCAAAGCTCGTGCACAGGCACCTGCAGGAGCTTGTTGAAAGGGGAGCCCGGCTGATCTTTTATCCCGGCATACAGAAAACGAATAAAGAATTCTGCGAAGCGGACGATTCCTTCAACTGTCCCGTGGTCGCCGGTTATCCGGATCTTGCGGCGCTTAACATCGACGGGCTGAGATCTCCCGATGTCAGATATATACACAGCTTCTTCCCTACCGACTGCCCCGAAAAGATGGCCAAACATATCGTAAGGGCCTTCTCGAATGAGAGGATAAGCCTTAATGAGGCTGAACGTGCACTTAAAAAAGCATACCGGGCCCGGGATGAGTATAAAAAAGATGTGGCATACATGGGAGAAAAAGCATTGGAATATGTCAGGGAAAGGGGAGGGGTCGGAATAGTCCTTGCAGGGCATCCCTACCATCTGGACCCTGTCGTGAACCACGGTATACCCGAACTGATAAACGGATATGGAGTTGCAGTTTTTACCGAGGATTCAGTCTGCGGAAGGGCAGAGCCGCCCTTGGCGGGTGAGACCAGGGTGATCGACCAGTGGGTCTATCACTCAAGGCTTTACAGGGCAGGCTCGGTAATAGCGAAGGATCCTGATTTCAGAAACATTGAAATGGTCCAGCTGAACTCATTCGGATGCGGGCTTGACGCTATCAGCGCAGATCAGGCTGCAAAGATACTTGAGGTAAACGGCAGGATGCACACACTTCTTAAGATCGATGAAAGCAAAAACAACGGAGCTGTAAGGATAAGGATAAGGTCGCTTCTGGCTGCCGTCAGGAGTGATATGAAAGCCCCGGCGAAAGAGCCATCGGCTGCAAAGGCGCCTGCTGCGGCGACCCGCTCATCAGACCGCAGGACCATACTTTGTCCGCCTCTGTCCGGATATCACTTTCGGTTCCTGGAACCGATCATGAGGGCAGAGGGCCTGGATTTTCATGTACTTCCAGAAGGGGGCCGGGAATCAGCTGAGCTTGCCCTGAATTATGTAAACAACGACGCATGTTATCCTGCCATGATCGTAGTGGGGCAGTTCCTTAACGCGCTTAAGAGCGGACGTTACGATCCCGCAAGGACTGACTGTTTTTATGCTCAGACGGGCGGGGCGTGCAGGGCAAGCAATTATGTTCCCCTGCTTAGGAAGGCACTTGACGAAGCCGGGTACTCTGATGTAAGGATACTTGCGGTAAATTCCCAGGGCAGAAATTCGGTCGGTTTTCCTCTTTCACCAAGAGTAATATGTCGTACAGCAAAGGCTATGATATACGGAGACCTGCTTATGCGGCTCCTGTTGAGGACCAGGCCGAACGAGCTTGACAGAGGAAAATCCTCCGAGCTTTACGAAAGGTTTTCCTCATTCTACGCAGATTCGATCCTTAAAAACAGGGGCCCGTCATTCGGATCACTTGTTAGGAGAACAGTAGATGAATTCAGCAGGATCCCGGTATGTGAAAACGAAAAGCCGAGGGTCGGGATCGTAGGAGAGATACTTGTAAAGTACCATTCCGGGGCAAACGAACATCTTGCTGACCTTATCGAATCGAGCGGAGGAGAGGCAGTACTCACGGATATAGCCTCATTTCTCCTTTATTGCCTTTTTGATCCCGTTTACAGGGGCAAAGAACTTTCGGGGAGCCTCAGGTCAGCCCTTGGAGGAAGGGCCGGCATAGCGGCCCTGGAGATCCTCAGGAGACCTGTAAGGGATGCCCTGAAGGGCACGAGATTCGGATCGCTTCATGATATTTATTCCCTTGCGGAAAAGGCATCTTCAATAGTTTCGTGCGCGAACCAGGCAGGCGAAGGATGGCTTCTGACGGCAGAAATGTTGTCGCTGCTGGAGAGCGGGGTGAAGAAGATCGTATGCATACAGCCTTTCGCATGCCTGCCTAACCATATCACCGGAAAGGGAGTCATAAAGGAACTCAGGAGCCGTTATGCAGGTTCCGGGATACTGGCCCTTGACTACGACCCCGGAACAAGCTCTGTCAATCAGATGAACAGGATAAAGCTCCTGATGTCCTGATGAAATGACGCAGAAGGGATGCAGGAGAGGCACTAACAGTAAACCGAACTGTCCATCCAGTTGTTTTCAAGCTCTTCGAGCCGCTTGAGAGCCATCGGTCCAAGCTGCTCTGCAACCTGTATTAGCAGAGTGTTGATGAGCCCGATAGGTATTAGCAGCGAGTCGATGTGAGCTATATGTGCACAGGGGGAGACGATGCACATGTCGGCTGCCTTCGCCAGTGGACTGAAGGGTGAATCTGTTATAGCAGCGGTGTAAAATTTTCTTTTTTTCGCCAATGCAATACATTCGACAGTCTGCCTTGTGTAGCGGGGGTAGCTTATCCCTATCACGATGCTGTTATGCGGTGCAGCGACAAGGTGGTTGCCCATAGTATCGGTCGTCGGAAGCTGGATGTTGGGGAAGAACCAGGATAGATAATATTCCATATATACAGCAAGGGTCCTTGTGCTTCGGAGGCCGACTATGTATATGGCATCCGAGGCACATATTTTTGCTGCCAGATTTTTTATTGAATCGTCATCCACTGTGGAAAGCGCTTCCCTGGCCTGTTCCAGATCACTGTTTATGACTCCGGCTATCAGCCCGCCTGACTGAGGCCGCAGCTTGTGTGTCTGAAGCCGTCCGAGTGTAGAAAGCTGATCCTTTGCCTCCTCCCGAAGTGACTTGATAAAATCCGGAAAGCTTGAAAACCCCAGATTTGAAGCCATCCTTATCACCGAAGCCTCGCTCGATCCGGCGTTTCTGCCAAGCTGCAATGCAGTCAGGAAGATAGACTCAAGTTTATTTTTCAGCATATACTCAGCGATCTTCCTCTGTGCAGGCGGAAGATCGTTCAGATTGTTTTCGACGTTTCTCCATCCCATGGAATTCCCCCCAAATCCCTGAAATTATACATTACAAATGCCGCGAAAAAAGAAAAATCATCTATTACTCTACCACATAAAAATCAAAAATCGATGAATTTTGTCATGTCAATTTAGTACGAAAAATAAATTTATTTTAATAAGTTGACAAACAAAATATTATAAGGTATAAAAAACTGAAGGAAATCCTTCATATGCTATTATACTATCACAGGTGAATACTGTAAGGATTTAAAGCAATTGCAAGCAATATTCTTTTTTTAACGAAACATATCTTCGTTTTGTGCCTTGTCTATTTATAAGCATTATGATTTATTTCCTTCAATTTTATGGCGGGAGGTAGAATTCAGGATGTTACAACACGCATTTCCCCGAAGTTTCAAAACAAATTACATCGAAGCAGACCATGGCGAGGGTATCTATATATATGATACCGAAGGCAAAAAATATCTTGACGGATGCTGTGGAGCACTGATCTCAAATCTTGGTCACCGCAATAGAGAAGTAATTGATGCTGTCAAAGCTCAGTATGAGAAGATCGAATTTGCCCACCCATCACGCTGGCACTGCTCAATAGTTGAAGAAGCTGCATCTGCGGTTGCAGAAACTGCCCCGGGCGACCTGGACCAGGTTTGGTTCGTAAGCGGAGGAAGCGAGGCAATTGAGTCGGCAGTCAAGCTTGCCAGGCAGTACTTTGTTGAGAGAGACGGCCCTGCTACCAGCAAGCATCTGACGATCGGCCGCTGGAATTCCTACCACGGCAGCACTATCGGGACTATGGCGATAGCCGGATCAATGGCCCGCCGCAGAGTTTTTTCCCCACTTTTCAGAGAATCCCCCAAAAT
>DAIRTK010000067.1:0-6627 GCA_036803945.1 Synergistaceae bacterium
ATAAGGGCTTTGCAGATAAGGTAGGCTTCCGGGCAATGCAGGAAAGCCGGGAACTCCTAAGAGAGAAAGGATTTTACGAGCATTCACCATTCCTGCATCCTGAAGCAGCCAACAAGGCTGCTGCCGGGCTGGCCGGCAAAGGTCATCCCAATTGAGACATTGGCATCAGCCAGTTCTCTGAACACTTATGATGTCTTTGGATGAATGGTAACCATGCCAGATGATATTTTGGCTCTTCACATTTTACGGTATTATTCCATGACTTGTCAGACGGCTTAAGTATTAATCAACTGATATCGTTACCATGCTGCGGGCTATCATCTCTATGGTTCATGCCATATGGTTTGTGTCTTTCTCATTCTTGTATTTGGGATTGTGGAGTTCCATTTTGGCACAAATAATATGTTCTTTATCAAGGCAATAATGTAACTTTAATAGCTGCTAACCAAATATAGCAGATTACCTGACCTTTAGAATAGATAATCATGAAAGATATGACTGCAAAGATCGGAGTATCATACAGCACAAACCCCAACTCCGGCGACGCCGGCCGGGAGATGGCAAAGGATGCGATGAGAAGCTCCGGAGCGTATAAAGCCGGCCTCGCTCTCGTATTTGCCTCTACCGAGCATGACTCAGAGTCGCTGCTCAACGGTGTGAAATCAGTGGTCGGTACAAAATGTATTATTGCAGGCGGAACCTCAACAGGTGTCATCACAAATGACTACCTGGGATATGAGGGCTTCCATGCAGGTATCATGGTGGTATCAGATGAGCAGACGGAGTTCAGGACAGAAGTCGTTGAAAACATTAACTGTGATGAATACAACGCAGGAAAAAAGTTGGGCCGCAGACTGACGTTTCTCAACAGTGTTGATAATCCTGCCCTGCTTCTGATCTATGACGGGATACGCAACCCGCCAACAAAAATGAACTTGTTTAATGAGGCAACTCCCATCCTCAGGGGAATGGAAGAAGAACTCGGCAAGTTGCCCCCGATGGCAGGAGTAGGAGTCCTCGTAGGGATGAATATGAAAAAAACTGAGGTGTGGGACAATCAGAAAGCTTACCGTGACTCCCTGCTGTCCCTGGTGCTGAATGGCAGCATAAGACTTGACACCACCATTATGCACGGATGCAAACCCGCTTCTGACTACCACACCATAACAAAAGCCTCAGGTAACCTGGTTCTTGAGGTTGACAACAGACCGGCATTGGAAGTAGCTGCCGATTACATGGGTAATACCACACAATATGACTGGAAGAACTCAATGTTTTTCATAACCCTCGGGGTAAACAGGGGAGAGAAATACGGACCTTTCAGGGAAGAGGAGTATGTAAACAGGATGGTTACAGGGGTGGATAGAGAGACCGGGGCAATCTCACTGGTGGAAGGAGACCTCAGGGAGGGTGATGAATTTCAGTTTATGAGGAGATCGATAGAGACGGACATGATATCAGTTCAGGCAGGACAGTTGCTTGATTCACTACGGGGAAGAGTGCCTCTCTTTGCATTATATATCTCTTGTCTCGGAAGGGTAAAGAAATTGTTCGGGACCGAAAAAGAGGAGGCAGAAGAGATACAGGCAACTATTGGATCAAGAATGCCCCTGCTGGGAATATATTCCGGTGTCGAGATAGCAAAAGTGAAAGAAAAGGTAATGCCTCTCGACTGGACAGGAGTGCTTTGCGTTTTTAGCAGAGGAGAAAACAAACCGGCATAATCTGCCATAGATGAGTCAGGAGAAGAGAATTGAATACCTGCTTGCACAGAACAGGGAACTGGTAAAAGAACTGTTCAGGTTCGATATTCTGCTGACCATAACCAAAGTCAACCTGTCAAAGCAGCAGAAAGCTCTCCAATTGCTTGTGGAAATTCAGAAACTGATTGGTTTCTCAAGGAGCGACAGTGAACTTTTACAAGAGGTTGCCAGCCTGATTGACTCCAAACTGGAAATGGCTGCAACCTATATCTACCAGCCCTCCGAACAGCAGGAAGAAGTGTATGACCTGGTGAGTTTCCATGATACGCGTGCCGACGGCACTATCGAACATGAGAAACTTTTAACGATCACCCGGCCTGATTGGCCCGAACCGGGAAAATTCATTTTTATTAACAGCAAATCGGAAGATTGTCATGGTATCGAAGAGATAAAGACAAAGTCCGGGCTCTCAAGCCTGATAGTATATCCTCTGTTTCACAATGAGTGCAACAGGCTGATAATCATCACCGGACTCAGGGTGACCAACGATACGTCACATCCTGATCTGATGCCGGAAGACCTGGCGGCAATAGAGGCAGTGGCAGTACTTATTACCAGTTATTTCAGAAAGACTGAGTTTATACAGCTGTATGAGGCTGACAGGTTCAGAACGGAATTTATCTCAAATATCTCTCACGAGTTTCGCACACCACTGACGCTGGTACTCGGTTTGCTCGAACAGATAAAATCCGGAATGAATCCGGATAATGACAGCGAAATCCTGAAATCACTGGAGGTGGTGGTCAATAATGCTCTCAGGCTAAAGCAACTGATCGATCAGCTGCTTGATCTGTCAAGTCTGGAGACAGAATCGGAAAGATTGAGAGTGGCGTGCAACAGTCTGGATGATCTGGTTACCAGGATTGCGCAGTCGTTTTTTGCCATTGCCAGGAAGTCTGATATCGAATTTTCGTTTTCGGTAAAGTGTACTGCTGAAGAATCATGGTATGATGAAGACAAGCTTGAAAAGATCCTTACAAATATTCTCGACAATGCCTTCAAATACACCCCCGCAAATGGCAGGGTCGGATTCTCCGTATCTGCAGAGAGAAAAGGGACCGGTGAGACGTACGCCATTTTTGTCATATCAGACACTGGCCGGGGAATTCCCGGAAGCGAACACGAAAGGATATTCGAAAGGTTCTACAGGTCGCCAAACAGCGGATACAATGCCAGCAGCGGGACCGGCATCGGTCTCTACCTGGTAAGGAAGATGGCTGCACTCCATCACGGCACTGTGGAGGTTGACAGCCAGCCGGGTAAAGGTTCCGCCTTTACCGTACGCATACCCATAGACCGCAGCGCATATGCTGACAGTGAAATGATTTCCGAATACGTTGACAGAATACCCGTACCCATCCCTGCCACACTTGCTGCCGGGAGCAGGAATACCAGAACAGCCAATGAAACCAACGGTGAAGCCCGATACCAGATCCTGGTGGCAGAGGACAACAGGGAGCTGAACTCATTTATTGCCGAGAGTCTTTCAAAAGAATTTGTGGTGCTGGAAGCCTTTGACGGTGAGGAGGGTTACAAAACAGCGGTGCAGCACATACCCGACCTCATTGTCACTGATGTTATGATGCCGGTAAAGGATGGATATGATCTATGCCGGAGGATCAGAAATAATGAAAAAGCAGCCCACATACCTGTAATAATGCTGACAGCCAGGGCTGACAGGCAGAGTACAATCACCGGACTTGAATGCGGGGCCGATGACTATATCAGCAAGCCTTTCGATATGACCGAACTCGCCATCAAAATCAGAAACCATCTTGATACTGCCAGAAGAATCCGGGAGAGATACAGGAAAGAGTTCCTTACCGCACCTGATGAGTCAGCGATTCCCGTACCTGACGATACCCTGGTCCGGAAGGTTATCGATCTGATGAGAGAAAATCTTTCCAATCCCGACTTTCATGTTAATTCTGTATGCACCGGTCTGTATATCAGCAGAACACAGCTCTACAGGAAACTGCAGGCACTGACAGGATACTCACCTGCAGAACTGATAAGGTCAATAAGACTCAAGACGGCTGCGGCCATGTTCAGGAAGGGCCATGACAACGTAGCCCAGGTAATGTACCGGGTCGGATTTTCCAATCAATCCGGCTTCGCACGCCATTTCAGAGAATTGTATGGTGTCAATCCTTCGGAATATTGCAGAAGACAGACACACAGATAATGACCAGCTGACAGTGGCACAAAAACATCTGATTATGGTACGAATCAGATAGATTACCTGTTCATTGTCAGGTAATTTTGATTCGTATATTATTCAGTAACAACTAAAACTTAAAAGCTATGAAGACAATTGTTCGCGAGACTTTAGGGCCTTACCTGACCGGCATGCTCATGGTCGCACTCCTCATACCGGCCTGGAGTTGCGCGTGGGGGCAGGAAGATTCCAAACTGGAAAGTTCCATCGAAGCCATCAACGACAAGTTTGCCGAAGCCTTCCGCAGTGGCAGCGCTGACAATCTCTCAGCCTACTATATGGTTGACGCACAGCTGATGCCTCCGGGAATGGCACCCATTTCAGGCCGTGATCAGATCCTTGCATACTGGCAGGGCGCAATGAGTGCCGGCATCGGCAACGTCAGACTGCAGACATCCGCGGTATCCGGATCAGGCAACGAGGTCATTGAATACGGCAACTACACTATTTTTGCAGGCGAAGACTTTACAGTGGATAAGGGTAAATACATAGTCATCTGGAAGAGAGAAGGCAACCAGCTCAAAATCTTCCGCGACATCTGGAACTCGGACAATCCTCCACCTATAGCCAGAGCCGTTGAAAATGACACAATCCTGATCATCTATAACTATATAAAGGCAGACAGGGTTGAAGATATTAAGAAATTTGTCACTGAAGTTTTCCTTCCCCTGGTGCAAAAAGATAATAGCCCCGTCGTGAGGTCTGCCAGGATGCTGGAATCGCTCCGGGCCAATGAGGATGGAACATATAGCTTAATCTGGCTTATGGACCCGGCAGTCAGTACCCCCGGTGCATATTCGATGCTTCCGCCTCTGATTAAGGAGTTTGGCGAAGAAAAAGCGAACGAAATCTTCAGGACAAAAATTCAGGATGCCATGGCGCGCCCGCAGTCTTCGCAGCGCTTTGTGGTCCGGGCGATAGGGCAGTAATAGGATATATTCTTCCGCTATGTTACCTTTTCCCTGGCAGGTGAGTACTTTGAAAAGAGCCCGTTCTCAACGATATTTCTTATCTCCCTGACAGCCATTAAGATCTCGGTGTAGGTGGTATATAACGGAGTGATCCCCAGGCGGATATTATCTGGTTCCCTGAAATCCGGGATGACGACGGTTCCGCCCACCTCAGGATCTATAAGGGCTTTGCAGATACGGTAGGCCTCAGGGTGACGCAGCGATACATGGGATCCCCGTTTTTCAGGATCCACGGGTGATCCGGACCGGAAGCCCAGGGGATAAAGAAACTTCTCAGAAAGCCTTACTAGATACTCAGACTGAGAAACACTCTTTTTTCTTATCTTGTCCATGCCGGCCTCGTTCAGCATATCAACCGTGGGTTCGATGGTTTTCAGGGCTAATATAGGCGGCGTTCCTGCCATAAATCTATTTATCCCTTCACCCGGACGATATTTCAATTCAAAATCAAACGGATTCTTCTCTCCGAACCATCCCCAGATGGGTGAAGAGAGTTTCTCCTGCAGATCCTTCCGCACATACAGGAAAGCAGGTGAACCGGGCCCTCCGTTGAGGTACTTGTAAGTACAACCCACTGCAAGATCGGCATCGGATTCGTTCAGCTCACCCGGTACCGCACCGATGCTGTGACTCAGGTCCCAGAGTATCATCGCCCCCTTATCATGGGCAAGTGCTGTTATCTCCTTCATGCTGTACCTGAAAGCCGACTTGAATGCCACATGCGACAGTGATACCAGCGCGGTATTGTCATCAATCACTGCCTTGAGATCACCGGTATCAATGGTCATTCCATCACGGGAAGAAACTATCACAAGTTCATATCCCTCCCCGAAATCCTGTACCAGACCCTGGAGAATATACAGGTCGGACGGAAAATTCAGCTCATCTGTCACTATCCGAGTCCTGCCCTTCTGAAACCTGAGAGCGGCATAGGCCAGCTTGTAGAGGTTGACTGAAGTGGTGTCGGTAATAACCACCTCCCCTTCAGATGCCCCGGCAATCCGGGCAATCTTATCGCCGAGTTTGATGTTCTTCGTAAACCAGTCCTCGTTCCAGCTCCGGATAAGTCTTTCGCCCCATTCATAGCTAACTGAACGGTCAAGTATGGCCTTGCTCTCTACAGGCAGTCTTCCAAGTGAATTGCCATCCAGGTAGATCAGCTTTTCATCTCCTGAGATGAACCTTGACCTGTACCCGGCGAGGCCATCCTGCTTATCCAGGGTAACAGCCTCCCTGTATGCCGATTCCATATCCATTATCAGTCTTCTTTAAGCATCTTTACTATTTCCGGTAAGGCCAGCCTGACCCATTCAGTATACATCTTTCCTGACGGATGAAGGCCATCACCGGCAATGAGTGTCAGATCTGTCTCTGCCAGCCTTGAGATACCTGTCACATCTATCCAGGCAATACCCTTCGAGAGGGTTATTTCTCTGTTTATCGCATTATACTGATCGATCTCCCTGGCAATCTTATCCCTGTCGCGGCCTGAGGCGAAAGGGGTCACCCCCCAGTCCGGGATCGAAAGGACAATGACCCGGCCTGTATCACTCCCTGCAAAGAGGATAGATTGATCTATCAATTCCCCGAACTCCTTCCTGTAGATATTTATATCCATCCCCCTGTACTGGTTGTTTACCCCTATCAGGAGGCTGACCAGGTCATATGGCCCCTG
>DAIRTK010000068.1:0-6398 GCA_036803945.1 Synergistaceae bacterium
CGGCCTGGGGAAAAACCGGGGGAGGCTTCTCAGGTGCCATCGCCGGAGGCTACCTGTGCGCGTACAATGTGCTTAGGAAGAGGGCAAGAAAATAATGGATGTAACAGGATTCTGTAATGGAAAAGGAAATCTATGATTATCTTTCAAAGTACATCCACGTCACAAAGGAGCTGGAAGAAGAGCTCGGGAAAATCGATTTTATAAAGCGCTTCAGGAAAGGGACAATGCTTCTTGAGGAAGGAAAGACCTCCAATGAATGCTATTTCATTATCAAAGGGTGCGTCAGGGACTTCTATCTGAAAGATGGCGAGGAAAAGACAACTGAATTCTATACTGAAGAACAGGCTGTGGTACCCTCAGCGTACGGGAAGAACGCTGCTTCGGAGTATTATATTGAATGCCTCGAAGATGTAATTGCGGGAGTTGGTACTCCCCAGCTGGAGACAGAGATCTATCAGAAGTTTCCACAGGTTGAATCATTGAACCGCGCCCTGGGAGATGCTATTATGGCTAAATTCCAGGATACTTTGGCAGAATTCAAAATGACTTCACCCGAAGAGCGCTATCTGAATCTGATTAAAACCAGGCCCGATTTATTGCAAAGGGTTCCTCAGCATCAGATTGCCAGTTTTCTTGGAATTACACCTGAATCATTGAGCCGGATCCGCAAGCGGATTATCAAAGCAAAATAACCATAACTACCCTGTTTCTTAACTTAAGTCAATGAATCAGGCTGTCATGGCACTGTAGTTTTGTGTTGATTAATTGTTCAACTTAAAGACAGTGATATGAAAACTAAAAATTTTACAGTGACATTGTTGCTTTGCCTTTCGTTGGCACAGCTTTTTGGCCAGGAGCCTGTGCAGACTTCGGGAAGCGGTGACGTGAGATCTCTTACCGGCCATAGGTACTCGGTAAGCACCACATACCTGTCATTTATGAACTTCGGTGCGGAAGAGACGAATACTCTGCACTATGAGATTCATTTCAACTACAAACTTTCACCCAGGGACATTATCGGTGTAAAGGCTGCTACCTGGAAACTGTTCGCCCCGATGGGCATCCAAATGTGGGATCCTCATTTTCTTGACGAGACTGAATTCTATACCGGCAGACTCAGGGAAACGGGGATAGGCATCACTTACCAGCGCTTTTTATGGAAGGGGGTATTTGCCTCAGCAGAAATACTGCCGTTGTTAAAAACCTACCTTGATGAAGAAATGAAGACAATTGGTAACGGTTTTAAACTATATACTACATGGCATCTCGGATACCATATTCCTCTCCTCAAAAACAGGTTATATATTGAACCACAGGTTCACTGCAATTACTGGCCTGTTGACACCGGTACTCCTCAAAGTTTCGGGGAAAAGGATGGGAAATGGAGTAATTACTTTTTGTTTGAACCTGATCTGTACGTCGGAATAAATTTCTAGGGAGCATTTTTATTATATTTAATAACTTATAATCATAGCCATGAAAGCAATAAGCATTTTGACAACCGCCATTATTCTTTCCGCCGCTTTTACTGTCATTGCCTGTACAGGCGGCAGAAAAGCCGATGATTCAATCCTGTCCGGCAGATTTACACTGAAGGTAATTGAAAGGAGTGGTGATGAAACATCCGCAACTGCAGAAGCTGAAAAAGATACCACATTCAATTCCTTGTTCCGTGCACTTAAATACATACCTGATAACACCGAATGGGATTTCACGGACAATTCGGTATTGATAGTTTCGAAGAAAGATAACGGAGACTCAGAGGCCGATACAGTCGGTTATAAGATCAGCAGTAAAGGTGACTCATTACTGATTCTGTCAGAAGATTTTGTGGAAAAATTTGCCCTTAAAAAAATAGATGCCAACCGTTTTGAGCTCGATTTAGGTGATCCGACCGTTTCGTATCAGTTAATCAGGAAACGCTGAAAACCGCTGATCTGCTATACCGTTCAGGACATCTGATATCATTATCTCCAGGAACCTCTCCGGCTCTTCAAACATTGGGCTGTGGGCAGAGTCTTCAAATGTATAGAAACCTTTCAGAGGGGATACGAGTTTATTGAAATACTCTTCTGATAACCCGCGGTTGACCGTCAGGTCATGCCTCCCGCTGAAAAAATATACCGGCACCCCCAGTGCAGGGACACTCTCTGCCATATCAAGTGCCAGCACCTCTGCCCTCAGTCCTGATTTGTTCACGAATGAAAACTTCGAACGCCAGATATTGATCTTCTCCCTCAGGGTGTATGCCCTGCAGGTCCATACCGGGTAAAAGACGCCACGCATTATTGAGGTCATATTGCGCATTGTGCCAATACTGAGCTCATGCATCGACTTGTCCCTCAGTACTGAATTAAAGAACGGGAGGAGGTATGAATCATCTTCAGCTATAGGGTATTTTGCAAATTCCTTGGCCATTCTTATATTTCCCTCTGTGGTATACCGGTCAACCATGTATCTGTAAGCCCGTTTCTCCGACTCTGCCTGCCTTGTTATCTGGGCCATGCCGATATATGCATGAAACAGCTGAGGGTTTCCGGCTACCGCCCTGATGGCGAAGGCTGTACCGCCGGAATGAGCCATGACGTATATTTTTTCCTTCCCGAACCGCTCACGGAGGTAGTTTGTCACTTCAATCATGTCAGCGGCAAGCTGTCCCAGTGTCAGGCTCTCCAGAGTCACATCCGGCGAGACCGAGAGCCCTCCGCCCCGCTGTTCCCAGTAACAGACAGTAAAGTATTCTTCAAGCCCTGTCGGGTATTTTTCAACGAGGAAAAACTCCGAGAAGGACGGTCCGCCGTGTACGAAAAGCAGTACCGGATTGGCTGTATCTGCACCTTTTATGAACATCCCCTGTCTTACACCGCCAATCTGAACAAAAGCCTTCTCACATATGCTTCCGGTTTTGTCAGTGCAGTATGAAGGTTTTCCCGGGCTGATTATGATCAGCATGATCAGCAATGCCGCAATAAGCAGCATTATGACTGAAATGAAAGCTATACCCATTGGTGATTTTTCCCTTTTGTATCCTGTCATACCTTATCCCTGGGGAGATTGCCATTCCCGTTCAGGTTACCTGCAAAGATCGAAAAAAAACAGTCCCCGAAAACCGTTCCGGTTGGCCCGGCGTCATCATTGACCCGGTAATGGTCATGCGGATCAGGAACAATAGCGTCTGCCGGTTGTTTTTAGTATAAAGTGTATTGTATTAAATCTCAATCGCAATGACACCGCAAGCTGAAAGACTGGTCATAACGGTATCGGTTACCGTTAAAGCCCCGCTGCAGAGGGTATGGGACCTGTTCACAGGACCACTGCATATCATTCACTGGAACCACGCATCTGACGACTGGCAGACGAGTTATGCCGAGAATGATTTGCGTCCGGGCGGAACATTCCTTTGCCGGATGGAAGCCAGGGACGGATCTGAGGGATTTGACTTCGAGGGGAGGTACAGCGAAGTTGTTATGGAGAAGACCATTGCCTATACCATGCCAGATGGCAGGAATGTACACATCAGCTTTTGCCACAAGGGTGATACCACCCTGGTAACTGAGTCATTTGATGCCGAGGACCAGAACAGTGCCGAGTTGCAGAAAGCCGGATGGCAGGCCATACTCAACAACTTTAAAAAGTATGTTGAAGGTTATGGCGCGAAGGAGATGCTCCATTTTGAGATCACCATAAACAATTCTCCGGAAAATGTCTTCCGGATAATGCTTGAAGATAAAGCCTTCAGTGAATGGACATCACCTTTCAATCCAGATTCCCGTTTCACCGGTTCCTGGGAGAAAGGGGAGAGGATCATGTTCATAGGGACAAATCCCGACGGAAAGACCGGTGGCATGCTATGCCGTATCAGGGAGAACATACCGGGAAAATTCCTGAGCATCGAGAGCCTCAGGGAGATCATAGATGGCCACGAGGTCAGCGGAGACCAGGAATCCGGTCCCTGGAGAGGCTCGCTTGAGAACTACAGCTTAAAGCCGGCAGATGGCAAAACACTGCTTTCCATTGACACTGACGTACCTGCCGGTTTCAAACCTTTTTTCACGGAAGCATGGCCAAAGGCACTGGAAATCCTCCGTTCGCTCTGCGAGAAGTAATCTCTGCCTGACTTCATGCGGGTGAAATCTGGTTTCATGCTGAAAGACATTTTGGTTATCAGGAGAAAAAGGGATAGTTTCATGCAGTCAAATTTTAAACACTGATTGAGCATGAAAATTTCTCTGAAGATCACCGTGGCGGTGGCATTGGCAGTGATCACTCTTCTTGCAGGATGCAGGAAGGAAGACAGGATAGACGACAATACCTTTATAATAGCCGGGAACAGCAACTCCTCCTATAACCGTGAGATCGTACCGGAAGACTGCCTGATCTTTCCGGAGGATATTATTCAATGCACTCCTGAAATGTACAGGCATGATTTACTCATTCGTTTTCTTTCAGGTGAGAGCATGTACATAGAGATCAACAAGACTGCATCTTCATCAGCTGTACCTGTTGGCTCTTTCCCGTTTTCAGGCCAGTGCCAGGAAGGGAGTATTTCCTATTTCTTCCTCCAGGACAGCCGCAAGTCCGCTGGGCTTTATTTCTCCTCCGGATCAATAACTGTCTCAAGGAATGGAGATGTCTATGACATAGACATTGACATGAAAATCGACCAGAACTCCGGCGGCGGCACTTTGAAAGGTAACTTCCACGGACCTATACAGCCGGGAGAGGCCAGGTAAAAGATCAGGTAAGGCAGACTTAACTATAATAAAAAGAAGCTGGCATCAGGTTTTAAGTGCCAGCTTCTTCAATTAAAACGAAGGTCTGTTAAGAATCAGTTTTTCTCAAAGGTCAGGTAGTCAGTTCCTCCGTTCCCTCCGCTGATATCGATCAGTTCTATCTTCGTCGACGACCGGGCAAGGATGTCCCAGTCATCATTCAGATCCTCAAAGTCATTTGTAAGGTTGAATAAGATGTTGAAGTCAAGGTCATCAGGACTGTCATCACTGCTGTTGCTGTCAGTGATGCTCCAGGTTCCGTCATAGCTGCTGGCACCATTGGAGGCAGTCAGAACCCCGTTGCTGCCGAAGGTAAAGTTGTATCCCTGGAAATGAATGGTTTCATCAGTCCCGGAATCAATAAACTTTGTTATCATCCAGGTGCCAGTTTTAACGTTTGACTGTATCTCCTCAATGATCTGGCTGTCAGTGAGACTGTCGTCTTTGGTGCAGGAGGCTGTTCCGATGGTGACAGCAAGCAGTGCCACAATCAATATTCTTATGATATTCAGGGTCTTCATGCCTTTCCTTTGTTTTTACATGTGCTTAACCCGAAAAGAGCGTAGAGCGGACAGAAGCTTACCAGGCTGGTGAGCACAAAGATACCTGCAAGAACAAGGAGGATTACTCCCAGTGTTCCCTGAATAATACCGGTAAAGTACAGTACAGCGACTATGGCAGCGATTATCACCCGGATAATTCGGTCTGCCGTTCCCATATTCTTTTTCATATTAATTTGTTTTGGTAATTGCATTATTGCATTGCAAAGAAACTCATGCGCAAGCGGTCCTGCAGTGACTGCAGTCACAACTGCCCCGGAATTTTTATCCCTTCACGGTCCTGTATCACTTTCCCTTCTGATTCCAGTCTTTTAAGGATACGGGTCACAACCTCTCGCGAAGTGCCTGTCTCATTGGCTATCTGACCATGGCTCATCTTCACCGGACCGTTAATCAGCTCAGCTTTTTTCTTCAGGTGGTCATACAGCCTCTTATCCATCCTGTCAACCAGCAGATGACCAATGGTATCAAGCAAATCCGAATACCTGAGGTTGTATTGGTCATAGAACATTTCATTGAACCCGGGGTAGTTCTTCAGCCACCTGTTCAGATGCTGCACCGGTACAAGAAGTACTTCAGAATCTTCTTCTGTAGTGGCATAGATCTTACTGGGTGCATTCTTCAGGGCGGCATAGAAGGTCATGACACAACTCTGCGCCGGTTCAATGTAATAGAGAAGAAGTTCCTTCTCTTCAAATCGTGAGAATACCTTTATCAGGCCCTTGAGGACAATAGGAAGGACCTTTATGTACTGCTCCTCTCTGAGTATCTCCGTTCCCTTCGGAAATTCCCTGACAATAGCATTTGTTTCTATCTCATCGAGCAGTTCAGGCCCGAGGAATGATAGCATCTTCCTGTCAATAGGCATATTGTTTCATTTTGGGTGATCAGGTTTCCCCCGGTCATGGTTCGTTTCATGATACCTCAACAAACAATGCCTTCAGAAAGTTCTTCCTTTGCCGTAATCAGGGTCCGGTAATTGGATTATACCATGGCAATTCTTCAGAATACTGCCTTCGCTCTGAGCTCTTCAATAAGCCTGGAGCTGATCCAGTACACATCAGTA
>DAIRTK010000069.1:0-6335 GCA_036803945.1 Synergistaceae bacterium
TTATTTCACTCACAGGAAAGGCAGGCACAGGCAAAACACTCCTCGCACTTGCAGCGGCACTGCACCAGCACAAACGCTACAAACAGATTTTCCTTGCAAGACCCATAGTGCCCCTCGCCAATCGCGATATGGGATTCCTGCCGGGTGACGTCAAGGAGAAAATGGACCCGTACATGCAGCCGCTCTTCGACAACCTGACTGTCATCAAGCACCGCTTCAGCGCCCAGAGCCCTGAGTTCATACGCATAAATGACATGATCAAGGACGAAAAGCTCGTAATCACCCCGCTGGCTTACATCAGGGGCCGTAGCCTCTCCAATATCTTCTTCATTGTTGACGAGGCCCAGAACCTCACCCCTCACGAGGTGAAGACAATCATCACCAGGGCCGGAGAGGGAACTAAAATGGTCTTCACAGGCGACATTGAACAGATTGACTCTCCATACCTTGATTCCGGTTCAAACGGACTCAGTTACCTCTCTGACAAGATGAAGGGGCTTGACCTCTTTGCACACGTCCACCTGGTCAAGGGGGAAAGAAGCTTCCTCGCAGAACTGGCAAGTAAACTGCTCTAGACCGGCTTTTTTGCTATTTTTGCATCCTGAACAGTAACCATTTAGTATTGAAGAGGAAAGTAGCGTTTCATACACTGGGATGCAAACTTAATTTTGCCGAAACATCCACAATTGCCCGGACCTTTCCGGAGGAGAGTTTCGAGAGGGTGTCGCCTGACAGTCTTGCTGACATATATGTGATCAACACATGTACCGTCACTGATGCTGCTGACCGCAAATGCAGGCAGGCAGTCAGGAAGTTCGCCCACCGCAATCCTGACGCACTGATTGCCGTTGTCGGATGCTACGCCCAGCTGAGACAGGAGGAGGCTGCTGCCATCGAAGGAGTGGACCTGGTGCTTGGCACCTATGAAAAATTCGATGTGGCACGTTATATTGACCACCTCGAAAAACAAACTGCTCCGGAGATTCACTCCTGCGAAAATATTGACACTGGCGGATTCATGTCATCATGGTCAGCCGGTGACCGGACCCGCTCATTCCTCAAGGTACAGGACGGATGTGACTATCACTGTTCATACTGCACCGTCCCCCTTGCCAGGGGAAAGAGCAGGAACCCGGCTATAAGGGAAATAGTTGTCGAAGCGGAAAAGATTGTCGCCAGCGGGGTCAGGGAGATAGTTCTCACCGGAGTGAATGTAGGCGATTTCGGCAGAAGCACCGGGGAGAACCTCGAACAGCTCCTTGAAAAACTGGTGAATGTTGAAGGCCTGCAACGGCTGAGACTCTCCTCAATAGAACCCAACCTGGTAAGCAACGGTGTCATTGACCTGACAGCTGAAGGGAAGGTGCTGTTGCCGCACTTCCATATGCCGCTGCAGAGCGGCAGCGACAGGATACTCGGGCTGATGCGCCGCCGCTATCGCAGGGAGGTTTTCCGCGACAGGGTAATGAAAATAAAGGAGAAAATTCCCGGTGCAGGAACAGGGGCCGATGTCATTGTCGGCTTTCCCGGTGAGACTGAGGAAGATCATGCTGACACTTATGCTTTCCTGGAGAGCCTTCCCCTCTCCTACCTTCACGTATTTGCATTCTCATCCCGGCCTGGTACACCTGCGGCTATACTGCCCGGCCAGGTAAGCAGGCAGGAAAAGGAAAAACGGAGCAGGCAGCTGATAAGACTCTCCGAAAGCAGGCGCATGAATTTCATGAGAAACGCTACCGGGCAACTTCATGAGGTACTCTTTGAACAGAGAGGCCATGACGGTATGGTGGCCGGGCTGACAGGCAACTATATAAGGGTACTGACCCCATGGACAAAAGGGCTGCCCGGAACAATACGCCGGGTGAGACTGACAACCCTGCGCGATGATGCGTCTATGAATGGTGAACTTACTGATACAGACATGAAATGAATCGCGTGGGTTATTTCATATTCGTAGCCCTGAGCTACACAATCACTCTCCTTCCGATGCGGGCATTGCACCTGCTGTCTGATATGCTCTGGCCCCTCTTTTACCATGTGGTACGCTACCGCAGAAAGGTGGTGGAGATGAACCTCCGTAACGCTTTCCCGGAGAAAAGCCCTGAAGAACGTAAAAAGATCGCAAAAAGGTTCTACAGGCACCTCACTGACCTGATCGTTGAGACCCTGAAGGCCATGCATATGACCACTGAGCAGATCAGGAAAAGATCTGTTGTTCCTGACACCGCCATTCCAGACAGGTTCTTCAGCGAAGGACGCGATGTGGTTGCCCTGGCCAGCCATTATAACAACTGGGAGTGGTACTCATCACTGCAGATGTCTGCGAAACACAAGGTCATTACCATTTATAAGCCGCTTAAAAACAATGACTTTGACCGGTTTCTCAGAAAGATCAGGGAGAGATTCGGCATGCAGACAACTCCCATGAACCATATCGTCAGGGACCTGGTCAGATACCGCAGCGAAAAGATTCTCACCATGTCGGGCTTCATTGGCGATCAGACTCCCCCTCCTGATGACAATGCCTGCTGGACCACGTTTCTCAACCAGGATACAGGTTTCTACAGAGGAGCAGAAAAGATAGCCGTAAAGTATGATATGCCGGTGATCATGATGAACATTGTCAAGCGGAAACGTGGGTTTTACGAGCTGGAATACAGCATCATTTCAGAACACCCCCGCAGTGAGGAACCCAATGCCATCATCACCCGTTATGCCGAAAGACTCGAGAAGATAATCAGTGACAAACCCGAGTACTGGCTCTGGAGCCATCGGAGATGGAAACACAAAAGACCGGTAAAAAATGATTAGGACAGCCGTTGTCATCCTCAACTGGAACGGAAGAAAATTCCTCGAACAGTTTCTTCCGGGCGTGGTGGTCAATACACTCTCACCTGAAACCTCCGTAATTGTTGCAGACAACGGATCAGAAGATGACTCTGTGCAGTGGGTTACCGAAAACCACCCTGAGGTGCAGGTCATAAAACTTGACCGCAATTACGGGTATGCAGGAGGCTACAACATGGCGATCAGGCATCTTGAGGCCGAGTACTACATACTCCTGAATTCCGATGTGGAGGTTGAGCCGGGATGGTCGGAAAAGCTCATCACATTCATGGATATGCACCCGAATGTCGGGGCATGCCAGCCGAAAATAAGGTCCTTCGCCAGCCGTGACTCATTTGAATATGCAGGTGCAGCCGGGGGTTATATAGACAGCCTTGGCTACCCGTTCTGCCGCGGCCGGATCTTTGAAACGCTGGAGACTGACCACGGCCAGTATGATGATACATGCGAGATCTTCTGGGCATCAGGCTCATGCATGGTGGTGCGAGGCGCCGCATTCGACCAGTGTGACGGCTTTGACGAGTCGTTCTTTGTCCACATGGAAGAGATTGACCTTTGCTGGAGGATGCAGAATGCAGGCTACACAATCAGCTACTTTCCCCATTCCGTTGTTTATCATGTGGGGGGTGGAACCCTTGGTTACGGGTCGCCTTCCAAGATATACTACAACTTTCGCAACAGCCTGATCATGCTGGCCAAAAATCTCCCCTCAAAGCACATCAGGAGAACTGTTTTCCTGCGCCAGGTTCTCGACGGCCTGGCCGCTGTGGTACTGCTCTTCAGGGAAGGACGTGCAGCGGCATCAGCAGTTGTACGTGCACACAGGGATTTCCGCAGGCAGCGAACAGCTATCAGAACTTTCAGGACTATCACCCCTAATCCCGGCATTTTCCATATTCCGCATACCGCGATGAACAAATACCTCCTTTTTGAGTATTATATACGTAAAAGGAAAACATTCTCCGAACTTAAGTGGATCTGAACAGAAAACAGCAGATGGCAATATTCCTGACGGTAGTGCTCACCGTCTATATCCTGACGAACCTTTACCTGTGGTTTAAAGGCCGGAGAGCGCTGTCAGGCGCAGGAATCAGCACCGCATGGTACAATGCAATATTCATTGCTCTTGCTTCGTCCTTTGTGATCGGCAAGTTTCTTGAACATTCATATTCAAGTGTTTTCACGGATATAGTGAATGTCATCGGCGGATTCTGGATGGCATTCATGCTCTATGGTTTCCTCGCGTGGCTTGCAGCCGACATTCTCCTGCTGATACAGAAACCTTTTCACCTGCTGCCGGCAGAAGTCATCCCCAGTCTCAGGCTGTGGCTTTTTGCCGGAATTACCTCGGTAACTGTCATCCTTATCATTGTCGGGTTCATCAATGCTGTCAGTCCCGTGACAAAAAGATACACCATCGAGGTCAGTAAGAAGTTTGAAACCGGCAGTGAACCAATGCGGATCGTGGCAGTCTCAGACATTCACCTTGGCAGCATAATCCGCAAGCGCAGCATGCGTCATCTCTCTGAGATGATCAGCAATGAAAAGCCGGATATGGTTCTCTTTCTGGGTGACCTGCTTGACGGAAGCATCGGGCCGGTGCTGCGCGGAGATCTGCTGTCATACCTGAGGATACCCGAACCCCGGTACGGGACCTGGGCAATTACCGGGAACCACGAGTACATGAGTGACCTGGGCAAGTCGATACCATATATAGAAAGCAAGGGAATAAGGGTTCTGAAGGACGAGGTAATTGCTCTCGGAAATGGGGTTCAGATAATTGGCCGGCTTGACAGAACCGCAATCAATACCCCCGGAAGCAGCCGCAAAACGCTCGGAAAGCTGCTGGCAGAGGCCGACACTGCTGCACCGGTTATTCTCCTCGACCATCAGCCTTATGACCTGTCAGCCCTCTCATCCACTCCGGTCGACCTCCAACTGTCAGGGCACACCCACAACGGGCAGATGTGGCCGCTGAATCTCATTACGAAAAGCATGTTTGAACTGAGTCACGGGTACAGGGTGTTCGGGAAAACCCACGTCATAGTCTCCTCAGGTTTCGGGATATGGGGCCCCCGCATGCGTCTGGGCACCAGACCCGAGATCCTGTCAATAACCCTTAAGGGGAAATCAGAGTAAGGGAAAGATCTTTTCAAGCATAATCCCCCTTGAGCCCTTCACAAGAATTGTATAACCGGCGGGGCTCTCACTCTTAAGCCATTCAGCAACCGCTTCAGAAGATTCGAAAAGACTGGCCGGAAAATCTCCCGCAGCTTCCCTGAACCGTGGCCCCACAAGCACTGCCTTTATCTCACCAAGACCTCTCAGTTGCCTGATGACAGCAGCATGGCCGGGAACACTCTCAGTGCCCAGCTCCAGCATGTCACCCAGGATAACCATCTTCTTCCCTGCGTTAAGTCGCCCAAATGAAGCAATGGCCTTTTCCATGCTCGACGGATTGGCGTTATAGGCATCACGGATTACGGTGTTGCGACCGGTTTCGGTCACCTGTGACCTGTTGTTCGACGGACGGTATGAAGAGACAGCATCAACTATCTCTTTCACAGTGACGCCAAAGAACAGTCCGGCTGCCATTGCAGCCCTCAGGTTGTCAATGTTGTATGAGCCGAATAGACCTGTTTCAAAGCTGTGGGCAATCCCGTCAATTTCGGCTCTGACCCGCAGATACATTCCATCACCGTCATTATTTTTCACCGACAGGCGGTGTCCGCCGGGTGACGAGTAAAGTACTGTCTTGTCAATGTTCCTGGCCAGTTCGCTCAGGATTGGATTATCATCATTGAGGATGACTGTTCCGCCGTTAGCCTCCAGCCACTGGTAAAGCTCTGACTTCGCCTTCCTGACATTTTCAAAGGAACCGAATCCTTCAATATGCGCAGTGCCTATATTGGTGATGATGCCATGTGACGGCATTGCCGTCCTGCATAGGGCAGCTATCTCACCCATATGGTTAGCTCCCATCTCCACAACGAGGAAAGCAGCATCGTCCGGGGCGCTGAGCAGTGTCAGCGGCACCCCTATGTGATTGTTGAAGTTTCCGGAGGTGCTGTGTACCCTTCCCTTACGTGAGAGAACGGCAGTCAGCAGTTCCTTGGTGGTTGTCTTCCCGTTGGTGCCTGTGACTGCGATGACCGGCATATGCAGCCTCTTCCTGTGACAGGCTGCAAGAGCGGCCATTGTATCAAGGACGTCATCAACAACTATTATTCTTTCGCCGCTCAGTGAGTGATCGTCAACAATGGCTGCCAGCGCCCCGGCCTCAATGGCTGCCAGGGCATGCCTGTTCCCGTCGTGGGTAGGCCCCTTCAAAGCAAAAAATATCTCACCCTTTTTAACTGCCCTCGAGTCAGTTGTGACCCCGGCCGAGTTGCGATACAACCCGTATAACCTTTCCGTCTCCATGTCTGCCTGAAAAAAAGCCCCATTATTATTCATAATGAGGCTATATTACATATTTTATTGATTAC
>DAIRTK010000070.1:0-6291 GCA_036803945.1 Synergistaceae bacterium
TATTGGCCGATGATAAGGGATATCTGCAGCAAATACGATGTCCTTCTTATATCCGATGAAGTAATGACTGGGTGTGGGAGGACGGGAAAGAATTTTGCAGTAGACCACTGGAATGTCGTGCCTGACATCATTGCAACTGCCAAGGGGCTTGCTGCGGGATATGTGCCTACAGGCGGGATAATCGCCAGAAACGGTCTTGTTGAAGAGATAAAGAACGGAAGCGGGTCATTCATGCACGGGCATACGTATAACGGTAATCCGATCAGTGCTGCTGCTGTCTGCGCGGTTTTCAAGTATATGAAGGAACACGGATTGGTCGAAAACGCGGCAAGGATGGGGGAGATACTTGGGGCCGGAGTCAAAAAGATCGCAGCGGAAAATCCGATCGTAGGCGATGTCAGGGGCAAGGGGCTGATGTGGGGATTCGAACTGGTTAAGGACAAAAATACCGGAGAGCCCTTCGATAAAACCGGAGCAGCAAATGTTGCCACGAAGGAGTGCGTGGACAGAGGCCTGATCATCTACCCGGGTTCGGGTCAGGTAGACGGTCTTCTGGGAGACAATTTCCTTGTGGCGCCTCCCCTGATAATTAATGAGGAACAGGTAAACGAGCTGCTGGAAAAACTGGCAGACGGACTGGCCGCGGCGGCTGGAAAGCTTATGTAGAAATGGCGTTGTCCTGCCGAAACCGGCAGGTATCCATAGCAAGGCGAAATAATACATTATTTAAGGAGGTAAGTTTTTTATGAAGAAGAGGAATATTATCGCGCTCGGTATCATAGCAGTCATGCTTTTTGCAGGTATCGCATCAGCCACGACATTCATCACCATCGGATCCGGAGGGGTCGGAGGCACATACTATCCCCTCGGCGGCGTCATGGCTGAGCTTCTGACAAAGGGCGGACTGGACATCAAGGCAACATCACGCTCAACTGCGGCCTCAAAGGAAAACTGCCGCCTTGTAGCTTCAAACAAGGCCCAGATCGGAATGACGATGGGATCGACACTATATCAGGCCTACACGGGGACCGAGGCTTTTGAGCAGGACGGAAAGCTCCCGCTCCTGACCCTCATGAACATGTATGCCGCCCCGCAGCACCTTGTGACTACGACCAAGACAGGCATCAAGACCTTTGCCGACCTTAAGGGCAAAAAGATATCCCTGGGGGCTCCCGGCGGCGGAGACCAGCTTCTCTCCCTGATGATACTCGAAGCAGCCGGCTGGGACCCTGACAAGGATATAAACAAGCAGCAGCTCACACAGCCTGAAGCTGTAACTGCCCTGAAGGACGGAAACATTGACGCTGCATTCTTCAACTTTGCGGCTCCGGGATCAGCGATCATGGAGATAGCTGCTGTACGTGACGTAGTTTTGATATCGCTTCCCGATGACGTTATCGATAAGGTTACCAAGAAGCACCAGTTCCTCCTGAAATACACTATTGAAAAGGGAACATACACAAAACAGGATCAGCCATGCAAGACTGTGGCTGACGCAAACTTCCTCGTGGTAAACGGCAAAATGACAGAAAAGGTTGCATATGATGCACTGAAGACTTTTATCGATAAAAAAGATGAACTGATGAAGGTAACGCCGCACGCAGCCAACTTTGTCCCCCAGAAGGCATCAGTGGGGATAATCCCGTTCCACCCCGGTGCGGTGAAATATTTCAAGGAACAGGGAATAACAGTTAAGTAGGTTGCCCCAACACATAGTTGGATCTCAACGGGGGGCATTTGCTCCCCGTTGATGTTAGAAGCCTGACATTATGGGAGGTTTGTAATATGGAATGTGATCAGGGTCTGCGTAAGGCAGATGATATCGAAAAGCTGGACATCGTTCCGGAGATAGTTGAAGATCCGGATGAAAGCAAAAAACGGAGATTGTCCGGCTGGCAGTTCTACCTTGTGGCCGGCATAGCTATAACAGCTTCATGCTTCCACCTTTACACAGCGGCATTCGGACTTTTTGCGGCAATGACCCAGAGGGCGTGGCACTGGATGTTCATGGGTGCGCTTCTCTTCCTTATTTATCCCGCGTCTCAGAAAAGAAGCAACAAGCTGAAGATAAGCATATTTGACTGGATACCCGCTATACTTATAGTCATCGGCTGCGCAAACATACTCCTTAACTACGAGGCGATAGCAGCCCGCGAGGGCTCTGCTATCCCCTCTGACATCTACCTTGGCGTGATCATGATAGTGCTGGTTATTGAGGGCGCACGCAGATCCCTGGGATGGCCGCTTCCGATAGTTGCAACACTTGCCCTTGCTTACGGAGTGTTCGGACCTTATATGCCCGGCATTCTGGCACATGCGGGCTTCTCTTTTGAAGAGCTGGCTCCTTTCATGTATCTTCGCACCGATGGCATTTTTGGAGTTCCCCTGGGAGTCTCGGCTTCGTTCATCTTCCTCTTCGTACTATTCGGTTCATTCCTCAGCACGTCGGGAGCCGGTCAGTTTTTTATCGACCTTGCCGTAGGACTTGCAGGAAAGAGCCAGGGCGGACCGGGAAAGGCTGCGGTAACAGCCAGCGGCTTTATGGGAATGGTTTCGGGAAGCTCGTGCGGAAACGCCGTTACGACCGGAGCGTTTACCATACCGCTGATGAAGCATTCAGGTTATTCTCCTGAGTTTGCCGGAGCGATCGTAGCGGCCGCCTCGACCGGGGGACAGGTCATGCCTCCGGTAATGGGCGCGGCGGCCTTTATAATGGCGCAGTTTCTGGGAGTTTCCTACTGGGAAATTGTAATTGGCGCAGCGATCCCCGCGACTCTCTATTTTATTTCGATCGGGGCAATGGTACACTTCAGGGCCGGAAAAAAACGGATGCCAAGGCTTACCGATGAACAGCTCCCAAATGTCAGGAAGGTGGTTCGTCAGGGATGGCATCTTCTGCTGCCCATAGTTTTGCTTGTTGTATTTCTTGCCTTTGGTTACTCCCCGACAATGGCGGTCTTCTGGTCGATCGTTTCGCTTGTCGCTGCATCATGGATAGGGGACAAGGAGCACCGGATGACGCCCAAAAGGATCATCGAAGCTATGATAACCGGCGGCACGGGTGCAGTAGATGTGGCAGCTGCATGCGCCTGCTCAGGGATAGTGATCGGTGTTATCGCGATAACGGGGCTGGGGCTTGCTTTCTCGTCCTTCGTACTTAGCATGTCCCAGGGGATACTCCCGTTTGCCCTCATCCTTACGATGATCGGTTCGATAATCCTGGGAATGGGCGTTCCGACGACCGCGCAGTATATTATAACGTCAACGCTGGCAGCTCCGGCTCTGGCACAGATGGGTGTTCCCATGTTTTCGGCCCACCTTTTCTGCCTCTACTTCGGTGTCCTTGCGGACGTCACCCCGCCCGTCGCCCTCGCCACATATGCATCAGCGGGAATAGCAAAATCGGAACCGCTCAAAACAGGGTTTACGGCTCTTTTGGTAGCTGCTGCGGGATTTATCGTGCCCTACATGTTTATTTACAATCCGGGCCTTCTGTTGCAGGGAGGCGTCTTTCAGATCGTTTTTGCAAGCGTGACCGCACTCATCGCAGTCATAGGGCTCTCAGCTGCAGTGCAGGGATTTTTTGCGGATGACATCAACATAATAGAAAGGCTGCTTTTAATTGCTGTACCTTTTCTTATCATTTATCCGACCATGCTCACCAATCTGATAGGAGCAGCGATAGTCGTAGCCGTATTTATCAAACAGAAGGGCTTTAAAAGGAAAAAAAATAAATTTGAAGGAGGGACCGTATGATGACCAAGAAAATTATCAAACCGGTCGTCTCTGCACAGGAAGCGGTGCAATGCGTCAAAAAAGGCGACACCATAATGGTCGGAGGGTTCAATTACGGAGGGATACCCTACACGCTTGTTGACGCCCTGTATGAAGCTGGAACAGACGAACTGACGATGATCGCCAACGACACAGCCTATGAGAACGTAGGCCACGGGAAGCTGGTAGCGGCGGGCAGGATAAAAAAGGTCATCGCCTCGCATGTAGGGCTGAACAAAAAGACGGGCGAATACTACAATTCGGGAAAGATGGAGCTTGAACTTTCTCCGCAGGGAACTTTCGTTGAACGCATCAGGGCAGGAGGGTTCGGCCTTGGCGGATTCCTCACACCCACAGGTGTAGGGACCGTTGTCGAAGAGGGCAAGGAGGTCCTGGAAGTAAACGGAAGAAAGTATATCCTGGAATTGCCGCTCAGGGCTGATGTCTCGCTGGTCAGGGCTTACAAGGCGGACAGGATGGGCAACCTCATCTACAAGGGGACCAATCAGAATTTCAATCCGGCTATGGCGACTGCCGCGGAGATCGTGATCGCCGAGGTCGACTCAGTAGTGGATGTGGGAGAGCTTGATCCGAACGAGATCGTTACTCAGGGCATCCTTGTCGACATGATAGTTGTGAAGGGAGGTTCATACTATGCTTCCAGAACTTGATGAATGCATCATAAAGGAAAGGATAGCCAAAAGGATAGCGCTGGAATTTTCAGAAGGCCAGGTAGTGAACCTTGGGATAGGGATACCTACGCTGGTTTCGGACTACATCCCGGAGGGGACTCACATAATATTCCAGGCAGAGAACGGAGCTATCGGAGTCGGCCCCGCACCTGCGGAGCCCGATCTAAGGTGCATAGGGGCCGGGGGACGCATAATCTCGATCCTGCCGGGGGGGAGCTTTTTTGCCAGTGATACGAGCTTCGGGCTGATAAGGGGCGGTCACGTCGACGCCACCGTGCTGGGTACGCTTGAGGTTAGTCAGAGCGGGGACATCGCAAACTGGGTCGTACCCGGAAAGAGTGTTCCCGGTATGGGCGGGGCGATGGATCTTGTAGTCGGAGCAAAGAAAGTCTATATTGCCACGACCCATACCACCAAAAAGGGCGGAGCCAAGATACTGAAAAAATGCAGGCTTCCGCTGACGGCTGTAGGAGTGGCAAGCATGGTTGTGACAGAGTTCGCTGTCTTTGCGATAAACGAGGGTAAGATGACACTTATAGAGATGTCTCCTGAAGTAACGCTGGAACAGATCCGGGAGCATACCGAAGCCGAGTTTGATGTCGCCGATCCGCTTCTTCCGATAAAGGGGATGGAGGTGGCAGAAAATGGCTAAAGCGGTGATACTGAGTGCTGCCAGGACTGCGGGAGGCAAGTTTGGAGGCCAGTTCTCGAAGCTTTCGGCGACAGACCTAGGAGCGGCTGCACTGAAAGAGGCCGTAGCGCGTTCAGGGGCGTCAGCGGACGCTGTTGAGGAAGTTATAATGGGCAACGGATGGCAGGCAGGAGTAGGAGCCAATCCTGCGAGGAACGCCATGTTCAAAGCAGGGATAGATCAGTCGGTACCGGCCTTTACGGTAAATATCAGGTGCGGTTCCGGACTGCGTACTGTTATGCTTGCAGCCGACAGGATAAGGCTCGGCGATGCGAATGTGCTTTTAGCCGGGGGAATGGAAAGCGCAACGAATACGCCTTATATCCTGAGGGATGCCAGATGGGGCTTCAGAATGGGCGAAAAAAGTTCTGAAGATGTACTGCACGCAGACGGCTTCATCTGTCCGCTCGCCGGACGCCTGATGGGAGAGATAACCGAGGACGTAGTGATACCTGAGTTCTCGATATCAAGACAGGAGCAGGATGAGTTCGCATATTACAGCCATATGAAGGCCGTTGACGCAATAGAGAAAGGCCTGTTCAGGGACGAAATAGTACCGGTCATCGTAAGGGACAGGAAGAAGGGCGATCTGACCCTTGACACAGATGAGATACCAAGGAAGGATACTTCGTTAGAATCGCTTGGAAAACTGCCCGCGATATTTAAGAAAGGCGGGACCATAACAGCAGGATCCAGCTCGGCGCTCTGCGATGCGGGAAGTGCTGTGATGGTAGCCGGCGATGAATGGGCAAAGGCGGAGGGGCTGAAACCGATCGCTGAGATCCTCAGCTATTCTGCTGCAGCGGTAGATGCGGAGCACTTCCCGATAGCTCCTGTCAAGGCAATGGAGATCGCGCTCAATAAAGCCTGCATGACAATGGACGACATGGAACTGATCGAGATAAACGAGGCATTTGCGGCACAGGTGATAGCATGCCACAGGAAGATGCCGTTCGATATGGACCGTCTTAATGTCCATGGCGGAGCGATAGCGCTCGGTCACCCGATCGGGGCGAGCGGCACCAAAATACTCACTACACTTATTTATGCTCTGAAACAGCAGGGCAAAAGTGTCGGTATGGCAAGCGCCTGCATAGGCGGCGGCCAGGGCGTGGCAATGATCGTGAGGCTTAT
>DAIRTK010000071.1:0-6150 GCA_036803945.1 Synergistaceae bacterium
AGCAGCTGCCTCGGACCGGTGTCGAATTCATCTTCAAAGACCAGTCTGCACTTTATATTCAGACAGCGCGCTATGATCTCTTCTATCCGCTCTTTTACAGGTTTTCTGAGCATTTCAAAGAGTGGCCTGTCAGCGATCACTCCATACTTTATGATCTCCGCGCACCCTTCCCTGAAGGCATCCTCAGGCAGGGTTGAAAGGAGGTCAGTGTCGCATATGACCATATCAGGCTGATAAAATGTCCCGGCAAGATTTTTGCCCATCTCAAGGTTGACCGCTGTCTTGCCTCCCACGGATGAGTCGACGGCTGCAAGGAGCGTCGTCGGTATATGGACAAGACCTGTGCCCCTGAGGTATGTGGCCGCGGCAAAACCTGCTATGTCACCGACCATTCCTCCCCCCAGGGCAAATATCGTGTCAGACCTTGAGAGCCTCTTTTGGGAGAGAAAGTCAAGCATGGCTGCATATTCGGAAATATTTTTTGATCTTTCCCCCGCCGGGATCACATATGTATGAATCTCAAAACCTGCCCTTTCAAGGACGCTTGTGATATGTTCCGAATGAAGCCTCTCTACATTGCTGTCTGTGATCAGGGCAGCCTTTCCGGGCATTCTCTTCTCCGCCGCAAGTATCCCGGTATCGGCAGAAATCCCTGATCCTATGTATATGGGGTACCTTTTGCTCACCGTCTCCGCCGTAACGGTCCTCATGGCCCGTCCACCTCCTCTTTGGCTTTTTTGCCTTCTTTAAGGAGTTCACGCAGGGCAGGAAAGTCTTCAGCTTCAAGCGCATCCCTGTATTGGCCAAGTGATGTGATAATAGTGTCCAGTTCCCTTAAAAGGTTATCCTTGTTGCAGATGAAGAGATCTGCCCACATACCCGGATCAAGCCATGCAACACGCGTGAGGTCCTTGTAGCTTCCGGCTGATGCCCCCTTGTGCTCCCTAGCCGTTGGGCTTTTGATGTAGGCGTTGGAAACTACGTGTGCCAACTGCGATGTAAATGCTATTACAGAATCATGTTTCTCAGCGGTCATTACATGCAGGAAACCAAATCCTACAGGTTCAAGTAAATTCTTCACCCTCTCCAACAGCTTTATGTCATCGAAGACCGGCGGGACAAGGACCATGGGCGCTCCGATGAACATTTCCCCGCTGCTGTTTGAAAAACCCGATTTATGTGTCCCTGCCATCGGATGTCCTCCCACATATGTGAAGCCATATTTTTGTGCGAGCCTGAAACCTTCGGCGCAGACTGTACGTTTTGTTCCGCAGCAGTCGATTACCAGGGTTTTCTCCGATATCAAACGGGCATGGCTGTTGAGAAACTCGATCGTGTCCTTCGGATTTATCGCTATCAGGAGTGCATCGCACTCACCGATGTTCTCTTTGTCCAACGCCGTATCTACGGCACCGTATATTCGCGCGAAGTCGACGACCGACGGATCTTTGTCAAACCCCATTATCAGATGGTCCGAATTCTCTTTGTAGGCCTTGGCCAGAGATCCTCCTATAAGCCCCAGGCCGACTATGCCTATCTTCATGATCTGATCGCCTCCCTTACCCTTCCAACCTTTTTGACCAGCGAATCGAACTGTATCGGTGTGAGAGACTGGGCCCCGTCGCAGAGCGCATGCTGGGGGTCGTTATGGACTTCTATCATCAGACCGTCCGCGCCTGCAGCAACTGCCGCCATTGCCATCGGCAATACGAGCCTTGAAAGTCCTGTGGCATGGCTCGGATCGACCACCACCGGCAGTTGGGTCAGTTCGTGCAGTGCGGGGACTGCCGACAGGTCCAGCGTGTTTCTTGTGAAGGTCTCGTATGTCCTGATGCCCCGTTCGCAGAGGATTATGTTTTCGTTTCCTCCCGACATGACATATTCGGCGCTCATAAGGAGTTCTTTCAACGTGTTTGCTAGGCCTCTCTTAAGGAGGATCGGCTTCTTTGTCCTCCCCAGTTCCTTCAGAAGGTCGAAGTTCTGCATGTTTCGCGCCCCGACCTGGATCACGTCTACCTCTTCAAACAAATCGATATCCCTTACGTTCATTATCTCCGTAACTATTGGAAGGCCTGTCTTTTCACGCGCCTCGAAAAGCAGATCCAGGCCGTCAGCCTTAAGCCCCTGGAAGTCATATGGAGAAGTGCGCGGCTTGAACGCGCCGCCCCTTAGCAATGATGCTCCTGAAGCCTTCACGGACTCCGCCACCGAGAGTATCTGCTCGCGTGATTCGACCGAACAGGGACCGGCTATGATCTGAAAATTTCCTCCGCCTATCTTTATTCCCCTTATGTCCACAACTGAATCGTCAGTGTGGAATTTCCTGTTGGCATTTTTGTAGGGCTCGGTTATCCTTTTGACCGACTCGATCATATTGAGGCTTTCGACAAGATTGATGTCAACTTTGCTGGTGTCTCCGATCAGGCCGATTATCGTCTTATACTGCCCCTGGGAGAGGTGGACCTCCAGTCCCATTGACCTGAACCAGTCACAAAGACTGTCCCTCTGCTGGATAGTTGTTCCTTCTTTCAATATTGCGATCATTGACATCACTCCTTTTCAGAATAAAAAAAGAGGCCGCCGGGTTGCGATCCCGTGCGGCCTCTTACTGTTGACTTATTATTTCAGTCCGGCGTCTTTATATGCCTTCAGTATGTGAGTTTATGCAGCACGAATCGCTTTTATTGCGTGTAAAGCAATAAAAGTAATAAAAGCCTGCAAAATTAAACTCACGGGATGTAAGCATCTATTGCGCCCCTTTCGCTGAAATTTCGTGTAGTTTGCCACGTTTTGTCAACTTTGTCAAGCAGGGAAAGGAGCAACGGGGAGTCAATTGGGAATCAATAGCAAATCAGTTGGGAGTCGGTTGTAAGGGCAGGCAAGCAATTGGCAAGCAGTCGAAGGGCCGCGGCGAGACGCCGCGCTGAGCAATAGCTGAGCAATGGCTGAGCGATAGCTGAGCAGTTGTAAAATCGGCCGGGAAGAGCACCGGCGGAGAATTTGCCTGACTCCGTCAGGCTGAGAATAGGTCCCTAAATCTTTAAGACTGAATTCACCGCCGGATGGGTCTTCCGGCAAATTCACCAGCGATGTTCCTCGCGAATTCACCGCGAGCGGATCCCTCGCAAATTCTCCGGCAGTTGACCTCACCGCCAGACTTGCTAAGTTAGCGCCGCGGTTTTTTACATTTTCTTCCACTTGAGGCATATTGCCGATCATGACGACGCAGGATCTGTCGGAAAAACATCCGACGGGAGTCAGTAGGAAATCGATTGCAAATCAGTTGGTACTTAGATCTTAACAATTGCTTCCCAACCGCTTCACGCGACAGGTACTGGCGCAGCTTCGCGCGGCATCTTCATGCCGCACTTCGCTATTGTACTTACATACGTCGACGCCCAGGACCGCAAATGTTGCTAAGGCAGCGCTCCGAGATGCCCCAATTGCAGAGCTAGAGTTCGAGCTCGACCCTATTCCTTCCGCTGCGCTTCGCCCGATACATGGCTTCATCCGCACGGTCGATAACATCTGTGCTCTTCTTATCATCGGGCCTGAAGTAGGAAATGCCCATCGAGACGGTCGTGCTTATCCTGTTGCCCTCGTGGTCTATCCCGCTATCTTCTACGGCTTTGATCCATTTTCCGGTTACAGATACAGCATCCTCTATTTTTAGGCCACGGCAGGCTATTATAAATTCATCGCCGCCCCAGCGGAAAATCGTATCCTCGATACGTATCTGGGCTTTAATGGCATCAACTGTGTTTTTGAGTATCTTATCCCCGGAATCGTGACCATATGTATCATTTATCGTTTTCAGGTTGTCGATGTCGACCATAATAAATGCGGTTTCTGAACCGCCACGCCCAAAACGGTCCAGTTCATCCTTGAGGAACTGCTCAGCCGTTCTCCTGGTCAGAACTCCTGTTGTGGTGTCGATGCTGGCAGCCTTTTCATATTCTTTTTTACTTTGCATGTAGTATCTGTTTTCAAGTAAAACTATTGCCGCGTGGCTTGCAAACATCAGGATCGCGACCATTGCCGACAGTACAAGGGCAAGCTTGGCTATTATCCCCTTGCTGGCCTCCTCTGTTTTCTTTACATAGGCTGCCATATCCTCCTGATGCATCCCAAAGGCAATTATCCAGTTGTATCTCCTGTAAAGCTTGGCGTATGTAAGTTTTTCAGCGATCCTGTCCTCGTTTTTCTTCTTAAAGTGATATGTAAAAAATATCTCCCCATCTTTTTTTATCCCCTCAAGCTCTTTAAGATATGGACGGGCACCCATTATGTCCTTCATTTCAGTGGACAGGTACATTCCTTCCGTCTCTTTGAGGTTCGGGTGCACTCTCCTTATCGCATAATTGTCGCCGCCTTCGTAGTTAACGACCTCATTCACCCAAATGTAGGAATCAAGCGGGAATTTTGAATTGTGTATCTCCGAGGCTATCCGCTTCTTTACCTTCTGATCTATCACATCTGCTGTGACTCCGTAGAAAAGGACTGAATCGCCGACTTCCTTTATTTGATAGATGGGGAACTTTTCCGGAGCCATATCTAAATCAGACGGAATTTTATCCCCTTTTATCAGTCCTGCAGGATCAAATAGGATTTTCGATGACTTTTTGTCCCATACTACAAAAGTCCATGTACAGTCGTCTGAACTGCTTTCAAGATACCCCCGGCAGAAGTTTATAAGCTCCGCTCTGTTCGCAGGAAGAAATGTGTCAAGAGTCAAAGATATTTCATTTCTTCGTTTTTGGAAGCAATCCTCTTGATGTGCTATCTCATCTTCAATTCGGCTGATTTGGTTTTGAACTGTAAATTTGAGGAAGTCCTTTTTTGACTCGAGGATGGAAAGTTCTGTGTTCTGCTTGTATATATCATTAAAATATTTATCAAAAGCCAGATATATGATGAAGACAGAGAGAGATGTTATCAGTGCCGTTACAAGAAATAATATTTTATGCCTGTCCCTCATTACAGCACGTCTCCTTTCCGGAGTAATCCATACTATAAGTATCATTTTTAGGATCGTCTGAAATTATAAACTTTTTTACGATAATCTATTGGGGATTATAATTACTTTAATCTTTATAAGCAAGGCTCGACCTCAACGACAGTATGACCGCAATAAATGCATCCTCCGGGCTGCAGAGAATTCAAGATTTAATATTTAGGGGCCAATTCACCGCCGGATGGGTCTTCCGGCAAATTCTCCGGCAGGCGACCTAGCCGCCAGCCTTCCTAAGTAAACGGCGGGAATCAGTTGGGGATCAATTGCAAATCGATGGCAAATCAGTTGGGTGGTGAAAAAATCAGCTCATAGCACAGATCCTAAGATGCCGCCCCCCCTCTAGACCCCATACAGGAAAGAAGATAAGACTAAATACGACCTAAGAAAAACATATTAAAACAAAGAAAGGGAGCAGGAATAGCCACTCCCTGAAAACAATATCTTTACCATAATTTAAAGCTGTTTTGACAGTGGTTTTTCTGCCCTGACAATTGCTTACCTACCGTTTCCCGCGACCATTCCTGTCGCAGCTTCGCGCGGCATCTTCATGCCGCACTTCGCTAAAGTATTAAACATACGTCGAAGGAAGGCTCCGCAAGTGTCGCTAAGCCAGCGCCGCGCTTTTAAGGTTTAAGCGATAGCCAACACCAATATCGCAATTGGGGCAGATCGCGGATGATGACGACGCAGGATCTGTCGGAAAAACATCCGACGGGGGTCAGTAGGGAATCGATCGCAAATCAGTTGGTCCTTAATCTTAACAACCGCTTCCCGCGACAGGGACTGTCGCAACTTCGCGCGGCATCTTCATGCCGCACTTCGCCAAATCATCGCTCCGGTTTTTACAATAGTAACCAATATCGCAATTGGGACAGATCGGAGATGATAGCGACGCAGGATCTGTCGGAAAAACATCCGACGGGGGTCAGTAGGGAATCGATTGCAAATCAGTTGGTACTTAGATCTTAACAATTGCTTCCCAACCGCTTCCCGCGACAGGTACTGTCGCAGCTTCGCGCGGCATTTTCATGCCGCACTTCGCCAAAGTATTAAACATACGTTGAGGTGAAGGAGCATCGCATGTTGCTAAGCTAGCGCTCCGAGATGCCCCAATTGCAGCAATTGCAAAAATTGGG
>DAIRTK010000072.1:0-6050 GCA_036803945.1 Synergistaceae bacterium
ACCTTAAAAATGCAGTAACAGTCTAAATTCAGAGACACTGGATCCCAGTTTAAAGGCATCCGGGGATGACGTGAAAAAGGCTTGCCTGACGTCGTCTGGCGGAGATTCAAGATTTTGATTTGAGCCCCAATTCACCGCTGAATGATCCATTCAGCAAATTCACCAGCGATGATCCTGGCGAATTCCCTGCGGTGGTTTGCTCCGCAATTACCCCGCGCAATTGGGATAGATAACAGATGATAACAACGCAGGAATCTGCCGGAAAAACATCCGGCGGGAGTCAGTAGGGAATCGATTGAAAATCAGTTGGTTAGGATCTAAGAACCTGCCCCTATCGTATTGGCTCCTTACGATCGTTTGACTACTGTTTGACGACCGTTTGACCGCCTTTTACAATCGCTTCCCGACTGCTTCGCGGCGATAAAATCGCCACTTCGCGCGGCATCTTCAAGCCGCACTTCGCCAAAGTATTAAACATACGTTGAGGTGAAGGACCGCAAATGTTGCTAAGCTAGCACTCCGATTTTATGATTTTTGCGATAGCCAACGAAAACATTTGCAATTGGGATAGATAACAGATGATAACGACGCAATGCGCAGCGGAGACTCGCGAAGGCGTATTGGGCATACGTCGAAGCGAGGCTCCGCAAGCCTTGCTAAGTTAGCGCTGTTATATATCCCAATTGCAGAGGTAGCCTTTGCGGCTAAGAGCCGCTTCAATAACATCCAGGTCCTCTTCGGTATCGGCTTCAACAAGATGGGAGTGCCTGTTCTGGGTGAGGTTCTTGAGGGGGCTGCTTTTGCCCGATGAAATGCTTTCCATAAGTTTTTCGGCGTCTTTTCTCGATCTGACATTTAGGTCTGCAGTAAAGTTTCCGTATGCCTGATGTTCTACCCTGACGTCAACTATGCGGCCGCCAAGGTCAACTATCGTGAAAAGCTCGTCAAGGATGGTCTCGTCATCGTGGACTACGTGAAAAAGTCTCTGAGGCCTTACCGGACTTTGAAGCATGTAACCAAAACTTGTGGAAAGAATGTCGTAATTTCGGGCCCTTAGCAGCGCTATGTCCTGAACGATCACCTGCCGGCTCACGCCGTGCTGTTCTGCAAGGCGCACACCGGAGAGGGGCGTCCTGCTCTCCTTCAGCTGCTCAAGTATCCTTTCCCTTCGCTTTTCTCCGTTCATCCGGTCAGTTTATCCTTTCCAGGTTTTTTAATGACATGTCCAGTATGGAAGAGTTGTATGTAAGGGCTCCGCAGGAGATATAGTCGACACCTGCCTCTTTGATCGCGGCTATTCTTTCCTCCGTAACGTTTCCCGAACATTCGGTAAGAGCTCTTCCGCCGATCATTTGCACTGCTTTTTTCATATCTTTCACACTCATGTTGTCCAGCATTATTATATCCGCTTTTGCCTCCAGAGCATCCCGAACCATATCAAGGTCTTCGACTTCCACCTGAATTTTGTGGACAAAGGGCGCATACTTCCTGGCAAGTTCAACTGCCTCTCTAACTCCACCGGCTGCCGCTATGTGGTTGTCCTTGAGCATTACCCCGTCCGACAGGTTGAACCTGTGGTTTTGCCCCCCACCGATTCTGACTGCATACTTTTCGAATATCCTGTTGTTTGGGGTAGTCTTTCTGGTATCAAGCAGTATGATCCCGCTGCCCTCAAGCATCTTGACTATCTTACCCGTATGGGTGGCTATGCCGCTCATCCTCTGTATAAAGTTGAGGGCTGTCCTTTCGCCGGAAAGGATCGCCCGTATATCCCCTTCTATTTCCGCTGCAATGTCACTCTTTTTTACCTGATCCCCGTCTTTGAAATGACGGCTCATTTGTATTGAACTGTCAAGAAGCTTAAACACACGTTCAAAAACATGAAGGCCGGCTATTACGCCATCCTGCTTACAGATCAGCTTCGCCCTTCCTCTTGTGTACTCTTTTATGACTGCGTTTGTCGTTATGTCCTCATGCGATATGTCTTCGCGCAGCGCCGACAGTATAAGACGGTCAATGTTGTCCTGCATATTCCTCTCCCTTTCTTATCTCGCTGATTATCATTTTTTTATTTTCAATTATCCGTTCATTCCTGCTTCCCGGGGATGGTTCGGGGAAATTAGGGATCACGGCTTTATACCCGATCCTGTTTATCTCTTTAGCGGCCCTCTTGCTGAATACCAGACTCTCAAGCAGTGAGTTGCTTGCAAGCCGGTTTTTCCCGTGGACTCCGTTGCAGGCAGTTTCGCCTACTGCGTATAGGGAGTCCATAGATGTCCTGCCTTTCATGTCCGTCTCTATCCCGCCCATGAAGTAGTGCTGAGCAGGGACAACGGGTATAGGTTCCTTTGTGATGTCATATCCGTGCCTGCGACATTGTTCGTAAATTGTTGGGAATCTCTTGGCTATGTCACACCTGACATAGCCTTTCAGGCAAAGGCGGACATAGGGCATATTGTCCTTCTCCATCTGCTCGTATATTTTTTTCGTTACTGCGTCACGCGGCTGAAGCTCATCGGTAAATCTGTTCCCCTCTTTGTCAATAAGAACAGCTCCCTCACCCCGGACAGCTTCCGAGATAAGGAATGCCCTGCCCTTCTCCTCTGTGTACAGCGATGTGGGATGGATCTGTATATAACTGATGTCCCTGATCCTTATCCTGTGCTTTATCGCAATGGCAAGGGCGTCTCCGGTAAGATGCGGGAAGTTCGTTGATCTTTCAAAGAGTCCCCCGATACCCCCTGTCGCAAATATGGTAGCCTGTGCACAGAAGTTTTCGTGCTTTCCTCCGGGACCCGCTGCTATGACCCCGCAGCATCGGCTCCCATCCGTCAATATGTCTGTCACAGTGCTGTTTTCCACTATTGTAACGTTTTCCATCTCAAGTACTTTTTTGAGCAGCCTTCCGTTTATCTCACTTCCGGTCCTGTCTTTGCAATGGAGTATCCTTGCCCTCGAATGAGCTGCCTCCCTTGTATATGAAAAGCTCCGGCCATCGCGGTCAAATTCCACTCCGAGGCTTAGCAGGTCTCCGATTATCTCCCGGGAATCCCTTATCATAAGCGATACAGCTTCCCTGCTGTTCTCATAATGTCCTGCCCTCAGCGTGTCCTCCATGAAACTTTCGAAATCGTCATCATCGGCCTGAACGCAGATTCCGCCCTGCGCCAAAAATGAGTCTGTTTCGTCAGGGGCCGCCTTGGTAAGTATAACGATATTTTTCTCCCTGTTCAGGTTTAGCGCCGCAAAAAGGCCCGATACTCCCGTTCCTACTATGACAACATCATATATTTTCATTTTTGTATGTCAGCTTTTTGCATACTTGATCATCTTTTGCAGTGGAAGAATTGCTTTCTCTGCCAGCGAGTCCTCCACACGGATCTCATGCCCCGGCTCCTCAAGAGCCTTGAGGACCTTTTCCGGAGTGTTCTTCTTCATATCACTGCAGAGTGTGCATTTTGTGGGGTCGTAGAGCTTTATTCCAGGTCTCTTTTTTTGAAGTTCGTAAAAGATCCCGCTCTCAGTACAGACAATAAATTCTTTATGCGAGGATCTTTCAACATAATCTATGATGTCGGAAGTGCTGCCGACGTGATCCGAAAGGGCTGCTGTCTCCTCCCCGCATTCCGGGTGGGTGACGACCTTTGCTTGAGGATACGCTTTTTTCAGTTTAATGACATTCGCTGACTCAATGCCTGCGTGCACGTAACAAAAACCATCATTGAAAATAAAGTTTTTCTCGGGCAGCTGTTTTGATATGTAACTTCCAAGATTCTTGTCCGGGATGAAGAAGATATTTTTCTCCGGTATCGCCCTGATCACCTTCAGTGCATTTGATGAAGTTACGCATACATCAGAGTGAGCTTTGATCTCTGCGGTGGAATTAATATAACAGACTACGGAAAGGTCACGGTACCTGCTTCGAATCGCCTTGATCTCCTCCCCGGAGGCCATGTGAGCCATTGGGCAGTCTGCGGTCAGATCAGGCATCAGGACAGTCTTTTCCGGGTTCAGTATCTTGATGCTCTCCGCCATAAACGATACCCCGCAGAAGACTATGACCTTTTGCCTGAGCTCTGACGCTGCAGTGCTCAAATAGTATGAATCCCCGACACAGTCGGCAATATCCTGCACTTCGCCAGGCACATAAAAATGTGCGAGTATGGCTGCATCACGTTCTCTTTTCAGTTCCACGATCCTTTGACTTACTTTTGTCATTAATACACCTTCAATTCCAGAAGATCATTGGCACGAAAGATATCATCTGACAAGACAGGTGTCAATACTTGCCGACAGAGACAAAAAAAAACAGTGAGCCTTAAGGCTCACTGTTTTTTCGGTTCAGATATTGGGACAGATCCTAGAAGAGGCCTACTATACGGCCTTCGCTGTCTACATCGATCTTTTCCGCTGCAGGCACCTTTGGGAGTCCGGGCATGGTCATCATGGCTCCGCAGATGGCAACTATAAATCCGGCTCCTGCAGAAAGGCGTACCTCACGGACAGTTACCTTGAAGTTCGTGGGCCTGCCCTTGACAGCCGCATCGTCGGAGAGGGACATCTGGGTCTTTGCCATGCAGACCGGCAGGCTGCCGTATCCCATCTCTTCAAGCTCCCTTAGGGTCTTTGAAGCCTTATCTTCGTATACCACGTCGTCCGCCCCGTAAACCCTTGTAGCTATGGTACGGATCTTCTCTTTAAGGGGCATTTCAAGCCCGTAGAGCGGATGATAGTCGTTTTTCTCATTTTCTATCATGTCAAGCACCTGGTCAGCAAGGTCAAGAGCTCCCTCTCCGCCCTTTGCCCATACTTCGGCAAGGGAGATCCTGGCGCCGAGGCTCAGGGCAGCTTCCTTTACCAGCCTGAGCTCTTCATCGGTGTCGTCGACAAAACGGTTAAGTGCTACAACTACCGGGACTCCGTACTGTTTCATGTTTTTGATGTGGGCTTCGAGATTCGGAATGCCTTTTTTGAGTGCTTCTGTGTTCTCGGACTTCAGCTGGTCCTTTGCCGCTCCGCCGTGGAGCTTGAGAGCCCTTACAGTTGTTACTACCACTACCGCGTGCGGGTTGAAACCGGCGTACCTGGAGACGATGTTCATGAACTTCTCCGCTCCCAGATCAGAAGCAAATCCCGCTTCGGTCACCACATAATCAGAAAGCTTCAGGGCCATCCTGGTCGCGGTGACAGTATTTGTGCCATGTGCGATGTTCGCAAAAGGTCCGCCGTGTACAAAGGCGGGCACTCCCTCGATAGTCTGGACCAGATTCGGGTTGATGGCGTCACGGAGAAGTGCCGTCATAGCGCCCTCTGCCTTTACGTCGTGCGCTGTGACGGGCTTGCCGTCGCAGGTGTATGCAACCACTATTTTACCAAGACGGGCCTTTAGGTCCTCAAGGCTGTCGGCAAGACAGAAGATCGCCATTACCTCGGAAGCGACCGTAATGTCAAAGCCTGTTTCTCGCGGGATCCCGTGTGCCGTTCCGCCAAGCCCGATGACTATGTTGCGAAGAGCGCGGTCATTCATGTCCATTGCCCTGCGCCAGACGATCCTGCGCGGATCGATGTTGAGCTGGTTGCCCTGCTGAATGTGATTGTCTATCATAGCTGAGAGGAGATTATGTGCTGTTCCTATCGCATGAATGTCGCCGGTAAAGTGCAGGTTGATCGATTCCATAGGAAGCACCTGTGAGTAACCGCCGCCGGCTGCTCCGCCCTTAACACCGAAGCATGGACCCAGCGATGGTTCTCTTAGGCAGGTCATCGTCTTCTTTCCGCGCTTGACGAGTCCCTGGGTAAGGCCTATCGTAACCGTGGTCTTGCCCTCTCCGGCTGCTGTCGGAGTGGTTGCGGTGACAAGGATAAGTTTTCCGTCACTTTTCCCTTCAATGGTTTTGAAGAAATCGAGGGAGATCTTTGCCTTGTCCCTTCCGTATGGGATCACATATTCATCGGGTATCCCGGCCTTTTCGGCTATCTCCTGGATGGGCCTGAGTTTTGCCTGCTGTGCTATTTCGATATCTGAGAACATAATATCCTCCTCCTGATAT
>DAIRTK010000073.1:0-5753 GCA_036803945.1 Synergistaceae bacterium
AGTTATTTTTTACTGCTGTAAGGAGTGTCCTTAAGGGGCAGGGAGGTCCTGAATATTTTGTCCCTGTTGTAGTAGGCAAGCTGTATCGCAGGTGCACCCGGGATCGCAGCTATTTCACCTATCCCCTTTGCCCCTCCTGCAAAACCATCTTTTGCCTTGCCGATCACTATGCTTTCTATCTCAGGCACCATATCAGACCTGAAAAGTCCCAATGTACCAAACTTTGCCTGAGGGACACAGTCTTTGAGGGGATAATTTTCAGTAAGTGCGTATCCCATGCTCATGACTACCCCGCCCTCGATCTGTCCCTCTACGCTTTTGGGGTTTATAGCCCTGCCGACATCGTGAGCAGCTACGATCTTTTTTATCTTTCCGGCATCATCCAGTATTACCAGCTGGGCTGCATAACCATATGATATGTGGCTTACAGGATGCGGTTTGTCAGATCCCATTTTGTCTGTAACGCTCTCAAATTCCCCATAATACTCGCGTCCCTCCAATTGCTGAAGGATGCATCCTTCAAGATCCTGCTTCAATTGAGCTGCTGCTTTTCTTGCAGCTTCACCTGTTATGACTGTCTGTCTGGATGCCGTAGTATTTCCGGAATCAGGGGTAAAGAAGGTATCTGCAGGGTCGTGAACGACAAGCTCCGGAGGCAGTCCCGTAACATCACAGACCATCTGTATAACTACCGTGCCAAGCCCCTGTCCTATGCATGATGCGCTGGTGGCAATATGAACATTGCCATCTCTTATCCTCAGCCGGCACCTTCCAAAATCAGGAACACCCACTCCCAGGCCCGCATTTTTCATAGCGCATGAGATGCCGGCCCCGGGATTCCTCTCGTATTCATCTTTGACAGCAAGAAGGGCCTCTTCAAGTGCGGTAGTATCATCCGCGATCTGCCCGTTGGGAAGTTCGTCGCCCGGCCTTACAGCATTTTTGAAGCGGAACTCCCAGGGAGAGAGTCCGACTCTTTCGGCAAGAAGATTTATGTTGCACTCCGTCGCGAAGCAGCTCTGAGTAACACCAAACCCCCTGAATGCCCCGGCAGGCGGATTGTTCGTATAGACAGCAGTTCCTCTGATGTCTATGTTCTGGTAATTGTATGGACCTGCCGCATGTGTACATGCCCTCTGCAGGACAGGACCGCCAAGCGAGGCATATGCCCCTGTGTCGGATACGATGACCGCCTTCATTGCAGTAAGCCTGCCTTCACCGTCACAGGCGGTGGTCATCTCGATCTCCATCGCATGCCTTTTGGGATGTACTTTGATGCTCTCTGCCCTGCTGAGCGATACCTTTACGGGACGACCGGTAAGGTGTGCGATCAGCGCAGCATGATGCTGTACGCTCATGTCCTCCTTGCCGCCGAATCCTCCCCCGATCATCGCCGCAGTGACTCTCACCTTTTCGTGCGGCAGTCCCAGGGCTTCAGCGCACTCCTTCATTGTCTGGTAGACCCCCTGGTCGGCTGAGTAGATCCTTACCACCCCGTTCTTCTCCACCAAAGCAACGGCTGTCTCCGGTTCAAGGAAGGCGTGTTCGGTAAAAGGGAGTGAATATCGGTTTGTTACAACATGTTTTGAATTTTTGATGACCTCGTCTGCATTTCCCCTCTTAAGCTCTACCCTTGACATGACATTTCCGCCCTCATGCAGCATTTGAGCACCGTCAGCAAGTGCTTTATCCGGGGATGTTATGGGCGTCAGGACTTCATATTCGACCCTTATCAGCTTTTTCGCCTCTTCAAGAATGTCCGGTGTCTCTGCGGCTACAAGGGCGATTGCATCACCTACGTACCTCGTACAGCTTCCGGCAGAGATCATTACATCCCAGTCCTTTACCAGATGACCGATCTTCTTTTTGCCTGGGACATCTTCCGCAGTGAAGACGCCGACTACGCCTTTCAGTTTTATCGCTTCCGAGGTATCGATAGATTTTATTAATGCCCTGGGATATTCAGCCCTGAGTGCAGATCCGTATATCATCCCTTCGATTTTGATATCTGCAGCATATTGGGCGGTTCCAAGGACTTTGGCTGCAGCATCTGTGCGTGGAATATTTTCCCCTACTTTTCCTGTGTAATGCCCCTGTGGTACCGGGATATTTTCCCTGAACATTTCAGCGGCCATAAGGATGGCTTCTTCTATCTTCTTGTAACCGGTGCAGCGGCATATATTATTTTTTATCGCATACCTGACATCTTCGGCTGTCGGGTCCGGCACACTGTCAAGCAAGGCCTTGGCGCTTATCACCATTCCGGGTATGCAGAAACCGCACTGTACAGCTCCTGAGAGAGAAAATGAATATGAATAGACATCCTTTTCTCTCTCGCTCAGTCCTTCCACTGTGAGGATGCTTTTGCCAACTAGGTTTTTCAGTTCCCGGACACAGGCCCTGCAGGGCTTTCCGTCGATAAGTACCATGCATGCCCCGCATGCACCCTCGCTGCATCCGTTCTTTACGGATGTGAGCGAGAGATCCTCCCTCAAAAAATCAATAAGCTTTCTGTTTGTCAACGATTTGTGTGTTTTTCCATTTACATTGATTTCGTACACAAAAGCACCTCCTTTATATGGGAATACTCTTCATGAAAGCTTTTATCAAAGCTGCAATTTCCGGAGGAAGCTTCTTGCTGAAAGGATCCAGTCCGGAGGTAAAGATTTCGTCCTCAAGCCTAATCCTGAATTTACCCTTTCCAATACTTAGAAAACCACTGTTCCGGCTTTCACAGAAATCCTTTTCTTTCGAAAAAAACGTAAATTTGTCTTTATATGGTGAACCTGTCCACGGACAAAAAGTGGAACAGTTTCCGCACTCGTTGCAAAGGGCATCCATATGGACTATCTGGGGAACAGTGCCCCCTTCAGGGATAACTGAAACGTTGGCTCTGTTCGGGCATACATCTACACAATTCTCACAGAGTATTTGGCATTCAAGGCAACGGTCTGATTCTCTTTCGATCTTTCCTGAGAAAACAAGCCTGCCCTTTTTTGTCCTGATTTTTCCCGGATCATGCCTGAAATTTAAATGAGCATCTCTTAAATTAAGGCCTTCTCTTGAAGCGATCTCATCCGCAACACGCCTTGCGTCTGCAATTGCTTCGACAACTGTTTTAGGACCTCTTCTTGCATCACCGGCCACGTAAACACCTTTGATGTTGGTCTCATAGGTTTTTCGATCAGTTACAGGCCGTCCCTTGTGATCTACAAAAATATAATTTTTGGTGAAAAAGTCAGAATCAACGTTTTCTCCAACGGCTTCTATCAGAGTATCTGCCGGTAAACTTATGATCTCATTCGTAGGTACCGGGGATCTCCGCCCTGAGAGATCTGCGCAGCCCAAAGCCATCACCCTGCATTCAAGCCTTCCGTCCTTGTGAAAGACCGGCTGGAGCAGTTCCCTGAAAATCACTCCGTCTTCCATTGCAAGCCGGAGCTCCTCTTCCTCTGCCGGCATGTACTTTGCTGTCCTCCGATATACGATGCTTACCTTTTTTACTCCCTTAATTCTTTTGGCTGCCCTTGCAGAGTCCATTGCCGTGTTGCCTCCGCCAATGACTATCACATTTCTGCCTAATTTTATATTGCTCGGGTCTTTTTTGTATGATGCGAGAAAATCCAGCGCGTTTACCTTTTTATCGCTTTTTATGTCAAGCTCTTCATGCTTCCATGCCCCAACGGCTATAACGATATGGCTGTAACCTTTTGTTTTGAGTTCGTCTAATGAAGAGATATCTGTACCAAGGATCAATTCAGCACCTGTCTTCTTTACTATCTCAATATCGCTTTCTATGGCCCGGGATCCTATCCTGAAATCCGGGATGACATATCTTACTATTCCCCCCGCTTCCTCTTCCCGTTCGAATATTGAAGTCTTTATGCCGTATTTTTGAAGGAAATAAGCGACTGCAAGACCTGCAGGTCCTCCGCCTACAACTGCTGCCCTTGTTTCAGTCTTCTTCTTTGAGGGGGCACTCTTATCCAAAACAGACCTTAACCCCTCTTCTGCAGCCTTTAGTTTAAGGTCCCTGATCTTAACAGGCTCTTCATAATGGTTCCTGGTACAGCAGTTCATGCATTTGTGGGTGCAGATAGTACCTGTAATAAAAGGAAGCGGATTTTTCTCCAGTATGATCTCCAAAGCTTCGCTGTACCTTTGCTCCCCCACATGGAAAATATATCCCGGCACATCCTGATCGATCGGACACCCCTCGCTGCAGGGGGCAATAAAGCAGTCAGTCATAGGAAGCCCTTCCTTCTCAGGGCAGCGGCTTTCCATTTTTATCGGTTTTCTGTACCACTCTTCCAGACCTGTTTTGCGAATAATTTCCCTGACCTTTGCAAGTGATATCGCGTCAGGAATTTCAGCAGAGGATGCCGAATAGAGTTCGGCTGTCTGTTTAAGCCTGTTATATCCACCAGGTTTGAGCAGCGTGGTGGCCATTGTTACAGGCCCTATCCCCGCCTCCACAAGGCTCATGACGTTTGTCATATCCGCCCCACCCGACCATGAAAGAGGCAGCCTCCCCTGGAACTTTTCTGTAAGCAGGCCTGCTGTTATTGCAGTAAGCGGGAAAAGTGCCCGCCCTGACATGTACATCTCTTCACCCGACATTGCATCACCCGTATTATCTACGGGGAGAGTGTTTGTAAGTTTTGCCCCAAATATCAGGCCTTTCTTTTCTGCTGCGGAGGAGAGCTTTCTTATCATTGGTACCGCTTCCCTCAACTGGAGGTCTTCTCTGAAATGACGGTCTCCGAACGAAAGATAGCCAAAACCGAGCTTGTCCAGGGTCTCTCTTGACCTTTTATATCCTATGAGCGTCGGATTTATCTTTACAAACGTATGAAGCTCTTTTTCATTCAGGAGATAGCGTGCTATCTTCTCTATCTCATTAGGGGGGCAGCCATGAAGAGTCGAAAGGGTTATGGAAGAACATACCCTTGGAGATATCCTTTCGATATCATGAATATCGACATTGCTGAAGCGGCCTGCATTTTCCGATGCCCAGCCGATGCAGTCCTTCCATATTGATTTCGATGAAACATCCTTAAGTCCTTCTATGAAGGAATCTATCTTAGGCGAACTTATTCCTTGAAAGTCGTAGCCGACGCTCATGTTGAACATGAACCCTTCCGGGTCTCCAAGACCATATTCTTTCGATATAAGCTTAAGGGCGACCCAAGCCTTTACGTACTCATCAAAGGCATCACGAACTGTAAGTTCCGTCGACCATTCAACGTTGTAGCATTCATCCCTTGCATCTATGCAGGGTTTAGAAACGGGCAGATCCTCTCCGTCAAGAGTCTGAACTGTTTTAAGTTCAAAAAATCTTGCGCCGGCTGCGTAAGCGGATATTATGTTCTGAGCAAGCTGTGTATGAGGACCGGCAGCCGGTCCGAATGGATTTTCAAGATCTTGCCCAAGAAATTTGAAAAACCCGCCTTTGTGCCTGTAGACGGAGCTGACGCTGAAAATCGTCCCCCTGCTCCTCATTTCGCTGAGTATCCATTCCATAATTACAGAAAATGGCAGCGGTCTCATCCTGTCGCTCAAGTCATAACCCCCTCATCTTTCTGCAAATCAACACTATCTTAATATTATATATGGAGAATGAGCAGGACTAAAGTCCTGCGGGAGTCGATTGCAAATCAGTTGGTAAGGGAAGGCAAGGAGTTGGCAATCGTGGGCAAGCAGTCGTTTTCAGGACATGGCTAAGCAATAGCTAAGCAGTTGCTGAGCAGTCG
>DAIRTK010000074.1:0-5674 GCA_036803945.1 Synergistaceae bacterium
GGTCTGTCTATCCTTGCAATGTAGGAGACTTTGAAGCCCTGGTTGTCCAGTATTTTTGAAAACTCACCCAGTTCAGGGAACTTCCATGGATTCCTGGCCTTGTAGTCGATGTTGCGTTTGATCAGTGCGATCTTCATGCCCTCGCGGATAACCCTTATGCAGCCTTCCCCGCCGCATTCGGCAGCGAAGCGTCCGCCTGGTTTGAGAGCTTTCCATACGCCCCTTACTACGGCATACTGATCGTTCATCCAGTGTATAGCTGCGTTGCTCATCACGGCGTCGAACTCCTCCTTGAAATGCAGATGCTCTCCGTCCATAACTTCTGCCTTAAGGCCCAGAGACCTTGCCGCCTCGACCATCTCCGGGCTTGAATCGACCCCCAGGACATCGCATCCCATCTCTGCAAGCTCTTTGGTAAGGGTGCCGTTTCCACATCCGAGGTCAAGTATCTTTTCTTGCTTTTTCGGATCAAGCATCTCGATCACCGGTTTTCCAAAGAGAGGGACAAAATCTGCCCCCTTACTGTAAATTTCCGGACCCCAGCATTGATTTGACATCGGAAAGCCTCCTTATGTTCTTGTGCCCTAATTATATTGGAGGGAGAGGAAAAATGCACTCCTTCCAATTTTTAAAAGGCAAGCATTAATAAGTCTTTCAAATTGCCCCCCTTTCTTGACGGAATCGGTCTTTTTGATGTAGTCTAATACAGTTAGTATTTTTGTATGACCCCGAGTCGAACTGCCTAAAGGATCTTCTCCAACGGCATGAGACCAATGGGTGTTTTCGGAAACGGGAACGCCTCCCGCACTAGGAAAGGGGAAGAGAAAACTTCAGGGTATCACTTCAGTGTACCCTCATGTCCTGTCCTCTTCCAGGTGCCTGACAAACGGATGATCAACAGCTTAATGTGCTGTCCATGAATTCCTTAACAAGAGGAGGAACATGATTTGCGGATTTTAAGAGTTCTGATAGCTGAAGCTGATCCTTTGCTTCAGAAGCTCTATTCGGATCTTATCGCTTCTGAACCTGCCTTCACCGTACTTAAATGTGTATCGAACGGTACGCAGATGTTCGAATCGATGAGATGTGTTGAGGCAGATCTGGTACTCCTGGATCTTTACCTGAAGGATTTTAATGCGCTGGAAGGACTTGATGAACTTCGCAAGGAATTTCCCAGGACGGACTACATTGTTGCTTCTTCAGGCGAGGATCCGAACCTGGTAAGAAAGGCGCTTTGCCAGGGAGTCTTTGAGTATCTTATCAAACCATTCTCATTCGAAAGACTAAGGCTCGCACTGCGTAACTACCATATTTATCACCAGAGCCTGACAGGGAGGACACGCCCCTGGCAGCAGGAAGATCTTGATACGCTGGTCTCCCTAAGGACCAGAGACCCTTCCTGGGCAAACAACAGAGCCATACCAAAGGGGCTGCAGCTCAAGTGTCTGAACGAAGTGGAAAACTATCTCAAGGCCAGCAATGACACCTTCTCCGCCCAGGAAGTGGGAGATGCACTTGGGATATCAAGGTCGACCGCAAGAAGATATCTTGAATTCCTGACCATGAACGAGAGGGTCATAGTGGAGTATGCTTACAGGAAGGTCGGCAGGCCGGAAAAGAGATACAGGATGGCTCTTATTTAGATATTCAGAGATGGCATACAAAAAGTGGCGGACATAGATCCGCCACTTTTATTTTTAATAAAATTAGGCCTACATTCCAATGAGATGTCCGGCTATGTAAGTTGCAAGTATCCCACCTACCAGGACCACCAGTATCCCCCTGCCGAACCACCCGAGGATCATTGCTGTAAGTGCTCCCGCAGCAGAACTGTATATACTGTCTGTTGCAGTGAGCACGTCCGGGAATATGAGCGCACCGAGGACAGCGTAGGGGATGTAGTGCAGCAGTGATTCAACAAAAGGAGGGAGCTTTCTTTCTCCGAGAAAAAAAACCGGAAGTATCCTTGATGGTGCGGTAACGCACATCATAAGTACAGAAAGGATCATTATCCTTGTCATCAGCGTGCCCTCCTTTTGTCCAAGGGGAAGAGCACAGCTCCTGCAAGGGCTGCAAGCCCGGTGGCCGTCATTATCGCTATCCCCCTGTTCAGCTCGGCAAAACATGGTGTCCACTTGATCAGTGCGCTGAGGGCCATTCCTGCCGCAGCAACGACCAGAGCCGGTCTGCTTTTCCTGACCGAAGGAAGGAGCAGGCCTATGAACAGGGCGTAAAGAGCTATGCCCATGCTGTCCTGAACGTTCTGCGGCATCACTGACGTGCCGTAGAAACCAAGAACGGTCCCCGCAACCCAGCTGAAGTGACCCACTATGTTAAGGCCGAACATAAACTCAGGTGCCAGCATTGATTCCCTCTGCATAGAGGCGATGCTGAAGCTCTCATCTGTGAGTTCAAAACAGATCCACGATTTTTTAAGTGCTCCTATACCGGGGATAAGCCTTCTCGCGATCGAGGAAGACATCATTATATGGCGCATGTTCAGTACAGCAGTTGCAAGGACTATCTCAGGGATCGAGGATCCTATGACAATAAGGTTAAGGGCAACGAACTGGCTGGCTCCTGCAAATACCACAAGAGACATAAAAAGGCTTTCAAATGCAGTGAGTCCTGCAGTCTTGCACAATATTCCGCAGGCAAGGGCACTTGGTATGTACCCGACAGCGATCGGAGTCCCCGTTTTTAGTCCGTACAGGAAGCCCCTTGCTGTTTCAGGAGAGGCAGTCGTACCTTCGTCGTTAATGTTCAAATTTTACGTCCCCAATCATAAGTGCTGATGGCGAATTCTATATTGAAAACAAATGACCTGTCAAACAGTATTCCCTTTTTGAAAACATTAATGGCATCTAATTGAGCACAAGTGACCGCAATGGTCCATATCAGCACTTAAAGTTGTCGCGCAATTCAGATGAAAGTATCCTTATTACATAACACATACAGTGTGTATGCAACTAAGTTGCATTTATTCCCCGAGTCTGCGGCCCTAAAGATTTCCATCCATGGGAGCAGACCGGCGGACCCGCTTGACTTTTCAGCGGGTCCCGAGGGCACCACGGGAAACTGTGATGCCTCCCGCAGGCGGCCTGCCGTCTCTATGGAAAGGGGGTATCAAAACTGATCGAAGCTCACCTACGGGTATCCTTTCGGTCTTACTTCTCCTCCTTTTTCAGATATATATGAAGATGTTTTCATGCGGCGTCATGAAAAGATACCGCTTTTGGTATTCATATCTGTTTTGAAACCAGTTCCGGCGACGGAGAGAGGAGATGTAAGAAGTGACAGAAGCAAACTACCATGTCAAGAACCTTACCATCAACGGTGTGCCAAGGAGGATCATAGGCAAACCGGAGACAACGCTGCTGACAGTTATCCGAGACCAGCTTAAGATGACCGGTACCAAAAGGGGCTGCGACCACGGACAGTGCGGAGTCTGCAATGTTATCCTGAACGGTAAAGTAGTCCGTTCCTGCATCACAAAGTGGAAGAACGTTCCTGAATATTCCGAGATAACAACGATCGAAGGCATCGGAACGCCCGAAAACCTTCACGCCCTCCAGTGGGCATTCATAGTCTGCGGGGCGATCCAGTGCGGATTCTGTACCCCCGGATTCATTACGGCGGGCAAAGCCCTGCTTGACAGCAACCCGAGCCCGACAAGGGAAGAGGTCCGCGAATGGTACAGCAAAAACTGGATGGCCTGCCGCTGCACGGGTTATGTCCAGGTCGTAGACGCAGTAATGAAGGCCGCCGCGATCCTGAGAGGTGAAGAGAAGATAGAGGACCTGGCGAAGATGTACAAACCGGGCGATTCTATCTGGAATTCGAAATATCCGCGTCCGAGCGCAGTCTATAAGGCTACCGGCATGTGGGATTTCGGCGACGATGACAGGCTCAAGCTTCCGGAAGAGTTCCTTTTCGGATATCCCTTCGCGCTTGAAGGAGTTCGCCATGCCAAGGTCAACAAGATCGACGTTTCCGAAGCTGAAAAGATGCCCGGAGTCTACAAAGTAGTCACCTACAAAGATATTAAGGCGAACAAGGGTACCAACAGGATCAGGGGTCAGGTCGGATGCCCATCTGTAACGACGGATGGATGGGAACGCCGCATCATGGTCGAAGAGGGCGACAAGATCCGCCAGTGGGGCGAGTGCCTTGCGATAGTCTGTGCCGACACAGAAGCAAACGCCCGCGCGGCTTCCGAGAAGATCAAAGTCGACTATGAGCCTCTCCCCGAACTTATCGACATATACCAGGCAAAGGCACCGGATGCCATAAAAGTATATGACGAGATCGACGGTATTGACGGAATGCCGAACGCATTCAACAAACGCATCTTCACGAAAGGAGCAGATCCTAAGGAAGACCTCGATAATGCTCCCTACGTCGTTGAAGACGAATTCTACAGCTCACGCCAGCCCCATATGGTCCTTGAGACCGACTGCGGCTACGCATACTATGACGAGGAAGGGCGAGTTACACTTGCCACCAAGTCCATCTGCGTCTACAGACATCAGATGATGATAGCCCGGGGAGTAGGCATTGCGCCGTCGAAGATCAGGGTCATCCAGAACAACATGGGAGCCTCCTTTGGCTATAAGGTAGCGCCGACCAACGAACCCTACCTGGCAATAGCCCTTGTGGCATGCCAGCGTCCGGTCTACATGCGCATCAACATGAAGGAGCACAACATCCGTACACCCAAGAGATCACCCTTCCTTATGCATATCCGGGTCGGTGCCGACAAGAGCGGCAAGCTTATCGGAGCAGAACAGACATGGTGGGTCGATCACGGTCCATACAGCGAATCATCCAACGACCTCACTAATAAGGGCGGGCAGTTCTTCTTCTCCCCCTACGCATATGCCAATATGAGGGCCACAGGGTACACATGCTTCAGCAACCATCGCTGGAGCGCCGCCTTCCGCGCATACGGGGCACCTCAGACCTATTGGGGATGCGAAACTGCTATGGATATGCTGGCGGAAAAATGCGGGATAGACCCCTTCGATTTCAGGGAGATGAATCTTCTTCAGTGGGAACCGTTCACAACCAATCCGCTTGGTGTAATGCCGTCAGGGTATGCTCCCGAAGTCTTCCCGCTTCCGGAAATGATGAAAAAGGCACGTCCCTATTATGAAGAGATGAAAAAAGAGGCAGCCGCAAAGACCACCGACAAGGTCAAGTTCGGAGTCGGAGTCTCGATAGGCATCTACAACTCCAACGATGACGGAGCAGATGAAGCTGCAAGCAACATCGAGCTGACGAAGGACGGAGTCATTGTGTACAACACATGGGAAGACCACGGTCAGGGAGCCGACATGGGATGTTTGGGTACGGCACATGAAGCCCTTAAGCCATTGAATCTGCATCCGACTCAGATAAAAATGGTCCTGAGCGATACAGCCAAGGCTCCAAACAGCGGAGCCGCCGCGGCAAGCCGTTCACAGGTAATGGTCGGCAACGCCATAGTGGACAGCTGCAAAAAGCTGCTTGATGCCATGCGCAAAGACGACGGGACCTACAGGACGTATGACGAAATGATCGCAGAAAATATCCCCGTCTTCTACGAAGGCTATACGCAGGCATGCGTACAGAATGCAGACGGAAGCATTGAAGTCTGTTCCGGCAACGACAAAGATACCGGCCTTGGAAAACC
>DAIRTK010000075.1:0-5497 GCA_036803945.1 Synergistaceae bacterium
ACTGCTTGCCTATTGCTGGTCCACGCTTGCCATTGTTTATAAAACTGTTTGACCAGCTCAAAGAGGGTATACTATTACGAATAAAAACCGGAACGGGGGATATTTTTGAAAATACTTGTAAGCGCTTGTCTCCTTGGAATAAATTCCCGATATTGCGGAGGAGGATGCATGAACGAAAATGTTGCCTCACTTGCAGAGACTCATTCCCTTATACCCGTCTGCCCGGAGCAGCTGGGAGGACTCCCTACGCCGAGGGAACCTGATGAGATAAGAGACGGAAGGGTCTATGAGAAAGAGGGCAAAGAGAACACGGAGGAATTCGTAAGGGGCTCGGAAGAGACTTTACGGATCGCAAAGCTGCTTAAGGCGGATATGGCGATACTAAAACAGAACAGTCCCTCATGCGGGTCTTCAGTAATATACGACGGCACTTTCACCGGAAAGAAGATCCCCGGATCAGGAATAACCGCAGCACTCCTCATAAAAAACGGGATCAGGGTGATCAGCGAGGAAGATATCAGCGAAGTGATGTAGGAGCAGGGAGTCCGTGGGGAGTCAATGGGTAGTCAATAGCAAATCAATTGTAAGTCCCAAGACCTACTCCTCGTCACCAGGGTATGCCCCTGATCAGAAGGACACTGTTTCTCGAAAGAGAAACTTATTGATAAACCATAGTGTCCGCACTATTTCAAGTGCGTTTAGAGATCGGGAGAGCACCGTTTTCCGTCAGGAAAACTTTATCAATTGACATTAATGCTCGAACCATTTCGAATGCTCTTTGAGATCCGGGGCCCATTTCCCTTGTCGCCCCGGTATGCCCCCGAGCCGGGGCCCATTGTTTTGACTTTGAAATCCAGAACAAAAAAATAAAATCTGTGGATCCCGGCTCAACAGCATACCAGGATGACGTATAGGCGTTTAGCCCTTACCAATTGACTCGCAACTGATTACCAATTGATCACCGTGGCACGGTTCTTGCCACAGGCCCTACCCATTGATTCCCAATCGACTCCCGCGGCTCTTGCCTCAAATTCCCCGTGGCCTTCAGGCCGCAAATTCAGTTATAATTTACAATGAGTACTGGAATCATCCATTTGGTATTTTTCGGCATTATATCCAAATCAATTTTTCAAGGGGGGATGCTCATGGTCGAAGTTTTTCAGATATCCGGCATGCTTGCAGGCATTCTGATGACTGTTGCGGGGTTCACAGGTTTTTTCGGGCCTGCGCTGCGGAAGAGGATAAAGGGGCCGGCCGTCTTCACTGTCCATCGCTGGTGCGGTATTGGTGCTGTAGCGTGCGGACTGACACATGGGCTGATCTACATGCTCTATCTCGGATAGGGCCTAATTAGGAGGGATCTCTGATATGGGAAAGGTTTCAAAGTTTTTTCTGGCATTGATGATATTGGCACTGGCATGCACCCCCCTCTTTGCGCATCCGGCAGAAAAGGTCGACCTGAAGTGGGATGAGGCAAAATCTGAACTTCATGTCTCTGTTGTTCACCCGGTCAAAAACACCGCAAACCACTACATCAGCAGGATAGTGGTATCTGTCGACGGAAAGGTCGCAGAGGAGAGGGTCCTCACGTCCCAGAGCAGCTCAAAGACCGAAGAGGCCGTGTTTGAGATCAAAGATCTGAAAAAGGGTTCGAAAATAGAGGTCGAGGTCACCTGCAACGTCTTTGGAAAACGTAAGGGAAGCATTGTCATTTAACCGCAAAGCCATAACAGATCAACAAAAAAGGCGGACGCTATTTCGGGCGGCCGCCTTTTTTGTAAAGCTTGCTGTTATTCTGCGTTTACCGTGAACATATCTCCGGGTCGTCCTATGCATAAGACATAACTTCCTTCAGGCACGTAGACCTCGCCCTCGTCCGTTATGCTGTCAAAGAGAGCCGGCCCCTCCGCTTCCCCTGAAAAAACAATGACCCTGCCCTTTTGGGGCATCTCAAATGAGAGTATGGAACCGCCGGCTGTCCTGAACCATTCATTGTATCCCTTTTCACCTATCATCACAGGGTTTTTCCCGATCTTCAGGACCTTTGTATTTTCGGCATCGGAGAAAAGGAATATTCCCGATCTTATCCAGAGAGTTCCCTCTGTTTCGTATATTTGAAGTTCCGACTGATCGCGGAAAAGAGGCGCCGCATATGTCGCGGTGTGGTCATCCTCCACCCTAAGCGGGTTCATAAAGGTAAGATATCCCGGCAGTTCTTCATATGTACCGGAAGACATTATGGCAGTCTCTCTGTACATTTGGATCGAGGGAGTCAAATTTCTCATAAGCCAAACTTTATTCCTGATATCCGCAAAGAGCTTCTTTGGAGCTTCCTGTTCGGGCAGCCTCAGGAATATCAGATCATCTACACCGTAAAAGGGTATCTTCTCGGCAACAAAGCATGTACTCTCGCCGTTCCTGATAAAATATCCACGCAGGTCTTTTTCAAACGAGAAGAAAGAACCTCCGTTATAAACAAAAGAGATGGGCACAGGTTCGTTTTCCCCGGCAGGCAATTTGTCCTCATCGGGCATGAGCCGTATTATGTCCATTCTCTTTCCCTCTTTGTCAAATCTTATCATTGCGAAAGATCCGCCGTTTGCATAAATGCCCGCGTAAGCAGTGAGTTCCGATGGGATGACCTCCGGATCAACGGGCTTTTCCGCTTTTCTTTCCGAGGGCGCGGGCAGCCCCTTGTCCTTCATAAGCGCATCAAGTATGGCTCTTGTGACTGTTTCGCCGTTCAACTTTCCGGATACGCTTGCCGCAACGACGATCCTCTTCTCAGGTATTATCTGCAGGCCCGTTGAATATGCGCCCGTTCCCCCGCCTTTTGAATAGACCCTCATCCCGTTTGCCTCATATGCGGGAAGAGAAGAGTAGTCCCAGCCGAACGAGTCCATTATGACAGGGCCGCGAAGCCCCGCTGAGAAGGGGGTAGGCTGGCTTTTAAGTATCTCGTCTATCGAACTCTGAGAGAGGATCTTCTTTCCGCCGGGGCAGAAACTGTCACCAAACCTGCAAAGATCCTCAGCTGTCGATGAAAGGCCTCCCGCTGCGTGTACCAGGATCACTTCGGGAGGATATTTCTTTCCTGTCTCGGGATCATAAAAATGCGATATGTTGCCCCCGGTTTCTCCTATGCTTGCATCAGTATCCTTCATGCCGAGCGGACTGAAGACCCGCTCCCTGAGAAAATCAATAAACTTCCTCCCCGTGACCCTTTCGACGATCATCTCTGCAAGGGTGAATCCGTCATTGCAGTATATCCCCACCGCCCCCGGGTCATGCTTAAGGTTCGATCCCTTCATTCTCTCCAGAAGCTCCCTGTGGGGATCACCTTCCGGCTCATATCCGAAGAGGAAGGTAGAACCCGGAAGGCCTGAAGAGTGGTTGAAGAGCATCCTTACCGTGATGTCCCTGTACCTCTGGTCCTTCATCTCAAATTCCGGGATGTACCTGACGACAGGATCGTCAAGGGAGACTTTTCCGTCGTCTGCCAGAAGCAGTATCGCCGTTGCCACGAACATCTTGCTGGTAGAGCCTATGTTGAACCTTGTCGACCTGTCTGCGCCCCTGCCTGACTTTCTGTCCGCGGCCCCGAAGCCTTCGGAATATACTATTTTGCCTCCGTCCATCACCGCAACAGTTGCAGAGCTCCCTTTTCCCGATGTGATAACGTTCCAGACAGTTTCACGCGCAGCCTCCCCGGTCCCCCGGTATGATGGCGATAATGCGCAGGCGTCAGGTACTGCGATAAAGAAGAAAAGAGCAACTATCAGCGTTACGGTAATTATTTTTTGGGACCTCACCATCATTATCCTCTCCCCGGGAAAGCATGCTTGAAATTAATATTCTCCATTTATTATAGAATTATCTTTAAGTTTATACATCTATTTTAACAATATTCAAGCTGTGATTTACAAAATGAACATTTGGGTGCTCAAATATTTGTCGTTCTCACTGCCATTTCTTTAGTAATTTGATATGATAATCTGAGTCTGCTTTTATTTCGTTTGAATTCAGAAAGGTCGTTTCAATTTATTATGACAAGTATCACTGGAGGGATGTTGAGTGTTGGAGATCAAACAGGTTTTTATCGTTTTGGCAGTTGTTGTAATAAGTTTTGTCATTTTATTCCCCATGTCCGCATCTGCATGCACATCATTGTGTCTCATAGCTGACGACGGGACAGCCGTCTGCGGGAGGAGCATGGAGTGGGGAACTTTCGACCTTAATTCAAGGGTCGCAATAGTCCCGCGCGGATATGAGTTCTCTTCCGAGACGCCCGACGGCAAAAAGGGACTCACATGGAAGAGCCGTTACGGCGCGGTGGCGCTGGACATGATAGGGAAAGACTACTTTGCCGACGGCCTTAACGAAAAGGGCCTCGCAGTCAACTATCTTTACCTTCCCGGGTTTGCCGAATACCAGCCCTACGAGCCCTCAAAGGCACATCTGTCTATGGGACCGGCCTTTATGGCGACCTATGTCCTGACGCAGTTCGCAACAGTAGACGATGTAAAAAAGGGCATGGGCAAGATAAGGGTGGTAGCTATACCGGAACCCGCACTGGGCGGTGCACCGGCACCCATGCACATGATGGTGACCGACAGGAGCGGAAAGGTAATTGTCATAGAATATCTTGAAGGCAGGCTTAAGATAACAGATAATCCGGTCAGAGTTCTTACTAACGCTCCCAGTTTCGACTGGCACCTCACCAACCTCAGAAACTACGTCAACCTCTCTGTTAAGCCTTATCCCGCTAAAAAATTGGGTGAACTGACTATTGAGCCACTGGGCGGAGGAAGCGGACTTCTTGGAATGCCCGGGGACATAACTCCCCCATCCCGCTTCATCAGGGCCGCTGCTCAGACGATGCTGGCGCGAAAGACTCCCGACGGACCTGAAACTGTATACGAGATATTCCGCATAATGGACAATTTCAACCACCCCCTTGCATCGGGGGAGGGAACTGTCACAGAGCTTCAGAAGCAGGACGGGATGCGAAGCTCCACTATATGGACAAGCGCGATGGACACAGGAAACCTTGTCTACTATTATCATACTCAGCATAACCGCAAGGTCAGGATGATAGACCTGAAAAGGCTGGATCTTTCACCGGCCGCATCAGGCATAAGGCATCTGCCTCTTGACCGCGTGAAGGAGCAGGAGATAGAGGACATCACTCCATAGTACTGACAGGGGGCGTGCTGCGCATGTCAACATCTGAGGATTATATGGTCTACCTGGCAGACCAGCTGGGCGATGCAGGAGAGATAACTTACAGAAAGATGTTCGGCGAGTATGCACTATACTGCGACTCTAAAGTCATCGGGCTTGTCTGTGACGGTCAGTTTTTTCTTAAAAAAACAGATGCCGGACGCAAATTGCTTAAAGAAGTTTGTGAAGCCCCGGCATACGATGGTGCAAGACCCTCGTTTCTGATAACGTCGACTGACGACAGGGAATACCTGACAAAACTTGTCAGGGCGAC
>DAIRTK010000076.1:0-5348 GCA_036803945.1 Synergistaceae bacterium
TTCTCCGCGACATAATCAAGTCGCAAATTCTCCAGCGACATGGTTCCTATGTCGCGAATTCACCACAGGACAAAGTCCTGTAAATTCTCCGCAGCGTTTCTCAGCTGCAAATTCCCCCGCGGAAGTACTCTCCGCAATTGGGGCAGATCGGAGATGATGGTGACGCAACTCGAAGAAGTTCAAGCTAAGGCGTATTGGTCATACGTCGAAGCGAAGGACTTCGAGTGTTGCTAAACCAGGGCTCCGAGATGCCCCAATTGCAAAGCGTTCGTGTCGTTGAAAAATTCTGCAAGATACTTTCCTGTCGGACCGTCCGATGCGGCGATCTCCTCGGGCGTTCCCTTGGCGATAAGGTCCCCGCCCCTTCGTCCCCCTTCCGGGCCCAGATCGATAATATGATCCGTGGATGCAAGCACATCGAGGTTGTGTTCTATGACAAGGACCGTGCTTCCATGGTCCACAAGCTTGTGCAGAAGCTTGAGCAGTTTTTTTACATCGTTGTAGTGAAGGCCGGTAGTCGGTTCGTCAAGAAGATAGAGGGTATTCCCCCTGAACTTCTTGCCCAGCTCCGTTGCGAGCTTGACCCTCTGGGCCTCTCCCCCGCTCAGTGTCGGCGCGGGCTGTCCCAGTTTGATATAACCGAGCCCCGCCTCCTGTATTACCCTCAGCTTGTTGGCGATCCTCGGAATGTCTTTGAAATGTTCGGCAGCCTCGTCGACCGTTAGGTCAAGGACATCTGCTATCGAGAGGCCCTTGTATTTTACTTCAAGCGTCTCCCTGTTATACCTCGTCCCCCTGCAAACGTCGCATTTTACATATACGTCCTGAAGGAAGAGCATGGAGACCTTAAGTTCGCCGTCTCCCTTGCAGGACTCGCAGCGGCCGCCCTTTACATTGAAGCTGAAACGCCCCGGCAGATATCCCCTTAGTTTTGATTCGGGAAGCTGTGCATAAAACTCCCTGATCGGGGTAAAGACCCCCGTATATGTGGCCGGGTTCGATCTGGGGGTGCGTCCTATCGGACTCTGGTCGACCAGCACTACGTTTTTCAGGGACTCATAGCCTGATATGCTGTCAAATTTACCTGCACGGTCCCTGTATTCCCTGTCGAACTTCCCCTTCATCCCCTTATAAAGTATCTCATAGAGGAATGTGCTCTTTCCTGAGCCCGAGACTCCGCTCAGTGCGGAAAAGACCCCAAGCGGCACCTCGATGTCAATATTTTTAAGGTTGTTCTCACGGCATCCCGTTACCTTTATCTTTCCCTTAGGCTTCCTTCTCTTGGGCTTCGGCCTGTATGTCCCGTCCGCCTCACCCCTCAGGTAGAGGGCTGTAGGCGAGTCTCCGTTCAATATGTCGGAGTAACTTCCGCACGCGATCAGATCACCGCCGTTCTCTCCCGCCTCCGGACCGAGTTCCAGTATGTAATCTGCGGCCATCATCGTATCCCTGTCATGCTCGACCACTATGACTGTGTTTCCGATATCCCTTATGTCCTTCAGGGTATCAAGAAGCCTGTTGGTATCCCTTGGATGCAGACCTATCGTTGGTTCGTCAAGAACATAGAGTACGCCTGTAAGCTGAGAACCGATCTGGGTCGCAAGCCTGATCCTCTGGCTCTCCCCCCCGCTCAGTGTGTCGGCACGCCTTGAAAGGTTCAGATATCCGGCTCCCACGTTATTCAGGAACGCAAGCCTCTTGCGTACTTCCGTAAGAGCCTGTCCGACTATCTTCTGCTCCCTGGCACCCAGGACCATGGTGTCAAGGACCCTGATAAGCTCCTCTATGGGCATTTCGGTAAGCTGAGCAATATTGTATCCGCCAAGGGTCACGGCAAGGACCTCCGGCTTCAGCCTCGCTCCGCTGCATGAGAGGCAGATATCCTCCGTCCGGTAGCGAAGGAGCTCTTCCCGGTAACTGTCAGATTCCGTCTCCCCAAACCTCTTTTCAAGCCATGGAAGCAGCCCGGGATAATGTCCGTTGTACTCCCAGTCGCCGTTTTTATCGCTGAATATCATAGGGATGACTTCGTCCGTTCCGTAAAGGAGAGCATTTTGGGCCTCCTTCGGAAGCTCCCTGAAGGGTTTCGATAGATCCCATCCGTGGCGGGAGGCCAGAAGTTCAGCCTTCTGTATCATGTACTTCATATTTTTCCAGGGGATGAATCCCCCTTCACCGACAGGATAGTCGGGATTGACCGCAAGGTCCTCAGAAAAGTGCAGGTGTACGCCCAGTCCCGAACAGTCGGGACAGGCACCGTAGGGATTGTTGAAAGAAAAGAGCCTCGGCTCGATCTCGGGAAGGCTTATCTCACAGTCCGGGCAGATATATTTTTCTGTCAGCTCAAGATCATCCATGCCCTCCGATATCAGCAGCACAAATCCTTCCGAGAGCTTCATCGCCATCTCCACAGCCTCCGAGAGGCGCTGGCGGTTCTCCTCCTTTACCCTCAGCCTGTCAATGACGCACTCTATCGTATGTTTCTTCTTCCTGTCTAGATCGATCTCCTCTTCAAGCCAGAGTACGGTCCCGTCCACCCTGGCCTTTAAGTAACCCTGCTGACGGAGCTTGAGCAGCAGATTCTTATACTCGCCCTTTTTCCCCTTTACCAGGGGGGAAAGAACCTCAAGAGGCATCCCGTCATAATCCCTGTATATTTTGTCAACTATCTCGTCCACGCTGTAACGGCGGACCTCTTTGCCGCAGCTTGGGCAGTGCGGTGTGCCGGCTCGTCCGAAAAGAAGCCTCAGATAGTCATAAATTTCCGTCACTGTCCCGACTGTGGAGCGTGGGTTGTGGCCCGAACCCTTCTGTTCTATCGATATGGCCGGGGAAAGCCCGCTTATGTCGTCGACATCGGGTTTGTCCGACATTCCCAGGAACTGCCTCGCATATGAGGAGAGCGATTCCACATAGCGCCTCTGCCCCTCTGCATATATTGTGTCGAATGCGAGGGAGGATTTGCCGGAGCCGGAAGGCCCGGTCACCACGACAAGCTTGTTCTTAGGAATTTCTGCGTTTATGTTTTTTAAATTGTGCTGCCTTGCCCCTGTGATCTTTATGCTTTGTTCCAATTTTCGCATCGCCTTTCAATATTCTGATAGTATCCCTGAGCTCCGCAGCCGTCTCAAAATCCAGTTTTTCGACCGCGGACCACATCTGCCTTTCAAGCTCATGTATGTCCGGAGCGTTATCCCCGCCTCTGAGGGGGGAGGCAGCCCTCATCCCTGCGTATCCGTTCTCCTCCAGCAGTTCTGCGGGCAGGAGGTCCTTTACGGCTTTTGATATTGTCCGAGGAGTAATTCCGTGTTCTTCATTATATGCTATCTGGCGGTTTCTTCTTCGTTCCGTCTCTTTCATTGCCGCACCGATGCTGTCCGTTATCCTGTCGGCGTAAAGTATGACCTTGCCGGCCTGGTTCCTGGCCGCCCTTCCGATCATCTGTATCAGCGACCTGTGTGACCTCAGATATCCCTCGCGGTCGGCGTCAAGGATCGCGACGAGCGATACCTCCGGCAGGTCTATGCCTTCCCTCAGCAGGTTGACCCCGACAAGAACTGCAAAGACGCCAAGGCGCAGATCCCTGAGCAGCTCGGCCCGCTCAAACGTGTCCAGCTCAGAGTGGATGTAACGTACCTTTATGCCGAGCCCGGCCATGTACTCCGCAAGATCCTCGGCCGAACGCTTTGTCAGTGTCGATATAAGTACACGCTCACCCGCTTCTATGATCGGACGGACCTCGGCCAGAAGATCATCCACCTGCCCCGTTGCGGGATGGACCTCGACGATCGGGTCTGTTACCCCTGTGGGGCGTATAAGCTGTTCCACCACCTGCCCTGAATGGGCGAACTCATAATCCCCCGGTGTGGCGGAAATGAAGAGTGCGTTCTTTAGAAGCGGCTCGTACTCTTCCCATTTAAGGGGCCTGTTGTCCAGGCATGAGGGAAGCCTGAAGCCGTGTTCGACCAGAACTTCCTTCCTCGCCCTGTCGCCGTTGTACATTCCCCTTACCTGTGGAAGGGTCATGTGCGACTCATCAATAAATTTCAGTGAATCATCAGGAAAGAAGTCCATCAGAGTTCCCGGCGCGTCTCCCGGCTCACGGCCGTCAAGGAAACGGGAATAGTTCTCTATCCCGGAACAGTAGCCCACCTCAAGCAGCATTTCCAGGTCGTACCTGGTCCTCATCTTCAGCCTCTGGGCCTCGACGATCTTGCCCGCGGACTCAAGGGCGGCGACCCGTTCCTCTAGCTCTCTCTCAATATGTTCTGCGGCACTGTTTATCGCATCGGATGATGTAACATAGTGCTGTGCCGGGAATATCCCCGTATGCTCCTTGCTTAATATCGCCCTTCCGCTGACCGGGTCGATCTCCTCGATCCGCTCTATCTCGTCGTCGAAGAAGATGACCCTTACGGCTGTGTCGCTGTATGCGGGATAGATCTCCATAGACTCTCCCCTGCTCCGGAAGTTCCCGGGCTGGAGGACCAGATCGTTTCGCTGGTAGTAGTTGTCAAGGAGCCTCGTCATAAAGGTCCGGCGGTCCCACTGCTCCCCGACCGCAAAGCGGAATATGGCATCCTCATAGTTCTTTCTCTTTCCCAGTCCGTAGATGCAGGAGACACTGGCCACGACTATCACATCCCGACGCTCAAGAAGTGCCTTGGTAGTGGCAAGCCGGAGCTTCTCGATCCGTTCGTTCACCGAAGCGTCCTTTTCTATGTATATGTCCTGTGCCGGCATATAGGCCTCAGGCTGATAGTAATCGTAATAGCTGACAAAGTAATTGACGGAGTTATCCGGAAAAAATTCCTTGAACTCGCTGTAGAGCTGCGCAGCCAGCGTCTTGTTGTGCGCCATGACAAGAGTGGGCCTCTGCAGCCTTTGGATGACATTCGCCATAGTATACGTCTTCCCGCTGCCTGTGACCCCAAGCAGGGTCTGTACGGCACCGGGCTTTTCAAATCCCCTGACCAGCCTCTCTACAGCCTCGGGCTGATCCCCGGACATAGGCCAGGGTGAAAAGAGCTTAAATTCCTCGGACATCAAGTCACTCCTTTTAAGGGAATACAACCTTGATAATATATAGCTTTTAAAAGAATGCGTCATCCGTGACATTGCAGATTCAGTTTGCAATGTCACGGATGACGCGGGGAATTTGCAGCGTCAACGCTGCGGTGAATTCGCGAACTTGGAACCATGTTCACTGGAGAATTTGCGACTTGATTATGTCGCGGAGAATTAAATCTTAAAGACTTAGGATCCAATTCACCGCGATGCGAAGCGAGCAAATTCTCCGCAGCGTTGACGCTGCAAATTCACCGCGATGCGAAGCGAGCAAATTCTCC
>DAIRTK010000077.1:0-5330 GCA_036803945.1 Synergistaceae bacterium
TTGCCTGCTGGTCAAGAAATGAACCTGTTCCTGCCGCGCAGATGCTGTTCATCTCGAAATCAACCAGCCTGGGGTAATCATCTGATTGTTCCCTTTCAAGGATTATCAGTTTGGAATCCTCACCCCCTATCTCTATCACAGTACGGGCATCAGGAAAGAGCCTTGACGCCGACGTGGCCTGGGCTATTATCTCGTTGACACAGAGGCCGCCGATGAGATCAGCGGCCAGCCTCCCGCCGGAGCCGGTGACAGCCAGGCCCCGCAGGGTAGCGACAGGATGATCACGGAGAAGGCGGGTGAGCCTGTCATACAGTACATTGAAAGGTTTGCCATGGACATAATCATAATAATCTTCAAGAATGTTGTAGTCTTCATCCATTACAACACTGTTCAGGGAAACTGATCCGATGTCAAGACCGATCAGTACGGCGGTCCTCCCAAAAATTGAAGTTGCGACCATGGCTTAAAAAATTAAAGATCTATTACCGCTAATTTAGATATTTCCAAGATAATGGTTTTTGCACATTAATAATAACAATGTGCGTAAATATCATACAATAAATATGCTCCTGTGCAAAAAAAGAATCGTCCCCGCGAAGGGGACGATTCCAGATATCTGCCAGTTTCCGTGTCTGCCACTACCGGAGGCAGGGCAGACATCAGTTATGTGACATTTAGTTTAGCAGGATTTTCATATCCTCATCTGGGGTGGTGATGCCTGCTATTCCGAATTTTTCCACCAGGACATTCACGACGTTGGGTGAAAGGAACCCCGGGAGTGTGGGTCCGAGATGGATATTCTTCACGCCGAGGTAGAGCAGTGCGAGGAGAACGATTACGGCCTTCTGCTCGTACCATGCAATGTTGTATGCTATGGGCAGTTCGTTGATATCGTTCTTGCCGAAGACATCCTTGAGGGTAAGGGCGATGACTGCCAGTGAGTAGGAGTCGTTGCACTGGCCTGCGTCAAGGACGCGCGGGATGCCGTTGATGTTCCCGAGTTTCAGCTTGTTGTAGCGGTATTTGGCACATCCTGCAGTAAGGATAACCGTATCTTTCGGCAGTTTCTGTGCGAACTCGGTGTAGTAGTCGCGGCTCTTCATACGTCCGTCGCATCCGCCCATGACGAAGAACTTGCGGATGGCACCGCTCTTCACTGCGTCGACAACCTTGTCAGCAAGCTGAATAACCTGGTTATGTGCAAAACCGCCGATGATTGTACCCTCTTCAATACCTGTCGGGGCCGGGCATCTCTTCGCATGTTCAATGATGGCTGAGAAATCCTTTTCCTTGCCTGGCTCCCTGTCAGGGATATGGGGGCAGCCCGGATAGCCTGATGAACCGGTTGTGTAAACACGGTCACGGTAGCTGTCGCGAAGCGGGACGATACAGTTGGTGGTGAAAAGGACCGGGCCGTTAAAGGTCTCGAACTCAGTTGTCTGCTTCCACCATGAATTGCCATAGTTGCCAACGAAATGGCTGTACTTCTTGAATGCAGGATAATAGTTGGCGGGCAGCATCTCACTGTGGGTGTATACATCCACTCCTGTCCCTTCTGTCTGGCGAAGCAATTCCTCCATATCCTTCATGTCATGACCGCTGATGAGGATGGCAGGATTATTTCTTACACCGATATTGACCTCTGATATCACCGGGTTGCCATAGGTGGTAGTGTTTGCCTTGTCGAGGAGGGCCATCACTTCCACACCATGTTTGCCGGTCTCAAGCACGAGAGCCACAAGTTCATCAGCAGAAAGGGTGTCGTCAGTAGTGGCTGCCAGAGCCCTCTGGATGAACGCATCAACACTGTCGCTGTTGAATCCCAGATTGCCTGCATGTTCTGCATAGGCTGCCATACCCTTCACACCGTAGGTTGTCAGTTCGCGGAGTGACCTGACATCTTCGTCGGGGGTTGAGAGAACGCCTACTTCAGCAGCCTTTTTGACGAGGTCAGCCTCGCTGACGGGCTTCCAGGTAACACACTCGTTCAGGTTGCCGGGGATGGTGATGCCGTGAGCTTTCATCTCGCCGGCAAACTTATCCCTGAGAGCTATACCTTCATGAATCTTTTCAGTGATCTTCACCCTGTCAAAGTTGGCGTTGGTAATTGTGGTGAAGAGAGCTTCCTGCACAAAGCGGTCAACCTTTGCATTGGAATAGTGGTTCTGACGTGCAATGGTACCAAGGATTGATATTCCCTTGGCAATCCACACCAGCATGTCCTGCATCTGGGCTACATCATCAGTCTTGCCGCATACGCCTCTTACGACGCATCCGGTTCCTTTTGCCGTCTCCTGGCACTGGTAACAAAACATACTCATCTCTTGATTTTTTTTGGGTTTATATTCAGGTTTGTACTTTTATTCTACATCCATTCCTCCTGCAGTATCTTACCTTCGATACTCACTACGACTGTTTTGACGGGTACCTTGCGTGAAGCCCTGGCGAGTGCGGCCCTGACCATCTGCAACAGTCCGCCGCAGCAGGGAACCTCCATCATCAGCACAGTGATGGTGTTGACTTTTGCTGTATCTATCATGACAGTCAGTTTATCTATATATGTTTCCGTTCCGTGATCAAGCTTGGGGCATGCTATTGCCAGCGCTTTACCCTTCAGGAAACGGCTGTGGAACGAGCCCATGGAGAATGCCACACAGTCTGCTGCCAGGAGCAGGTCAGCTCCCCTGTATGCGGGTGAGTTGGGGTTGACCAGGTGCATCTGCACAGGCCAGTGGGTGAGCATGGAAGGTGATTCTGCCGATGCTGTTCCGAAGACGGGTGAAGGTGCTATCAGCCTCTCAGTGCTGCCCGGGCATCCGCCGCTATTATGCCGGTGCCCGTGCTGGTGTTGCTGATGCTGGTGCTGAAGATGAGCCCCTCCTGCTGCCTGGGCCTGCCCTTGCTTACCGCTGACTGCATCAAGAACCTCAGCAGCATCAAATGACAGCTCACTGCCATGAACCTCAAGCCAGGTGGTTCCTTCCTCCAGGTAACCGTACTCGTGGTGGTCTTTCAGATGCTTCAGATGGGCTATAACAGTATTCGGACCCTTCTTTACCATTTCACTGATAACAGCGATCTCGTCATATGGCTCAGCCTCACGCTTTTCGATAGTGATGGCGCCTTCCGGGCAGTGTCCGATACACGCCCCGAGCCCGTCACACATCAGCTCAGATACCAGCCTTACCTTGCCGTCAATCACCTGAAGAGCACCTTCGTGGCAGTTGGGTACACAAACGCCGCATCCGTTGCATTTCTCCTCATCTATCTTAATAATGTCTCTTTGCATTTTATTGTCTCAGTTTTATGATGCAAAGGTATCCTCATCACTGATTGTGGTTTGTAACATATGTTACAATTTACGAATTATTTCTACATTTAACCAAAAAAAGAGATTAATGCGTTTTCCGGTACTGAGTAATTCCCCGCTGTTCAGGGGACTGACTGATTCAGAAATAGAAAAGCTGATAGCTGCAGTCAATTTCAGGGTAAGGTTTTATCATGCAGGAGCTGTTGCCGCACTCGCAGGTGAAGAGATAACCTCACTGATGATAGTGCTTTCAGGCAGCGTAAGGGGAGAAATGTCAGATCTTTCAAGACGCACCATGAAAATTGAGGATATAAATCCGCCTCAGGCGCTTGCTGCTGCCGTGCTCTTCGGTGAAGGAGCGAGGTACCCGGTGACCGTGATAGCCAATTCTGATTCCGAGTTACTGATTATCAACAAGGACGATTACCTTGCAATGATGGCCGGTAACAAACGGATACTGTCAAACTACCTCTCGTTTATCTGCGGTAAGGCACAGTTCCTTTCGGGCCGTCTCAGGTTTCATTCATTCCATACAATCAAGGGGAAGTTTGCACATTATATTTCTTCGCTGCCAGGCGCTTCAACAGGCCGTGTGGTCATAGACCGCCCGCAGCAGGAGCTTTCAGAGTATTTCGGAGTGACACGTCCTTCACTTGCCAGGGCAATCGGTGAGATGGAGCAGGAGGGACTTATTTCCGTTGACCGCAGGGAGGTTAGGTTTCTCAATCTGAAAGGGCTGTCAGCGCTTACCGGAGCCTGAATGCCTGGTCAGAGCCGGGCAGTATCACGGTAAAGCAGGTACCGCTGCCGGGAGTGCTCTCCACGGTGATGGTCCCCTTGCTCAATGCCACCAGCTCATAAACGAGCCTCAGGCCTATCCCGGTTCCCTTTTCGGAATCGGTGCCTGGCGTTGACTCAATCTCATGCCCGGTGAAGAGCCTCTTCTGACGTTCGGGAGTGATCCCGACCCCGTTGTCACAGATCCTTATGGTCACCCATTCGGAAGACTCTTCCCTCTCCTTCACATGAACTGTCACCTTTCCGCCGTGATATGTATACTTAATTGCATTTGTGAGAAGATTCCGGATTATTATGTCAACAAGGTCCCTGTCAAACCAGCCGATTGATCTGCCAACCTGGGTGAAATTAAGGTCAATGTTTTTCCTGTCAGCGCTGTCTTTAAGGATGCTGATGTTGGTCAGGATTATGTCAGCGAGGTCATTCTCGGCAGGAGCATACTTTATCATGTCTTCCTGGCCCCTTCCCCAGACCAGCATGTTCTCGAGGAGGCTGATGAGTTGCTGGGAGTACTGAATGCATGAGTCTGCAAGTGATTCTGTCCGGTCACGGAACTCCTCCTCCTTCAGCAGGTAGAGGGTGTAGAGGATGTTCACCACGGGACTTCGCAGGTCATGTGCTATCACAGAAAAAATCTTGTTCTTCAGGCTTATCGTCTCGGTGAGCTTTTTATTCTGCAGGGCGATCTGCTGATTCCTTGCATTAAGCTCTTCTGTGCGATCCGTGAGCTCCCTGGTGCGTTCTTCAACCCTGCTCTCGAGACTGTGGTTCAGTTCCTCGAGTTGCCCCGAGAGTTTCTCCCTCTCCTTGCCCCTTCTTACCCAGTCAGCTATCAGAAGGGTTGCCTGAATCAGCACGAAGATGAGGATCAGGAATGACAGGATGTAAAGCTGCTGGTTCTCTTCCAGTGCGTTTGACATAAGAATGTCAGATACCAATCCGAATAAGATGGCCAGGAATGCCAGAAGGTACAGGATGTCTCTCCGGTTGCCTTTCATGATGCCCCTGATGCTCATCGAGACTGCGTAAAGCATAGCTAACATTGCTATAGCCTGTATGCCGAAAACTGACCATGAAAAGATCCTTACCGGAAGGAAAACAACGGCAGCTACCCCGGGAACAAAAACAACATCTGCGGCAATTGCAAACCTCCTGAACCACCTGGCGGGATAGATCAGATATGCCAGCCAGGCCCCGGAGGTAATCATGAAATAAAGGATGA
>DAIRTK010000078.1:0-5321 GCA_036803945.1 Synergistaceae bacterium
AGGAACTCGTGTCCCTCTTCCATTATCGTGAGGTCTGCGCTGAAGTCCGTGTCGAATATTTTGTTGAAGCCCAGCCTGCGGAGCGCAGCTACCATCTTGCCGGTGACTATCTCGCCCGCAGGAAGGCCGAGTGCCTCTCCGAGGGCAACGCGTGTCGCAGGAGCTGTCTGTACGATAACATACTTGCCGGGGTCTCCGAGTGCGTCAAAGACCTTCTCTGTGTCATCCTTTTCACAGATGGCGGCAGTCGGACATACCGCAACGCACTGTCCGCAGTACGTGCATGTGACCTGGTCCAGTCCATAGCTGAATGCAGGCTCAACAAGGGTCTTGAATCCGCGGTTCACGAATGCGTAGACATCAAGTCCCTGATGCTCATGGCATGCTCTTATGCATCTGCCGCAAAGTATGCACTTCTCAGGGTCCCGTACTATGCTCGGATTGGATTCATCTTTCTCGGCGACTCGTTTTTCTCCTGTGTAAGGTATTTCGCGGATGCCAAGGTCCGCCGCTATCGTCTGAAGTTCACAGTTGTTGTTCTTCTGACAGATAAGGCAGTCCTGCGGATGGTTGGCCAGAAGCAGTTCGACTACCGTCTTCCTTGTTTCCCTGACCACCGGTGTGTTCGTGTGCACGACCATTCCGTCTGATACGGGATAAACGCACGCAGCGCCAAGTCCGCGGGCCCCCTCAATTTCGACGACACAGACCCTGCATGCACCCTCTTTGCTCAGCTCAGAGTGGTAGCAGAGCTGAGGGATGTGTATACCCGCGACCTGAGCAGCTTCGATCACTGTATAACTGCTCGGTACGGACACTGTTTTATTATCTATAGTTACCTTTACCAGTTCCATCTATTGTCTCTCCTCTCAGCCGGAATCAACCGCGGATGATCGCCTTGAACGGGCATTTTTCCATACAGGCTCCGCACTTAATGCACTTATCCGGATCGATCGTATGCTTTCCTTTTATTTCTCCGGATATCGCGTCTACGGGGCATACCTTTTTGCAGAGGCCGCAGCCTACGCACTTATCGGTGATCTTGTAGCCGATCAGTGCTGTGCATACTCCCGCCGGGCATCTCTTCTCGTATATGTGGGCCTCGTACTCATCCCTGAAGTAACGCAGAGTCGAAAGGATCGGGTTCGGCGCCGTCTGTCCCAGTGCGCACAGAGCTCCTGCCTTGATAGACTTGGCCAGTTTCTCAAGCTTCTCTATGTCGCCCTCTTTCCCCTTACCCTCAGTTATGTCCGTAAGCATTTCAAGCATGCGCTTCGTTCCTTCGCGGCATGGTGTGCATTTTCCGCAGGATTCAGACTGGGTAAAGTTAAGGAAGAACTTGGCAACGTCGACCATGCAGGTCTCCTCGTCCATTACGACGAGTCCTCCGGATCCCATCATCGCTCCTGCGGCGATCAGCGAGTCATAGTCGATCGGGGTGTCAAGAAGCTGTTCGGGAATACATCCGCCGGAGGGTCCGCCTATCTGTACGGCCTTGAATTTCTTACCGCCCATTATGCCGCCGCCGATTTCAAAGATGATCTCGCGCATCGTGATGCCCATAGGCACTTCAGCAAGACCCGTGTTGTTGATCTTCCCGGTAAGTGCGAATACCTTGGTGCCCTTTGACTTCTCCGTTCCCAGCTTGGCGTATTCCTCGGCTCCGACCCTGAAGATATAGGGTACGTTTGCAAATGTCTCAACGTTGTTGATGTTGGAGGGCTTGTCCCATAGACCCTTTACCGCAGGGAACGGCGGGCGGGGACGCGGCATCCCGCGTTTGCCTTCGATGGACGCCATAAGCGCGGTCTCTTCTCCGCAGACAAATGCTCCTGCTCCCTCTTTGATATGCAGTGTGAAATTAAAATCGGTCCCAAGTATCTTCTCGCCAAGGAGTCCCGCCTCTTCAGCCTGAGCGATAGCCTGCTTCAGGCGTTTAATTGCCAGAGGGTACTCAGCGCGGCAGTAGATATAGCCCTCGTCAGATCCTATAGCGTAGGCACAGATAGCCATACCTTCAAGGATCGCGTGGGGGTCGCCCTCAAGGAGCGAGCGGTCCATGAATGCACCGGGGTCGCCCTCGTCTGCATTGCATATTACATACTTTTTCGGACCGGGCGATTTTGAGCAGAACATCCACTTCATACCCGTGGGGAATCCGCCGCCGCCACGTCCGCGCAGTCCTGTCTTTTTCATTTCTTCGACGACCTGCTCCGGTGTCATTGTGAGAATCGCCTTCGCAAGGCCTTCGTATCCGTCAGCCCCAATGTATTCTTCGATCGAATCAGGGTTTATATGCCCGCAGTTTGCAAGGACCAGGCGGTGCTGTTTTTTGTAAAATGCGATCTCATCGTAGCTCGGGACTTTTTCAGCAGTCAGAGGTTCCTTGAAGAGCAGACGGGAGACTATTCTTCCTTTAAGTATGTGCTCTTCTACTATTTCAGCAACATCTTCGGGCTTAACTCTCGTATAGAATGTCCCTTCAGGATAAATGATAACGAGGGGACCGCCCTCGCAGAATCCGTGACAACCTGTCTCAACCAGGCTTACTTCTTCCCGCAGTTTTTTTGCCTTAAGTTCATCATCAAATTTGGCAAGCACATCCTTAGCTCCGGATGCGGTACAGCCGGTGCCGGTACAAATCAGTATGTGAGCTCTCACAAGAGCCATCGTAAACTCCTCCCCCGGATCCTATTCTTTATTAGGGATCTTAGCCACTACAAGATCCTCGACGATATTTCCGTTTACAAGATGCTCAGCGATGATGCGCGGGACGTCTACAGGATATACGGGGCCGTATGTGACCCTGTCTTCGCCCGGACGGACAATATCCATAAGGGGCTCTTTCTGGCACATTCCGATGCATCCGGTCTGAAGGACTGAGACATTGTTAAGGTTGCGCTTGGCAAGCTCTTCAAGTACTGCGGTCATTACTTCGCGTGCGCCTGCAGCGATGCCGCAGGTCCCCATCCCTATAATGATCTGGGTGTCGTTGTTCTTGCGTGCTTTTGTCTGAAGCTGTGATTCAGCTTTTATCTTCCTGAGGTCTTCAAGGCTTTTTATCGTCATTGATATCCCCTGCCTCTCTTACTTATTGTGGTACTTATCGAGCATAGGGCCTACCGCTTCGGCGGTCAGCCTTCCGTGAGTATCATCATTGATCATCAGACACGGTGCAAGTCCGCATGCCCCTATACAGGCAACGGTCTCAAGCGTGAATTCAAGATCGGGGGTAGTGACCTGACCATCCTTAAGGCCAAGCTTTTCCCTGATCGCATTGAGGACTGCCTTGGCTCCGCGGACGTGGCATGCCGTTCCCTGGCATGACCTTATAATGTTCTTTCCACGGGGCTCGAGGTGGAACTGTGCATAAAATGTGACTACACCGAACACATGGCTGATGGGAACGTTGATCTCTTTGCTGATCTTGATCAGGACATCCTTCGGTAGGTACCCGAAGATCTCCTGAGCCTGCTGCAGCACTGGTATCACGCTGCCCTTTGTGCCCCGGTACCTGTTCAGAAGCTGGTCCAGCTGCTCCCAGGACTTCTCTGACTTATTCTCTACCATAAACGCACCCTCCTTATGATCTTCCAAAGCCCTCCAGCCCCGGAAGTCTGTTTCACCTTTATATATGCCCCGAACTTTTCGGGGGACTGAGCGCAGAAAATATCACACAGCAGTATTATACACCGCTTTGTGATTTAAATATCTTATTAAAAACAGTTTGAGAAAAAAAACACAAACTGAGGTGAATTATATACTTCTCGCAGAGAATATGACAAGTACAATCGGTACGATATGTATATTTTGATCAGATTTAAGTAGTTTTACTTGCATAAAATCACAGCCTAAACAAATCTAAATTGAACAATATTCATTCGGTAAACTTTTTAAAATTATTTTCTGATATTTATCCTTTATTCTAGTTCACTTTAGAAATCATTGATTTTACGTAAAAATGCTCACTTTTGTTTTTTTCTAATCATTATTTTTTTTGATAGCTTAAGTTTATAAAGAATCATTCTATTTTCCTGTCTGTTTCAAGGGTTACAGGATATCTTCCCCTTGTTGCCGGCTTGTATTTTGCATAAATTACTGATAAACTTCTTCGCATAGATTGTGTTTCATTTCGCAAACTTGTCCGATAATTGTTTTTGGGGAAACAAGGACAGGCTGGCTGATTCCGGAACTTAAATTCACTTTTCTGGGTTTTCTCCCTGTGGAACTATCCGCAGGGATGTTTGCGCGCGCATAGGATAATATCTTTTCCTCATGGAAGGGTTTTCTTATATATGCGCTTACAGTATACGTTTAAAGGGGGAAACGAGATGTCCACAGCAACAAAGGATGTTGCACAGGTGACGAAAGATATCGTCGCTCCATGGAAGGGTAAGAAAGGCGGTATCATCCCTATCCTTCAGAAGGTGCAGCATGAATTCGGCTACCTGCCCGACAAGGCCATGGTCACTATTTCAGAGGAGACCAAGGTCGCTCTTGCAGAGCTCTACGGAGTAGCAACGTTTTACGCGCAGTTCCACCTGAAGCCCCGCGGGCGGCATATCATTCGCGTGTGCCGCGGAACGGCATGCCACGTCCGGGGAAGCCTTGGCATCCTCGAGAGAGTCATTTCGGAACTTAAGCTTCAGGAAGGCGAAGTAACGACTCCCGACCTCAGGTTCACGATAGAGCCTGTTGCATGTATAGGAGCATGCGGACTTGCACCCTGCGTAATGGTAGACGATGAGACCCACGGTCGCCTTACCAAGGACAAGGTTCCCGACATGCTTTCAAAATACGAATAGAGCGGGAGGTGACAGAATATGCCTAAGATCAACAATCTTGAGGAACTTAAAAAACTTAGAGAGAAGTCTATCGCTGAAACTGCCGCCCGAAAGGAAGGCAAGTACAGGGTCATTATCGGACTTGGAACATGCGGAATAGCCGCAGGGGGAAGAAAGATAATGGAGGCTGCAATGGATGAGATAGCAAAACGCGGGCTCAAGGACGTCTCCGTGGAGACGACCGGCTGCATCGGCATGTGCCAGAATGAGCCGCTTATGGATATAGTCCGTCCGGGCGAACCCAGAGTCACATACGGAAACCTGAAGCCCGAAGATGTTCCCCGCATAATCGCTGACCACCTCGTAAACGGCAACGTCGTCGAGGAAAAAGTCATCGGAAGACCTGAATAGGAGGCGTAAGGATATGGCAACTTTCAGAAGCCACGTACTCGTCTGCGGAGGAACAGGATGTGCCTCGGGAGGATCCGATAAGGTCCTTGAAGCCCTCCGCGAAGGGATCAAGGCCAACGGACTCGA
>DAIRTK010000079.1:0-1294 GCA_036803945.1 Synergistaceae bacterium
GATGTAACCAGTAAGAGGGCATATTTTATCGCACTGATGACTCTTTTCGGTTTTCCTGCACCATAATTGTAGCCTATGACAGGCTGTACAGCCTCGCCGATAGCTAGGGCAGGGAGAAACAGGATAGAATCAAGGCTCAGGAAGATTCCCATTGCCGAAAGGCCGATATCTCCCCCGTATTTTCTTACCATGTTGTTCATCAGAGTCATATAGAATACGAAGGAAAGTTCTGTAATAAAAGGAGAGCTTCCTACGGCGCATATCTTCTTTAAGACCTTTATTCTCAGCCTAATCAGGAAATGGAGCCTTATCCGCAGGGGGCTTGAGCCGGAATAAAAGAACCACAATCCGCATAGAGCTGCAGCTCCCTGTGCCAGGACCGTTCCCAAAGCTGCTCCCTCGACTCCCATGCCCATCTTTACGATAAAAAGGGCATCCAGCAATATGTTGGAAAAAGCCCCTAGGATCTGAGTTCCCATGGCGTATCGGGGATGTCCGCATGCTCTTATAAGGGAGTTTATGCCGTGCCCCATAAGAGCAAGAGGACCCCCGATCAGAATTATCCGCAGGTAAGTTCTTGCAAGAGGCAGGATTGCGTGACTTGCCCCCGAAAGCCTAAGCAGGGAATCAACTCCGTATACGCTCAGGCCCATACCTGCAAAGCCGACAACGGCGAGAAGCGTAAGTGTGTGTGCAAGAGCCTGCTCAGCCGGGCGCTGCTTCCTTGCACCCCTTAATATTGCTACCCTGGAGGATCCTCCTATACCAATAAGAAGGGAAAAAGAGAACATAAGCAGCATAACGGGAAATGAGAGGGTGATTGCAGCCAGCCCGTCCGTTCCGATGTACCGCCCCACAAAAATACGATCGACGATGTTGTAGATGGCTCCTGCTATCATTCCGACCATGGCAGGCATCGCAAAATGGATCAGGAGTTTTGGCATCTTCTCCTGATCGATCAGCATTTGTCTTTTTTCCGGATCAGCCGGTTGGTTTATTTAGCATCGATCCTTTCCTGCATCAACGATGGACCGGGACATTATACAACATGAAGCACCAAGGAATATCGGGGTTCAGGGCTGCCTTACCCGCAGATAAAAAGCTTCTGATGTCCCTTCGACCCGTTCACCTTTTTTATCGTAAGCGTCAACGTAAACTGTCAGGATCCTGCCGTTAAGGATCTCAGGGAGATGAAAGAGGTGGCGGAACTCATATATGGAATCCAGAGGCCATTCTTCCTCTGCGTTCCTGTAGTTCCTTCGCAGGAAGACCTCTTTTGACTCCTCGTGCAGAA
>DAIRTK010000079.1:1394-5239 GCA_036803945.1 Synergistaceae bacterium
TCTGCGTTCCTGTAGTTCCTTCGCAGGAAGACCTCTTTTGACTCCTCGTGCAGAAGGCCGTCGATCATGTCCGTGAACCTGTACTGTATATAGCTGATACGGTTTCCGACCTCAAAAGTCCCGTCATCGTTCGGGATGACTTCGGAGAGCATCGGCTGGATAGGAGTTAAAGTTCCGCATATAGCAAAGGCCATGCCGGGATCTGTGGATACGGAATCATGAATGTTCCAGTCAACTGTTTCGATAGTCTCTTCCGGATAATAGCGGTCTTTGATATCGCCTTTCTCGACACGTGCAAGCTCCAGGCGGTCTCCGCTTTCAAACGGGACAAGCTTTCCCTTCCTTGTCTCTGTCCCGTACCATGTGCCGAATTTCAGGGATGGTTCTCCGATATCGTAGTGATAGTAGATCACATCATCCGAATCAAGCCATCCCTCGAAAGCCATCCGCCCTATCTCGACTTCCTGAGCCGCGCACCTTTTCTCACTGATATTGTAGATGACCGCGTGCACCTTTCCCGCGACATACTCAAGTGCATCATTGGCCCGCCACCTGCGGGGTATTTCGTAGACTGAACCGTCAGCGCACCTCCAGTATCCAGGAAAGAGGTCCCTATAGAGACGAAGCCCCTTTTTTTCTGCGAGCGACAGGACTTCCCTCATATGTTCATCCGGCGTGAATCTTGCAAGTATCTTCTCCTGTACTGTGCCGAACATAACATCTGCCTCGGCGACTGCAAGGACATTCCCTTCAGCCTCAGCTGTAACTATTATCCTGTAAAGCTTCCATCCAAGTTCTTCAGGATATGCATATCCTGTGTCAAAATCTTTTGTCACGCCTCCCTGGATAAGGACACCAAACCGGTCTTCTGTAACGACGGCCTTGAGCGAAGGATCATAAAAGCTGTCCGGGTCCCCGTGCCTGTATACCAGGTCAGGGGGAGGAAATCTGCAAAGTGTCTCCCGGCTGATGTTTACCCATGGTGCCTTTCCCGTGTAACGGTAGTATATGTTCCTCTCAGGTGTCATTCCTGTCGAGAGATCGACCCGGCTGCGGACCGTCCTTACGGGGATGATCTTCCCGTCCCTCACGAGTCCTGTCTCCGCAATGTCTACCCTTATGTCAAAAGGCATGTCGCCGGGACTTATGCCTTGACGGTTTATAATACCTATAACATAAAAGTCCCTGCCGGATTCAAGGACCTGTTCCTTTTCAGAGGGAGCGATTATGGATACCGATACTGCTTCAGCGGAAGCGGAGAAGACAAATATAGTAAGGCATGCAGAGATAACAGCGGCAAATATATTTTTTTTCATCCCGGCACCCCCCTTTGTCGATCAAATTGTCTGTTCATGCCAAATCAGGAAGGATACTATAAATCTCCGCCAATCATACATGAAACCCAAAACTATGTTCAATATATATGATTTTAAGAATGGAGGACAAAAAGCAAAAAAGAAGCGGCCTCTTGATTTTAAAAGGTCCGCCATTTAACTCAGATTATTGTTTTTTTTCGTTTCTTTCAGGTGAAGCCTTTAGCAGCGCCAGGACAGTGCTTGCAAGCTTTCCTTTGCTTAGAGGCTTGTCGCCTGCGAGGCCGTCTATAACACTTTGGTAAGTTTTTAGGTCCTTCTTGAAAAGTTCCGCCAGCCATTCAGAAAAATCGTTATTCGTGACCGGTCCCTGGAGTTCTCTCTTTGGAAATTTATCTATCCCGAGGGCTCTCCTAAAGACGTCTCTGACTTCTATCCAGTGCATTTCGTCGTATACACCGAAAAAGTTTTCAGAGAGGGGATCCATATATCCGTACAGCATTGCAGCCTCAACTCCCGCCCAGGACGCGGAGTAATAGGGTACATCTTCAAAGTCAAACAGAGAGAGCCTGGTTTTAGATCTCCAAAGTTCTGTCTGGATATCCAGAGGACGAAGCTGCCTTGGCTGTACTTTCAGGATCACAGACATGGCGGCTATTGCTCCCGCAGCCTGTCCCGTAAGCATAGTCACCGGCTGAAGCCTTGTTGAACCGTTAACGACCCTTGAGACGGAGATGTTTTTTTCTGCGGCCAGAAGCCCATCCAATTTTTCCGGAATAAATACACCGAATGGTATCTGGAAAAGACCGCCGTCACCATTCCAGTCGTTAGGTATTTTTTCCTTTGTTTCACAAAGGTCTGTCTCAAGATAAGCAGTCTCATTTTTACCGTGGATGTCTATTGGATATTCACCCAGGGCAAGGCTGTCGGGTTTTGAATAAGGAGTCCTGCCAAGTTTTTCATCCCTCAAAATGTCATCTACGGTCATGGTTTTTATCCCAACCAGTCTCCTGCTTTCCCTGACATATGGAAATGGAGGGAAGTGAGAGAGTATTGGAAGATATTTTTCAGGAAGATCTGCCCATGCTGCCGATCCTGTACTGAACCAGCCTCCGTAACCCTGTCTGTTGTCCACGGACCAGTCAGGCATACCCAGCTCTGTTTGCATATAGTAGAGGAACGCGAGTGTCTTAAGCATTGCCTCCCTTGTTGCAAGAACACGGAAACTGGGACTTTCGAGGAATTCTACCGAAAGACCGGGGAGTGTGCTGTTCTGTCCCGGGTAGTCATTTGCCCAGTTAATGGCGGTCTTTGTGATCTTAGCCCAGGTTTCCGGCCTTCCTCCGTCGATCAAAGTATTGTTGGAAGTGTCGGGGATAGCCCTATACGCATTATGGACGACCGGACTGAAAGGATATTCTCCTGGCCAAGTGCTTCCGTTTTTTCTTATCGTCATCCTGAACTTCAAAAGGTGATCGGAATAACCTGGCGGAGGTCCGGGAATCTTAAGCTCCGGGGGAAGCCCCTCTTTGTATTGTTTTATGACAGCGGGGTATGTTATGTCCTGTATTATCGCGTTTTTATCTATTTCCGGGGACATGGAGTTGCCTGCCCTGTACCTTGCTCCTGACATGGCAATCAGATCTCCGCACTCTGTTGCATCAATAAAGACTTTGGCTGAGACAGTAATATTTTTGCCCTTAACTTCTGCGGCTATGGAACGAATTTTATTATCGGCGACTTTTACAGAGAGAGGTTTTGCCTTTAGTATAATATCAACTAATCCTGCTTCTGAAAGCATCTCTTTGAGTATCATCTGTCCGACCCAGGGTTCGAATGCAATGGTGTCGCTTCCCCAGTAACATATATTGTAATTTGTATTTCTTGCGGAGTAATATTCACCGACCTTTGTTATGAATTCAAGGTATAGCCCTGTACGGGTCTTGGCCTTGTCATCCATGGTCGATACAGCCGCTCCCGTCATCTGTCCTCCTATCCAGTCCGACTCCTCAATGAGTACGACCGACATTCCCATCCTTGCAGCCTGTATTGCGGCCGAGCAACCGCCTGACCCGGCTCCTGCAATAGCGACATCATACAGCCTTGTCTCTTCCGCGAATGAGGAACTGCTGTAAATGGAAATCATTAAATATGAGACAAAAGAAAAAAATAGCAGTTTTTTTGACAAAACCCAGACCCCCGAAGAATACGGAATTATTTCGTAGTATTGTATATTATTTTTTATCGGTTTTACATTAGAAACCGGATAATAACCGGTGCATATCAGCAAAATAAAGTTAAAAAACAAAAAATTGCCACAGAAATCTTCGTTTTCAATAAAAATCTCCTGTTTCGCAGATCCTAACTTCGCTTATCTCAAAAGCCCCCAAATATTTCCTTAAAAACAAAAAAGACCGGCATGTCTCTGATAAGACATACCGGTCCTCTGATATTTCCGGTCTCTTTATTTAGGTATTGTTCCCTCAACGCCCTCAACGAACCAGCTCATGCTCAGCATCTCACCGTCATTGA
>DAIRTK010000080.1:0-5073 GCA_036803945.1 Synergistaceae bacterium
TGCTGTGCTATTTCGATATCTGAGAACATAATATCCTCCTCCTGATATATAATTATCACGGGGCTTGAAGTTTATATATATACCATAAGTAGCCCGAAATGTTAATGTTTAATATATACTTATTTTTATTTTCCTGATGCCTGGTGATAAAGAATGAAACAGTGGAAAAACGGTAATCTGATAAGCAAGACCGCATACTCCCTCAATGGGATATTGTCAGCGTTCAAGACTGAAAATGCGGTAAGGAGAGAATTCGGAGTTCTTTTGCTCCTGGTCATTATGGCAGTTTGGAGAGGTAAGGACCTTAAAATAATTCTTGCGGTATTCATTGCCGGGCTCTTACCCCTGGTGGTCGAACTTATCAATACTGCAGCAGAGACAATTATTGATTTGCTTCTCGGACCCGTATACAGGGAAGACGTGATGCACGCAAAGGATATGCTCTCTGCCGCGGTGATGCTGAGCCTGTTTTGCGGCTATACCGCAGCATTAATTTTAATATTTGGGTAATTTTCCCAAATATTAAAATTGCGAAGTGCGGCATGGTAATGCCGCGCGAAACTGCGACAAGAACGGTCGCGGGAAGCAATTGGGAAGCAGTTGTAAAAGCAGGCGAGTAATGGCAATTAGAATACTGACGAGCAATTGTAAGAAACTTAATACTAAGAACTTAAGTCACCGTCTCTCCCGGACGCCACTGATCAGGAGAATGCCGTTTCCTGCTAAGGAAACATTTAAAAACTCCTTAGCATTCGAACTATTTCGAATGCGTTTTGAGATCGGGAGTCCAGCGGCTTTTGTTTAGGTTCAAAAAAAAGCTAGTAATAGCCTGAATCTAGAGACACTGGTCCCCCGACTGGATCACTCGAGGAAGACGGCTGGCGGGCACTTCGGGACAAAGTCAAGTTCCCGTGTCCAAGACCAGACATGGATCCCGGCTCGGGAGCATACCGGGATGACGGAGAGGAGTAAGGTTCAAATTCTCTTTAAAGGGGCTTAGCCCTTTCCAATTGACTCCCAACCGATTTGCAATTGATCGCCAATTGACTGCCGTGGCACGATCTATGTGCCACAGTCCCTATCCATTGACTCCCAACCGATTACCGCGGCTATTTTTTATCTTGTATTTTTTCTCTTCATTCTAAAAAATAGCGTTTCTTCGCCCGTTTCCGGCGGGGCCTCTTCGAGCTCTCCGCCTGAAGCTTCAAGCGCCTCGGCCTGAGCCCTCATTATCGCTTCCTCTTCCTCTGTGGGCCCCTCACCATCTTTGGCATCTGCTTTTTTGATCCTTATCATCTTCCTGAGAAGGCCTTCAACGTAGTAATTTGTATCTACTATCACCATAGCGCCCTTTTTGATCCGCTCTGCCCTGACCTCGCTTTGGAGGCGGTCATCAAGAAGCTCTTCGATACTTGGCTTTTCCTTGCCGTCCTTTTCGACCGAACGCGGCCCATCGATCTCGGCCACGATCTGATTGTTGGTCTCTTTTATGCTGAGTTCATTAAGAAGGTCCTCAAGGTTGGTTATCGCCCGCAGTCCTGTTGCAAGTGACTCCTGCTCAGGCTCCATAATGCCCCCTCCCCTTACCAGGATCTCACAGAAGGCAACGGAGTTCTCGGGGACGGTCACGGGGATCTTTTTGATCATCGATCTTTTTCGCCAGGGTCTCAGTGTAATTTCAAGCTCTATCTTTTCTCCGGGCGCATAAAAATCTTTTTTACCTGATATGTCCAACTTTTCAATGAAAACGACCCTAGGATCACGGGTGACCTCAACTTCAAGCTCAACTCCAAGAGGCCTTATCTCCTGGAACTGGTTGAGCGCGAACAGTTCCGAAAGGCCGTCGAACTCTCTCAGAAGGGAACTTATGAGGTCCCGGTCAGAGAAAAATATATTGCGCCTCTCCCAACCGTTCGGCAGATTTCCGCCATAGAATCTGTATTTAAGTATTGCGGTCCCTTCACCACGCCGGGCCCAGAGATCGTCAATAACTCCGAGCATGCCCATGCTGCCTATTACCGGTGATGTGAATGAATCTGCTGCTGTCTGGAACCGTTTTACAGTCTCCCTTTTTGTGTCAACGTCGGTGAATTTTACTTTGTAACTGACTGCGGGGGCCAATTTTCCCACATATCCACCGATCGCTTCAGGTCTGTCCTGGGTTATAATGCCGATTATAGGCCCCTGATATCCCAGTTTGAACGAACTCTCCATGCTTGGGATCACCTGAAGTATGCTTGCCTCTGTAAGGGGATATGAAACTGCCCCCTGACCTACCATGGGGTGGCCGAAACCAATGAATCGCCCATCCTTAGAAAGCGCGGTAAGAGTCCCTATGCCGCCTATCTGGATATCACCCCATGCAAGTGAAGCGCCTATCGCAGAACCGGGTTCAGGTACTGATTTAAGATCAACTGCCGCGCCCTCGGATGATGCCCCTCCAAACGGGATCAAAGGTATACCAAGGCGTTTATTGATCTCTTTTGTCATCCTGTCACTTATCCCGTCAACAAGTATCGGCATCGCAAGGGGGGTGAGTTCCTCGTCATAAAGCAATGCGATGTCAGCAGATGACGGTGCTGTCTCTGCATCGTCTGAAACAGATCCTTCTGTGGCTTCATCTGTATCTTCCCCTGAGGAATCATCCTCTTCCTTTGCGTTCTCTTCTTTAGGGACCAGATCCTTTGATGTTTGATCTGCAGATGTTATCCCCTCTATTACAAAATCACCGGGATCCGAATCTTCTTTTATATCCTCAGATGCCGGCTTATCCTTTGTCGGACCGTCACTTTTTTCTCCCTTTGTCTCCGGTTTTATATCCGCACTGATCGGATCTTTCGGGATTTTGACAGATACTCCGAACGGCGGGATCTTATCCGGCCAGTTAAAGGCTCTGACCATCTCTTCGATCGGAGTCACAAGCCCCAGGTTGTTGTCTCCAAACTGCCATCCGTAGCCTATTGCGCCTACAAGCCTGCCTTTCACATATACCGGGGATCCGCTCATTCCTGCAGCTATGCCGCCGTTTGCCCTGACATATGGATCGTCGACTCTTATTAGAATAAGGTTTTTGGGGCTTGTCTTTCTTGGAACTACGCCAAGCAAAGTTGCTGGAAAGCGGGAAATTTTTGTCCCGTGAAGAACGGTCCTTATTTCAGCCTTCATGCCCGGTTTGACTTCTGAAAGAGGCATGACAGGGTCAATGGGTACGAACTGCACCTTTTCAGCAGCTAACGATGCGGCAGGAAAAGAACAGAGTGCAATGAGGACTATGGATAAGAAAGCATACCTATAAAAGATGGACTTAAAATCTCCCGGACAGTGCAGCCCGCGGGTTATCATTTGCTTTTCCTGTGCTTTTAAGGACCGTCCGACACTCTTCTTCATCTTCAGCTATCGCTCCCGTTTTGGAGTTTTCCTGTTTTAATGTACCGGAGATAACTCATTATAAGCAAGTCAATATCCCCGTCCAGAACACCCTGGACATTACCTACCTCGCATCCTGAACGATGGTCCTTGACCAATTGGAAGGGCTGCAGCGTGTAAGATCTGATCTGGCTCCCCCAAGCCACCGTCCTTTTCTCCCCCTGGATATTATCGAGCTGTTCCTGCCTCTCCCTGAGCGTCTGCTCAAAGAGTTTGGAACGCAGCACCTGCATGGCTGTCGCCCTGTTCATATGCTGTGAACGTTCTGTCTGACAGCTTACAACTATTCCTGTCGGCATGTGGGTTATCCTGATGGCCGAGTCAGTCATGTTGACATACTGTCCGCCTGCTCCGCTTGAACGGAACGTGTCCACCTTAAGGTCTTCAGGCCTTATTTCAACCTCTACACTGTCAGGCAGGACGGGCATTACTTCTACGGATGCAAAGCTTGTATGGCGCCGCTTTGCCGAATCAAAGGGCGATATCCTGACAAGCCTGTGTACCCCCTGCTCACCTTTCAGGTAGCCGTATGCATAGTCTCCGTTTATTGAAATTGTAACGCTTTTTATGCCTGCTTCCTGATCCGGAAGCTCATCGATCAGTTTTACGGTGTATTTGTTCGCTTCAGCCCAGCGCATATACATTCGATAAAGCATCTCCGCCCAATCCTGTGAGTCAAGGCCGCCTGCGCCTGCATGTATTGTCATTATCGCATCCCCTGAGTCATATTCTCCGTCAAGAAGTACCAGGGTCTGGTAGGCCTCTATGCTTTTAGAAAGGGAAGCTGATCGCGAATAGAATTCTCTGTTCAGTTCCTCGTCATCGACTTCGCTCAGAAGTTCCGCTATGGTCTCAAGTTCCAAAAGTTCGTTCTGAGAGTTTTCGATCTTGTCAAGTCTGGACAGAAGGACGGAAATCTCCCTGTTGACCTCATGGGCGTTGTCAGAGGACCAGAAATCGGGCTCTATTGTAAGTTTCTGAAGCTGTTCTATCCTTGTTTTAAGTGAAGCCGGGTCAAAGACTTTCACGCAGCTCGTCAAACGACGAACGCAGATCGGTCATGACAGTAGTGATCGGCAGTACTACCATGTGTACCTCTCCCTTTATTGCAAGTTGGCATATTCGCCTATTATAACAAATGGGTAGGCAATTGGGGGCAATTGGGATTTATAGCGGCGCTGACCTAGCAACACTCAAAATCCTTCACTTCGACGTATTCATATACGTCTTAGTTTGAATTTTTTCGGGTTGCGTCGTCATCACTCGCTCTAAATCCCAATTGCGGTATTGCTTTAAATACTTTGGCGAAGTGCGGCATGGAGATGCGCGCAAAGCTGCGACAAGAACGGTCGCGGGAAGCAATTGGGAAGCGGTTGTAAAGGCAGGAGAAAACTTCCTCCGGCGGAAAATTTGCAGCAAGGATCACGCTGCGGTGAATTGGCCCCTGAATCATAAATCTTGAATTCTCAGCCTGACGGAGTCAGACAAGCCTTTTTCACGTCATCCCCGGATGCCTTTTAACGGGGATCCAGTGTCTCTGAATTTAGACTGCTACTGCATTTTTAAGGTCATAACCCAAGCCGCTGGATTCCCGACTGAAGCATTCGTGAACGACGGCACTTTAGGTTCTTGTCGTAAAGGTCCTAT
>DAIRTK010000081.1:0-5008 GCA_036803945.1 Synergistaceae bacterium
CTTTCAATCAAAGACAACGGGAAAGGGATAGAGACAGCAGCGGTGAATGACCCGAAGTCGTTCGGTTTAACAGGCATCAGGGAGAGAGTAAAAAACATTTCCGGTCAGTTCAGGATAACCGGAGAAAAGGGTAAGGGAACACTTTTAGTCGTTAGAATACCGTTGAATAAAACAGAACAGACAGATGATCAGGGTTATTATAACTGATGACCATCCCATTGTCAGACAGGGGATAAGGCAGATTCTCGAAGACGACAGGGACCAGAGGTTCGGTGTCATTGATGAGGCTTCAGACAGTTCCGGGCTTCTTGAGAAGGTACTACACAATGTGTATGATGTGATCCTCCTTGATATTTCACTCCCAGGCAGGAGCGGGCTTGACATCCTTCCTGATCTGAAAAAGAGATCACCTGGCTCAAAAGTCATCATACTCAGCATGTATCCTGAAGAGCAGTATGCCCTCAAGGCTGTTAAAACAGGAGCCTCGGGCTATCTGACGAAGGCAAGTGCGCCTGAAGAACTCATCTCGGCGGTAATAAAGGTATCAAACGGGGAAAGGTACATTACCTCGGGCCTGGCGGAGATAATTACCAACAGTTTCCTGGATGGGTCTGGCGGGAATCCGCATGATATTCTGTCGGCACGTGAACTGGAGGTGATCAAACTCCTTGCTGCCGGCAATAAGCTCAATGGTATTGCAGAGCTGCTTGCAGTAAGTCCCAAGACTATCAGCACATACCGGTCGAGAATACTTGAGAAACTCAATCTGAAGACAACCGCGGAAATAATCAGGTATGCACTGAATAATAACCTCGCATAGTACAAAACCAATGCCCCTCCGGACAGAAGTCAGACATGACCGGTCGCCCATGATTTTTTATTTCACAGCCTCAGACAGACAGGGTAACCGCCGATTCTTGTAGGAATTTATCTGACAACCGTTTCAGATTATCGCTCTCAAATGTACAAAGAACATATGAGTAGATTTACCTTTCTATTTGACACGGGTGCGGAATCCCGTGGAAAAAGGGAAACCTATGATCAACCCTGATATGAGGGCCATTGTATTCAGCTTCGTGATAGCTGATATGGCCATTACACTCTTCATGATCCTGATCGCTGTCCGGAATCCGAAAAGGTTCAGGGGGATATCTGAATGGATTGCTGCATTTGTGCTTCAGAACCTCGGTATTATACTCATAGAACTCAGGGGTGTGGCACCTGACTGGAGTTCAATGGTACTTTCAAATACAATGATTGTAGCCAGTTTTCTGGCCGGGCTATATGGACTGTGCAGGTTCCTGGGGGTGAAATATAACCATATCCCCAATTATTTCCTGATTCTTTTTTTTGTGGTTATCCAGATATGGTTCTCCCTTGTAAGACCTGACCTTTCTGCGAGAACATTGAACCTTGCAGTGGCATTGGTAATCTTTTCCGCACAGTATATCCGGCTTATCTTCTTCAGGGTAAGTGAAAGGCTCAGGCAGCTGGCAACCGGGATCGGGATAATCTTTATCGGCTACGCGGTTGTAAATATTGTCAGAATTGTGGATTTCTTTTTCGGAGGTAACAATAACAATGACTACTTCGCCTCCGGTCTCTTTGAAAAGGTGGTATTCATTGCATACCAGGTGTTGTTTATTTTCCTCGCTTACGGTCTTGCACTGATGTATAACCGCAGGCTGATGTCAGAACTCACTACCCAGGAAGAAAAGTTTTCAAAGGCATTTGATTCATCCCCATATGCCTTCCTGATAACAAAGTACACTGACGGAACGATCATGGAGGTCAACAGGGGCTTTACCGGCATAACAGGTTTCAGTTATGAGGAAGCTATAGGCAGGACAACCGGTCAGCTGCATCTCTGGATGAGTGACAATGACAGGAATGAGTTTATTAATGAATTGAATGAGGGAAGGGTGTATGAACAGCAAAAACAGTTCAGGACAAAGTCAGGCCGGATTATAACCGGAATCCTTTCAGCAGAACTAATCATGGTCAACGATGAGAGACTCATCATTGCAAGCATAAATGATATTTCACTGCTTATAGAAAATGAGCAGAAGTACCGCCGGTTGTTTGAGAGTATGGACCACGGCGTGTTTTATCAGATACCGGACGGCTCTCTAACTGACATCAACCCGGCAGGACTGAGATTGCTGGGGCTCACTGAAGAAGAATTCCTGGGCCGCACCTCACGGCATCCTTCCTGGAGGGTGATTGACGAGGAGGGAAATGTACTCGACCCCGAGAATTATCCATCCGTCGTGGCACAGAGAACAGGTCGCGAACTGAGAACCGAGGTGGCTGTTTACAATCCGGTTGCACTTGATTATATATGGCTGAGCATATTCGCACAGCCTGAATTCCGTGACGGTGAGACCGTCCCGTTCAGGGTATTTGTAACGCTTCATGACATAACTGAAAGAAAACGGGCCATGGAAGAACTGAAGCTGATCTCAGCCCGGAATGAAGCAATACTCGGATCGGTACCTGACATTATCATGGAGGTTGACGAAAACAAGATATATACCTGGGCAAACAATGCAGGCTATGAATTCTTCGGAGATGATGTGATAGGGAAGGAGGCCGGATCCTATTTTGTCGGTGACCAGGATACCTATAAGATTGTTGATCCCCTGTTCAATAATGAGGAGGAAATTGTTTATGTGGAAAGCTGGCAGAAAAGGAAGGACGGTGAATCCCGCCTTCTGGCATGGAAATGTAAACTCCTTCTTGACGAAAAGGGAAATCCGAGGGGAGTTCTCTCTTCAGCATCGGATATTACCAGTCTGAGACAATACGAAAAAGAGCTGCGTGAGAGCGACAAGAAGTTCAGGGACCTGTTTGAAAACTCACCGTTGGGCAACTCAATAGCCGACCTTGACGGCAACATTTATGTCAACAGGAGTTTCTGCAATATGCTGGGATATCTTCCCAAAGAACTCAACAAAAAGAACTGGAGGGAAATATCGCATCCTGATGACATAAAGCCGAATGAACATGTGCTAAAAATGCTGCTTGACGGTACGCATGACCGGTACAGGTTTGAAAAGCGGTATTTTCACAGGAAAGGGTGGCTGGTCTGGGCCGAAGTATCAATTTTCCTTCAGCGCGGCGAAAAGGGTGAACCTTTATACTTCATTACAACCATCAATGACATTACTGAAAGGAAGAAACTCGAAAAGGAGAAGTTCCGGTTGCTTGACATCGTTGACAGCAGCCTTAATGAGATCTATATTTTCAAACCGGAGACCTATAATTTTGAATATGTGAACAAGGGTGCCCTCAGGAACCTCGGGTATTCGATGAAAGAGATGAAGCAGCTTACCCCGCTTGATATCACAATTGAATTTGATGAGGGAAAGCTGAGGGAGGCAGTTGCTCCTCTTGAGTCCGGAAGGAGAAAGATCTCGGTAATCGAGACCATCCACCGAAGGAAAGATGGAACCCACTACCCGGTTGAGGTCCATCTACAGCTTTACAATAAAAACGACAGCAGGCTTTTCTTTGCATACATTTATGATATAACTGACAGGAAAGCTGCTGATGAAGCTATCAGGAGGCTGAATGAGGAACTTGAGGAGCGGGTTGTGCAGCGTACAGCTCAGCTCGAGGCGGCAAACAGGGAACTCGAGGCATTCAGCTATTCGGTTTCACATGACCTCAGGGCACCACTCCGCGCGGTACACAGCTTCACATCAATTCTCAGAAAGGACTTTGAAACCCAGCTCGGTGAGGAGGGCAGCAGAATCTGCGGAATAATTGAGGACAGTTCCGTACGGATGGGAACACTTATTGATGACCTGCTTGCCTTTTCGAGGGTAGGAAGAAGCAGGATAAGCTTTTCAACAATAAATATGAGAGCTGTTGTACGTAAAGCATATGAGGAAATAACAACAGATGAAGAAAAAAACAGGATATCATTCAGGATTAAAAACCTTGCAAATGCAACAGGCGACGCATCACTCATAAGGCAGGCAGTTGCAAACCTGCTTTCAAATGCGGTCAAATACTCTTCAAAGAATGAACAGCCTGTCATAACAGTAACATCAGAACCCGGTGACAATGAGATTATTTACTCGGTGAGCGACAATGGTGTCGGATTTAACATGAAATATATTGACAAGCTGTTCAATGTTTTCCAGCGTCTCCATTCTGACCGTGAGTTTGAAGGGAACGGTGTCGGACTGGCTATAGTGCACCGGATAATAACAAGGCATGGTGGCAGGATCTGGGCAGAATCGGAACCGGGGAAGGGCTCGGCTTTCTTTTTCTCACTGCCTGTACATCAGAAAGAATGACAGCCCGCAGGCAGAGAGGTGACACGGTGGGTGTGATGGCAGAGGCCGGCTGGCTATAGATATAAGAAAAGGAAATATTACACAGAAATAAAAACAGTATACAGATGACAGACAAAGAAGTAGTAGATATTCTCATAGTTGAGGATGATCCCAGGGATGCGGAACTGACCCTGAGAGCACTCAGGAAAAACAACCTGGCCAACAATGTCTATGTAGCGGAAGACGGAGAGGAGGCCCTGGATTTCTTTTTCTGCCGGGGCAGATTTGCCGGGAGAAGTCTCAATTCACCCCCAAAGGTAGTTCTGCTTGATCTCAAGCTTCCCAAGGTAAACGGACTGGAGATCCTGAAGGCCATCAAGGGTGATGACCGCACAAAGCATATCCCGGTTGTCATCGTTACTTCATCCAGGGAGGAACCCGATGTCAAGAGGGCCTATGAACTGGGAGTAAACAGTTACGTTGTCAAGCCTGTGGACTTTGACAAATTCGTGAGCGCCATGAGCAGCCTCGGGCTGTACTGGCTGCTGGTCAATCAGCCACTTAAATAGTATTACCATGTCAGTTTTCAGCCATGAACTGTTTTTTGGAGTTGGCGGCTCTGCCGGCAACAGGAAAATGGTCATCTGAAGAAGGTCTTTGAAACACCAGCCCCGCATGTCAACCGACAATTCGTGTCCCCGCCCGGGGGCTATTCCGCTGAT
>DAIRTK010000082.1:0-4991 GCA_036803945.1 Synergistaceae bacterium
CGGCGCTTAATGTCGCTGTCGGAGCTGTGCTTGTCTTTTTCGGGATAAGGACAGCCTTCAGTGGTTAGCACCGGTCTTCTTTTTCTCTGCCGTTAACCACTTTTTGACCTTCCTTCGGGCAAGCATCTCCCTGTCAAAGATCTCGGTACGCGATGCGATAAGCATGCATAAGGGTATCCCAAGGCAGAAGCATATTACTGCCTGGCTGATCCCAATGTATATGACCGAATATATTACCGGCGTCTCTGTCAGTATCCCGAGGTAAGTGCCTACCAGGACCGCGTTTACCAACACAGGAGGGACCGCGGCGGCCCAGATGTTGGGCATTTTATAAGTAAGCCAGCCTGCGGCAAGTGTGGCAGTACTGCCAACGAGGATGTCTATAAGACCGTATCCCCCGGCCATATTTGAAAGGAAGCACCCGATAAAGAGACCCGGGATGGCTTCAGGCATAAAAAAGGGAAGCAGGGTCAGGGCCTCTGCTGCCCTGAACTGGACAGGACCGAATGAAATGGGTGAGAGGGCTATCGTGAGAACTGCGTAGAGGGCCGCGACCATTCCTGAAATTGCAATTTTTCTTATCATTACAAAAAACTCCCTGCACACAAAGAATGTTGGTATTATAACCCGCTTGAAGCTATAATTGCGAGAAATGCACGAAAAATATCTGCATACGGAGGTAGCCCCAAATGAAAATAACGATGCTTGGCGCAGGCAGCTTCGGTACAGGGATGTCAAAACACCTTGCCGACCTTGGCCATGATATCCTGATGTGGACGATAGACAAAGAGCAGGCAGATTCGATCAACAGCACAGGAAGAAATACTTTCTGCTTCCGGGATACAGTGCTCCCTGACAACATTAAATGCACACTGGAAATGGCCGAAGCCCTGAACTTTTCAGACCGTGTCATAATGGCGATACCCACCCAGTTCGAGAGAGAAGTTTGCCGAAAGGTCGCTGCAACCGGCAAAAAAGGCATCCACATGCTTAACCTGGCAAAGGGCATTGAGATCAGCACAGGATACCTGCTCCATAAAGTACACGAAGAGGAATCACCCGACAATATTTATTCAGCCCTCTCCGGTCCCAGCCATGCAGAGGAAGTCCTTATCGGATGTCCGACAGCAGTTGCGCTTGCTTCCTTTCAGGAAGGGGAGGCTGAAAGCTGGCAGAAGATACTTACCGGAAACAACTTTCGTGTCTACACTTCAGAGGATGTGATCGGCCTTGAGGTCGGAGGAGCTACAAAGAACATCTATGCCGTGGCCGCAGGGATCTCGAAGGCAATGAAGCTTGGGGACAACGCGCTTGCGGCCATCGCATGCAGGGGGCTGGCCGAGATAATGAGATTCGGCAAAAAGCTCGGGGCTGACCCCATGACGCTTTCCGGTCTTGCCGGGGTAGGAGACCTTATGGTCACATGCTACAGCATGCACTCAAGGAATTTCAGGCTCGGACTGGCTGTCGGAAGCGGAAAATCGCTCGACGAGGCCGCAAAAGAGCTGGGACAGGTGGCTGAAGGGGCTTACACGGTGAGGGCGGTAATAGAGAACAGCAGGAAGTTTGATGTGGAAATGCCTCTGGCAGAGGGGGTTTACCGCATACTTTACGGCGGAGAATCCCCCGAAATGATAATGAGGGAGCTATTCTCCCGTCCCCTTAAGGCCGAACAGCTTTTCTAAATACTACGGCTGAGCAATGGCTGAGCGTGGCTGAGCGGTTGCTCAGCAGTCGTTAAAGACAGCAGCTTCGCCGCGGGGAATTCGCGACATTCGTCGCTGGAGAATTCGCGTCCTTCTTCGGCCGCTGGAGAATTTGCTCGCTTCGCATCGCGGTGAATTTGCCGAAAGACCCATCCGGCGGTGAATGAAAGTCTTTTATATCGCCGTCCCCGAGTGCCTCGATCGAGGACGGACGGATCTAGTGGCTTTAAATCCTTGCTGTGGCTAGCTTTTTAGACCCTAAACAAAAGACGCTGGATTTCCCGACAGGTACACTCGGGAAAGACGGTGCTTTTAAACCTCCGCGGCCTTTGGCCGCAATTCCCCGTGATGCGAAGCGAGCAAATTCACCGCTGCCCGAAGGCTGCAAATTCTCCGCGGCATGAACCAAGCCGTACTACCCTCGGCGGATACAGTCACCGCCTGCTTTTAACTACCGCTTAGCTATCGCTCAGCGACGGCTCAGCAAGGTTTTTAACCCTTCAGAAAGAGCCCCAGAACCTCATTAAGCGACGATACCCTTACCGTCTCCATCGGGTAGTCGTCCTTCGGGCTTCTCCTGCTGATCACAGCCTTTTTAAAACCGAGCCTTGAGGCCTCCTTCAGCCTCATCAGGGTTCTTCCGGCAGGGCGCACCTCCCCGGCAAGACCGACCTCTCCTATGAAGCAGATATCGGGCGGCAAAGGGATGTCTTTGAGCGTCGAGGCCAGAGATACACATACTGCGAGGTCCGCGGCGGGATCCCGAAGCGAGAGTCCGCCGGTTATGTTCAGGTATACATCGCTGCTTCTTGAAAAGATGCCGCACCTCTTCTCAAGTACTGCCAGAAGAAGCTGAAGCCTGTTCGTTTCAAGGCCCCGTGAGGTCCGCTTGGGGTAGGGAAAGGGCGAATTGCAGGCAAGCGCCTGTATCTCGGCTGCAAGGGAACGCGATCCCTCAAGCACCATTGATATGGCCACACCTGAACTTCCGAGGTCCGTTCCGTCCCAGTAGAGCCTGCTCGGATCAAGGACAGGGAAGAGCCCCTTTTCAGACATTTCAAATATACCCAGTTCATCTGTGCTTCCGAAACGGTTCTTTTCCGCCCTGAGCAGCCTGTTGGGCGAGTTCTGTTCTCCGGAGAAGAGAAGCACTACGTCGACCATGTGCTCAAGCAGCTTCGGACCGGCGATCTGCCCCTGTTTTGTAATGTGGCCTACCATGACCGTCGGGATCCGTAAATTCTTCGCCATCTCGACAGTCATTGAGGCTACTCCCCTGACCTGGTTCGGGGAACCTGCCCATCCGTTTTCTGCGTCGGCCCTGAAGGCCTGGACGCTGTCAACGACAACAAAATCATATTCCTCTGCAGCCATCAGGGATGACGGAAGGTCATCCTCGCAGAGAAGGTAAAGCCCTTCGGGCATAAGGCCGAGCCTTCTGCCTCTCATCGCAAGCTGTCCTGAGGACTCCTCTCCGGATATGTAGAGCACCTTTTTCCCGTCACGGGCCATCTGGGCGCATACCTGAAGAAGCAGGGTGGACTTGCCTACACCCGGTTCGCCTCCAAGCAGGACTACCCCTCCCGGGACCCATCCTCCGCCCAGGACCCTGTCAAGCTCTGCGATCCCTGACGAAACACGGTCCTGTTCCTCGATGTCAAGGCCTCTGAGAGGCGAAGCCGCTTTTATGCCGGCAGGCCTGCCATCCTTCGTCATGCTGATGGGAACTTCCTCCTCCATGCTTCCCCAGACCCCGCACTTCGGGCATTTGCCTACCATTGTGAGGCTCATATATCCGCATTCGCTGCATTTATATCTGTTCATCTCTTTTTTAGCCATTTTTTCATCCTCCGGATAGAGAATATCAGAGAGGCTCACGCGCCACAAGCTATATAATAGCGCTCAGGCTTCAAAAGAGGTAATATATCTTCGTATTGATAAGAGATGGGGTGGAGTATTGTTTTTATTTTACCTGGCAGCGGCAGCAACTCTAGCTCTTTTCGTAGGAGCGGGGACCCTCATGGGAACCGGTGCTTCAGGGCCGAAAGATTACTCTCTGGGGGGGAGAAAGTCTTCAGCTGCCGGAGTGACGGGAATACTTCTCGGTGCTCTTGTCGGGGGGGCTTCGACAGTCGGTACCGTTCAGATGGCATACAGCTACGGTCTGACTGCCATATGGTTCACCCTGGGCGGCGGCATCGGCTGTCTCCTGCTGGGTCTGAGGTTCGCCGTTCCGCTCAGGAATTCAAATGTTACGACTGTAGCCGATTATCTTGCTGAAAACTACGGCGGGAAAGAGAGTTCCTGGGGAAGGTCCATATCATTGACAGCAACGATCTCCTCAACACTTGGCACTTTTATATCGATAGCCGCGCAGTTTCTTTCATGCATAGCCCTGCTGAAAGGCCTTTTCCCCATCTCTTCGCTTTCAGCTTCACTAATTGCAGGCCTTTCGATAATCGGATTCATAGCCGCGGGAGGCTTGAAAAGCTTCAGCACGCTTGGAGGAGCGAAGATAATCCTTCTCTATTTCGTCCTGTTAGCCTGCTTTGTAATGGCCATCATGACCGGAGGCACTTTTGGATACGTTGCTTCAAGGCTCTCCTTTGATCCATGGTTCGATCCTTTTGGGAGGGGCTTTGTACCCGAGATAGGCTACCTGGCTTCGATGATAGTAGGAGTCTTCACAACACAGATATACATCCAGTCGCTGGCAGCGGCAAAAGACGCAGAGACAGCCAAAAGGGGCGCCTTCGCATCCGCGGTGCTGATGCCTCCGATGGGTCTTCTCGGAGCGTGGGTGGGACTTACGGTTAGGGCAAAGGGCATTGAGATGAGGCCGGATGAAGTCCTTTCCCGGTTCATAATGGACTCGTTCCCACCGTTCATCGGAGGAATAATATGGGGAGGCATACTGATAACTGTGATCGGCTGTGCCTCCGGCCTAATACTGGGAGTATCCACCAACATTGTAAAAAACCTTGTCCCGGCAAAATTCATTGATAAGCACAGTGAAAAAGAAGCTATGATCCACAGGCTGTTGATCGGGATCATTGTCGCAGCCGCGGCACTGGCTGGCATTACAGGCGCAGGTTCAATGATCCTTGAGTGGAGCTACATAAGCATGGGGCTCAGGGGATCGGGAACATTCCTGCCCTTTGCAGCGGCCGTAATGCGTCCCGGCTCGCTCTCCCCAAAGTGGGCGCTTGCCGCTTCCGTCGCAGGCCTCTCCGGCACTGTGGTCTGGGGGCTCTTTTCCCTGCCGGGCGATCCTCTTTTCCCCGG
>DAIRTK010000083.1:0-1706 GCA_036803945.1 Synergistaceae bacterium
AGGAAACCAATCTGTAACTTGACAGTGAAGGGAGGTACTGGTAGTATAGGAATTGCTGACGCGAAGAAGAGCGGAGGCGAGGAAGAGGAAAGGGTCATTGAAAAATGGATAGCAATCCAGCGAGTTTCAAAAAAATGAGTCATGGATGGAGGGTTTGATCCTGGCTCAGGGTGAACGCTGGCGGCGTGCTTGACACATGCAAGTCGAACGGTATGTGGCAACACATAGAGTGGCGAACGGGTGAGTAACACGTGGGAACGTACCATCTGCAGGGGGATAACTGACCGAAAGGACAGCTAATACCGCATAAGTCCGGAAGGAGAAAGGTGCAACAGCATCGGCAGAAGAGCGGCCCGCGGTCCATCAGCTAGTTGGTGAGGTAAGGGCTTACCAAGGCGACGACGGATAGCCGGCGTGAGAGCGTGGCCGGCCACAAGGACACTGAGATACGGGTCCTACTCCTACGGGAGGCAGCAGTGCGGAATTTTAGATAATGGAGGGAACTCTGATCTAGCGACGCCGCGTGCAGGAAGAAGGTCTTCGGATTGTAAACTGCTGTGGTAAGGGAAAAATGCTATGTAGAGTGGAAAGCTACATAGAGGGATGGTACCTTACTAGAAAGCCCCGGCTAACTACGTGCCAGCAGCCGCGGTAATACGTAGGGGGCGAGCGTTACCCGGAATCACTGGGCGTAAAGGGAGCGTAGGTGGCCTAACATGTCAACTGTGAAAACCCGGAGCTCAACTCCGGACTTGCAGTTGAAACTGGTAGGCTTGAGGACGGTAGAGGAAGACGGAACTGCCAGTGTAGGGGTAAAATCCTTAGATATTGGCAGGAACGCCGGTGACGAAGGTGGTTTTCTGGGCCGGTTCTGACACTGATGCTCGAAAGCCAGGGGAGCGAACGGGATTAGATACCCCGGTAGTCCTGGCCCTAAACGATGTTCACTAGGTGTGGGGAGCGGAAAGCCCTCCGTGCTAAAGCTAACGCGATAAGTGAACCGCCTGGGGAGTACGCCCGCAAGGGTGAAACTCAAAGGAATTGACGGGGACCCGCACAAGCGGTGGAGCGTGTGGTTTAATTCGATGCTAAGCGAAGGACCTTACCAAGGTTTGACATGCTAATGGTAGTGAATTGAAAGAGGAACGACCACACTATGTGTGGAGTTAGCACAGGTGGTGCACGGCCGTCGTCAGCTCGTGTCGTGAGGTGTTGGGTTAAGTCCCGCAACGAGCGCAACCCCTGCTCTTAGTTACCAGCGGTAAGGCCGGGTACTCTAAGAGGACCGCCGCCGACGAGGCGGAGGAAGGGGGGGATGAAGTCAGGTATCGTGCCCCTTATATCTTGGGCGACACACGCGCTACAATGGGTTGGACAGAAGGGACCAAGACAGCGATGTGGAGGAAATCCTCAAACCAACCCCCAGTTCAGATTGCAGGCTGCAACCCGCCTGCATGAAGCCGGAATCGCTAGTAATCGCAGATCAGCCAAGCTGCGGTGAATACGTTCCCGGGTCTTGTACACACCGCCCGTCAAGCCACCCGAGTTGGTAACACCTGAAGATGAGTATCCTAACCGAAAGGAGGGAGCTTGTTTAGGGTGGGATTGGCAAGGGGGGCTAAGTCGTAACAAGGTAGCCCTACCGGAAGGTGGGGCTGGATCACCTCCTTTCTAAGGAGTTTATGGATTGCTATCCATCTTTGAGT
>DAIRTK010000083.1:1806-4942 GCA_036803945.1 Synergistaceae bacterium
TCTGGTCATTGAAAAGTGCATAGGGAAGAAAGATAGGAGCGAGTTAAGGAAGAAAGGTAAAGGTATAAAGGGCTCACGGAGGATGCCTAGGTAGCAGGAGGCGAAGAAGGGCGTGGCCAGCTGCGAAAAGCCGCGTGTAGGTGCAAGCGACCGTAGAAGCGCGGATGCCCGAATGGGGAAACCCACCAGGTAGAGATATCTGGTATCCCGAAAGGGAAGCGAACCTTGCGAACTGAAACATCTTAGTAGCAAGAGGAAGAGAAATCGAAGAGATTCCCTGAGTAGCGGCGAGCGAAACGGGAAAAGCCTAAACCGGTGCAGTGTAAGCGTACGGGCGTTGCTGAATCGGGGTAGAGGGATATTGACGGGCCTGACCGTACAGGGCCGGATGAAGCGAAGGGCTAGTCGAATTACCTTGGAAGGTAAACCGGAGAAGGTGAAAGTCCTGTAGGCGAAAGCGTGGAGCTAGTCTTATCAGTATCCCGAGTAACGCGGGGCACGAGGAATCCCGCGTGAATCTGGGGAGACCACTCTCTAAGGCTAAATACTACCTGCTGACCGATAGAGGAAAAGTACCGTGAGGGAAAGGTGAAAAGCACCCCGGGAGGGGAGTGAAAGAGTACCTGAAACCGTGAGTCTACAATAAGTGGGAGCACGAAAGTGCGACCGCGTGCCTTTTGATTAATGAGCCTGCGAGTTACCGTAACTGGCGAGGTTAATCCGAGAGAGGAGGAGCCGAAGGGAAACCGAGTCTTAACAGGGCGGGAGTCAGTTGCGATAGACCCGAAACCGGGTGAGCTATCCATGGGCAGGTTGAAGGTGGGGTAACACCCACTGGAGGACCGAACCAGTTAGCAGTAAAAAGCTATTGGATGACCTGTGGATAGGAGTGAAAAGCTAACCGAACTCGGTGATATCTGGTACTCCTCGAAACGTGTCTAAGCACGGCCTTGCATGGTTAGTGGAGGGGGTAGAGCACTGATTGGGCTAGGGGGGCGACCTCCGACCTCAGTCAAACTTCGAATACCTCTACTCAAAGTGCAGGAGACAGACTGCGAGCGATAAGGTCCGTAGTCGAGAGGGAAACAGCCCAGACCACCAGCTAAGGGCCCAGAGAGATAGCTAAGTGTTAAAGGAAGTGGAGAGTCAAAGACAGCTAGGATGTTGGCTTAGAAGCAGCCATCATTAAAAGAGTGCGTAACAGCTCACTAGTCGAGACTCACCGCGCCGAAGATGTAAGGGGGCTGAAGCTATCCTCCGAAGCTGTGGAACAGGAAACTGTTGGTAGAGGAGCATTGTGTTGTAGGGAGAAGGTAGACCCGTGAGGGCTGCTGGACGAGACACAAGAGAGAATGCAGGCATGAGTATACGAAAGGAGAGTGAGAATCTCTCCCCCCGAAAGCCTAAGGGTACCTGGGGAAGGTTCGTCCGCCCAGGGTTAGTCGATACCCTAAGGGGAACCCGAAAGGGGTAACCGATGGGAAACCGGTTAATATTCCGGTACTGGCGTAGCACGAGTTATGGGGTGTGACACAGGAGGATAGGCGTTGCGTACTGGTTGCATAGTGCGTCTAAGTTTCGAGTCCGATGATCGCGGCAGGGAAATCCACCGCGGGAGGGTGAGGGACGAATGGGAGTTTCTTCGGGAGCAACAACGTTGAGTTCATACTGTCGAGAAAAGCATCGCATAGCGTTGAGTGTTGAGCCAATCGTTCTGAAAACCGACACAGGTAGGCAAGCTGAGAAGGCTAAGGGGAGCGGGATAACTCCTGTTAAGGAACTAGGCAAATTAGCCCCGTAACTTAGGGAGAAGGGGTACTCTGGTTGGTTAATAGCTGACTGGAGTCGCAGTGACAAGGCAGCGGCGACTGTTTACCAAAAACACAGGGCTCTGCGAATTCGATAAGAAGACGTATAGGGTCTGACGCCTGCCCAGTGCTGGAAGGTTAAGGGGAAAGGTTAGCGCAAGCGAAGCTTTGAACCGAAGCCCCAGTAAACGGCGGCCGTAACTATAACGGTCCTAAGGTAGCGAAATTCCTTGTCGGGTAAGTTCCGACCTGCACGAATGGCGTAACGATCGCTGCACTGTCTCAACAGGAGACCCGGTGAAATTTCAGTCTGGGTGAAGATGCCCAGAACTCGCAACTAGACGGAAAGACCCCATGGAGCTTTACTGTAGCTTGGTATTGTGCTTTGTTGTATGGTGTACAGGATAGGTAGGAGGCAGAGAACCCGGTTCGCCAGGATCGGGGGAGCCAACGGTGGGATACTACCCTCTATACAACGGAGTACTAACTTGTGGATGTGGAAAGCATCGCAAGGACAGTGCTAAGTGGGCAGTTTGACTGGGGCGGTCGCCTCCCAAAGAGTAACGGAGGCGCGCTAAGGTTGGCTCAGGTTGGTTGGAAATCAACCATAGAGTGTAAGGGCAAAAGCCAGCTTGACTGTGAGACTGACAGGTCGAACAGGAGGGAAACCTGGCCCTAGTGACCCTGCGGCCCTGAGTGGAAAGGCCGTTGATCAGCGGATAAAAGCTACCCTGGGGATAACAGGCTTATACTGCCCGAGAGTTCACATCGACGGCAGTGTTTGGCACCTCGATGTCGGCTCATCGCATCCTGGGGCTGGAGCAGGTCCCAAGGGTTAGGCTGTTCGCCTATTAAAGCGGTACGTGAGCTGGGTTCAGAACGTCGTGAGACAGTTCGGTCCCTATCTGTTGCGAGCGTAGGAGACTTGAGAAGGGTAGCCCCTAGTACGAGAGGACCGGGGTTAGTGGACCTCTGGTGAATCAGTTGTCGTGCAAGCGGCAGTAGCTGAGTAGCTAAGTTCATGAGTGATAACCGCTGACAGCATCTAAGCGGGAAGCACGCTTCAAGACTAGGTCTCTCAGGATCGTTCGAGAAGAGGACGTAGATAGGCTGGAGATGTAAGCACCGTGAGGTGTTGAGTCGACCAGTACTAATCATCCGATTCCTTTACCTTTATTCCCTGTGCACTCTTGAGTGATTAGATATTCTGGGTGAAGACACCGGGGCGGGAAACACCCGGCTCCATACCGAACCCGGCAGTTAAGCCGTCTCGGGCCGATGGTAGTATGTGGGCAACTGCATGCGAGAGTAGGTATCGCCCAGATGTT
>DAIRTK010000084.1:0-4689 GCA_036803945.1 Synergistaceae bacterium
CGGTGTCTTTTGGGTGCCATGGGGTCACTGGACCCCCTGCAGAAAGCACTCTTTTAGTAAGTCCAATCCTTAAAGACCGGAGGATAAAAGAATGGACCCCCAGCCCTGCGGATATCTGCCTATGAAGGAAAAGCCCAAGCCGGGAGACAAACTGATCTTTGTCCCTGTATATGTCGCTCCTGTTGAGATGTTGGAAAGAAGCATCATGCACGGCCCCAGATATCTTTACCAGGTCGTCATCGTAGACGGCTATAACGGAAGGACAACGCTTGTAGACAAAAAGAGTGTTGATCTGGAGATGGACTTCGTCCCCGAGTCAGATGAAGAGGAGCGGCTTGAACTTAAGGTCTCCCCATCCCTTGCAAAAGAACTTGCCGAGTATGGTGCTGTGCCCGCGGACTTCCAAAGCTGGAAAAAGATTATCAGGAACAGAAATGTTTCCGTGACCGAGGGAATGGTCAAGATAGCGTGGCGGATCTATGCCGTCAGAGGAAAGGATATCCTTGATACCTTTACAGGAGAAACTATTAGGTCTGCCGGCCTTGCCGGGATGCTTTTCAGCTGAAAAAATTTTTGTTGTCCGATCAGCTAAGCTGTTTAAGGGGGTATTGGAAATGCATGGCAATAATGTTGATTTAAGCGATGAGCTCAGTAGATATGCCCTGTCCATAGGAGCAGGTAAGGTCGGTTTCGCCGATCTCAGGCCGTACGCTGATGAGTTGCGAAAAGCTTACGGAAATACATGGGATAACTATCCATTTGCTATATCACTGGCTTTGAACATGCCTTCTGCTGTTATCAGGGAAATATCAGCCAAGGGCCCGACAGAAAGCTATGCCCGTTTTTATGATGTTGCTAACATCGCATTGGATACGATGACAATGCGCATAACCGACTGGCTTGAGGAGAGAGAGTTCAGAGCTTTTCCCATCACAGCCAGTAAGGTCGCAAAAGAGGGGCTTCACGGTATTTTCAGCCATCGCGCGGCTGCACACCTGGCCGGCCTTGGCTGGATCGGGAAGAGTTGCTGTCTGATCACTCCTGACAGGGGTCCGATGCAGCGTCTGGCAACAGTTCTTTGTGACGCTCCGTTGAAATGCGGTATGCCGATGGAATCTAAATGCGGTGACTGTACCTGTTGTCAGAAGGCATGTCCCGCTGATGCGATCAAGGGTCGTAAGTGGCAAATGGGCCAGGACGTGAGTGAAAGAGTCGACCGGGATGCATGCAAAGCGTTTCTGAAAAAAAATCATGAAACTTATGGATCCAGCGTTTGCGGCATTTGCCTCAGTGCCTGTCCGTGGGGGAAGTGTTGAACCGGCGAAGCAATATTTTCAAAGCTGCTTATAAAGGCCGGTCAAAAATCATATAAAAGAGTTTTGAAAGCTTGCAAAAACAAATATCTCCATGCTATACTGGGGAGCGGTGCAAAACACACAGGCGCGGATCGTGAAAAATGTTGCCCGGATGGGTTTTTTTACGGGATGAAGCGTCTGGAGGAAAAAACAGGAGGGATACACATGGGAGTAGTAAGCATGAAACAGCTGCTTGAGTGCGGTGTTCATTTCGGACATCAGACCAGGCGCTGGAACCCGAAGATGAAGCCATACATCTTCACCGAGCGCAACGGCATCTACATCATCGACCTTCAGAAGACAGTCAAAGGACTTGAAAAGGCCTACGATTTTGTCCGCGAAGTATCAAAATCCGGCGGAACGATCCTTTTTGTCGGAACAAAGCGTCAGGCTCAGGACCCTATCAGGGAAGAAGCGCTTAAAGCCGGACAGTACTACATTAACCAGCGTTGGCTGGGCGGTCTTCTCACAAACTTTGCGACTATCCGCCGCAGGGTCACCCGCATGACAGAGCTTCAGGAAATGGAAGAAAAGGGTACTATCAACAAGTATCCGAAGAAGGAGATCATCCAGCTCCGCAAGGAAAGAGACAAGCTTGAGAAGTATCTTTCCGGCATCAAGGAGATGAAGGATATCCCCGATGCCCTTTTCGTTATCGACCCGCGCCGTGAGACGATCGCGGTCCTTGAGGCACACAAGCTTGGCATCCCCGTAATATCTATCGTAGACACAAACTGCGATCCCGATGTAATCGACTACCCGATCCCCGGAAATGACGACGCCATCAGAGCAATTGAGCTGGTGGTCGGACTTATGGCCAATGCATTCATCGAAGGCCGTCAGGGACAGGATTCAAGAGTAGAAAGGGTAAATGACGAAGAAGAGGCAGTTGAAGAGAAAGAAGCACCTGTAATGCCCGAAGAGCTTGACCCCGTTGTCGAAGAGATCGACAAGGTAGCGGTGAAGGCGATCGAAGAGCAGAAAGGCTGGAAGGAGACTAACTAACAATGGCAGACATCACAGCAGGACTTGTATCTGAACTTCGTGCACGCACATCAGTTGGTATGATGGACTGCAAAAAAGCGCTCGTAGAGTGCTGCGGCGATATAGATAAGGCAGTTGACTACCTTCGCGAGAAGGGGCTTGCCAAGGCGGCAAAGAAAGCAGACCGCAATGCCGGGCAGGGTATGATATTCAGCTACATCCACAGCAACGCAAAACTCGGAGTTCTTGTCGAGCTTAACTGCGAGACGGACTTTGTTGCCCGTACAGAAGAGTTCCAGCACCTCGGCCACGAGATAGCAATGCAGATCGCTGCGGCCAACCCGGGCTATATACTGCCGGAAGATGTTCCGGAGTGCGTAGTGAACCACGAGATCGAAGTCATAAAGGCTCAGGCTCTTGAAGAGGGCAAGCCGGAAAAGATGCTGGACAAGATCGCGGAAGGCCGTATCAATAAGTTTTACGAAGAGAACTGCCTTATGGAACAGAAGTATATCCGCGATTCCGACAAGAAGATAAAGGATCTCGTTATCGAGAACATCGCCAAAATCGGAGAAAACATCAAAATAGGCCGTTTCTCCCGTTTTATCATCGAAGGTTAAATTATTTATATAGGAGCGAGGGGATCCCCCTCGCTCTTTTTTTAGCTTTTTTCAGACAATGGGGCTTTATACCCGCGTTGACAAATTTTACAGCAGTTCTTTCTTCATATTATGCGGCTTTATGGAATCAGGCAGTAAAACTTTCATAAAAATATAATAAGGGAGTGTGCTCTGATGGAGCGTAAATATAACCGTGTTTTGCTTAAACTCTCTGGAGAGATACTTGCGGGCGATGCACATTTTGGACTGGACTACGAAGCTATCAGGGGGATATGTGAGGAGATAGTTGAGGTAGCGAGGGAAGGTGTCGCCATTTCAATGGTAGTAGGGGGAGGAAACATAATCCGGGGCGCGCAGACAGTAAGTGTTGAGAGGGCACAGGCCGATTATATGGGTATGCTTGGCACAGTAATAAACGCGCTGGCACTTCAGGACGCACTGGAGCGTCTGGGGCAGCCCACACGGGTACAGTCTGCCATTGAGATGAAGCAGGTCGCAGAGACCGTGATCCGCAGGAGGGCAATACGCCACCTTGAAAAGGGAAGGATAGTCATCTTTGCCGCAGGAACAGGTTCACCATACTTTTCCACTGACACTACAGCAGCCCTCAGGGCTTCGGAGATAGGCGCAGAATGTCTCATCAAGGCTACAAAGGTCGACGGCATATATGACAAAGACCCGGAGAAATATCCTGACGCAAAGCGCCTTCCAAAGCTTACATACATGGATGCGCTGAGGATGCAGCTCAAGGTCATGGACGCAGCTGCATTTTCCCTTTGCCAGGAAAACAAGATACCGATAATTGTTTTTGACGTTCACAAAAAGGGCAACCTTCGAAAATTGCTTATTGAAGGACAGGACATAGGATCTACTGTAAGCGATCAGTCTTAGCGGGCATCTGATCCTGCAGTACTAAGCAAAGCACTGGCAAAAAGGGTTGCTGTATCCAACAAAAACGCACATTTAAGAGAAATTTGGTATATACTATTGTGCAGGTCAGACGGCCTCATGCCGGAAAATTCAGTGTCCGGCCTTTAAACTGATCGAATGCCTGCCGGGCAGGCGGCATATTAATATTATAAGGAGTGATCTGCGTGCCTCAAAATATGATCAAAGACCTAAAGACCCGCAGTGAAAAGACGCTTGAGTTTCTCAAGGGAACACTTCAGGGAATACGGACGGGAAGGGCTCATCCGGCCCTTGTAGAAGACATAAAGGTCGACTACTTCGGAACAGCAACACCTATTAAGAATATGGGAACTGTCAGCGTTCCGGAAGCACGTCAGATAATGATCAACCCGTGGGATAAAACTGCTATGAAAGCAATTGAAAAAGCCATCCAGGCTTCTCCCCTGGGGATCAATCCGCAGAACGACGGTGAGACGATCCGCCTCAATCTGCCTGAACTTACCCAGGCCCGCCGTGTAGAACTGACTAAGATAGTCAATAAATCCGCTGAAGAGGCAAGGATAGCAATCCGCAACGTACGAAGGGATGTTATAGATTCCCTTAAAAAGATGGAAAAGGAAAGCAAGATAACAGAAGACGATCTGAAGAAGTACCAGAAGGAAGCTCAGGACCAGACAGACGCATTTATCAAAAAAGTTGATGAAATGCTGGCCGAAAAAGAAAAAGAGATAATGGAGAAATAGAAAATCATATTATTGTCTGCTTACAGGGAGGCATTGCCCAGGCAATGCCTCCCTGTGTTATATTATTCAAATGATGAA
>DAIRTK010000085.1:0-4418 GCA_036803945.1 Synergistaceae bacterium
GCTCTTCTCGGCGATATGATCGCCACTTCTCGCGGCTTGAAAAGCCGCACTTCCCCGCCTTACCCAACCGATTTGCGATCGACTCCCCAACCGATTCCCAACTGACTCCCCACAACCCCACACCCCGCCTGCCTTTCCAACTGCTTCCCGCCGGCTCTGCCGGGCTATCGCGGCACTGACTTAGGAAGGCTGGCGGCGAAGTCGCCTGCCGGAGAATTTGCGACAACACCAGTCGCGGAGAATTCGCAAGGATCGTCGCTGGTGAATTTGCCGGGAGTCCCATCCGGCGGTGAATTCAGTCTTTAAGATTTATGGGTCAATTCCCCGCAACGCGAGCACCGCAAAACGTTGCAAATTCACAGCGATGCGAAGCGAGCAAATTCTCCAGCGACAACTGTCGCGAATTCTCCGGCGGGCGCACTCCCCGCCTGCTTTTACAACTGCTTCCCGCAGGCTGTGCCGGCTCTTCTCGGCGATATGATCGCCACTTCTCGCGGCTTGAAAAGCCGCACTTCCCGCCGATGTTTCTGCGGCAACGTGCCCCTCGGGCACGCTATGCTGTAAAATAGACAACAGGTATTGTTGGGCAAGAAACCATCAGAAAGAGGTGCGTTAAACATGAAAGAGATCATCAGCACAGACAAGGCTCCGGCGGCCATCGGGCCTTATTCTCAGGGTGTCAGGGCGGGGGGGTTCCTCTTCCTGTCGGGACAGATCCCTCTCGATCCCAGGACTATGACCATAGTCGAAGGTGATGTAGCGGCACAGGCAGAGCAGGCCATGAAAAATATGAAGGGTGCACTGGAAAGCCAGGGGCTCGATTTTTCAGATGTAGTCAAGACCACCGTTTTCATCAAGGACATGAACGATTTCGGCAGGATCAACGAGGTCTACGCAAAGTACTTCACAAAGGATGCTCCGGCAAGGTCCTGCGTTGAAGTCGCAAGGCTTCCCAAAGACGTGCTTATAGAAATTGAGGCAATTGCCCTTCTGAAATAGACCAACATGGGGGCCTCCTTTTCCAAGGGGGCCTCTTGCACACTCTTACCCATCTTCAGGAAAAATCTCTGCAAGGGAGTGACGAAAATGCTTCTCGTCGGAAACGGAAAACTTATCACAAGGGATCCCGATCTTCCTTTCCTTCCGGATGGCTGCGCCGCGATCAGGGGCTCCGCGATCTTCATGGTGGGAACGACATCCGAACTGCGCACAAAATACCCCGAGGCAGAATTCATCGATGCCAAGGGCGGACTTATCATGCCCGGGTTTATCAACTCCCACATGCACTTCTACAGCACATTCTCAAGGGGCATGACTCCTCCGGGTGAACCTGCAAAGGACTTTTCACAGGTACTTGAGAGGCTCTGGTGGAAGCTGGACAAGGCGCTCACCCTCAAGGACACCTACTACAGCACGATGACCGCTCTTGTCGACTGCATCAAGTGCGGCTGCACGACAGTCATCGACCACCACGCAAGCCCGGCCGCAGTAACCGGAAGCCTCTGTGAAATAGCCAAGGCGACCCGCGAGGCAGGCATAAGAGCCTCTCTGTGCTACGAGGTCTCTGACAGGGACGGACAAAAGATCGCTTATGAGGGAATACGTGAAAACATATCCTTCATCGACTGGGCCGAAGAGCAGAACGACCCGATGATATCCGGCAAGTTCGGCCTCCACGCCTCCTTCACCCTCTCAGACCTGACCCTTGAAAAGTGCGCCGAGGCGATGGAGGGAAGGGACGAGGGCTTCCACGTCCACGTCGCCGAGGGTCCTGGGGATGAAAAGGACTCAGTCGCCAGGTACGGCAAAAGGATAGTGGAACGTTTCAGGGATCACGGCATCACAGGAGAAAAATCCATCTTCGTTCACTGCATCCATGTAGACGAGGATGAAAGAAATATAATCAAAGAGACTGATACAGCCGTAGTCCATAACCCCGAATCCAACATGGGCAACGCCGTAGGCTCGGCAAACATCAGGGAGATGGTCAGGGAGGGCCTTCTTGCAGGCCTCGGTACAGACGGCTATCTCTGCGACATGATCCAGTCCTACAGGCTCGGCAATGCCCTATGCAAGCATTCGTCGGAAGACCCCAACGCAGGCTGGGGGGAACTTCCGCAGATGCTCTTCGTCAACAACGCGGAGATCGCAGAGAGGTGCTTCCCCGTTAAGCTGGGAATGATCAAAGAGGGTTACGCGGCGGACATGATTATCATGGACTACATTCCGCCGACGGCAATAAGCGAAAAAAACATAAACGGACATTTGCTCTTCGGGGCTTCCGGAAGGAACGTCGTGACGACGATCGCAAACGGCAAGGTACTCATGAAAGACAGGAAACTTACAGAGCTCGACAGGGAGCGGATATTTGCAAAGGCAAGGGAATGCTCCAAAGAGGTCTGGAAAAGACTCTAGCTCTGACAGACAAAAAGCTCGGCCCCCGGGACGTCCCGGGGGCCCTTTCTATTTTTAAAACTTTTCCGCTTACAAATATCTCCTGACAAACTTCCCCGAAGGCGAGTCGGCAGTGAAGACCCCCTCATCCAGCATAGGCATTCCCCTAAGCCATACATGGGAGGGAAGCCCCTTCACCCTCATTCCTTCGAAGGGAGTGTAATCGACCTTCTGATGCAGGCTCTCCTTTGAAAGCACCCTCTCTGCCTCAGGGTCGATGATAACGATGTCTGCGTCAGCTCCGGGCTCTATCCGTCCCTTATCCCTCAGCCCCATTATCCTTGCCGGAGCGGTCGAGGTCAGAGCGACAAAGCGCTCAAGCGAGATCCGCCCCTTCATTACACCCTCGGAAAAGAGTATCGGCATCCTGGTCTCTATCCCCGGTATGCCTCCGGGAGCCCTGAAGACGTTTTCGCTTCCGAATAGTATTTTGGACTCCCTGCTGAAGGAGCAGTGATCCGTCCCGACTGTATCTATATCTCCGGATGCAAGCGCATTCCAGAGCGCATCACAGTCTTCGCTCTTACGCAGAGGCGGCGCCATGATGAAGTCCAGCCCGTTGCTTCCGCTGTAAAGATCATCCGTAAGGCAGAGGTACTGCGGGCAGGTCTCCGCATAGACCTTGCCTCCCGATCCCCTTGCCTCCAATATCCTCCGAAGTCCCAGTTCAGTCGAAAGGTGAACGATGTAGCTCGGCACACCAGCTTTTTTCGCAAGTGCGGATATCCGAGCGACCTCATCAGCTTCACAGCGGTCAGGCCGGCTCAGCGGCCAAACGGGGGCTCGGGTCATGCCTTTCCCCTCAAAGTCCGATCTCATGCGTTTCAGTTCCCCGTCATCCTCAGCATGATAGAGGAGAAGTCCCCCCGCCCTCTCCATCATCCCCATCAGCGGAATGATCTGTTCTTCCTTCATTCGGGCGTCATATGTAGTGTAGACCTTCCCTGTCGCATGTCCCCGGCCGACAAGCTCCATTACCTCTTCTTGCTCAAAGCTGTTTGTTCCCTGAAAGACCAGATGGACCCCGAAATCTGTGTACGAAGAGGCACTCCCCTTTTTTACTGCATCCTCAACAGGGAGGGCAAGAGGCGAACCTTCGGGGGCAAAGCCGGGATGCTCGACTATAGTAGTGGTACCGCCCCATATTGCAGCTTTGGTAGCCGCTTCAAAACCGTCCGAGACGCTCCTTCCGGCAGAGACAAGAGATACATGCGTATGCGGGTCCACCCCGCCGGGCACAACACAGCACCCCTCGGCATCGACAACGGAAGCCCTCTCATCTTCAATGCAAACGCCGACCTCCCTTATCTTTTCGCCCTCTATAAGCACATCCCCGCGAAAAGACCCTTCAGCCTTACCGACCATTCCGTTCTTTATGAGTATCAAAGACATAAAGGCTGCCCCCGTTCATGATTCGTAATCAATATACAGAGAAAGTATATGCCAAAAACTTGAAAAGGTGGTTGTCAAAACGGAAATCAATGTTATAATACTCTGCGTCGAGTTTTCTGTTCTCGGCAAGCTATTCCTCGATGGCGCAATCGGCAGCGCGGGTGGCTGTTAACCACTAGGTTCGAGGTTCGAGTCCTCGTCGAGGAGCCAGACAGTAAAAAGGCAGCTTATGCGAAAGTGTAGGCTGCCTTTTTTGTTTTGGAATTGGGAGATATGGCAGTGCTGACATTGCAAAGTTCACGATCCTTCGCTTCAACGTATGCCCAATACGCTTTAGCTCGAATCGCTTCTCATTGCTTCCCCATCATCAGCCATCTCTCCCAATTCCAAGATAAAATGAAATCCAGGCCCACCGCCCCTTACCGTATTCCCGGTATGGAGTCGGTCGGGAGTCGATTGCAAATCGGTTGGAGTCAGTTGGCAAGCGATAGGCAAGCATGGGCGAGCAGTTGGCAAGCGGGTCGGTGCTAGAATTTCGTACAGTTTGGTAAGATAGGTTATATGCTCGAGAG
>DAIRTK010000086.1:0-4351 GCA_036803945.1 Synergistaceae bacterium
GTCAGCAGTTGACCAATACCATCATGCAACTCTCTTGCGACTCTTTTTCGTTCATTCTCCTGGGCTTTGAGTAACTGCGCGGAAAGTAACCTCAGTTGACGTTCGGACTGCGCAATCGCTAGTTCAGCTCGTTTGCGAGCAGTTATGTCTCTCAGAATTACCAATAAACCGGCTGGCTTACCATTGTGGTCATGATATCGGGATGCGCTCAGACTCGCGTCAATTACTCGTCCGTCTTTTGCCAGACGTTTGGATTCAAATCCGCTGCCCGGTATCCCCTTCTCAATCACCTCGTCTATTCGTTCCCTCGTAATCTCCACTTCCGACTCAGGAACGTAATCAATTCTTTTGCCTACAAGCTCCTCCAAAGTCCAACCGAACATCGCAGTGAATGAATCACTAACATATTTTACTCTTCCATCCATGTCGTAGACCACAATAGCGTCTGCGCATGAATCTAACAAAGACCTGTAAAGTTCCTGGGCTCTAACTGATTCAACGTAAAGGCGCCTGAATTTCTCCTGGTTTTCACTAAGGGCGTCCTCAATTTTTCTTCGTTCACATATTTCGCGAAGCAGTCGTTCGTTTGCGTCCTTAAGTTCACGGGTTTTCTCCTCCAATGATTCCCTGAGGACAGTTTCGACGCGAAGCAACCTCTTTGATTCCTGGAGTTGAGCTGTGCGCAGCCGGACCCGATCCTCCAGTTCATCGCGAGCCTGCTGCAACTGAGCCTTTGTCTGATTACGGGTGATTTCAACTGCCGCAAGGTTGCCCAGCAGAGAGAGTGTATTGACATCAGACTGAGTAAACGAACTCCTGGTCCTGTTAAACACATACAAAACGCCTAAGTTCCTGCCTTCTATCTGTATCGGGACGGCGACACCCGAAACCAGACCCTCAGCTCGAACTATGTCGTGAAGAAGAGGCTCGGTCTCCTCGAAATAATCCTCCACAATGTAAGGTTCGCCGGTTGTCGCAATCCTGCCACCAATCCCGGCGCCGAACGGAATCCTTATATTTTTGAATCCCTCAGTTCTAGTTCCAAAAACCGTGTGCATGTAAACACTGCGATCCTCATCGTCACGTAAAGCTATGTACGATGCGTCACCGTTTAGAAGCTCCACTGCCTTGGTCACTACCAGAGTGAGATTTTCATCCAGGCTTCTATTAGCCGTCATAGCCACCGCCAGGTCATAGAATGCCTGAAACTTGGCAAGCTCGGACACCCTCTGGTTTCTTGCAGACCCCAGGGACTGTCTTTCGCCCGACTGAGCTTCCGAGTAATCCTCGCGCATATCTTTCATTTCATGACTCGAATCGGCTTAAATCAACAAGACCAACATCGCTGTCAGGTAACATCCGGCAAGGTTGAATCTCGTATTATGAAAGGATTTGTGGATATTCAATGAGTTGATGTAAGTTCACATTATCGAATAATTTGCTCGAGTATTCCATAAAAAACGGTAGTGGCCCACTAACCCAAAGGGCTTAATGAAAAATTTTGATCAACAAAAAATGGCTTTTGGCGTAAGTGTGTATTTAGTTTAAAAATAAAAAGGGCCACGATTTCTGCCTTCTTGGATTTGAAAGAGGAGCCTGAAAAAATAACGCCGTTTCCGTGAGCATAATGTGAAAAATTACAATATATCTTTGCGAATAATGTTTGGAGTTCAGCATGCCTGACGACCATCGCCCGCCTGCTCACGAGGAAGATTTGGCAGTAGCCGTTGAAACAGTCCTTCTGAACGAGCGTCCTCAAGAAGCTGATCTGCGTGAGAGAATCGAGGAATTCGAGCGGCTTAATCGCCTTGTCATGGCCAGAGAGCAGCGTATCCTTGACCTCAAGAATGAGGCTAACGAACTGGCCAGAGCGCTTGGGAAACCCCTGCCCTATCATTCACTGGATCTGATTGAAGCAGACAGGGGACTGGATGATCCGCGACAGACCAGCGGTCAGTCAAGGCGCTGGGTGGGGGCTGAGCAAAAAGAACTCCACGTCTCGGACATCCTGGATATTGATGATCTGCAGACTCTTCTTTCAAACTTCTGTGACTCGGTAGGGGTTGCCTCAGCCATATCCGACCTTAATGGCAACCTGATAGCGTTCGCCAACTTTCGCCGAGCCTGCACCCAATTCCATCGGGTAGGTGAAGTTTCATCCAGGCGTTGCGCTGAAAGCGACTCCATACTGGGTTCCAGGCTCGAAGAAGGCCAGGACTTCACTATTTACAAGTGCAAGAATGGTCTCACGGATGCGGCGTCGCCATTGATAATAGACGGCAAGCACGTGGCCAACATTCTCATTGGACAGTTTCATTTGCAGGAACCTGATCTGGAGTTCTTTCGTCGCCAGGCTCAGGAACTCGGTTACGATGAAGAGGACTACCTGGCTTCCATTAAGGAAGTGCCAATGATGTCCGAGGAAAAACTGCCCAGCATTCTCGGTTTTTTGTCAGGTTTCGCCAAGATAATGGGCACGCTTACATTAGACCGGATTCGAGCTTCACAGGCGGCCGAAGACCTCAAGAGGAGGGCAGAGGAGCTGCGCGCCAGTCAAGCTGCAGCTTTGAGTCTGGCTGAGGACGCAGAAATAGCCCGCAGGGAAATTGCGTTATATAAGGACCATCTGGAGCAGTTGGTCAAGGATCGCACGGAAGAACTTGCGGCTTCCGAGGAACGCACGAGGCTGCTGCTTGAGTCCGTAGGTGAAGGAATCATAGGCGTTGATGTGCAGGGCCGAATGACTTTTATCAACCCGGCGGCTTGTCGGATGCTCGGATACTCGCCTGATGATTTCCAGCAGAATGAGCTTTGCAGTCTGATCCACTATGCTCACGAAGATGGCGCTCCATATCCCCTCAAGGACTGTCCCCTTCACCAGTCCATTTCCACGGGAACAGCCACCCAGTTAGATAGTGAAGTATTCTGGCGAAAAGATGGCACGAGTTTTCCAGTGGCCTATTCCAGCAACCCCGTGCATAAGGACGGCTCCATCGTTGGGTCTGTCATCACCTTCTGGGATATAACGGCCCGAAAGCTTGCCGAGGAACAGGTGCGTCGCGCACGGGAAATAGCCGAAGAAGCTACGAAAGCTAAATCCGATTTTTTGGCCAACATGAGTCATGAAATCAGAACCCCCATGAATGCTGTCATCGGTATGGCCCACCTGGCTCTTCAGACCGAACTGACACCCAAGCAGGCGGACTATCTGACTAAAATACAACGATCAGCCAACTCACTTCTCGGGATAATCAACGACATTCTGGATTTTTCCAAGATCGAAGCCGGCAAGATGAAGATGGAATCGACGGATTTCAGCCTGGACGAAGTCCTGGACAATGTGTCCACTGTGGTAGGAGTAAAAGCGCAAGAGAAGGATTTAGAATTTCTGATGGAGATTCAACCGGATGTTCCATTGTCCCTGGTCGGGGATCCTTTAAGACTCGGTCAGATTTTGATCAATCTTTGCAATAACGCTGTGAAGTTCACCCACAAGGGTGATATCGTCATTTCGACCGGGCTGCTTGAAAAAGATTCACAGACGGTCACCCTCAAATTTTCTGTTCGAGACACCGGGATTGGTTTGACACAAGAGCAGCAGGACAAACTCTTCACTGCGTTCAGCCAGGCGGATACATCCACGACCAGGAAATACGGAGGCACCGGTTTGGGTCTCACCATCTGCAAACGCCTCGTCCATATGATGGGAGGGGAAATATGGGTGGAGAGCCAATCCGGGAAGGGGAGTAACTTCATTTTTACTGCAAAATTCGGTTTGGCCAGAAAGATCTCAAGAAAGAGCCTCCAGCCATCATCAGGACTCAAAGGAATGAGAGTCCTGGTGATTGACGACAATGCGTCCTCACGGGAAATTCTGCAGACCTTGCTGGAAACCATGAGCTTTGAGGTAAGCGTCGTAGCATCTGCCGAAGAAGGAATTGCTGAATTGGAGAGGGAAGCCGAAACCAATCCATATCAGCTCATAGTGATGGACTGGAAAATGCCGGGTATGGACGGCATCAAGGCTTCCGAATTGATAAAGCAGCATCCCGATCTACCTCACAAGCCCAAGATTATTATTGTGACGGCCTATGGTCGTGAAGAGGTCATGCAAAAATCCCGAAAAATCGGTTTGGACGGTTTTCTCCTTAAGCCGGTGGGACAATCCGTGCTTTTCGACGCTATTATGGCCGCCTTCACGAATGATTCCCCATCGGGCAAGACCGTCGCGTCGCCGAAAGTTGATCGAGCTGGTGAGCTGAAAAACGTTCAGGGCGCCAGGGTGCTTGTAGCCGAGGACAATGAGATCAACCAGCAAGTGGCCAAGGAAATGCTGGAACAGGCGGGATTT
>DAIRTK010000087.1:0-4278 GCA_036803945.1 Synergistaceae bacterium
GCACGCCGCCAGCGTTCGTCCTGAGCCAGGATCAAACTCTCCGTTTGATTCTGGTCTCGTTCGCTTATTTCCTTACGTACTGTATTCAATTGGCAAGGTTCAGTATCGCCGTGTACCGTAATAAAAATCTGTTCGCAACGGCGACAGGTGGTAATATACTACGCTTTGCCCGAAAAAGCAAGTCTGTTTTTAATATTTTTTTAAAAACCCGTTATGTAAATACCGTAATTTTTACCGTGTTATAATTCTCATGATAATGTTAGTCTGAAAAATCAGCCCGGCTGATCGCTTCAGCAGGATCTTTCTTTTAAAATATGACTGGAGGCTGAGGCAAATATGCCTTTGATGCAGTTCAACGACAAAAAATTTTCCCTCGATAATAAAAAGAAACAGGGCAAGAAAAAAAGATCTTTTCTGACCAGGATATTTTCACACATGATGCTCTTTGCGGCTCTATGCGCCGCTCTTGCGGCAGTATTCCTGGCTTTTTTCCTTAACGACATCTCACGGTCTCTTCCTTCAACAGAGGAGATACTGGGACATGAGCCAAGCCTGGCTACGATAGTATACGACAGGAATGAAAAGGTAATTACAAGGCTCTTCCAGGAAAACAGGAACTGGGTGAAGCTTGACGCAGTCTCTCCGTGGATGGTCAAGGCGATCCTAGCGGCTGAGGACGACCGCTTTTATGATCACTCCGGAATAAGGCCGGCCGCCATATTCAGGGCAGGCATGGTCGATATTTTCCATCGCGGCGCAAGACAGGGCGGCAGCACCATCACTCAGCAGCTTGCAAGGAACCTCTTCCTCACAAAAGAAAAGACCATCGTAAGAAAGGCAAAGGAAGCTATACTAGCCCTGCGCCTGGAAAAAATATACACAAAAGACCAGCTCCTGGAAATGTATATCAATACCATTTATATGGGACACGGTGCATACGGGATCGATTCTGCCGCCAAGAACTACTTCGGAAAGGCACCGGCGCAGCTTTCCATAACTGAATCGGCGATCCTTGCCGGACTTGTTGCAGCGCCTGAGACATACAGCCCCTACAGGAACCCATCGATGTCAAAGTCAAGAAGGGTATATGTGCTCAAAAGGATGCTGGATCTGGACTGGATATCTAAATCCGATTATGACAACGGAGTCGCTTTCGACCCGAAACTTGTTAAAAGAGAGGCAAAAAAGAGCAGCCTCTCTCTTAAAGATTCTCCTCACTTCGTTTCCTACATTCTGTTCAACAAACTGCTGCCCGCCTATGGTACAGAAAAGGTATACAGGGGGGGATTACGGGTCCACACCACCATTGATGTAGAACTGCAGAAAAAGGCTGAAGAACTGATAGCAGGAATGAAACATGAGGGTGCACTGGTGGCTCTTGATCCAAATACAGGAGAAATATTGGCTCTTGTCGGAGGCAGGGATTTTGACTCCAGCAAGTTCAACAGGGCAACGCAGGCATTCAGGCAGCCCGGTTCGGCATTTAAGCCGCTGGTTTACGCAACTGCCCTCGAAAATGGCTACAGGGCCGTAGACCACCTGCTGGATGCTCCGCTGCTCTTCCCCAACGGTTGGGAACCGGGCAACTACGGAGGCAAGTATGACGGCGAAGTAACTCTTATGGACGCGCTTGCAAGGTCGATAAACACTGTCGCGATAAGGCTTGCGCAGATCGACGGGATCAGAAAGGTAGTGGACATGGCCAGAAGGATGGGCATTACCACGCCCCATCTGCCGGAAGACCTTTCCCTTGCACTGGGAACAGCGAGCGTTACTCCTCTTGAAATGTGCGTTGCCTACTCTGCTTTTGCCAACAACGGTTATAAGATCGAACCCTACGGCATTAAGGAGATCCGCGGCAAAAACGGCGAGTCACTGGAACAGAACGGTCCGAGGATAGCGAATGCGTTATCAGTTACAACAGCAGTTACTACCCGTTCAATGCTTGAACAGGTCGCGATATGGGGTACTGGTGCCAAGGCAAGGATCGAAGGACACCAGACATTCGGCAAGACAGGAACTACCAATGAATGGACTGATGCATGGTTTGCCGGCGGAATACCGGGACTTGTGGTAGTGGTCTATGTCGGAAACGACGACCATACACCCCTGGGAGGAAAGACCACAGGAACAGTTGCTGCAGTCCCTGTATGGAAGGAATTTGTATCATTCGCCGTAAAAAAACTTGATCTTCCGCCTACATTCGTACTTCCTCCCGACGCCGGGGTCGAGTCTGTCAGGGTTTGTAAAAAGACCGGCTTCTTGGCGGCAGCCGGATGCCCTGCAACCGATATACTGCTTCCTTCCGGCCAGGCGCCCTCGTCCCAGTGTCCATGGCACGGCGGAAGCCTGTCTGCGGCAAGGGCTGACGGAAACGCGCCTCAGCTTATACTCGCTCCGATAGATGATGAAATGACCCACTACCAGTATGCAATGAGGGGGCTTTCTCAGCCTGAAAAGGTTGAAGAGACGCCTGTGCCTCAGACTGATACACCGGTAGCCATTAAAAAGGCCAAGGATACCGAGCATGCAAAGACGCCTGAAAAAAATGCCGATCCTTATAAAAAGGATCCGAGCGGGGCAGTCGATATGGAGGCAAAATATCAGGAACTGCTGAAAAGATACAACATTACAGAGTAGGATATTATTTTTTGCCGAATTACTGCTGACGCCCCTTTGGCCACGGCGACGGAACATATACATCCTGGAAAAGCTGAAGGGCAAACCGGTCCGTCATTCCTGATATAAAGTCAACGGCCCCCTGCGGGTCGTTCCTGCAATTATCCATACGATGCCTGAAGAGTGCAGTCAATACATGCTCCACCCTCGAGTCCTCGATTTGGGCATTTGCATGCCTGTAAACGCTTCCGTAGAGGAATTCCCGCAATGTCTCTATCAAAGCAAGCATCGAAGGACTGAAAGCCGGCCTGCTCTCTTTGCTGTTGCTGATTATGTCCATTATCAGCGAATTGATCCTCTCTGCATGGGAAGAACCCATATTTTCGATCACTGCAGCAGGGATGTCGGAATGGGATACGATCCCGGCCCTGAGCGCATCATCAAGATCATGGTTAAGGTACGCGACCGAATCTGATATCCTGACCACCCATGCTTCAAGTGTGGAAGGTTCGGCAAGGCCAAAGCCGGAACGCACATCCACCTGTCCCTTGGAGTGCTGTATTATGCCCATCCTTACTTCCCATGTAAGGTTGAGCCCCTTCCCATCCTTCTCCAGGAAATCTACTACCCTCAGGCTCTGTGATGCATGGTGAAAACCGCCCAGTCCATGCTCTTTTGCAAGCGAATCCAGCACCTTCTCTCCCATGTGTCCGAATGGGGTATGTCCCAGGTCGTGACCGAGTGCTATCGCTTCTGTAAGATCTTCGTTCAGCATAAGGGCCCTTGATATGGTCCTTGCTATCTGTGAGACCTCAAGTGTGTGTGTAAGCCTTGTCCTGTAGTGGTCTCCCTCGGGCAGCAGGAGTACCTGTGTCTTGTACTTGAGTCTTCTGAAGGATTTGCTGTGGATGATCCTGTCCCTGTCCCTCTGGAAGCATGTTCTTACGGAACACGGTCCTTCCTCTTTTTGCCTGCCCCTGCTCTGTGAAGAGAGGGCTGCATGCGGAGAGAGTATTTGTTTTTCGATCTCTTCCCAACGAAGGCGGGTATTCAAAACCACCATCTCCTTAATAGGCAAAGCTGCGACAAAAAGATGCCGCGTGAAGCTGCCGAAAAAACATCGGCGTTATTCAATGGTGAAGCAGTTGTTAAAACTGGCAAGCTATAGGCGGACGGTTGGCAAGCAGTCGTGAAACAGGCGGGAAGAACATCCGCCGGGGAATTTGCAGCCTTTAGGCTGCGGTGAATTCGCGACATAGGAACCATGTCGCTGGAGAATTTGCGACTTGATTATGTCGCGGAGAATTAAATCTTAAAGACTTAGGATCAAATTCACCGCGATGCGAAGCGAGCAAATTCTCCGCAGCGTTTCTCAGCTGCAAATTCTCCAGCGGAAGTGCCTCCGCCAATTCTAAGCCACTGGGTCCCCGATTTAAGCATTCGGGGACGACGGAGAGGAAGGCCAATACCGGAAACGACTGTGGTTTTGAACCTCCGCGGCCTTTGGCCGCAATTCTCCGCGATGCAAAGCAAGCAAATTCTCCAGCGGCCGAAGGACGCGAATTCTCCGCAGCCCTCGGCTGCAAATTCCCCGACACTGCCCTTCTGCCCTCACGATCGTTTGACATAATATTAAGGTTTTTACGACTGCTTAGCGAC
>DAIRTK010000088.1:0-4208 GCA_036803945.1 Synergistaceae bacterium
TCCTGATATTCCGGGAGGGTTCCGGAGTCAGGGAATGACAAGTCATTTTTTGAGACAGGCATCCTTGGACATATAAAAACGGGATCCCCAATTTGATCATGGGATCCCGTTTTGTCTGCTTAAGAATTAGAAGTTGTCTAATTACTTGAGTTCTACCTTTGCTCCGGCTTCTTCGAGCTTCTTCTTGATATCTTCAGCTTCGTCCTTCGAAGCCTGCTCTTTTACGGTCTTGGGTGCACCGTCAACAAGCTCTTTGGCTTCTTTGAGGCCTAGACCTGTGATCTCGCGAACGACCTTGATGACGCCGATCTTGTTTGCGCCGTGCTCAGCAAGGACTACGTCGAACTCTGTCTTCTCTTCTTCAGCTGCCGCTGCGGGTGCTGCTCCGCCGGCCATGGGCATCATCATTGCCGGTGCCGCTGCTGATACACCGAACTTATCCTCGAGTTCCTTTACGAGCTCGGAGAGCTCAAGTACTGACATTTCTTCAATTGCCTTGATGATATCTTCACGTGTCATATCAATTCATCCTCCTAGGATTTTTTTAATTTTTATGCTGCTAGGCGGCGATTTTGCCGCTGACATAGATTAAGCTGCTTCCTTTTTGTCCTTGATCTGTGAGAGGCATGTGACAAGTCCCCTTGCAGGACCGGAAAGAACCGTGACCAGTCCCCGAAGAGGGGCTGCGATCGTACCGACGACCTGCGCGATGAGTACTTCCTTTGATGGAAGGTCCGCAAGCGCGAAGACCTGCTCTTTGCTGAGGATCTTTCCCTCAAGGATCGCTGCTTTGACTATGAGCGCCTCATTCCCCTTCTCTTTTGAGAAGTCGCGGATGGCTTTGGCTACAGAGGCCACATCGCCGTAGGACAGCACGTATCCGTTGGGGCCTGAGTCGAACTCAGAAGCATGTGTAATGCCTGCTTCTGTAAAAGCAATGCGCATCAGTGTGTTCTTACATACCTTCATCTCACCGCCGGCCTCACGGATGCGTTTGCGGCAGTCGCTTATCTTTTTGACTGTAAGTCCGCGGTACTCGGTGATGAAGACTGCGTTGCTCTTATTGAGCAGTTCGACCAGGGAATCGATCATTTCACGTTTTGCTTGTGTTGGCATTCAATTTCACCTCCTGTTGATATTGTGATCGGACGCCAACAAAAAAGGCCTCCGTCACCCAAGGGAGTCCGGAAGCCATAATACGTGCAGTAATAGAGTTACTTGAACACGGTTATCCTTCGCAGACCTCGGCAGGAAATTAAGCGTAAGCGCACCTGCTGTCTTGAGTCTAAGCTGTGAGATTATACAATAAGGGGTAAAATTTGTACAGCATCAAAAAATATCTCTATTTTTAGGCCGGCGGGAAACCCCCGCTCAGTCATTGCCGGGTAATATGATCAAAACTTTATTGATCAGACCTCGTTTGATCAACACCTTAAGGCTGATCTAATGTAAAATGGTCAGCGTATTATATTAATAAGCACATGATTACGGAGGAGTATCCATGAAAAAACTATTGATATTTATACTTTCCTGCTTCATTGTTTCCTTTGCGTCATTATCAATGGCAAAACCTGTTGCAGATGAATTCCGAAACAAGGAATACGATTATTCCTCAATAAAAACTGTCCTTGTGCTTCCCGTAATGTACGAGATCACGATACCTCCCAACGAACCCTTTCTCGATGACTCTGTCCAGCAGAAATGGAGAGAACTGACATCCCAGGAAAAAAGCGGGTTCAATTTCCTCGTAAAGACCCCCGAACAGATAATCGAAAGGGATGATTTTGTCAAAGGCACAGCCCCGACCGAAAAAACCGGAAGGGACAAAGCAGCTGAAAAAGCACTTTCACTCTCTCCGGAATATACTGATGCGATATTGTCGGCCACTGTTACAAAATGCGCATATACAACGATCCACCATCCACAGGAGATCGTATGGGATACAAGGTATGAGAACCGCTCTGTCTATGTAAACGGAAAGTGGGAGACCAGGAGCGTCCCGATAAGCTACCAGAAGATAAAACCGGCATGGGACGAGACATCAGCCACTGGAGCGGCGAGGCTTGAGCTTAGAAACTCAAAGGACAATACCCTGATATACGGCGTCAACGTAGCAGCTACAACAGGAGAAGACCTTTTTACACCTCTTCCTACATTGACGAAACATATAACAAACATTGTCGAAAACGCAGTGAAGAGGATTCCAAAGAAATAACTGCGGCTTATATACTAAAAAAGGGGGGCGCTCACGCGCCCCCCTCGCCATGCCATATCAAAATTTACTCTGCTGCTACGTCCTTCTGGGCCTGTGCAGGATCTACGGAAATCCCTATTCCCATAGTAGTTGCAATGGTCATACTCTTAACATAGGTACCTTTGACTGCAGCAGGGCGCGCTTTAAGGATAGCCCTGAAAAGCGTCTTGACATTGTTTTCCAGGTTTTCGACGGGGAACGATGCTCTCCCCACCGCGTTGTGTGTTATAGCTGTTTTGTCTACACGAAACTCGATACGGCCAGCTTTGATTTCCTTAACAGCATCGGCAACGTCGAACGTTACTGTGTTTGCCTTCGCGCTTGGCATAAGCCCGCGGGGTCCGAGGACCTTGCCGAGGCGCCCGGCTGATTTCATTATGTCCGGCGTGGCGATTACTGCATCGAAATCCATTCTGCCTTCTGCGATCTCTTTAACAAGATCTTCGCCGCCGACGATGTCCGCGCCTGCATCCTGAGCTTCCTTCTGTTTGTCGCCGAGAGCAAGGACGCATACTTTTTTGGTATGGCCCGTCCCGTGCGGAAGGACTATCGTGCTGCGAACCTGCTGGTCTGCATGGCGGGGGTCTACGCCTAGACGAACATGGAGTTCGAGACTCTCGTCAAATTTAGCTGTGGCACATTCCTTTGCTATCGCGACAGCCTCAGATATCGTATACTGCTTTGTAAGATCGACTTTCTCGAGCAGTGCCTTGTAGCGCTTACCTTTTCTTGACATTTTTATTCCTCCTAGTGGTAATGTCGGAAGGCCCGGAGCCTTCCTCCCACATCCCGGATATTCCGGGAAGTCAGTTCGCCGGTATTTCTAACCGACTACCTCGATGCCCATCGAACGGGCCGTTCCTTCGATCATCTTCATTGCGGCGTCAATGTCGTTTGCGTTGAGGTCGGGCATCTTAAGAGCCGCGATCTCCTGGACCTGCTTCTTCGATATCTTTCCTACCTTGTCCTTGTTGGGGACTGAAGACCCCTTTTCCTTGCCTGCAGCCTTCTTGATCAGGATGCTTGCCGGGGGGGTCTTGAGGATGAAAGAAAAGCTGCGGTCTGCGTATACTGTGATAACGACCGGGATGATCATTCCTACTTTGTCTGCCGTCTTGGCGTTGAACGCCTTAACGAATTCCATTATGTTGATCCCGCGCTGTCCGAGCGCCGGTCCTACCGGAGGCGCCGGTGTCGCTTTCCCTGCGGGAAGCTGAAGCTTAAGCTCCCCAATTACCTTCTTTGCCATAGTACATGTTACCTCCTTGGTTTTGCTGCTTATGTAAAAGCCCTTTTCGGGCGTTTATTCTTTTGTCAATGTGCGTAGTATGAAACTAAAGTGAAAACTATCTATGATCAGATTTTTTCAAGTTCTGTATGGTCAGCCTCAACTATGGTTTCACGTCCGAACACTGATACGCTGAATTTGATCTTGCCCTTGTCAGCGTCTATACCAACGACAGGACCTGCCTGTCCTGCAAAAGGTCCGCTCTTGACCTGGATCGTGTCTCCGATCTGGAGATCGACCTCTATCTTGGGTTTTGCCTCTTTGCCGAGTTTATTCATAATTTCCTCTACCTCTTTATGTGTGAGAGGTATAGGGTGGTTTCCTGATCCGACAAATCCCGTTACTCCCGGAGTGTGGCGAACGACATACCAGGACTGGTCCTCAAGTATCATTTCCACAAGCACATAACTTGGAAATATTTTTCTGCGGATCCGCTTCGTTTTGCCCTCTTTGACGTAAACTTTCTCTTCAATAGGGACAAGGACACGGAAGATCCTGTCTTCCATACCCATAGTTGCGATCCTTTGCTCAAGGTTCGCCTTGACCTTATTCTCATAGCCTGAATAGGTCTGGACTATGTACCAGCTGCGTTCCTGTGTATTCCCGAATAATTCGCTCATGCCTAAAAGAGGGCCGCAGCCCCCTTCACCTCCAGGTTACAGTCGA
>DAIRTK010000089.1:0-4153 GCA_036803945.1 Synergistaceae bacterium
TGAAAACGATCAGTACTGCCAGCAATATCTTTTTCATAAAAAATCTCTCCTTAAAAATTTTAAATTTGATCTATTAATATCTTTTTACAGATCTGTATCATATACTCAGGGTACTGTTCGAGATCGAGACAGCCTGTTCCGGCTTCAGGAAGTACGGCCCTTTGACATTACAGCTTTGACTGAGACCGCCTTTATCTTGCCAAGCTTGCCTGTCAGCGCGCTGATCTCGTCGGAAGTGGCATCAAGCACCAGTGATATCACGCTGACGTTCCTCTCCCTGTAAGGTATGCCCATCCTTCCGATTATGATCCCGCTGTGTTCGTGCAGGACATCGTTTACTTCCCTTGCTGATCCGGGGTCTTCAACGATTATCGCGGCCACCCCTATACGGTTCTCTTCCATCAGAAACACACCTGCCTTTCATCCTAATAAAAAGGGATCCTCCGCAAAGGCGAAGGATCCCTGAATATGCCACATACATGACTTTTATTCAGCCCTTCCCTTTGCGCGGACAATTTCCCCGCAAACAGACAGCATTTTTTATTTTTTTTACTTCCTCCCCTCTGACAGAAAGACCGACAGAGAGGAATGCATCCTACAGAATTATTAAGATTCTCTTCAGACACTGATATATAACCACCTTGTGATAAAAGTGTCAATGTATTTGCCCCTACTTTAACTTATTGTTCATTTTTGCTCATTTTTGCCGAAGATCTGCACTCCAAGCCAAATAGTCGAAACTTTAGAAATACAGTATTAATAACTTTCCATGCTATAATTATAATCGTCTTAAATATTTGACAGTTTGCCGCTCCGTTGCGGTAAAGCTAAATCGAATGCAGCAGGGAATGAGCTTAACAAATACTTGGGAGGTAGATATCATGTTGTTCAAATGTTCAGTATGCGGTTACATCCACGAAGGCGAAGATGCTCCTGAAAAGTGCCCCAAATGCGGAGCAGAAAAGGACAAGTTCACGGCCCTTACAGAGGAAGAAGCGAAGAAAGTCCTTATGTCTGTCCGCACCAACGACATCCATATGGAGATAGTCAAGCTTGCAAATAAACTTAAGGCGCTGGCTGAAGAGGGTATTGAGATCAACCTCGATCCTCCGTGCGTTGCCCTGTTCAAACAGGCTGTAGAAGAAGCCACAGTGATCAAGCAGAGAAGCAAAGCGGAGATCGCGGGTCATGTAAGCAGAGGCAAGTGGTAATAGAAGCCTGACATTCTCACAGATAAAAGAGGGACTCCGCTGTTGGAGTCCCTCTTTTGCGATAAATAACAAGCAGTTATATTTTCTTAAGCTTATCCTTGAGTTTCAGTCCTTCGTGCCAGGCCTTTCCGATTTCTTTTCCGACAGACCAGTAACGGTTGTCCGGCATGCTGAGACAGAAGGGGGAAACCTTCGTAATGTCAGGGGCTCCGTTGCTCAGATACTTTTCTTCGGACCATACGTTCCTGACCTCTCCAATAAAAAGTGTGTCCACCTCAAGCCGGACAGATTCTATCAGACGACATTCCATCGTTACAGGACACTCGCGTATCATGGGAGCATTTTTCAGTGTCCCGTAGAAAATATCAAATTCCTTCGACTTATCATAGTCTCTGCCGCTTACAAGTCCCATCAGGTCTGTCAGAGGCATAAGGTCCACAGATGGAATGTTTATGCTGAACTCCTTATTTTCCAAGATACCCTCTGCGGTGAATTTTTTCCCGATCGCCACACACATTACGTTAGGGGAGGCATTAACGCGGCTGGCCCAGGCAACCGCCATGAAATTGGCCCTCCCTTCCTTGCGTGAACCTACAAGGACCATCGGCATAGGAAGCAAAAAAGCATTGTTCCCAATATTAATTTTTTCCACCATACGCACCTCCATATTTGGAAAAGACTGCCAAAGGCTTTATTGAGTATAATCTTTTATACTGCAAAAATCATCAGGGTAAATAATTATCAGTTCCTTCTGCACCTTTACTGCTATGATATACAGAAAATCATGTCAGGCCTCGAATGGCCGGGGTTTGGAGAGTTGACAGCATTTTTAATTTGAAGGTGGCACGGATGATCGATTTTTTGATAAGCAAATTTGTCAAAAACAGTCAAAATACCTCTGATCCGTCAGTAAGGACGCGATATGGCACTTTTGCCGGGACTGTCGGCATTATCGTAAATGTGGTCCTGAGCCTTGCCAAGATCATTGCCGGAACGGTTTTCAACAGCATCTCGGTAACTGCGGACGGTATAAACAACCTCTCCGACGCCGGATCTTCTGTGGTGACCCTGATCGGGTTCAAAATCTCCGCGAAACCGGCTGACAGGGATCACCCGTTCGGACATGAACGGATCGAATACCTTGCCGGGTTCGTACTCGGGATAGTCATTCTGATAATAGGGGTAGAACTAATAAAGTCATCCGCAAACAGGATCATTTATCCAAAGCCTGCGATATGCTCAGGCATAATGATAGCGGTACTGACTGTATCTATCGCAATAAAGCTGTGGCTTGCCCGATTTTATTCGAAGATAGCCGATAACATATCCTCATCAGCAATAAGGGCCGCTTCCGCAGATTCGATGAACGATGTCCTTACAACTTCAGCAGTACTTTGCGGCGTGCTGGTATCGAAATATTTCGGATATCAGATAGACGGATGGATGGGCATAGGAGTTGCTCTATTCATACTCCGCTCAGGGATCATGATCCTCAAATCCCTTTTGGGTCCAATTCTGGGAGAGATGCCGGACCCGCAGCTGGTTGAGAGGATAGAACAAAAGATCCTCTCTTACGAGGGGATAATTAATATTCATGACCTTGTTGTGCACAGCTACGGTCCCAGTGTGACATTCGCAACCGTTCACGCCGAGGTGGACGCAAAGGGCAGCTTTATAAGATCCCACGATCTTATCGACTGTATCGAGAGAGATTTTGCCAAAGATATGAATATTAATCTTGTAATACATATGGATCCGATAATTACTGACGACGAAGAGGTAAACAGGCTGAAAATGATGACCGAAGAGATAGTGACAAAAATCGACAACAGATTCACCATCCACGATTTCAGGATAGTAAGAGGCGAGACTCACACCAACCTGATCTTTGACGTTGTCGTACCTGCCGAGCTTGATCTCTCCGCGACCCAACTTATCCATAGGATCGAAAGTGCAATAAAGGCAGAGGATCCAAATTATTATCCGGTGATAACAGTCGACAAAAACTATGTCTCGACCTGCATCAAGGGAACGATCTGACCGTTATGGCACCGAACACCTTTCTATAGCTTGCCTTACCCGGGATCAAAAACCAATAGTTTGATAAATATCAATATGTTCAATATATTATAAATTTTAGTTGACAAAACTAACTTCAATGCTAGTATAAGTTAGTCTCGGCAAACCAGAGACCCTCCGAGCCGCATCCCCTAACGATTTATTCTATGGAGACCGGCCATCGGGCTTTACCGGAAACGGAAAAGCCTCCCGTGTTTGGAAAGGAGGAGCGGCCGCCAATTCTGACTACCGTTCTCCTTTCGTTGGAGGGGGCGGTAGTTTATTTTTTGGGGGCTTAACATGCAACGGTCATCGAGAGAATGTCTTTTTATGCTTTTAATGGGATCTTTTCTGATCATCTACATATTATGGCCGCTGGCGGGACTCTTTCTTCGGGCTGACTGGTCTCTGGTCCTCTCTTCCTATAAAGACAGTGAGATAGTTGGGGCCCTTTGGCGAAGTGTCTGGACAGCTGCAGCGGCGACAGGGATAATTGCACTTTTTGGCACTCCGTTGGCCTATTTTCTTGCAAGAAAAAATTTTCGCGGCAAAGCATTCCTCGAAGCAATAATTGATGTCCCTATAATGATCCCCCACACCGTCGCCGGTATAGCTGTCCTTATGGCATTCTCACCAAAGACAATGATTGGCGCTTCGCTGATAAAGATCGGCCTCTCTCCCGTAAACAGCCATTTCGGGATCATTCTGGCATGCATGTTCGTGTCCATCCCGTTTTATGTCGACGCTGCACGTGACGCTTTTTACAGTGTCTCCCCCCGGATCGAGAAGGCTGCCAGGACACTGGGCGCGCCCTTTCCCCAGGTTTTTTTAAGGATATCCCTGCCTATGGCAAAAAAGGGGATAATTTCCGGGCTGATAATGAG
>DAIRTK010000090.1:0-4088 GCA_036803945.1 Synergistaceae bacterium
CTGTTGGTGTCGAGGAGGGGAATTGAACCCCTATGGGCGCTAGCCCACTGGATCCTGAATCCAGCGCGTCTACCAGTTCCGCCACCCCGACATATTCAGGTTGCCGGATCAAATAATCCTGCAACGCAGTGGATTTTATCAGCTAGTTCGATCTTTGGCAAGAAGATATTTATTTTTTACCCGAGGAGCCGTCCGGTCGTTTATATCCTGCGGCGTTTAATAAACATCCAACTTTCAGTAATTCAAAAGTTATTAAATATTACACGATACCCTTAAGGACTTATTAAAGATCAAAATTTGGATATGTTATTGCATAATATCTTCGCTGCAAGGCCAGATCAAGGTTACCGGCACTATTCAAGGCCGGCCCCCGTGAACAAAAGTAACCAAAACCATTCGCATACCGCAAAAATTAAGTGAAATTTCTGACTGCAATAATGAATGTATGTTAAAATTTTCATATTGGGGAAGGCTGGCATTTTTTACATTTATTTGTCGGTCTTAATAGATTTAATCAATAATTCAGGAGGGATTTTGTGTGAAAGTACTTCAGCTAAGAACAGAAAAATGCGTAGAGTGCGGACAATGCATGTCCGCATGTTCCAAGGCATGGTTCAAGGAAGACTCTCCCGCGCTTTCAAGGATCAAAGTGGAAAACAAGGCGACATATCCTAATATCAACGTATGCAACCAGTGCGGCGCGTGCATCGAGATCTGCCCGACAAAGGCCCTTGAGCGCGATGCCAACGGAATCGTACAGGTTCGCAAGGACAAGTGTACATCCTGTCTCATGTGTGTGGGTTTCTGCCCCTCCGCCAGCATGCTTTTCAACGGAGCAAAGCAGACAGAGCCATTCAAGTGCATTTCATGCGGTATCTGCGCAAGAGTGTGCCCGACCGGAGCGCTTGAGCTCCTTACCACACCGGAATCAAAGTAAGAAGGAGTGACAGAGATGGAAATGAAAGAGATGAAACTTTTATCGGAATGGTCTTACGAGCCTGCGAAGATCCATCGCGGATACGCAGGAGAGACCCTTTACGTCGGACTCGGAAATAAAGACGGCAACTACAAATTCGAAAAGCGCCCGGTTTCCGAGGACATGATCGAAAATTTCACGGGCGGACGCGGCTTTGGCCTTAAACTACTCTGGGACGCCGTGAAAGAGACAACTAAGTGGAATGACCCGGAAAATGAACTGGTGATCGCGGGCGGGCCCTTCTGCGGCATCACGCAGTACCCCGGCACAGGCAAATCCTACACAGTATTCCTTTCACCCGCAACGAAACAGACCTACAACAGCAACGCGGGCGGATACTTCGGTCCCTTCCTGAAGTTCTCGGGCTTTGATGCACTTGAGATCCAGGGCAAGGCTGACAGACCCGTTGTAGTTTTTATCGACGGAGACAACTTTAAGGTACAGGTCTTCGAATCGACCCTCGAAGACAACAACGCATACTATATATCCGAGGAACTTCATGACTATTTCGCAAAAGACGAACAGGACAAGCGTACGATATCAGTCATTTCAACCGGCATGGCTGCAAGGACGAGCTATATTGTCGGTCTCAACTTCAGCTTCTATGACGTCCGCAGGAAGGCAGTAAGGCTCAAGCAGGCCGGACGCGGCGGCGGCGGTACGGTCCTCTGTGACAAGAACGTTGCTGCAATAGTTGTAAAACGCACCAAGTTCACAGGCCTGGAAAATGATCCCGTAGACGTGGAAACGATCATGAAAGCAGGAGCAAGCCTCCACAAGCGTATTCACGACCATGACAACGAGCAGTGCAAAATGCGCTCGGCAGGTACCGCGCACCTTACAGAGATCATGGACGACTATGTACTTCTGCCGGTAAACAATTACAAGTTTGGCAGCCACAAAGACATCAACAACATCAGTTCACATGAGTACATCAAGCTCTTCAGCCAGGGAATGGCAGACGGATGCTGGTACGGATGCTCACTCGCATGCGCCAAGGCAGTAGACCACTTCCCTCTTCAGACCGGCCCCTGGAAGGGCAAGCAGGTCGTTGTAGACGGACCTGAATATGAGACGGCAGCGGGCCTTGGCTCAAATGTCGGAGTATTTGATCCGCACTGGACTATCGAAGCAAACTTCTATGCCGACCACTACGGCCTTGACACCATATCCCTCGGTACAACCATGGCATGGGCATGTGAGTGCTATGAGCTGGGACTGATCAACAAAGAAAACACGAACGGGCTGGAGCTCAACTTCGGCAACAAGAAGGATCTTATGGAACTGATCCACCGTATGGCTGAAGGAAAGGACAACTTCGCAGTAGCAACAAGCTGGGGCATCGAAGCCGCTCGCGAATACTACGCCAAGAACTACGGCGCAGACCTTGAAGTAATGAAAAAGATCGGAATGGTCTGCCAGGGCCTCGAGGCTTCCGAGTACAGGTGCCAGGAATCGATCGCACAGTGGGGCGGGTACTTCCTTACACTGAAGGGACCCCAGCATGACGAGGCATGGCTCATCTTCATGGACATGGTAAACAAGCAGCTCCCAACTTATGAGGACAAGGCCGAAGCACTCTACTTCTTCCCCTGCTTCCGTCTCTGGTTCTCTCTCCACGGTCTCTGCAAGCTGCCCTGGAACGACATCGAGCCTGTCGACAACAGCATCAAGTACAAGGGCATAGAGGCTGCAAGGGTACCTGAGCACCTCAACAATTATCTCAGCATATACACAGCCATCACGGGCAGGCCGATCGACAGGGACGGAATGATACTTCAGTCCGAAAAGGTCTACAACTTCGAGCGTATCTTCAACCTCCGCATGGGCAAGGGTACTTCAAAATTCCATGAAGCACCCGACCGCGGGCTCGGTCCTGTCTGGGAAGATGAATGGATGGCAAGGCCGGACTACTTTGACACCAAGCTTAAGGAGTTTGGCGAGGAGATCGAAGGCAAGTCTGTAAAAGAAAAGATCGAACTGCTGCAGAAGCACCGCCGTGCGCAGTGGGAGCAGCTCAAGGCCGCTGTCTACAAACGCCGCGGATGGAACAAGAACGGCATCCCGACAATGAAGACTGTAAAACGTCTTGGCATTGACTATCCGGAAGTTGTAGCACTGCTTGAGAAACACCTCAAACCGGAAGATGAGTTCGAGGACGCATAGGAAAGAAAGAGAAATGATAACAGTAAACGGGAACCGGTCAGAGTGGGAAGAGGGCCTTACGGTCGATAAACTCCTGGCGAGAGAGAACTATACCTTCAGGATGATCTCCGTCTGGATCAACGACCATCCGGTCGAAAAGAAGGAATACCCCACCAGACTGATCCCTGATGAAGCAAAGGTACAGGTAATACACAACATCAGCGGAGGCTAATGCCGTTTGATCCTCAAAAAGGGAGGCTGAGTGGATTCAGCCTCCCTTTTTTATGTTAAAATTTTGCAAGCTTAGTTTTCAGGAGATCCTTGACACAATTTTTTGTGATTTACACATGGGAGGCACTTGAATGCACAAATATATATGGAGAGGGTTCAGGTTTGGTACACTACTGCAGATCGCTATCGGCTCTGTCTGCCTCTTTGTCTTCCAGACCGCGGCTTCGTCAGGTTTTTTTGCGGGAATAGCAGCTGTGCTCGCCGTCACTCTGGCAGATTCACTCTGTGTTGCGGCCGCCCTTCTCGGAGCAGGGACGATCATAGAAAAGAACAGACAGGCCCGAAGCATATTCAGGTACTTTGGCGCGGCAGTTATCATTCTCTTTGGGATATCTTTTATACTCGGAGCCTTCGGTGTTAACATCCTCCCGGGTATAGGGGGAATGACAGAGACAAGTTCTGAAAGCGCCTTTATAAATGCATTTCTCCTGACCATTTCCAGCCCCCTCACCATAGTTTTTTGGGGAGGCATATTTTCTGCCAAAGTGGCAAGCGGGGAAATGGACAGAAGCGAAGTATCCTATTTCGCTGTCGGAGCGATACTTACGACACCTGTATTCATGTCATTGACTGCAGGGGCAGGAGTCCTTACAGGAAGTTTCCTGCCCGGATCACTTATAGCGGCGCTTAATGTCGCTGTCGGAGCTGTGCTTGTCTTTTTCGGGATAAGGACAGC
>DAIRTK010000091.1:0-4066 GCA_036803945.1 Synergistaceae bacterium
TATAATTTTTATTGCAGGAGATATCCAGGGGAAGCAGCATGCCGTTATAGCCGGCCTCCGCCCCCTCCCCCCCTCATAACCTTTCTATCATGCTCGTAATGAAGTTTACCGATAACCGTCAGTGCCAGCAGCCCGCCCGGATTTGATTTTCTGCCCGCCCCTAAACCGCCCAGGAAAATCAAATCCTCTTCCCCACCCATCACAGCCTGAGTAATTGCTTCTTCCGGCACAGGTCCACAGATCCGAGCTATGCAAAAATAGGAGCTGCTGCAAGAAAAAAATAGCATGACCTGTGCTTTGCAGCGTGCAGAGCATGATAAAGATCTGTTGCCTGCAGAATTGGGCCCGGTTATGCTTTAACTTTTACTGCAAGGAATATCCAGGGAAAACAGCATGCCGTTATAGCCGGCATCCACCCCCTCCCCACCCATAATAACCTTTCTGTCATGCTCGTAATGAAGTTTGCCGATAACCTTTAGTGCCCGACAACCCGCCCGGATTTGATTTTCTGCCCGCCCCTCAACCGCCCAAGAAAATCAAATCCTCTTCCCACCCCTCATATCCTTTCTATCAGACTCGTAATGAAGATTGCAGATAACCGATCTTCCCGACAACCCACCCCGGAGCGAGCCTGTGACGCGTCACAGACTTCGCTCCCTGTCCCCTTTAAACCGTTCTGCTTATGTTATAACGAAGTTCGTCGGTGATTGTTAGTGCGTGCAGCCCGCCCCGTGGCGAGCTTGTGACGCGGCCACAAACTTCGCCACCTGTCCCCCATCATGACCGTTCTTTTGATGTTCTGAATGAAGTTCATCGGTGATTGTTAGTGCGTGCAGCCCGCCCCGGAGCGAGCTTGTGACGCAGCCACAAACTTCGCTCCCTGTCCCCTCCAAACCGATCTTCTCTTTGTTGTCAGTTCGTTCATTAAAACCGATCATGAATGACTCAGGGGTTTAAAGCTGTGTCCATAAACAATCTGACTGGCTCCCCTGCCCCATGCCAGCCCGGAGCCAGTCAGACGCTTATCGATCCGTTTTTCTCCCGACCGACATAAAAAACTTAAATGACATTGCAAGCAGAAAACAGCATAGATGCACTGCTTAAAGCAGCCGGCATAGCAGAGCCATATTTTGCAGCTTTGCAAAGCGAAAAATAGCAGATCTGAATTTAGCAGAGCAGATGAGCCGGAAGAAATTTTTATTCTATTACGCTCTTGATTTTATAAAATTTCATATAATTGTAAAAAAGTTTATGTCATTTTTGATTTTTTGAAACCTGATACAATTTTTCAAATTACTCAGTAAACAAAGTCAGTCACAGCAACACTTTTCCGACAAAGAATAACTAATAATGAATTAGTTTTTCATTATGCAGAAGAAGAAAATAAGTCAAAATGTCCGACTTTTGATATCTCAGGGTGGTACATTTTTAATTGCCGCAGCCGGTACATTTTTATTTGCCGATTCTACCGGCCATTTGCTGACAGACCTGGCATATCAAGCAGTTATAGCTTGCTTGCACCGAACCGATAAAATCCGGAGGAAGCAGGTTCTATTAGCACTGATCGCAGAGCCGAGCAATAAGAAGCTGCTACAGGAATAATTTGCCATAGCACGCAGGCAAAAGAGCATAAGCAGTGCAGAGCAGCAGGCGGAGCATGTTAAAAGAAATGCTGCATGCAGAGCCGGGAGCAGCTATGCTTTAACTTTTACTGCAGAAGATATCCGGGGTGAGCAGCAAGGCCGTTATAGCTGGCAACCCGCCCCTTGCCTACCCCTAAACCGTTCTGTCTTTACTCGTAATGAACAGAGTCCAAGACCGGGGAACCCCCACCCGCAAAAAGCGGGCGTCAAATTGCTACTGCAATTTGACTTGCCGTGCCCGCCCACGCCCCTTGCACCCCTTCACGGCAAAAAAAAGCCAGTAGGCTTTTTTGCCCGCTTTTTGCCCCACCCTCTAAACCGATCTTATCGTTGTTGTCAGTTCGTTCATTGAAACCGATCATGAATAGCTCAGGCGAGAGCCGGCAGGTAGACGCAGATCTGCAGCGAAGCAAGTTTAAGAATCGTGACCCGATCCCCACCCGCCCCTATGAATAAAGTTTTACCGGTAATTGCAGGAGACCCGGCAACAAGTCCACTGCAGCAATCAGCAGAGCAGGATAACCGAAATTTTGCCAGAGGGAAAGCCCGGCAATGAATCTGGTGAACTGGCAGTTTGCACCGAAACCAGGCACGAGCAGAGGCATAACCAACGGAAAAGGACAAAAAATAGCAGTGCAACAGCAGAATCAGATTTTATTATAGCAGGTAAGCAGGCAGAATTTGACATAGCACACAGGCAAAAGAGCAGAGGCATTGCAGAGCAGCAGGCAGAGCATGTTAAAAGAAATGCAGCATACGGAGCTTGCACATAGCATGCAAGCAAAAGAGCATAGCAGCAGACAGAGCTGGGAGTAGCTATGCTTTTGCTGCAGGAGATATCCGGGGTGAGCAGCAAGGCCGGCAGATATGGCAAGAGCCGGCAGGGAGACACTGATTTGCAGGAAATAAAGTTTAAGAATCGTGACCCGATCCCCACCCGCCCACTGTCAATAAAGTTTGCAATGATAAAGGCAGATTTGCAGCGAAGCAAGTTTAAGAATCATGACCCGATCCCCACCCGCCCATAAAAAAATTGAACGACAAACTTAAAGACGAAATTCGAATATTGACCGGGGCTTTTTTGCCTTCTTTCATAATTGTAACCAACCCCAAAAAGCAAAGCATGCAAAACGTTCTGCAAAGTCCTGTAAGTGGGGGCTCTGCCGAATTTGCAGAGCGAAAAAAAACAACCTGTTCAGCTATTCTTCTAACTTCCGTCTCTTATTGACCGTAATGAATAAAAGAAGCTGGTTAAGAGTGGTTTAATTTTTTGTAATCGCTCAGGGCGGAAGTTCAGAGCTACCGTTTTTACTGGCTCTATTTTTAACTTTGTTCCGTTTCTACACCGGCGGGCCCGGCAAATGTCCGGTAAAAGTGCCGGAAAAATTAACATCTATTTTTATCATAACTGCCCCGCTAACCGAAGCAGCAAAAAAAGAGGCTGGTTAAGAGTGGTTTAATTTTTTGTAATTGCTCAGGGCGGAGGTCTGGATGTGCCGGAGGTCTCCCGGCTCTGTCTTCATCCTGTTTCATTTCTGCACCGGCGGGGCCCGGCGGATGTCCCGGAAAAGTGCCGGAAAAATTGATATCTGTTTTTATTATTACTGCCCGGCCAATTTTAGCAGCAAAAAAAGAGGCTGGTTAAGGTCGTTTTAATCGGGGCAAGTGCCCAGGGGCGGCGGTTCGGATCTGCCGGCCTGCTGGATGGGCTGCACCGGTGCCCAGGGCGGAAAATTTCATTCACGAGTTGCAAGCGGAGCAAGTGCCCAGAGCCGGGAAGCTCCAGCCCGTTTCCGCTTAATTCCTGCTCTTTGCAAGTCGCATTTTTTCCAGGTTCGTTATGTGCCTGCTGGCCTGCTCTCTTGTTATGGTTGCAAGGTCTCTTCCAGGTCTTACATTTAACTCTTTGCAAAGGTCCTCCAGGTAGTGTAATTGCTTTTCACTTATCCTGCCGTTTCCATTGCCGTTACCGCCGTTATTCCCGTTATTGCCGATATCCTCATGGCGGATCTCCTGCCCGCTCTCCTCCTGCTCCTGTTCCTGATCTTTTGCTGTCTGGCTCATGGTCTTGCCGTTCCCTTTATCCCTGTCCAGTTTTACCGGAGCATCTGCGATCCGCCCCTTCTCTATTCCCTCTTCAAGGTCAAAGGTCTGCAATGTGCCATAACCCAATGCTGCAAGTGCCCGGCCTATAGCACCGGTTTCTGCTTTCATAACATATTCCTCAAAAGTCTTTTTATTTTCCATATTTAAGCCGGAAGCCTTATGATTGCCTTTCTCGTCAAATATATCTGCTCTCACCAGGGCGATCCCCTTCTCTAAATCCAGATGTACGAGGTCTGTCCTTATGTCCCATGCTGCATGTTCCAGGCGGAACCAGTGGAGCCGGAATTTTACTTCCAGGTAATCCCTGCCGGATACTT
>DAIRTK010000092.1:0-4050 GCA_036803945.1 Synergistaceae bacterium
TTTGACCTCTCTATAGTTTTCGATGAGAAGGTGACCTGGGCGGAGATCTACGAAACTGCGATCAAGACCGAACTTGTCAGGGAAGTAAAATTCCTTGACGAATACCGTGGCCTGCAGGCAGGTGAAGGCAAAAAGTCAGTATCTTTCCGTACTCGTATAGGGTCTGACGAGGGGACCCTCACATCTGAGAAGATAGATATGATAACAAAACAGATGATGAAAAAGATGTCAAAGAAGTTCGGCGGAGATGTCCGCGGGGCGTGAAGCTCTGGTAAAATAGAAGTATAAGGATCAGGAGGTGCTGATGTGATAAGTCATTTTGAACAGCTGGAAAATGCAATAATTGAACTGGAAGCTTTGATAGATGAAATAAAAAAAGACAATGACAGACTTAAGAAAGAAACACAGGAGCTGAAAGGGGTAATTGAGGACAGGGACCTAGAGATACTTCAGCTTCAGGAGGATATTCAGAAGAGATCATCAGAATTTGACACGGAAAAAAACGAAATTGAGCACAAATTGGATGGACTTCTTGGCAGGGTCTCATCCATCACGGTTGGAAAAGCGCGAGACAACTAAGCCAAATCCATATCAAAGGAGATTTTTAAATGTTCGAGGCGCTGGAGATCCGCAGCTTTGGCGAGGGTAAATACTCATTCCTTGTAGGCAGGCAGAGATACACCCTGACAACTCCTCTTGAAGAGGAACGCTTCGTACGTATCGTCTCCGCAATACAGGAACTTGTTAATACCTTTCCTCCTGCCCTGACGCAGGAGGAAAGGTTATTCCTTGCCCTAATGTCATTTTCCCACGAGCTGGACGATATAAAATGCAGACTGGGAGATATCACTGAAAGCCTCAAAGAGAGCGGGTCTGACAATTGAGTCTCGCAGGCTGGTACTTCCTTGACTTTTTTTTCATACTTCTCGGATGTTATTTCGTTATCCGGGGATGTTTTCGTGGTTTTGTCGGTGAAGTGCTTACTCTTGCCGGATTTTTTCTTTCACTTTATGTATCATTTAAATTCTCAGGAATATTCGGAGGTTTCATGAGAGCTTTTCTTGGCTTGAACGAGTCAGTTTCTCAGCTGATCGCGATAATCCTTGTATGGCTGACAATTGCTGTCATAGTAGCCTTGATACGAAAACTTATGAAAGGGATCATTTCCGCCGTAAATCTTAACGGGTTTGACAGGCTGCTTGGGATATTCTCCGGTGTCCTCAAAACAATCATAGCGGTATATGTATTTCTTGTAGCGGGGCTGTTGCTAGCCCCGGTGGTCGAGCCGACATGGATGACCAAAAGCGACATAATGCGCTATGCGGGAAGGCAGTGGCCGGAGGTAAGAAATATACTTCTTGATTTTGATATCCTGCCCAACGCAGATACACTGCCTGAGGGCACTCTGGAAGAGATACTCAGGCCATACCGCACCGGCGGATCAGGGCCCGAGGGTTATCTTCCAAATAGAGAGAGCACTTTTCTTACGATAAAGGACGAAAAACAGGACAAGGCATAATGTACGCAGAAAGTTCATCCTACAGCAGTCTTGAAATAAAAAAGATAATCCCCCTCATATCAAAATACTGCAGGAGCGAAATAGGCGAGCAATCTGCCTCTTCGGCTGTACCCGCACAAAATCCCGAAGAGCTTAGAGCGAGGCACGAACTATTCCTCTCAATAGAGGAGTACAGAGAGAGAAAGGGCGAGCTTCCGTGGCAGAATGGACTTGTCCCTGTTACACCGATGCTTGCGGAAGCGGATGAAACCGGCCTTCTCACGGGAGAAGAACTGCTTAAGATACGCCACCTGATAAAGCTTTCCATGAAGATGAAGGAAGTTCTCGGTTCTGAGAAGGATAAATATCCGGCATTTTCATTGATCACCAGGGATATCAGGGATTTCACAGATGAGTTGGAGAGGCTGTCTGTAATAGATGACGACGGGAGGCTTTACGACTCTGCCTCCGAAAAGCTTAAAAACTTAAGGGAGAAGATGAAGGAATTAAGGGAGACTATACGAAGAAAAGGGCATGCCCTGATAAATGACCCTTCGATATCCGGAATGCTGCAGGAAAGGGTCATGACGATCAGGAACGGAAGGTACACATTCCTTGTCCGCCCGGATGCACTCAGCATCTTTCCCGGTTCAGTGGTAGACCGTTCAGTGTCCGGCAACAGCGTTTACATGGAGCCCGGCTCCATGATCAGGCTAAACAACGAATTCACCTCCTGCCGCAACTCCGAAATTTATGAAGAGCAGAGGATACTGCGTGAACTTACTTCGAAGATCCTGAAAAAAACCAAGGGAATACTGGATGCCGAAAAGATAATAGGAAACATAGATCTCTTCTATGCCCTTTCGGAGAAGATGCGTCTTGACAGATGGACAATGCCCGAGTTGTCTTCAAAACCCCTTTTTAGCTTCAAAAAGGCCCGGCATCCGCTTTTATTTGACAAGGCTGTACCAATAGACATTGGCTGCGGGGACAAATACAGAATATTGGTAATAACAGGGCCTAACACCGGCGGCAAGACTGTCGCGCTGAAAACTGCCGGTGTCTGCGCTATTCTTGGGTGGATGGGATTTCCGATACCTGCTGCAGAAGGATCCGTGCTTGGGATCATCAGCGAGCTCTTCGCGGATATTGGTGACGAACAGAGCATTGAACAGAGCCTCTCTACCTTCAGTGCCCATGTGAAGCATGTGACGGAAATACTTGAGAGAGTGGGCTCAGGATCCCTCGTACTTCTTGACGAACTGGGGGCCGGAACGGACCCGGAGGAGGGAGCCGCGCTGGGGATAGCTATCCTCGACTGGCTTAGGGAAAAAAAGGCTCTGGTCCTTGCAACGACCCACCACAACCCGATAAAGCGTTTTGCGCTTGCGACACCGTCAATAGAGACTGCGAGCGTTGAATTTGACATTGCCACTCTCTCCCCGACCTATAAAATACTGACAGGCATACCCGGCAGAAGCAACGCCCTCCTGATAGCGGGCAAGCTTGGGATGCCGCGTGAAGTCATAAAAAGGGCAGAACAGGCCATAAGCGGGAAAGAGATATCGATGGAGGATCTCATTGCAGAACTTCACGGGAAACGTTCAAAGCTCGAAAGGGAGAGCATAGAGGTCGAAAACTCTCTCAAAAAGCTTGAAAGGCTGAAAATGGACTATGAAGAGAGAGTAAGGGAGATAGAGGAAAAACGCGATGCCCTTATTGCAAAGGCTGATAAAAAAGCTCTCAGTATAGTCAAAAATGCTGAGGAATCGGCGAGGGCACTGATAAAAAATCTTGAATCCGCAGAGGCGGAATCGGCCGCAAGACGTGAACTTGAAAAGAAAAGAAGCCACTTTCATAAGATAGAAAAGTCTGTTTCCGAGAGAGAAGAGAAAAAGATGATCCAACAGTCTGTGGCAGCTAAGAAAGAAACCCTTAAAGTGGGAGATTCGGTCAGGATCATCGGGACCAAGGGCGTTGCATCTGTTCTCGAGATCAGAGGCAAAAAAGTACTTGTCCAGGCGGGAGCGGCACAGGTAGAGGTACCCCTGACAAAACTCAGCCTTGTGCCGGAAAAGGAGATCCCCAGGGCAGCCGCGCCGTTTCAGGTAAAGGTGGCCCGTCCGGTCGGAGTGCCGAGTGAGATAATGGTCAGGGGAATGACAATAGACGAAGCTATACCAATGGTCGAACAGTACCTTGACCAGGCCTACAGGGCAGGATATGACTCAGTGGCCGTCATACACGGCCGCGGCGAGGGCATATTGAGAAGAGAGGTACAGGAACTCTGCAAAAGGATACCCTATGTGCTTGACCATAAACTCGGAGGTCCTCACGATGGCGGGTATGGGGTTACTATCGTTCGCTTCCGCAAATAATAAATTGGGATTTATAGCGGCGCTGACTTAGCGACACTTGCGGAGCCTTCCTTCGACGTATTGATATACGCCTTCGGAAGGCTCCACTGTGTGTTGCGTCGTTAGCACTCGCTATAAATCCCAATTTTTGCAATTGCTGCAATTGGGGCATCTCGGAGCGCTAGCTTAGCAACA
>DAIRTK010000093.1:0-2500 GCA_036803945.1 Synergistaceae bacterium
GGAGCATGTGGTTTAATTCGACGCAACGCGAAGAACCTTACCTGGGCTTGACATCCCTGGAACCCCCTGGAAACAGGGGGGTGTCCTCGAAAGAGGAAGCCAGGAGACAGGTGCTGCATGGCTGTCGTCAGCTCGTGTCGTGAGATGTTGGGTTAAGTCCCGCAACGAGCGCAACCCTTGTCCTTAGTTACCAGCACGTCGTGGTGGGGACTCTAAGGAGACTGCCGGTAAGAAGCCGGAGGAAGGTGGGGATGACGTCAAGTCAGCATGGCCCTTACGTTCAGGGCGACACACGTGCTACAATGGACCTTACAGAGGGTAGCAATACAGTGATGTGGAGCCAATCCCAAAAAGGGTCCTCAGTTCGGATCGGAGGCTGCAACCCGCCTCCGTGAAGCCGGAATCGCTAGTAAACGCAGATCAGCCATGCTGCGTTGAATACGTTCCCGGGCCTTGTACACACCGCCCGTCACGTCACCCGAGTCTGTTGCACCCGAAGTCGTTGTTCTAACCTGCAAAGGAAGAAGATGCCTAAGGTGTGGCCGGTAAGGGGGACGAAGTCGTAACAAGGTAGCCGTATCGGAAGGTGCGGCTGGATCACCTCCTTTCTAAGGAGTTATGCGATGGAGAAAATCCATTGTGAATTCCAGGTCGGTATTGAAAACCCTGTAGGGTCAGTTTATCTGGCCTCTACTCTTGAGTATGCTGTTTAGTTTTGAGGGTCTAATAGACCTTTTTTAATGTAATGTTCTTTGAAAATTGAATGTAGTATCACGAAGAAAAGTAATTTTTCAATGTGCTGAGTGAAGTGTTGAATTAAGCTAAAAAGGGCACAGGATGGATGCCTTGGCGTCAGAAGTCGAAGAAGGACGTGGCAGACTGCGAAAAGCTCCGGGAAGCTGTCAACGAGCGTTGATCCGGAGATATCCGAATGGGGCAACCTGGCCTGTAGAAGACAGGTCATCGTGTACTGAATCCATAGGTATACGAAGGGAAGCGAGGGAAGTGAAACATCTCAGTACCTCGACGAAAGGAAATCAACCGAGACTCCCCCAGTAGTGGCGAGCGACCGGGGAATAGCCCAAACCGTTATAGTGTCAAGAGTGTAGTCGTTGCTATAGCGGTGTTGTAGGATAATTACGTCAGGTTCTACATGACCTGAGCGGAGTTAAAAAATCTATTTTTAGTATAAGGTTCTGGAAAGTTCCTCCATAGAGTGTGATAGGCACGTATACGGCATTAATAGATCTCCGTTGTAGTTATTCCTGAGTAGTACGGGGCACGTGAAACCCTGTATGAATCCGGGTGGACCATCATCCAAGGCTAAGTACTAATGACGACCGATAGTGCAAAGTACCGTGAGGGAAAGGTGAAAAGAACCCCTAGCGGGGAGTGAAATAGAATCTGAAATCTTGTGCTTACAAGCCGTTGGAGGGCAATGGTATGGATTTATCCATACAAGGCCTGACAGCGTACTTTTTGTAGAACGGACCGGCGAGTTAATATATCAGGCAAGGTTAAGACGGTAGTAGTCGAAGCCGAAGCGAAAGCGAGTCTTAAAAGGGCGTCAAGTCTGCTGTATTAGACCCGAAGCCAGATGATCTATCCATGTCCAGGGTGAAGCGTGTGTAAGAGCACGTGGAGGCCCGAACCAATCGTTGTTGCAAAAGCGTTGGATGAGGTGTGGATGGGAGTGAAAAGCTAATCGAATCTGGTGATAGCTGGTTCTCCTCGAAATAGCTCTAGGGCTAGCCTCAGCTAAGATGTATCGTGGAGGTAGAGCACTGACAGGGCTAGGGGTCTTACCAGATTACCAACCCCTATCAAACTCCGAATGCCACGCATATGTAAGCTGGGAGTCAGAATGTGAGGGATAAGCTTCATATTCGAGAGGGTAACAGCCCAGACCATCAGCTAAGGTCCCTAAATATAGTCTAAGTGGAAAAGGAAGTAAGGTGACCCAAACAGCCAGGATGTTGGCTTAGAAGCAGCCACCATTTAAAGAGTGCGTAATAGCTCACTGGTCGAGTTACTTTGCGCCGAAAATGTATCGGGGCTAAAGTCTATTACCGAAGCTATGGTTGTGACCGAAAGGTTGCGAGGTAGAGGAGCGTTCTATTGCGAGCGAAGTCAGACCGAAAGGACTGGTGGACGCAATAGAAGAGAGAATGCCGGTATAAGTAGCGTAGAAGGTTGTGAGAATCAACCTGGCCGTAAGCCTAAGGTTTCCTGAGCAACGTTTGTCAACTCAGGGTAAGCCGGGGACTAAGCCGAGGCCGAAAGGCGTAGGTGATGTAGAACTGGTTCATATTCCAGTGCCACTTGTAAATCGTTTGAGTGAAGTGGTGACGCATAGGGGTAAGCCATCGCACTGTTGGACATGTGCGTTCAAGCCCGTAGGGTTTTCTGGTAGGCAAATCCGCCAGGAGTTAACCCGAGAGGTGAAGAGGAGTCCCGTGAGGGACGGAACTGGTGTATCCCATAGTGCCAAGAAAAGCCT
>DAIRTK010000094.1:0-3996 GCA_036803945.1 Synergistaceae bacterium
CACAGTATTTTTAAACGACCGCTCAGCAACTGCTCAGCAACCGCTTAGCCATTGCTTAGCAAAGCATTGAAATAACCGCTTCCCGATGGCTGTGCCGGATCTTCGCAGCGATGGGATAGCCGCTTCGCGAAGACGGCTTAATTACCAAGTATGGTTGCTAAAAGAGCAGACAATTCGGCCGCCAGCGGTGCACGGAAACTCATACGCACCTTCGTCCGGGGGTGCTCGAAACTCAGCTTCCATGAATGTAAAAAGACTCTGTCCTCTTCGAAGGGTGAGGGTCTTGAGGGGGCGTAGGTCCTGTCGCCTGCCAATGGGCATTTTATTGCTGCCAGGTGGACTCTTATCTGGTGTGTGCGGCCGGTGTGAAGGCGGCATTTTATCAGTGTATATCCATTTCTGCTCCAGATCGTCCCGTAGTCCGTCCATGCATCCCTGCCGTCTTCCGTTACAGCCATTTTCAGCTTGTTGTATGGGTCTCGGCCTATGGGATATCGGATCTCGCCTTTGGGCGAGGGTGGGGTGCCCCAGCATAGCGCAAGGTACTCTTTTTCCACCCTTCTGGCTTTGAAGTCCCTGAAAAGTCCTTCCTGAGCAAGCCCGTTCCTTGCGACTACCATGAGGCCTGATGTTGTGGCGTCAAGCCTATGGACTATTCCGGGGCGCTTTACCCCGTTGAGGCAGCCTATGTCGGGATACCTGTAGAGCAGACCGTGGACTAGCGTGCCGGTCCAGTGTCCTGGGGCGGGGTGTACTACCAGGCCCGCGGGCTTGTTTATTACAATAATGTCGCTGTCTGAATAGACCTCTTCGAATGGTACGTCTTCAGGTTCGAGATCCAGGGTCTCTTCCGGGGGAAGGGAGATGTTTATTATGTCACCGGTCACTATTTTAATTGATGGCTTTATGCGTCTTTCGGGCTGAAGTGAGGCCCTTCCCTCTTTTATCAGCTTCTGCGAAAAGCCCCTGCTGAGACCCAGCTGTCTTGAAATTACATAGTCGAGCCTGTGGCCCGACATCTCCTCTGTGACCGGGAACCTCTCGGTAACAGAAACATTTTCCTGAGGACTTTCCTCCTCATAGAAAAAGAGGGAAGAGGCTTCCCTCTCCCCCGCTTTTATATTTATATCTTCCCTTTTAATCTCCGATGACATCTTTGCAGCGGCTGCAGAGACCCTTTTCTGCCACTTCGGGCCTTCTCTTCCAGCAGCGCGGGCACTTTTCGTCTTTGGACTTGTCAACGCCTATAACGAGTCCTGTCGTTTCGTCCTCGTAGACGACCTCCGCGTTCTTTACCTCATCTACGACTTCGCATGAGGAAACGATGAGGACCATCTCCCATGTTTCGTCGGTGACTTTGCCCGCGAGTCCCTTATAGTAGTCGCTGAGCCTGATCTGAACATGGGCATCGAGCGGGTGGCCTATGACTCCCCTGCTCCTGGCTGCCTCAAGTCCCCGGAGGACTCCCTGCCTTGCGTTCATTATGCTGTCCCAGAGAGCTTCAACTGAGGCATCGAGACCTTCTCCAAGATTTTCCGGCCAGTCTGTCAGGAAGACGCTCTTAGGCAGAGAGGGATCCATTTCGCGCATCTTCTGCCAGATCTCCTCAGCAGTGTAGGAGAGTACGGGCGACATCATCTGTGTTATCGTCCGGAGGACCTTCCACATGACGGTGCGTATGGACCGGCGGCTGTCTGCGTGCTCTCCGTCCGCGTAGAGCTTGTCCTTGCTTACATCTATGTAGAATGAACTAAGCTCGTTGTCGCAGAACTGGTGGATGAGCGTCATCGGCTGATGGAACTCATAATCGTCCAGTCCGTTGGTACACCTTGAACGGAGCTTCTCAAGCTTGATCAGTACGTACTGGTCTATCTGAGAGAGCTTTTCATTCGGCATGCTGTCCTTTTCTGGATCGAATCCCTTGAGGTTTGCGAGGAGGAAGCGCGCAGTGTTTCTTATGCGCCTGTACGACTCTATAAGATTTTCGAATATCTCCTGGGATATGCGGACGTCACCGCGGTAATCTGAGGAGGCTACCCAGAGACGGAGTATGTCCGCTCCGTTCTTGTCTATTATGTTCTCCGGTGTCATGGCATTTCCAAGGGACTTGGACATCTTGCGTCCGTCCCCGGCCATTATGAATCCGTGCGTTAGGACAATTTTATATGGTGCGGTGCCCCGGGTAGCCACGCTGTTCAGCAGCGAGGTCTGGAACCATCCGCGGTGCTGGTCGCTTCCTTCAAGATAGATGTCTGCCGGCCAGCGGAGGTCCTCCCAGTTGTCGAGGACTGCAGAGTGGCTGGAGCCTGAGTCAAACCAGACGTCCATGATGTCCTCGTCCTTGCGGAGATGCCTGCTGCCGCACTTCGGGCACACAGCCAGATCACCGATAAGCTCCTCGGGGCTGAGGCTCCACCAGCAGTTGCTTCCGAGTTCACGGACCTTGTCGGCGACTCTGCGAACACGGTCTCCTGTAAGGATGACCTCTCCGCAGTCTTCGCAGTAGAATGCCGGGATAGGTACTCCCCATGTCCTCTGGCGGCTTATGCACCAGTCTGAGCGGTCCCTGACCATGTTCGTTATGCGTTCCTTGCCCCAGTCGGGTATCCACCTGACCTCATCTATTGATTTAAGTGCCTCATCCCTAAAATCAGCAACTGAGACGAACCACTGCTCTGTGGCCCGGAATATTACAGGCTTCTTGCAGCGCCAGCAGTGCGGGTAAGAGTGCGAAAGCTTTTCTTTGCCAAGAAGTTTTCCTGACTCTGTAAGTATCTCAAATATCTTTTTCTCCGCATCCGGGAGCGAGATTCCTGCGAAGAGGGGAGTATCGGAGTAATAGTGTCCTGTCTCATCAACAGGGTTGTATATCTCAATTCCATAGCGGACCCCTGTCTCGTAGTCGTCGTTTCCATGACCGGGGGCTGTATGTACGCAGCCTGTACCTGTCTCAAGGTCAACATACTCAGCAAGCACCACGACAACTTCCTTGTCGTAGAAGGGGTGCATGGCCTTTGAGAGTTCAAGGTCGGCACCCTTGCATGAGATGATCGGCTCTTTAAGGTCCAGTCCCGTTGCCTTTATGACCTTTTCCTTCAGCCCCTGGGCGATGAGGTAGACCTTGTCTCCGACCTCGTAGAAGCCGTAGTCGAAGCGGGGGTGGACAGCAACGGCCATAGAGGCCGGAAGAGTCCAGGGGGTGGTCGTCCAGATGATTATGTCAACATCCCTGCCCTCAAGCTGCGGGAAGACCTTTGCCGCATCTTTGTATGAATAGGCTACGAATATTGATGGTGAGACTTCGTCCGAGTATTCGATCTCAGCGGCGGCAAGTGCGGTCTCGCAGTCTATGCACCAATGGATGGCCTTGCGTCCCTTGTAAACAAGCCCCTTATCGACCATGTCAGCGAAACCTTCAAGCTGAGTTGCTTCGTATGCAGGGACCAGTGTCATGTAAGGATGGTCCCAGTCGCCGATGACGCCGAGTCGTTTGAACTGCTCCGTCTGGACTCCGGCATATTTTTTTGCATATTCGGTGCATCTTTCACGAAGTTCTACAGGGCTTATGTTGTCACGGTCGATGCCCATTTCCTTCAGGACCTTTAGCTCTATGGGAAGGCCGTGCGTGTCGTACCCGGGCACATAGGGCGCAAAGAATCCGCGCTGCCACTTGTACTTCACTATAAAGTCCTTGAGGATCTTGTTTGTGGCTGTACCGATGTGTATGCTCGCATTTGCATATGGAGGGCCGTCGTGAAGGATGAATGACGGCTTGTCTTTGTTCTTCTTTTTAAGTTCTTCATAGAGGTCGATGTCGTACCAGAATTTAAGATATTCGGGTTCCCTCTGCGATAGGTTCGCCCGCATCGGAAAATCCGTCTGCGGGAGAAATAATGTATCTTTGTAGTCATTTGCCATTGATGTTACCTCCTATAAGCTCCGTCCGCCATGTCGTCCGGCATAGGCAGAATTATCGCCATATTGTACAACCTGTAC
>DAIRTK010000095.1:0-3674 GCA_036803945.1 Synergistaceae bacterium
CTTGCCTTTTCCTTCAGGTCCTCCGGGCGAAGAGAAGCGCTCCATTTCATCAGCCATCTTATGATTGCCCCGTTTTTGACCGCATCTATAAGGCTTTTGTCCAGTGTCCCGACGACTTCCATAACAGGAGCCAGGACCTCAATGTTGCTTTCGCCGAAAAGGTCGTTGTTGCAGAAGTCGTCCTTGACGTGGATTATGTCTGAATATGGGAATGTAGCTATCGCTCCGCTCTGCAGGCAGAAGCGCAGATATGGCTTCATGTCACTGTCATAAACGGCTTCTGCCGATGAAGCAGAAATCGGATATATCTGCTCTGCAAAACCAAAATCATCTCGGATGATCAGCGCAAAAGCATTGTTGTTCAGCTGATACTGGACAGCCAATTTCTGCAGAAGCATTTGTCCCGTCAAAAGCGGGTTGGGTTCCTCAAGCAGCATTTTGATATAACGGTCGGGATTGACCATCAAAGAATCTTTAGTCTCCCTTATCTGCTTTGCGTTGAGTTTCCCTATCGATCTCGCAAACGGCCTGATGCAGCTTCTTACAATATCGCTCTTATACAGCTGCCTGTTCCAGCTGTAGAATCCGTTTCCCCGTTCAACTATAAGTTCGTGCTTTGAAACAGTCTGAGTGGGAGATCTGGTAAAGTAATTCAAGATCTTTTTAACTGCACCCAAATGAAACACCCCCGTCATATCAAATTCATGTACTCTTCCCGGTGCCTTTCAAACGCCACGTACGCATCCAGCAGAGAGGCCGTTCCGTCAATGCGACGTCTTTGGCTGCCGCCTTTAACAGGCTGGATATTGTCGTTCTTGTCAACTTCAACAGAAGTGTTTGAGAGGCACCATTTGAGAATAGGATTGTTGTTGTAATTGATGATCTTCGATTCCAGATCGGCTCCGAGTGACTTCATGGGAGATGAGAGCGTTTTCTTCCCCTGCACGACCCCTTCCATTGCCTCGCTGCCGATAAGGTCCTTCATCTCTTCAACAAAGTATGTTGCAGACCAGTTGTCGTATCCAAAGAAAGATATGTATATGTCGTGTTCCTGCTGGATCTCCCTGAACCAATCCACAATATGTTTGTAGTGGACCTTGTTTCCCGGACAGGTTCTTAGAAGTCCCATGCTTTTCCACGTGGAATAAGGTATTTTGTCGTCACGTTCCCGCGCTTCAAGAATATCCTCCGGGATCCAGTACATCTGGAGGACATAAATATGAGGATCATCAGGCACCATAAATATGACAGTGCCGCATGTAAGGTCTATGGTTGAGGAGAGGTCCGCGCCCCCGATCCCGTATCTTGGCTTCAAAGCAGCAAGGTCGAATGTTTCAGTGTTGTTCAGCTGCTCAAATGTCAGCCATGCCTCCGATGTTGTTTCCCTTACGTTGAAGTCCTTTGTTACAAGGTTCTTGACCAGAAGCGGGTTTGTCTTTGCTTTTTCAACTTTGCCCTTAAGAATATCCATGCTTTTTATCGTCCCGAGCCCTGGGTTGGCTTTCTTCCAACAGGTTGGATTCTGCCATTCGCTGCGCTTGTCGAGCTCGTATATGATTGGAAGGACCCGCTCGTCATGGTACCCGTTGGGGTCCTCGTATCCGTTGATTATCTGTTCGCATTCCTCATATTTAAGGTCGAAGATGCCTTCACGCAGCGTTCCTGCTGTGGAGACTATGATCGACAGAGGCTGCTCCCTGGCGCTCATGCCGTCGATAATTACGTCATAAAGATTTTTATCAGCAATGGCGTGCAGTTCATCTATCAGCGCACAGTGAACGTTAAGTCCGTCCAGGGTGTCACTTTCCGAAGAGAGCGGCTTGAATACTCCGTCGTTGGCTTCGCAGGTTATTTCGCCTACAAGCGTTTTCGCCCGTTTGGAAAGCACCGGTGACTTTTTTACCATTCGCTTGCCTTCAAGCCAGATTATCTTCGCCTGATCCCTTTTAGTTGCAGCAGATACGACTTCAGGTCCGTTTTCACCGTCCGCAAGAAGCATGTAAAGCGCGATCGCGCTGCCCAGGGTGGACTTGCCGTTCTTACGTGCAACGATCAGTATGAGTTCCCTGTATTTACGTGTACCGTCTATCTTATGGACAAAGCCGAAAGTCGCCGCAATCAGCGCTTTTTCCCACAGCTCCAGGACAAAAGGTTCTTTGCCCATCTTGCCTTTGGAGTGCCGGCAGTATTTCTCAATAAAGGCTATCGGATGCTGAGCCTTATTTTCGTTGTATTCCCATTCGCTCTTTTTGTCGTCGAGATCCCGGACCAGTTTTCTATAGACCTTGTAAACCTTTCGGCTTACGATCTCCCTGCCTGATCGTATTTCCTCCCAGTACTGCCGGATGGGATTGACCCTTCCTGTGAGAAGTTCAGCGCTTTTTCTGGATATGCTCTCTCTTACCTTTTTACTCTTTCCCGTTGACGAAGGCTTCGAATTCATCTTCAGGCTCCTTCGGCGGCTCTTTGACGACAAACTCCGTAAGCTGCTTCATGATCCCCTGGTAGTTTTTGTTCATGGTGTTATAGAGCCGTGCTATGGGACGTTCCCGTTCGTAGGGCTCAACATCCTTGCTCTGAGTGAAGAATTCCGTAAATCCGTTTTCATCCAGATCTGCTTCCATGTCCTCAAGCGTCACACGCATAAACGCCGCCCTCCGGATAAGTCCTTCAATGGCGGCGCGCTCTTTTTCTGAAATCTCACTGTATATATTGCTAACTCTCTTTATCTCTCTCTTGATTCTTTCATCTTTGCCTAACTCTTTCTTTTTCAAGTCACCGCCTCCTTTTTCGGGTGGGGGGTCACGCGCGCGGCCTGCGTGTTCTTCGCGTCTCCACGTTCCGGTCTGGCTTTTCGACCCCCCGGGTGTCAAATAGGGGGGGATTTAACCGCAATTAATTGCCCTTTTTCATCAAATTTCACGTCATTTCTGGTGATTTCTTGGGAAAAATGCTCCCTGTTGTGACACTCAATACATAAGAATTCAAGGTTATCCCAGTTTAATGTGATGTTTGGATCGCTTTCGTTCTCATTAGTGATATGGGTTTTGTGATGGACAATATAGCCTGGTCGTTTACATCTTTCACACAGATAAAAGACGGAAGCGGCATAAGCATCCCTGCATGCAACCCACTCTTTGCTTGTGTAAAAATCCCTTCTTGCCATCGTTTTAACCTCTCGAATGCAACATAATTTTTTATGCTGAAAATGAACGCACCATAACGAGCCAACGTTACATTCATCCAAAACTGCCATGAACATTGTCTATGGCGCTTCCCGGAGTCTCCCCTGAGACCCCCTAATACTACGAATGCACCATAACGGTATTTTGTTGCATTGCCCCTGAGAACGCCGGAAGCGGACAGGAACAAAGGATTCACCCCGTGGACATGCTCTTTCCATGATGCAGGATTTCTAAACGGCAGTATTGGTTAAATACTCAGGTTTCTTATTAGGCCGTCTGTCTCGTCTTTGGTTATTCCGATATATGCAAGAGTGACCTCCGGAGATGAGTGGTTGAGCAGATATTGGATGCGTGTGATGTCAGTCCCGGCAGTATACAGAGCGTAACCAAAGGTCTTTCTCATCGTGTGCGTTCCGATACGGCACCTGATCCCTGCTTCCTTTGCTGCCACATGCAGCGCTCTCCATGCCGCAGACCTTGTAATAGACC
>DAIRTK010000096.1:0-3573 GCA_036803945.1 Synergistaceae bacterium
AAGAGAGACTGCATTATATGCGGTTTCTCTTTCTTTTGTGTAAATTGCCCCTTGCAGAAAACATGACATTTCGTCTATTGTTGACAGGTGTTTTTGATCCGGGATCTTCAAAATTAGATAATTCGAGGAGGCTGCGCCATGTCCCTTTTAAAAGATAAAAAACTGCCCGCAGAAAAACTGAGAAGAACTGCCGACATCAAATCCCTGGGATTCAGGACAACGAAGTCGCTTCCAAAGCTGGAGGCCCTTATCGGACAGGAGCGGGCCGTCCATGCGGTAAGTTTCGGTCTCTCGGTACAGAGCAAGGGCTACAATATATTCATGGTGGGAGAGCCGGGAAGCGGCAGGACGACCTATGCCATGCAGGAGCTGACAGGCTGTGCGGCAACTATGCCTGCGCCCGACGACTGGGTCTATGTATATAACTTTGACGAGCCCGGGACGCCCCTTGCAATACGGCTTCCTGCCGGAAAGGGCAAAGAACTTTCCCGGGATGCCGAAAACACAGTGGAAGACCTTAAATCTGTCCTTGCAAAGTCTTTTGACAACAATGAATTTGAAGACAACAAAGCCCAGCTGGTCAAGTCATTCCAGGAGGAAGTCAACAAGTTTATGGAAGAGCTTCGCAAATGGGCGGAGGAGAAGCATTTTGCCATCAAGCGCACTCCGCAGGGTTTTGTAAACCTGCCGATGATATTTGCTCCTCCCGTAAAGGAAGCAGAGGAAAAGCCGGCGAAGCTTGAAAACGGCGCCGAATCTGAAGATGATGCAGAAAACAAAAAGGCTGAACCGGTACTGAGAGAAATGCAGCAGGAAGAATTCGAAAGCCTGTCTGAGGAAGAACAGGAGAAACTTCAGAAGGCATCTGAGGAAATATCCCAGAAGACTCTTGAGACCCTAAGGTCCATAAGGGAGAGGGAAAAGGATCTCAAGGAGAAGATAAAGGAACTTGAGGGACAGATATGCAGAAACGCAATAGGACCTGCCATTTCTGAATTAAAGGCCAAATACCTGCCCAATAAAAAACTTGAGGCATGGTTCGAAGACTTTACGGAAGACATCGTTGCCAACTTCAACGCCTTTCTCGCGGCTGCCCGCGATGAAGCGGCAGAAGTGGACTTCAGTCGCTATGAGGTCAACTCATTCGTCTCCAACAACCCAAATGAGGGAGCCCCGGTAATCAGGGAGACGAACCCGATTTATTACAACCTTGTGGGAAAAGTGGAGTACGAAAGCCGCCAGGGCAATCTATACACCGATTTCAGGAGGATCACTCCGGGGGCCATGCACAAGGCCAACGGGGGCTTTCTGCTCCTTGAGGCCGAAGAACTCTTAAGGCAGTTCATGTCATGGGACGCGCTTAAGAGGGTGCTGCGCTGCAGGGAACTCCTGATCGAAAATCTTGGAGAGCAGCTCGGATATATCCCGGTTTCATCACTTAGGCCCGAACCCATCCCGATAGACATGAAGGTCGTCGTGGTAGGAACCCCCTACCTTTACTACCTGCTCAACATTTATGACCCTGAATTCCAGAAGATATTCAAGATAAAAGCCGATTTTGACACAGATATGGCCAGGACCGAGTTGTCAGAAATGCAGCTTGCCCAGTTTATAGCGGGATTTGTTGAACACGAAGGCAAACTTAACTTCACGGTCCAGGCAGTCGGTGAGGTGATCGAGTGGGCATCCCGCCTGGTCGAGAACCAGAACAAGCTCTGCACCCAGTTCAACAAAATAGCTGAAATACTTGTCGAGGCGACAGCATGGGCGAGGCTTGAAGGCAAAAAGCAGGTCGGGCTTACGCAGGTCAGGAAGGCAATAGAGGAGAAGACCTTCCGTTCCAACCTCCTCGAAGAAAAGATCCGCGAAGGATTCAGCGAAGGAGTCATAAGGATCGATACCGAGGGTTCGGTGGTAGGGCAGATAAACGGCCTGACCGTCTCACAGCTCGTTGACCACAGTTTCGGTTCACCCGTGAGGATAACGGCGAACGTATTCATGGGGCAGGAAGGAATAGTAAACATTGAGCGTGAAGTCAACATGACAGGGCCCATACACAATAAAGGCCTCCTCATACTTTCAAGCTACCTCGGCAGAAAGTATGCCCAGGAGTTTCCTCTCTCAATGTCTGCCAGGATAGCCTTTGAGCAGACCTACGGCGGGGTAGAGGGGGACAGCGCATCCTCTACCGAACTTTACTGCATGCTCTCGGCACTCTCAGGTGTACCCCTGAAGCAGAACATAGCTGTTACGGGATCGGTAGACCAGTTTGGAAACATACAGCCAATAGGCGGCGTCAACGAAAAGATCGAGGGGTTCTTCAGCTACTGCAGGGTTTTCGGCCTGACAGGCGAACAGGGGGTTATGATCCCGCACCAGAACGAGCAGCATCTTATGCTTAACCATGATGTCCTGGATGCCGTCAAAAAGGGCAAGTTCCATATATGGAGCGTAAAGACGATAGATGAAGGCATAGAAATACTGACGGATGTCAGTGCGGGAGTCCGGGATGAAAAGGGCGAATACCCGGCCGACAGCATCCACGGAATGGCCAAGACCTGTCTGGAGGCGTGGATAGAACGCACCTTCAGGCACAAGAAGAAGATGCAGGACAAGGTGGACCCGCCGGAAGAGAAGAAAAAGTCAAAGGGCAAAAAAAAGGATAAAAAATTTGAGGACGCCGAGAAGTGAGGAAACCTCACCATGCCGGGGATATCCTCGATGCATTTGAAAAGCACTGGGGAAACGAAGGCAGACCCTCTCCGGAGCTTAGGCATGACGACCCGCTTGACGGACTGATGCTTACGCTCCTCTCACAAAATACCAACGACAGGAACCGTGACAGGGCTTTTGAAAAACTCAAGTCCGAATATCCCCGCTGGGAAATGGCAGCCGAGGCACCGATCGAAAAGCTGGTCGATCTGATCAGGGTAGCCGGGCTGGGGGATACCAAGGCTTCGAGGATGAAGCGGATACTTGGGATCCTCAAGGATAAATTCGGCAGTTATTCAGTCGACGAACTCAGGAACTGGGATCCGGCAAAGGCGAGGGAATTCCTTGTATCGCTCCCGGGAGTCGGAGTCAAGACAGCGGCATGCGTCCTTGTTTTTGATCTTGAAGTGCCTGCCTTTCCGGTAGATACGCATGTGGCAAGGATAAGCCGCAGACTGGGATGGGTACCGGAAAAAACGGCTCCTGACAAGATACAGGAGTATCTGGAAGCAACGCTTCCCCCCGGACGTTTCAGGGGCGCCCATCTGAACATAATAGAGCATGGCAGGGGAATATGTTCAGCCAGAAAACCCGGCTGTGACAGGTGCAACGCAAAAAAATGGTGCCGGTTCGCGAAAAGCCTTGACGGATGAGGATTTGTTGGTATAATACTTCTGTTTGCCGGGATGGCGGAATGGTAGACGCACGGGACTTAAAATCCTGCGAACGCAAGTTCGTGCGGGTTCGAATCCCGCTCTCGGCACCAGCAACGTAACAGATAAGATCGCGGGGTGGAGCAGTACGGCAGCTCGTCGGGCTCATAACCCGAAGGTCGCAGGTTCAAATCCTGCCCCCGCAACC
>DAIRTK010000097.1:0-3543 GCA_036803945.1 Synergistaceae bacterium
CGGAATATCAAGTAAGACAGTCATCAGTCATCAGCCGGCAGCCGGCAGTCAGCAGCCTGCACCCGGCTCCTGGAAATATAGCTGCTCCCGCATAACAGGGGGCGGCATTTTTTTTTGCTGCCACAGAAACTGAATTATTAAAAAACCTTAATATATGTTGTACAGAACAGCCGTTGTTAAACGGTGACAATATCTTTGCCGGCAAACGTTTCATTTACTTTCATGACAAGGACCCTTCGCAGGTTTCTGATTTTCCCGGTGCTGATACTCCTTTCCCAGGTCATATGTGGCAGTCCTGTGCAGCGAAGGACCTCGTCAGTAACAAGGTCCTCCGGAGTTATCAGGATTGACGGCATTGGTGATGAGCCTGCCTGGGCCGGGGTGCCGCTTTATGAAGACTTCACCCAGTATGAGCCGGCCAACGGTTTCCCCTCGTCGTTCAAAACACGGGTCCGGATGCTCTTTGATGATGAAGGAATCTATGTTCTTGCCGAGATGTTTGACAGTCAGCCTGACAGTATTTCAAGGGAACTGGGAAAGCGCGATTCTGACAATGAGATAAATGCTGACTGGTTCAGTGTTGACCTTTGCCCTTTCGACGACGGCATAAATGGATTTTCATTCAAACTGACCGTTACGGGGGTGCAGACTGACATCAGGAGAGGATCGGGAAGCGCAGGCCGTGATGTCTCCTGGGATGCGGTCTGGAATTCCGGTACCATTATTACCTCAGATGGCTGGTCAGCAGAAATATTTATTCCATTCTCATCAATACGTTTCCCGGTAACGGGAGGAGAGCCCTGGGGAGTTAATTTCCACAGGTTTGTGGCAAGAAGGAAAGAGGTCTCCTCCTGGAACTTTACCGACAAGAAGCGAGGCAATACAATCAGTCAGACCGGGGCTGTCACCGGATTTGCTGAAATAAACCCCCCGGTGAGGCTCTCCCTGATGCCTTACCTCTCTGTGTATGTTGAGGATGGCGGTTCCTCCGTTAAAAACCTCAAACCCCAGATAAACGGCGGGATGGACCTTAAATGGGGTATCAATGAGAGCTTTACCATTGATGCCACCCTGGTTCCTGACTTCAGCCAGATAGAGGCTGATGACCAGGTGCTGAACCTGACCCCGTATGAGATTCAGTATAATGAAAAACGGCAGTTCTTTACTGAGGGTACAGATGTCTTCAGCAAGGCTGACATTTTCTATTCAAGGAGGATAGGAGCCAGGCCCCGGTATTATTCAGATGCTGTCGGGGAAGCCTCGGAGAGAGGGATGACACTGGTTTCAAACCCGCTTGAGACAAGTATGATCAACGCCACCAAGCTTTCAGGCAGAACCAGTTCCGGACTTGGTATAGGCTTCTTCAATGCCATCACCGGAAAGTCAGTGGCCATAATGGAAGATCCGGTGACGGGTGACCGGCAGGAGTTTATGACAGAGCCACTGACGAACTATAACATGATGGTCATTGATCAGAGTCTTCCAAACTCCTCCTATGTAAGCTTGGTGAACACCAATGTTCTTCGCAGCGGTCCTGCCACTGGCAGGAATTATACAGCCAACGTAACCGCCACAGACATGCAGTTCAACACTGCCAGCAGGATCTTCTCAGTAAAGGCTGTCGGGGCTCTCAGCCAGAAGTATTTCAGCGACAGGAAGGCTGAGACAGGCCATAATTTTATTCTGTCAGGAGGCAAGACCGGAGGCAGGTATACTGCAAGATACGGGATGCAGGTTATCAGTGACGGTTATGATCCGAATGATATGGGTTACCTGAGGAGAAACAACCTGTTTTCCAACGAGCTTAGCTTTGGATATAACCTGTTTACTCCCGTGGGTCCGTTCAACAGCTCAAGGAACAGTATCGCAGTTTCCTGGAACAGGCTTTATGCGCCATCTGCGTTTAACGATTTTGTTATCAGCCTCTCATCTTCTTCAGTCCTCACCAGTTTCTGGACCCTCTATTTTTCTGGCAGCCTCCTGCCGGTTGGAAGTGATGATTATTTTGAATCACGGGTAGAGGGAAGGATGTATCACCGGCAGCCCTCGGCACTCTTCAGAACAGGTATGGAGAGTGACCCGCGGAGGGTTTTTATGGCAGGGGTGGAGGCTGTCATAGGAAGAAACTATCTTGAGCCCGGCCGGTTCAAAGCCGCAATTGAAATTAATCCCTCGGTAAGATTTAACAACAGGTTCAGCGGTGAAGCTGTATTTGAATGGGGACTTGACAACAATGATGAAGGGTTTGCAGGCATCACTGACGGTACAATAATTTTCGGTCAGAGGGACAATCGTACCATGTCAATGGAGCTGGATTTTTCCTATATGTTCTCGGCCCGTTCATATATCTCATTTCGTATGAGGGAGTATTGGGCGAGGGCAGTATATAGCGGCAGTTATTTCATACTGGAGGATGACGGCTCTCTTACACCGGCTCCGGTCAGCCGCAATGACAACACCAGCTACAACGCCTTCAATGCTGACATTAACTATACCTGGAGATTTGCCCCGGGAAGCGAGCTTACCCTGGTGTTTAAAAACTCTCTTTATGATACAGCCGGAGAGATCCCTTCTTCCCTTGGAGAAAACCTGGGAGAGTTAATGAAGCTTCGCATGACCAGGAGCATATCGTGCAAGGTCATATGGTATCTTGATTATCATACAGTCTCCTCGGCGTGGAAGCCTGATGCCCGCCGGAATCAGGGGCAACCTGGCAGCTGAAGTATCAGCTTGGGGCAACAGTCAGCAAGCAATTCATAGCCGGAACTTAGAGGTGCCGGCGAAAAAGGGTGATTATCAATCCCGTATCCGCCGGCTGGCGGAAAATCAAGGCAGCCGGGGTCTAGTCGTACAGCAGGTACTTCGCGCGGGTGACTTTGAATTTATCCAGACCCTCCTTCCAGGTATTCCTTATAGCCTCAACGGTCATACCGCTGATGATCTGCTCGCGCAGCGTGCTGCTTCCGGCCAGCGTATCGAAGTACCCGGTAAAGAACTTCTCCTTGTCAGGATAGGCATTGTACATGTCGATGATCCAGCCAATATTCATCTCCGGTTTTGGCACAAGTCCGTCTTGTGTCGCATTGCGAAGGTCAATGCCATAGCAGGCCACCCCGTTGTGTTTTGGATTGGATGATCCGAAAGAAGGCTTCGGAGTGAAGCTGAATCCTGTGTCAGGTATTTCGGGTGCCCCGAGCACCTGGAAGGCAAAGTCGGTTCCCCTGCCGCATGAGAGCACCGTTCCTTCAGCGAAGCAAAGCGAGGGGTAGAGGTATATTGAATTCATGTTGGGCAGGTTGGGTGACGGTATCACAGGCAGCTGGTACATGGTGGAATGGGTATAGTTGCTGCATGTGATTACCTTCAGATCACATTTGATTCCGCCGGTAAGCCACCCTTCGCCGTTGACCATTCCGGCATATTCACCGAAGGTCATGCCATGGACAACCGGAATGGGATGAATCCCCACAAATGATTTGTAGCCTGCTGTATCGAGGATGGGACCGTCAACATAATATCCGTTCGGATTGGGGCGGTCCATGA
>DAIRTK010000098.1:0-3519 GCA_036803945.1 Synergistaceae bacterium
GTCAGTGAGCAGCTTTGATTGCCAAATATAGATAAAAAATGTATTTAGTTTATCCATATTTCTCCTCCGGTGGCTAGTCTTCCGTATAATAAGATCCCGCATTATTCCTGGCGCCCTTGCCGTAAGGTGTGTGGCCGTAATACTTGTATCCGTAGTTGTAGCCATAACTGTATCCCATGGCATATCCGTAGCGCAGCCCGTAACCATAGTAGCCAGACATTGATATGTCATTCACCACAATGCCCGGGTTCCTGATCTCATGATTGCGGTAAATTTCATCGATAAGGCTCAGTGTATTCCTCGAGGTATAGCGCTGGCGGACTACAAAGAGAGTGACATCAGTAAGCCTCGAGAGCAGGAGGGCATCTGTCACTATTGCAACCGGAGGGGTATCGATGATTATGTAGTCGAACTCCTTGCGTGCCCTTTCGATGAAGTCAGCCATTGACTGCCGCTCAATGAGCTCGGCCGGATTAGGTGGCACAGGACCAGAGGAGGCATACCAGAGGTTTTCAAACTGACTTTTCTGTATGACATTCTCATATCCGGTATTCGCGCTGAGAAATGTGCTCATTCCTACCGAATTGTCGAGACCAAGGATCCTGTGTATTCGCGGCTTGCGCAGGTCAAGCCCGACCAGGAGGGTTTTCCGCCCCAGGAGTGAGATGATTGCTGCCAGGTTCACCGCCACGAATGTCTTGCCCTCACCGCTGATGGTTGAGGTGACGGATATGACTGCCGGCCTGTCATCAGGGATAAGATACCTGAGCGAGGTTCGTATGCTCCTGAAGCTCTCAGAGAGGGTGCTGCCAGGCTTCTCCACCACAGGAACCTCGGTACCGTAGGAACTGTGGCTGATAAACCCGAGAATCGGTACTTTGGTTATCTTCTCTATATCCTTCTTGTCTATCACTTTATTATTCATCAGGTCAATGATGATCACCGCAATTGCCGGCAGAATAAGCCCGAGGATCAGTGCCAGCATGTAGTTCTGCCTGGTCTTGGGTTTAATGCGCACGGCATTGTATGGCTCTGCCCTGTCAATGATCCTGTTGACGGCAATATTCGAAGCTTTTGCAATACCAGCCTCGGCACGCTTCTCAAGAAGGAAGTTATATACAGTGCTGTTCAGGTCAAAGTCGCGCTGTATGCGGACGAGCTTTCTCTCGGTTCCCGGTAGCCTGCCAAGCTCCTCATTGACTCCGGCAATGCGTGTGTCAACATCTCTCATCGATATCTTCAGCTGGTTGATGCTGTTGGTCACATTCTCCTGCAATGCATTTCTAGCCTGATCCACATTGGTGGTAACCAGGTTTGCTGCAGGCTGGTCATCACGGACCATGAATCCAAGCTGCTTCTGCTGGAGCTGCAGGCCTGAGAGCTCCTCCACAAGCCTGATGAGCAGGGGATCATCTATACCCATGACGCTGGGTGAGACTATCAGGCCACTCTCATTCCGGGATGAAAGATACTCCTTCAGGTACTCATAATACTGCATCTGCAGGCTGAGTGAGTTTTTCTCCATCTCATACCTTTCAAGACGCTGCAGTACCAGGTTGCCCTCTGTGGTGAGATCCACAAAACGGTTGTCCATCCGGAAGTTCTCCATCTTGTTTTCTGCAAGCCTGAGCGAATCGGAGATGAGACTGAGCTGACCGTCGATGAAGAGGAGGGTCTGTTCAGCAGCCTGGTTCTTCCATTCGAGCCCCAGATCAAGGTAACTGGTCATGAGCGAGTCAAGGTAGTCAGCCTCCTGGTCGGGCACAGCCCCGGTGACGGAGAGAGTTACAAGGGTGGCCTCCTCCTCAATGGGGGCGACAGAAAGCTTTGACCGGTAAATGTTTGCCAGTGTGGCAGGCCTGATGAAATAAAAATAGTACCTGTTGGAGCCGCCCTCCTCAAAGGGCGAAACATCCCTGTGCCTGGGGTAAATGTAAAAGTCAAAGCCAAACTCAGTGAAGTGGTCACCAAAACTGTGCTCCCCTTCATAATCATAGGCTTCAATTGAAAGGGTATATCTATCCGGAGAATCAATCTTTATGTCTACCCTCACACCGGCCGGCTGGCTGTTGATATCCTCGGCATAAACCACAAAAGGCGACTTCCTGTAAAGCCTGCTCTCGGCTATACCTCTGCGGCCTATCGCCGTATATACGATATGGAAGTCAGGAAGCTTGTACATCACCGTGTGGTTGAGGTCAAACGACTTGAGGATGCCTATCTCATTCTGGAGACTCTGCCTGGAGGAGAAGAGATCTCCGCCGGGCATGATACGATCCATTCCGCCAAATTCACCGGTTTCATCTGCCTTGATAAGGAGTGTGCTCTGAACCGTGTAAAGCTCTTCACCCCAGCGATTTACGCCGTATGCTATGCACATTGAAATGAAAAGGGCAATGGCAAACCAGTACCAGTTGCTGACAAAGAGGGAAAAATACCTCCGGAAATCAATGTTGTCGCTCTCTGCAGTATAAAAGTTGTACCCGTCGTTTTCCATCACGTTGCTGCTTTAGAGGTTATGGCCCGTGTTCGCTGCACCGGACCTGTTAAAAATTTCAATCCCCCGGTTCCACATTATGCCGGATCTATTTGAAATAGTTGATCAACAGCAGGGTGGTGGAAACGGTGCTGGTGATTGTGGCAATGATAAAGGAGAGTGTTGGCAGGTTGACACTGAAGACCTTCCTGGGATTGGGCTGTACTATCACCACATCATTGGGAGTGATGAAGTATGCCGGCGATGACAGGAGACTCTTGTCCTGCAGATCAATGCTGTAGGTGACTGTCTGGTCTCCCTGAGGGCGGATAACGAGAATTTTCTCCTTGGTACCTGTCTCGGATATTCCCCCTGCCCGGCCAATAGCCTCGAGCACTGTCAGCTGGTCATTGTAGTTTATGTAACTGCCCGGAGCCCTTACTTCCCCGATAACGGTGAACTTGTAGCTCATCAGGCGGACTTCCACGTAAGCATGGCGGAACAGTGAGTCAATCTTCTGCTGGAACAGATCCCTGATATCATAGACGGTCATGCCAGCCACGGGAACGTCTCCCACCAGCGGCAGTGTTATGTTGCCTTGTGGGTCGATGCTGTAACCTATCAGGTATGCTGTTCCCTCACTGGTTATATAATTGGCGTTGGCCGATGTGCGGTCATTGAGCATCTCAGTGAGGGTTCCCTCGGGAGTCTGTGCCTTGACACTGACATAAAGAACGTCACGAGGTTGAACTTTATAGTCCGGTACATCCATGGGGAAGTAATTCTCACCGCCAAGCTCGTAGAGGTTGTTGAGGTATGATAGTTCCTTCTGGGTGGAACAGGCGGTTGCAAGGAGTATCAGGGTGAGGAGGGGGATTAGTCTTTTCATATGTCTGAAGGTCTGAGGTCTGAAGTCTGAAGGTCTGAAGGTCTGAGGTCTGAAGGTCATTGTTTTCGGACGGATAATTCGCGTATTAAATATCCTTATTTTTTTCGATTTTACGTATGGCATTGGTCTTAATATCCACTGTAAGGTTCATGCC
>DAIRTK010000099.1:0-3511 GCA_036803945.1 Synergistaceae bacterium
ATCGCATGTCTCCGCCGACCTTGTTCAGTCTTACGTTAAAGAAGGATTTATCAAAAGGCTGCTCCTTTTTACAAGGACAGTCGTGACACTGGGAGTAACTCTCCTTTTCACATGGTACGGATGGGACTTCTTTTACTTCGGCTACGCGGGACCCCTCGGAACCGGAGTTGCCATACCCAAGACCGTTGCATGGAGGATACCTCTGTGGACAGGCTACCTCCCCATATTCATCGGTCTGTTCTTCATGTCCTACTATTTCATGTGGGATATGATCAGAGCCGGCAAAGCCCTTTTTACGGGAGGCAAGACAGAATGATCTATGTAGCACTTGGAATACTTATGGCATGTCTCATTATAGGTGTGCCGGTACCTGTAAGCTTTATGGCATCATGCGCCTGGCTGATCTTCTTCGGCGGCGTGGATCAGGTGGGATATCAGGCGACTCAGCTTCTTCCCTACGGATTCACACAGATGAACTCAGTATCCCTTATAGCAATAGCGATGTTCATACTGGCCGGCGGCATAATGGAGAGGGGACGCATTGCAGAAAAACTCATCGACATGGTCGACGTCTTCGTCGGACATATCAGGGGAGGACTGGGTGTCGTAGGCATCATTTCATGCGCGGTCTTCGGGTCCATATGCGGAGCGGCCTGCGCTACCCTTTCATGCATTGGTGCAATAATGTTCCCGCGTTTCAAGGCGGGAGGCTACCCTATGGGCCACGCATGTGCCCTTATGGCCAACGCATCTCTGCTTGGTCTTCTCATCCCGCCCAACGCGACCCTGATCATCTTTGCCTGGATAAGCGGGATCTCAGTTCTAGCCTGCTTCCTTGCGACCATAGGCCCGGGTATCGTAACAATAATACTTCTCAGTATAGTCAACCTATGGATGCTCCGCGACAATAAGGATATACTCGTAAGCAGGAAGCGCTCAGCAAAAGAACGCTATGATATGTTTATGAAACGGGGCCGCCTTGCCATCCCGGCACTCTTCATGCCTGTAATGGTCCTCGGCGGCATATACGGCGGAGTAATGACAACGACTGAAGCCTCTGCACTTGCGGTAGTCTACTGTATCCCGATAGGACTCTACGTTTACAAGGGTCTAAATTGGAAGACCCTTTTCAACATAATTGTTGAGGGATCGATAACCACCGGAGTTATTATGGTAATGCTTTACTCCGTTTCGATGCTTTCGAGGCTCTATATACTTGAGGACCTCCCCGGCAAAGTCCTCTACCTATTCTACTCTATATCGACGAATCCCTATGTAATAATGTTCATGATCAACGTATTCCTGGTGCTCATGGGTATGCTTATGGACGACATCAGCGTGGTCGTACTTACCACACCCATCCTCCTTCCGATAATCGTCAAGCTGGGAATTGACCCAGTGCACTATGCGGCTATAGTTGGAGTCAACACGGCGCTTGGATGCATCACGCCTCCCTGTGCTCCGGTACTCTACCTGAGCGGAAGGGTCGGAGGGGCTTCCATCAATGAGATCATGAAGCCGGCTCTTACATTCATGTTCCTCTGTTGGATCCCGGTACTTGCAGTTACGGCATACATACCCAGGGTATCACTCTTCCTGCCGCACATAATACTGGGGCTTCCCTGGTAATAAGCGGAAGGGACGATCAAAATAATTATCGAAGCTCCCTGCACAGGCAGGGAGCTTTGATTTTTTGTCGAAAACAGCATGGTAGGTATATATGCTTAAATCGTATCCGCTCATGCAGATCAAAGCCCGCTATCTGATATAATTTATCTCCGGGCAGCTAAAGTTTTTTTGACAGGAAGCGATAATGTGTATTTTTATAAAGATCTTTTTGCATCCCTTTGTTTTATATTTTTCGGTGCGGCACTTGCCTTCAACGACCCCTATTTCTATTTTGGAGCAATGATGTGCGCTGCTTTTTCAATGACCGCGCACAGGAAAAAATGGACCGATCCTCTGTGGGCAACGTTAATGATGGAAAATTTAAGCTCAAGGTTTGAGAAGATCAGAGACAGATATGTTCCAAAAAATGAATTTTCGGACGAAAATGAAATAGGAGAACTTCCGCCCTTGGATGAACAAAAATAAGAAAAATACAACTACTGTTTGATTGAAATATCACGCTCATCTTTTTGAGCGTGATATTTTTTTGCAAAAAATGCTTATTGTTCACTCAACATAATCTGCAAAAGTTTAAGTCCGGCGGACATATCCTAGTCATAGTGGGCCGTGAAAGCCCTCTGCCAGCTGTCTTGAATCAGAAATTCAGAAAAATTATTATTGTAAACAACGAGACTAAATTAATAGATAAATAGTCTTGCCTTGACAACCGCCCATAACTGATATATCTTGTGTTACACGTAAATCAAAAGTTACAAAGAAATAATTTAATTCACAGAAAAAAGATATAGCATATTTATTAATCTGCTTATAATTCAAATAATGTGAATTTATAAACAAGAAAAGATAAATATCAGCTATATCAGTATAACGGAAAGACATAATTTGAGAGGAGAATGTATACCATGAAAAGCACCAAAAAAACAGCACTTGTACTTGCTGCGATAGTTATCCTTGTCGCAATGGTATCAGCCGCATCAGCCGCAGAAGTCACCTTGCGTTTTGCAGGACAGTTCCCGCCTGATCACACTGCAACCGGATTTATGAAGGAAGTTGCAAAAGAAGTAGCAGCGAAGAGCAACGGCCGCATCGACATCAAGATATTCCCCGCAAACCAGCTTGGAGATTATACGCTCGTATATGAAGAGCTTATCCGCGGCACTATCGACATGGCTCTTATATCAGTTCCCAGCCAGTTCGACCCAAGGATGGAGCTTGTCTACATAAACGGATTTGTTACGGGATATGACGGCATCAAGAAGGCATTCCAGCCCAACGGATGGATGGCCAAGAAGATGGATGAATTCCATACGAGACTCGGAGTCAAATTCCTTGGCTTCAACGTTGAGGGAATGATAGGCATTGCAAGCACAAAGCCGGTAAGAGATCCTCTCAATCCCGCAGTGAACAAGGGTGTGCTCACAAGAGTCCCGTTCATGGATGTCTACAAGACAGGCGTAGAAGCAATGGGTTACAAGACGATCTCCCTCCCTTACGCGGACATCTTCCAGGCAATGCAGACCGGAGTTTGCGACGCAGTCTCTTCGATCCCGCCCGCACTTGCCTACACAGTGCTTAAGGATGCTATGAAGTACTGGTACCAGACCAACTACTCACTCGAGAACGAATCTTACCTAATGAGCCAGAAGACGTGGGGCAAGCTGAAACCTGCTGATCAGAAGATCATCTTTGACGCAGTCACCAAGGTGGCAGCGAAATCCATCGATCAGGCGAAGAAAGATGATGCACACTACATGGACCTTATGAAGAAAAAGGGCATCAAGGTCTACACATATACAGACAAAGAACTTGCACCCATCCAGGAAGCGATCTCAAAGAGCTGGGTGAAACTTGAAGCCAACATGGGCAAGGAACTTATGGCCGA
>DAIRTK010000100.1:0-3344 GCA_036803945.1 Synergistaceae bacterium
GAAAAAAGGAGCAAAAGGGTCAATGCAAGAGCCGATCTGATCTTTCTCATAAGAGTAATGACCTCCGTTGGTTTATGATTTTGTATGCTTAGTTGCTTCCCACTCTTCTCCTGAGGAATGAGAGGGAGATGTTCAAAGCGAATGATATTGCGAGCAGTACTATGCCGAGAGCAATGCCGAGGGCGAAATCGCCTTTGCCTGTCTCAAGTGTTATTGCCGTGGTTATCGTCCTCGTATGCCATTTGATGTTTCCGCCAAGCATCATTGCGGATCCTACCTCACCGATGATCCTTCCGTAGGAAGTAAGTGCGGCGACCAGTATCTGAAAGCGCCCTTCCCAGAGGCTGGTAACGGCAAGTTTGCTGCCGGAAGCGCCTAAAGTCTGGAGCGTTACGCGCAGCCTGTTGTCAAGACCCTCAATTGCTGTAGCAGTATATGAAATGACTATGGGCAGCCCCAGGATGACCTGCCCGATCGCCATGCCCCTTATCGTAAAAAGAAGCTCAAAATCACCCAATGGGCCTCTTCTGGAGATGAAAGCGTAGACCAACAGGCCTACCACGACAGTTGGAAGAGCAAGAAGGGTATCTGCGATGGTCCTGAAGAAGTGCTTTCCCGGGAAATCAAAGTATCCCAGGGCAAAACCCAGAGGCAGGCCCAGCCCAAGGATAAAAAGCATCGAAAGGCCTGTCAGCCTAAGGGTCGTCAGTACTATATTCAGAGTTTCCTCGTCCATTGATGCGATGAGCCTTATGGACTGGAAAAAGCCTTGGACAATAAAATCCACCCTGTACCCTCCTAAGATAGGGCCGGGTCCTTTATAGGGACCCGGTCCTTATGTGCTTTTTTACAAATATACTTTAGTGTCCGGCTCTGATGTCAGCGTTGGGGAAGAAAAGCTGTTTGCCTTCGAGCTTGAAGTTTGCGATATCCTTCTGGACCTTTGAAGATGTGATCCAGTCAATGTACTTTATGGCAAGGTCATATTTCGCATGGGAATGCTTGAGAGGGTTGACTGCCATTACAGTGTACATGTTCAGAAGCTGCTGGTCTCCCTCGACAACGATCACCAGTCCGGGTTTGCCTTTGAGGTTTGCATCGTATTTGATGAAAGTGCCTCTGTCGGCAAGAGCATAGCCCTTGCGCTCATCCGCGATGTTGATGGTGTTGAGCATTCCCTGCCCGGTCTGCACATACCATGATGCCTTGTCGAAATCCTTGACTCCGGCTTCCTTGAGAAGCTTAAGCTCTGCCGCATGTGTTCCCGATTTGTCGGCGCGGCTTACGAGAGGCTGTCCTTTAGCTGCGATCGTAGCCATGGCCTGGGTTATGGGTTTCCCCTTTATTCCCGCCGGATCGTTTGCCGGGCCGATAAGCACAAAGTCGTTGTACATTACCTTGCGGCGATTGACACCTGCTCCGTCGGCCATGAACTTGTCCTCTGCCGCAGGATCATGTGTCAGGACGATGTCTACATCGCCGTTGCGGCCGTATTCAAGTGCCTTTCCTGTGCCTACTGAGACCCACTGGATCTCTATCCCGGTGTCCTTCAGCAGAATGGGTGCCAGATAGTCAAGCAGTCCGGTGTTGTCTGTACTTGTCGTTGTTGCCATTCTGAGAACGGGCGGTTTCGCGTATGCCAAGGGACTCAGTGCCAGCATGCACACAGCAAGGATCATGATGAACATTAAAATTCGCTTGTTGCTTTTCATGGGGATACCCCTCCTTATGAGATATGTTGGTGCCGAAAACTTTTGATGCACTGAAAAACAGGAGGGCAATCGATTTTGATATCGCTCATGGCGATCACAGTGCCCCCTTTCCGCAATGGGAGACGGAACCGTTTCCGGTCCCGCCCTAACGTCTGTTCTCCATAGCAGGCGCCGAAGGAGCAACAGATTCAGGGTCGTTCCACTGATCAAGTCAGTGAAACATATAGTGCCAAAAAGTGAAATGTTTGGCGTAAACGTTATTCTACACTATTTAATTGTTTTTGTCGTGAATTTAAGGGAAAAAAAGACAATTTATTTATATATGCAACTTAATTGCACTTAAAAATAAGATGCGGGACCGTTGGGGGCGGTCCCGCAAGGGAGAGTTGGGATCTTGTGTGATATCCCGTAAGAAATGAAATCGACCGTCCCCTATGGAGAAGACGGCCGATTTAAATTCAGGCAGCCGCTCTCCTTTCCAAAGGGAGGCCCCGCCGTTTCCAGCGAAACCCTATCGGCCCGACCCCCATGGACATTATCTTTAGGCGGACAGGCTCGGAGAACAATCGATCATTTCGGTTATCCTACATGCTGATCAATAAAAAGACAAGTATTTTGTTCATAAGTGACCACTCAGTCTAAAATTGTTTTTATGCGTGCTCTGTTATAATAATATCTGCATTAGTGCTGTACGGGGTGTGATCGAGGATATTGGCTGCCCTGCCTTATACATTATTATTAAAGAGGTGAGGGAAATGACTACGCTGCATCTGCCCAGCAATCTCCCCAAGCCGACACTTGAGGAGATCAGAAACTGTCCTGTCAGGAGCAGGATAGACAATATCGCAGTGCGCGCAGGCCTAAACCCTCCTCCGGTCGACGGGCGTGATATGATCCTCCACATATCCGACACACCTTCGACAATGTTCCCATATCTCAGGAGAGCTATTCGCCGACTGCGCCCCGCATGGGTCGTACATACAGGTGATTTGGTCGACGACATAAAGCTTGAGACCAGGCCGGGAATGATAGACCTCTACCGCAAAAAACTCGGGGTGTTACTGAACGTTCTCTCCGATGAGACATGCGGTGCGATACTGCTTACCGGAAACCATGACCATCTGCCGACCCTGCTTGAAATGACAGAAAACTCTTCAGTCCAGGTCTGGAGCAGACCCGGAAGATTTTATATTGGGAGCTTCCGTTTCAGGGCAGGACATACCTATGAGGACGTTATGAACGATGCCGGAGAGTACAACCTTTTCGGGCACAGTCTTGAACATCCTACCGTAATAGATGAGTGCGGAAGATTCTTTCTGAACGGACTTGAGAAAATGCACCTTATACATATGGAGACGGGAGATGTGATCCCCTTCAAGTATCCTCCGGGAACCAACGATGCTAGGCTTGAACGCAAACGCATTTCACTTTGATCACAAAAGGAGGTCTTCAATATGCTCTCTCTGGTTAGAAGCGGTCCGGAAAGTCTTGTCCTGCATGCCACAGACAAGGTGGCGGAAATAAAAAAACACCTTAATGAATGGGGCTCACTTGTCTCACTTGACCCTGAAAAAGCATTGGGCATTTACGGAAACAACAGGAGGCTTATCTTTTTTATCTCATCTTCAGACC
>DAIRTK010000101.1:0-3320 GCA_036803945.1 Synergistaceae bacterium
CTGGATAACGATATTCCTGATCCTGACTATAATGAGCCGTTAAGTGTAACTGGATTTACTGTTGATTCAAGTGGGGATGGAAATCAGAACAGCTATCTGCCCGGAGACACCGCAATTATCACCACAGCGTCAGGCGGCTTCATCGGGACACTGCGGGTAAACGCTGACGGCAGTTACACTTTTACTCCTCAAACCAATTACAGCGGTCCTGTGCCTGTTGTCACTTACACTGCCGGCAACGCGACATTTAGTGATACTTCAACACTTACAATTACAGTAAACCCTGTTTCTGATACACCTGGTGTGACTGCTGACGACACGACACTTCAAACTCCGGAAGATACTGCTATTTCTCTGGGGCTGAACTTACCTACGATCTCAGATACGATCGACCAGAACGGGGCGCTTTTCGGGGACAATCCGGAACTGCTCGGTCCTATAACCCTCAGCGGGATCCCATCCGGAGCGATCCTTCTTGACGGGACAAACGCAGACAATGAACTTTGGACCTCCAACGGAAGCCCGGTTACAATTATCCTTAGTGACCAGCCCGGCTACCACATCAACGGGGCGGCCGGGACCCTTACGCTGACAACGGCACAGTATGAGGCATTGAAAGTCCTTCCTCCCGTTGACAGTGGCACCAATTTTACTGTTACAGCTTCAGTAACTTCATACGAAGTTGACGATTTAGGAACTCCTATTGCCGGAGTACCGGGGGCGACAGGAACAACATCTGTTTTTGTTGATGTGTTGGCGGTAACAGACGATGTTGAAATAAAGATCAATGGATCAGATACGCACTCCGTAACTATAAACGAAGATTCACAGCTTGATCTTTCCGCGTTGCTTACTAAAAATTTCTCGGACACTGACGGGAGTGAGCAAAGGTCGATCATATTGGGCAATCTGCCACAGGGAACTATTATCAATGGCACTGTGATAGGGGTTTCAGGAACTATAACTATACCTCTCACAGGAGGCAACACCATCCCGGCGATAACCTTAACGCCTCCTTTAAATTTCAGCGGAAATATAATGGGGATAACAATAACACTCCGGGCTCAGGATACTGACAGCGATTCCTCCCATACGCCTGCAGTGTTGACGGACACGGTCACTCTGGACCTTTACGTGGATCCGGTCGCCGGGGACATCGGCGTGACAGGAGTCTCAACAGCAGAGGACACTGGAGTGAATTTCCTGACCAACCTGGCTGTTACGGATACTGACGGAAGCGAAACCATAACGGCCATCACGGTCAAGGGACTTTCTGCGAACTGGGTCATCCGGGACGCAGGGGGTACAGTCGTTCACACAGGTGACGGCATCGCCGACTTCACTATTGATCCTGCCGACGTGGCGGATGGCGACTACCTTAACTACACACTAACACCTCCCTACCATTCCAGCGCTGATGGCAGCATCACTATCGCCGTGCAGACCACGGACACACAGACAGTCAACGGAACACCAGTCACCTCAACCATCACGACGGATCTTTCCATTCCCGTCATTGTGACGCCCGTCGCTGAAGTCGTCGGCGGAGACTCCAACGGGGACGGAATTTCTGACCTGACAATGACTCCGGGGCATGTTTACTCAGTTCCGGCGTCTGAAGACACATGGTTTGAGATAAACCAGGATGGGTTCGATTTTAAAGCGGGCTGGAACAATCAGGATCCTGATGAAGCCACATATGCAATGCTGACTCCGCTGCTGAATGGCGGCGCATCTTCGGCAACAGGTTCCCAGTTCCGGTATTACAACGGAACAACAACGATTACGCTTACATATACCGGAACACCATTGGCCATACCCGTCCAATATCTTGATACAGTTGAATTTAAAGCTGCTTCAAACATATCGGGAATGTTTGAGATACAGATCCAGGCCAAAACGGTCGATACTGACCCCGATACAGCTGTCACCTCAACGGCCGTTTCCGGAAGCGCCACGATAAGCAACCTGCTTGTCCAACCTGTAGCAGATCAGGTAACGCTATCTGTTTCTTCCCCTGCGACGGGTTTAGAAGATACGCAGATACCGATCAGGATAAGAGCAACCAGCAGCGATCCTTCGGAAACCTTTAACATTACCATTTCAGGCATGCCTGCGGGCTCATCTTTGACCTACAACGGCATCCTGCAAACTGTGACCGGCGGAAGCGTGACCATCGAAAATTTCGACAGAAGCGCCCCGCTCTCGATTCTGCCCCCTGTAAACAGCAATGAAGATTTCGTGTTAAATGTAAGTGCCGTATCAGTAGATACATACGGATCTTATACAGATATATCGGCTCCGATGACACTTCCGGTCCATGTTAGCGTCAGAGGTGTAGCAGATCCCGCTATTATTGATATTGTCGATCCCAACACAACAGAAGCTGTTGTTGACGGAAACGGGCACGAAATCTTGCTTTCTTCTGTCATTACCAATGCTGAACTTACAGACACGGACGGTTCGGAAAAACTTACTATGACATTGACTGGGCTTGGCTCTGAGTTCACAGTCAGCGGTGCCACATTTATGGGCGGGGTCGGGACAGGAAGAATTTGGCTGGTCGATCCGGCTCAGTTAGGAACAACAAACATAATATCTCCGCCAAATTTCAGTGGGACGATAAATCTCTCAGTCAGAGCAGTCACAACAGAAAATGACGGAAATTCACTTACAGGCAGTGCTTTACCAATAGCTATTACAGTAGCACCTTCTCCGGAAGCAACTATAGTGAGTTCAACAACGACAAACGAAGATACTCTTGTGCGATTAAATTTCGACATTATCTATCAAAATGGGGATAATGATGAAACCCTGATTTCAGTTTGGATCAAGGCAGATGATGTTGAAGGCAAGGATTTCAATCTTTACTTTGGTAACTCCACAAACATTACTCTGTCCGATGCCGCAGGTGCAGGTACAACCGGGGTGGAACTCGACGGCGGCTATTATAAGCTGACCGGTTCAGCGATAAACAACATTTATGCCAAGGGCGCAGCAAACACTGACGGGGTTTATAACTTTAACACAAAATATGAAGTCACGGACCCGTCCTCTGACGGTTCTCTTCCGTCCGTGACCACCCAAACGGATTCTTCTTATACCCTGACAGTCAGGGCCGTTACCGACCCAACTGAGGTAGTTCTGGACAGCATAACACCCGACAACACCAACGCAACGGTCATCGGAAATGTCGTTACGGCTACCGGGAATACTTCCATCTCCATAGACGTATCCGTGGATCCTTTGCCTGACGCCAATGCCAATGGCCAACCCGACACAGACGGAAGTGAGAAACTCGTCCGCTTTATAATTGACGG
>DAIRTK010000102.1:0-3307 GCA_036803945.1 Synergistaceae bacterium
GACGCTGCAAATTCTCCCATTAAAAAACCCGGCCTCCGTGCCCCTGAGGGGCCGTAGGGCCGGGTTTCGGAAATTTCAATAAGCTTAACTGAGAAACTCCTTCACGCTTTCCAGATCATTCGGTTTTATTCTGCGTACGATCTCGCCCTTTTTGAGCTCCAGCAAGGCAGGAAGCTCTTCAATGCCAAGCTTTTCCACCATTCTTGCATTCCTGTAGCCATCGACAAGTGCGATCTTAACGCCGCTTTCCTTTGAATATTTCTCGGTCTCTGTCTGAAGATCTATCTGTGCCTGCTCGATGCTTGAAGTAAGAAGTGCAAAGACGTGTTCCGGTTCTGTAAGCACTGAACGCAGATGGAGCTGTTCGGTTATGTATGAATATGCTGCCATTGCGGCAACAGCACCGTCTCCGGCCGCAGTTACGACCTGGCGGAGATACTTGTCGCGAATGTCTCCTGCAGCAAATATTCCTTCTACCGAGGTCTCCATCTTGTCGTTGGTATCTATCCAGCCCCCCCGGGTCTGCCTTACAAGGGCTCCGTGCTCTCCCAGGTAAGATATGTTCGGCTCTGTCCCGACAAAGATGAATACGCCCGCTACAGGGAGGTCTGAGACCTCTCCTGTCTTTACATTCTTCAGGACGAGCTTTTCAACAAGTCCCTCTCCCTCGATAGATTCGACAACCGAGTTCCATATCGGTTCGATCTTCGGATTTGAGAGAGCCTGCTCAATAGCCAGCCTGTCGGCCCGGAATTCATCACGCCTGTGGATTATGTAGACCTTTGATGCAAAGCGTGTAAGATAGCCGGCTTCTTCTACTGCTACATTTCCGCCGCCTATTACAGCTATTGTCTCATCTTCAAAAAATGCTGCGTCACATACCGCACAGTAACTGACCCCGCCGCCTGTGAACTCCGCTTCACCCTTGCATCCAAGTTTGCGGAAGCTTGCTCCTGTGGCAAGTATCAGGGCCTCGGCCTCAACTTCTCCCTTATCCGTCAAAACGATCTTGCTGCCGTTTCGGATCTCTATGCCTGTTACAGTACAGTCCCTGAACTCGGTTTTGAAATGTTCGGCATGCTTTCTGAAAGAGACTCCAAGTTCGGCTCCGGATGAGTGGATAACGCCTGGCCAGTTTTCTATCTCATCAGTAATATTGATCTGGCCGCCCGGAATTCCCTTTTCAAGGAGCAGCACATCAAGGCCGGCTCTTCGGCCGTAAATCGCTGAAGTCAATCCCGCAGGACCCGCTCCGATAATTACAAGTTCCCTTTTTTCCATCTGATAACGCCCCTTCATGTAAAATATGCGAACATTCGAATAACTTTTCGGATTTTATACTATTGCCTTATTTTTTTCCACGCTAAATGTCTTAAAATCCCGTTATAATCGAAAATCCTGTTCATCAGAACAAAACCTTCGGGAGCAAGTTCCTCAATAAGCTTTGCATGGGCGTTGCCCCCGGTCTCAAATGCAAGTATGCCTTCATCCCTCAGGAGATGCGGAAGGTGTCTGAAAAGCAGCCTGTAGACATCAGCTCCGTCCTCGCCTCCGTCAAGAGCCTCGGTAGGTTCATTGTCCCTTACGTCAGGCATAAGGGCCGGAATATCTTCAGATGGGATATAGGGGGGGTTTGCTGTTATAAAATCAAGGGAGCGCGGTTCTATTCCGCAATAAGCAGGATCAGAATTCAAGATCAGGCTTAACCTTGATCCCAGATCGTACATGTCGGTGTTGAGCTGTGCCCAGTACATGGCATTTTCGCTTGAATCAATTCCATATCCCGTCAGTCTGTCGTTTTCCAGCAAAAGTGTCAAGGCTATGCATCCGCTTCCGGTACACCAGTCTGCAAAGCGTGATGCTTCCGGGCACAGACTGAGCATTTCCTCGACAAGCAGTTCAGTCTCCGGCCTTGGGATGAGGCAGCCTCTTCCCACCTTGAAGGGCCTTCCGTAAAATTCAGCCTCTCCAATGATATACGAAAGTGGGACCCGCCCTGCCCTCTTTCCTGCCATAGACAAAATTCCCTCGCATTTCTGCTCGGGAATTTCCATCTCACTTTTTGCTATCAGAAGCGCCCTTTCGATCCCAAGCACTTTGGAGAGCATCAGGTCAGCCTCGTAGAAGGGTCTCTCTATCCCTTCCTTTAAAAGGATCCTGACACATTCGGAACGAAGATCAGAGAGTATCAATGCTTTCTGCCTAAACGGTCAGCATCTTGAGCTTTTCCGCCTGATCGGCATCAGAGAGGGCCCTTATCAGTTCGTATATATCTCCGTCCATGATCTGGTCAAGCTTGTACAGCGTCAGGTTGATCCTGTGGTCAGAGATCCTGTTCTGGGGGTAGTTGTAGGTCCTTATCCGCTCGGAGCGGTCTCCCGTACCTACCTGCCCCTTCCTCTCTGCAGCCATTTCAGCATTCTGCCTCTGAAGTTCCGCGTCATAGAGCTTGGTCCTCAGGAAATGCATCGCCTTTATCCTGTTTTTGATCTGTGACCTCTCGTCCTGGCAAGTTACGACAATGCCTGTAGGAAGATGGGTTATCCTGACTGCGGAGTCAGTCATGTTGACATGCTGGCCGCCCGCCCCGCTTGCGCGGTATGTGTCGATCTTGAGGTCTTCGGTACGGACTTCGATGTCGACATCGGCAGCTTCGGGAAGGACTGCGACCGTTGCTGTCGATGTGTGTATGCGTCCGCTCGCTTCAGTCTCGGGGACCCGCTGTACTCTGTGAACGCCGCTTTCAAACTTCAGGCTGCTGTATGCGCCTGTTCCGTCTATCCTGAATACGATTTCCTTGTATCCGCCGATGCCGGTCTCGCTTCCGGATATGATCTCGGTCTTCCATCTCTGCCGTTCAGCGAACCTCGTGTACATGCGGAAGAGGTTGGCGGCAAATAGAGCTGCCTCGTCTCCGCCTGCCCCTCCCCGTATCTCTATGATGACGCTTCTGTCATCATTTATGTCCTTTGGAAGCAGAAGGATCTGTATCTGTTTCTCAAGATCCTCTATCCGGGATTCGAGGAGTGTGATCTCTTCCTTTGCAAGCTCCGCCATCTCTTTGTCATCCCCGGCGATCATTTCCTTCGCGTCCTTTATTCCCTGAATGACGGATTCGTACTGCATAAACGCATCTACGATCGGGGTCAGGTCAACGTGTTTCTTTCCAAGCGACTGCATCTCCTGAGGGTCGTTTGCGACCTCCGGATCAGCCATCCTGGCCTCTATCTCTTTATAGCTCTGTTCGATCTCCTTTAATTTGCTGATCAATTCCATCTGATGTCACACCACCTGTTTTAGTTGCAGG
>DAIRTK010000103.1:0-3252 GCA_036803945.1 Synergistaceae bacterium
TTATTAAGTCTATCTTTCATGTAGTGGTAACAATGACTGTCTTAAACCATTGAGCTAAAATCTCTAAAGATATGAAAAATAATGAACAATAATAAAGTTAACTGCTATGTAAATTTAAGTTGCACGGATGGAGATAAGGACAATGACCGAACAGAGCGCCCAAATAAATAAGCTTTTGAGATCAGTTGATCTCCCAAAGATGGAGGAGGTCCTTTCCGAATCAAGAAAGATCGCCTCATCGGTTAAGATAGGGCGCTCCCTGTTCATGGAAAAATACGGAGTCTCTTCTGAACTTGAATATAAACGCAGAAGCATTAAAGAAGGACATATTATGTTCCATGCGCACATAGGTATGAATACTTGGCATGAGACGGCACAGAGCCTTAGAGCTGCTTATGATTTTGCCGAGAGCAACGGCTTTATTATTGACAGGGCTGGTATCTGTCTTGACAGAAGGATGTCCCTTCCAAAGGACCTTAGAAAATCTGCTCCACAGGAAAGCGGTCCATACCTTGAGACGCACGGGGACTGGATGCAGGTCGGACAGGCTGCTCCCATACAGCCGCACATGGGAGATTTCATCATAGGCTTTCCTGCCTCAACGGAAAATACAGTATCTGCGCTTGAGGCCGGGGTGACCACGATAGGAAATTTATCCCAGTTTTTTGCACATGAGGCACCAATGTGGAAACGAAAGGACATTACGACTGTCGAGACGGTAAAGGCGATAGGCATCATGGGGGCGCTGAGGGAAAATGGTGCTCTTATGCATTCGTATCTCGACGACGGTTTCGGAGCCCTTTTCCTTGACTGCAGCACAAGCGCGGCATGGGCCTACCTTGAAAAGTATATAGTGGAAGATCTGCTTGGGGCAAAGCTTGCCCACTGCGTAGGAGGACTTGTTTCAGACCCGGTCAAAAGATCGGGGTGGATATTTGCTTTGGACGAAATACACGACCACGACTGTGTCGGTTCGATGTTCTACGGAGATACGATATCCTCACACAGTGATCCGGAAAAAAACCGGGCCCTTACCGCGGAATATCTTCTCTGGGACATAATGACCCAGATCGAATGCCCGACGGGTCATGCCGTACTGCCCGTGCCTTTCACAGAAGCGCAGAGGGCTCCCTCGCTCGAAGAGATCTGCGAAGTGCAGCTGTGGGGAAGAGAGATAGAAAAAATTGCACGGAAGATGCACCCGCACTTTGATTTTAATGAGCCAAGAAGATTTGCAGCATCAGTATGCACTAAAGGCAGAAGGATATTCAAAGAGTCGCTTTCATATCTGCAAGAGTGTGGAGTTGACACGAAAGACGCGGTCCAGATGCTTTACGTACTGAAATCCCTCGGACCGAGAGCATTTGAAGATACGCTCAACCCATCCGCAAAAAATGGTACTGCTCCTGCCGGAGAATCATTGGCAATACCAAATGATATTTTCACCAAGACTCTTGAGCAGGTCGACATATGGACTCCATATTTTACAAGCAGGGAAGTAATGGTGAAGCTCTCTGGACGCAGAGTGCTTCTTGCATCTACTGATGTCCACGAACATGGCCTTTTGCTTATCGATAAACTGCTGCAGCAGGCAGGATGTCATGCCGTGAACATAGGTGCAGAGAGAAATCCGGATGAGGTAGTACTTGCCGGCATCGAGTCCGGAGCGGAAATAATTTTTATCAGTACCCACAACGGCATGGCACTTGAGTATGCAAGGAACTTACTGGAAGAAATGGAAGAACAAAATGTATCCATACCGGTATGTATGGGAGGGGTCCTCAACCAGAATACGGAAGAGGGTACAGTTCCCGTAGCGGTCTCGTCGGATCTTGAGAGACTGGGCATAGGGATAGTTACCGATCTCAGGCGATTGCCTGAATGTGCAGCTTCTCTTCTGGCTTCCCGGCAGAAATAATTATACCCACAAGATCATATCAAAGGAATCGGAGTGATAGGGATGACAGTTTCAAAGCGTATTTTCTTATTTTCACTGGTATTACTTTTTTGTGTTTTCTCAATTGCAGTAAGTGTGCAGTCAGCGTCGGCTGCTCCGTTGGTGATCAAATTTGCCGGACAGAACCCGCCTGAACACTTTGCGACTGCTTCGATGAACGACATAGCTAAGGAAGTTGCACAGAAGACCAACAACAGGATACAGATCAAGGTCTACCCGGCGAATCAGCTCGGCGATTATTCACTGGTTTATGAAGAGCTTATAAGAGGGACGGTCGAAATGGCGATGATATCTTTCCCGAGCCAGTTCGACAGCAGGATGGACCTTATATATGTACAGGGCTACACCAGCAGTTACGAGCAGGTCGCCAAAGTCTACGACCCCAACGGATGGTTTTTCAAGAAGATGGATGAATTCAATTCCAACCTGGGAGTTAAGCTCTTGGGGATGTATCTGGAAGGTATGGTGGGCATAGGGACTGTAAAGCCAATGAGAGATCCTTTGAATCCAAAGGTAGACAAAGGGATCCTCCTTCGTATCCCGAACATGGACGTATTTAAGACAGCACTCGAAGGAGCTAAATTTCGCACTATCTCAATACCCTTTGCTGATGTTTATCAGGCAATGCAGACAGGTGTCTGCGACGGCGATACGGGATACTCCATCGTAGCTGCCTACACCACATTCGGAGATGTTATAAAGCATTGGTACAACTTCAACAAAAACACTGAATGCCTCGGTATAATGGTCAGCGACAAAGTATGGAAGAAGCTGTCCCCAGAAGACCGTAAAGTCCTTCAGCAGGCCGTTAATAAGCAGGCTGCACTGAGTATCACGAACGCGAGGGCGAACGACCAGAAGTATCTCGACCTGATGAAGAAGAAGGGAATACAGGTACATATGTATACACCCAAGGAACTCAAACCCATGATGGACGCATTCGCGTCTACATGGGGACAGCTTGACCAGAGCAAGGGCAAGGAACTGATGGATGAGTTCAAGAAAGAAATGAAAAAAATCTCGGACGAGATCGCAAAGTAACAGCCTCCCAACGGCTTTTACAGGATCCGGAAGCAGGGCAGCCCCCATTAAGCAAATGGAGGCTGCCCTGTGTTTATCACATATGAAAAACAGTGTTCACAATAGTGATATCAAGCCTGATCTTTTTTTGTCCCGGTCGAACCCAGACGTTTCATCATGAGGACTATGTAAAATGAAATAGTTTCATCAAAGTTTTCAATGAGACCATCCTATAAATTGTGTAAACCTCCTGAAAGGTGCAAAATAGAGAGCAC
>DAIRTK010000104.1:0-3242 GCA_036803945.1 Synergistaceae bacterium
ATACCGGAAGGTCACGGCAAAAATCTTTCACAGCCTGAAAAATGGGCGTGCGGATATATGAAGGAGCGGGGCGGTAAAAGAAACATAATCAGAAGCCTCTTTCTGGATCCTGATGAGCTTGAGGAGCACAACAGAAAGCTGGAGGCAAAATGGCACGAAATAGAAAAGAATGAAACCTCCTGCGAAAAATACATGACTGACGATGCTGATGTCGTGATCTCTGCATTTGGGACAGTCGGGAGGATCGCAAGATCAGCCGTTGACAGCCTGCGTGCCGAAGGATACAAAGTCGGGCTCATCAGGCCGCTTTTGGTAAGCCCCTTCCCGTATAAGGATTTCGAAACTCTGATCCCAACGTGTAAACATATCCTTGATGTCGAAATGAACTGGGGGCAGATGATCAGGGATGTCAAAATGGGAGTCAGATACAAGGTGCCTGTAAGTTTTTACGGGCGTTCAGGAGGAATGTGCCCCGGAGTAACAGAAATTGAAGAAGAGTGCCGCAAGTTATTTGCGGAGCTCTCCTGAAAGGGAGGGGACCGGAAATGGCAGAGAAGATAGTTTATCAAAGGCCCAATAGCTGGATAGAGGGAGTCCACACACACTATTGTCCCGGATGCACACACGGGATAATCCACAGGATGATCTGCGAGACCCTGGATGAACTGGATATCCGGGACATTACCACAGGTGTAGCGCCGGTGGGATGTGCCGCCCTGATGTACGGGTATATAGACACGGATTTCATTGAGGCCCCGCACGGCAGGGCCCCGGCAGTAGCCACAGGCTTTAAGAGGATCAGGCCAGACAGGCTGATATTCACTTATCAGGGTGACGGTGACCTTGCCTCGATAGGAATGGCAGAGATAGTCCATGCAGCCAACCGTTCCGAGAACATCACCGTAATATTTGTAAACAACGCCATATATGGCATGACCGGAGGACAGATGGCCCCCACTACTCTGATAGGTCAGAAGACGACTACGACCCAGGGAGGACGAGACCCTCAGAAGGCAGGCTATCCCATAAGAGTGTCCGAGATGTTGGCTTCGCTCGCCTCGCCCTGCTATATAGAAAGAGTCTCTGCAGCAAAACCGGCGCACCTGAACGGACTCAAGAAGGCTATAAGGAAGGCTTTTAAAAACCAGATGGAAAACAGAGGCTTCTCATTTGTCGAGGTCCTTTCGACATGCCCGACTAACTGGGGAATGAGGCCTACAGACGCATGCGACTGGCTTGTAAAAAATATGATCCCCTATTACCCGCTAGGGGTATTCAAGGATTTTGAGTGAGGGAGGCAGGACTGAATGTCTGATTACACACGCACACTCTTTTGCGCAGGCTTTGGAGGTCAGGGTGTAATGGTCCTGGGGCAGCTTGTGGCATATGGAGCGATAAAAGAGGGCAGGTTTGTCACATGGCTTCCTTCATACGGACCTGAAATGAGGGGAGGCACGGCAAACTGCGGTGTTACCGTAAGCGACAGGGAGATAGGATCACCGTTCGTGACAAAGGCTGACGTGGTCGTAGCACTGAACCAGCCTTCCCTGGACAAATACGAAGCCTTTGTCAAACCGGGCGGAGTGCTGATCTACAACAGTGACATGGCCAGGTACGCACCTACGCGGGGCGATATTAAAGTCGTACCGGTGGGTGCCTCGCAGATAGCGGGAACCCTTGGCAATGAAAGGGCCGTAAACGTAGTCATTCTTGGAGTGGTCATCGCAATGTCAGATTTTATTTCTGACGAAACAGCCAGGGAGATAATCAAACAGAAGCTTGGCGCCAGAAAGCCGGAATTCCTGGAGAGCAACATGAAGGCATACGATGAAGGAAGGAAGATCGGACTTTCAAACTGAGATCACATTATATTTTAAATTTTTGGGAGATCCAGACCACATATGAAAAGCCCCGGCGTTTGTTAAACAACAACAGATGCGGGGGCTTTTTCATCTGCAGTCGGGAATGGGCGCGGAATCGGACCAGGCCCCGGAAACAACCATAAAATCCACACATTTACGTCATAAAATCTCCATATGAACTTGTTAGGCTTGTTTCACCGTAAATCAAACGGTTACCAATAACAAACTGGAGGTAGATGTAAATGAAAAAGACAATAATTGCAGCGGCAATATTGGTCCTTGTATTTGCAGGAAGCGCAATGGCGGCTCCCGGATGGGGCGGAAGATCGGGCAAATGCGGGCCCGGGGCCGGGATGCAGATGGGATACGGCCAACAGATGTGGCATAACTCTGCCCCGGAAGTGAGGGCAAAAATGGATGAGCGCGCAAAACTTAATATCGACCTTAGGGCAGAACTTCAGAAAGAGATCCCCAATAAGGCAAAAGCCCGCGACATCCACGAAAAGATCCAGAAACTCAACCGTGAGATAGAGGCCGCGCATTTTGAGGAGATACTTAAGGACCCGTCAAAATTCAAAGCACAGCCAAGAGGTCCGAGGCGTGAAATTTCTCCGGAAGACAGGGCGATGATGGATGAGATAAGAAAGCTGCATTCCGAAATTAGGACCGAGATCGGTAAAGATGCTCCCGATAAGGCAAAGGTCCGCGATCTTCATGCAAAGATACAGAAGATAAAGAATGACCGTGACAACTCACGTCTTGAAGAGATGCTCAAAAACCCCGAAGCGTTCAAAAACAGCCGTGGTTACGGCAAAGGATACAGAAAAGCCCCTGTGCAGCAGTAGAAAATAATATTTTTCAGGGGCCGGTCAATTTCGGCCCCTGCATTTTATAAACTTTTGCTTTTTTGCCTTATACTGGTTTAAAACTTGCAGATTTAAATGTTGTTAAAATTTAAACATAAAGGGGCTGTTAAGGATGTCTTTTTCCGAAAATATGAAAAAAGGAAAAAAAGAGAAGCAAAACATACAATATTTCCGTTTTGCAATACTTGCTTTCTTCCTTCTTTTTTTAACATGGATGGGATACAGGCATCAGTTGATTGGCGGGGGCCCCGCAGGTTCTCCTACAGTCGACGCTCTTTGTCCCTTCGGCGGCCTGGAATCAATATATTCCCGAATCACTGATGGGTACTGGCTTCGCCGTGTGGCTTCGAGCTCTTTCGTCCTTTTTATTGCTGTTGTAATTGCGACTTTCCTGACAGGCAGGGTATTTTGCGGATGGATATGCCCGCTTGGCGCCGTAAATGAATTTGTCTCCTTAGGTTCAAAAAAACTTGGCATCAAAGAGGTCCGACTGTCTCCTTCGGTCGACAGGTAT
>DAIRTK010000106.1:0-3180 GCA_036803945.1 Synergistaceae bacterium
AATACGGATAAGGAGGTAACTGTTATATCAAAAAACAAAGCTCCTTTATTCGTCCGTAAGCATTCGGTCTGCTACATGTTGACAGAGGCCTGACCATGGGCTATATTGCCACGGTTAGGTTTCATTACAACTTTGCTGGAGTTCTTTGATATTTTGTAAAAAGTAGATGGAGTGTTCAACTTTTTCCAACAATCTCCAATAATTATTGGATCTCCAATGGAGTATTCTGGAGTACCTGACTGGTTTTCCAGTTATGAGGCAACAGGTCTGCCAGGTCAAGGCTGTAATTGTTGTTGTAGTAAGGGATCCGGGTCAGCAAATCTGTTAGCCACTCCCGGGGATTTACATCCAGGGCAGCACAGCTGCCAAGCAGGGAGTACATTATGGCTGCATTCTCCGCTGCATCATGATTGCCACAGAACATATAGTTCTTGCGTCCCAGGGCCAGGGGCCGGATGGTATTCTCAACAAGATTATTATCGATCTTGTAACGGCCGTCAAGGTGATACCTGGATAACCTGTGGAACAATGAGTATGTATAAGTTAATGCCTGACTCATCCTACCCTTGGGTAATGCCTTGGGCATATAGCTGACTATCCATTTTTCAAAGCCAAGGAGGATGGGATAAGCAAGTCTTGAGCGAAGCTCTGCTCTCCTCTGGTAATCTAGTCCCTGGTCGTCAGCCATGGACTCCACACCGTAGAGCAGGCTGATCTGCTCCAGTGCATAAGTTGCGCCGGACTGATCCTCTTTCAGCGCCTCATTAAATTTACGCCTTGCATGTGCCCAGCAACCCAGAAGCAATACACCCTTCTTATTCTCGTAGATAGAATAAGCCTCGTAACCGTCTGTCTGTACTGCACCCTTGTAATCGCGTAGAAGTTCAATGACAACCCTCTGTGCTCTTGAGCCCTTGTCATAATGAAAGAATACAAGGTTCTTCATCACCGATCTCACCACCCACAGATAGGCTTTAACAGCCCGGTGCTTTTCATTATTGATTACCGGAACCGTGCTTTCATCGACCTGTATATAGTCACTCTCAAGTACTATCTCCTTTAACCTGTAATACAGCGCCCTGAGAAGATCCCCGCAACCGACGAACCAGTCGTTGACAGTTGATGCAGGTATCTTTATGCCCTCAAGCTTAAACATTGCCAGTTGCCGGTGGAATGGAAGATGATACATGTATTTGCTCATGATAAGCTCGGCAAGCAGACTGGCACCGGCATTACTCCTGGGCAGTGGTAACAACGGAAGGGGAGCAATCTTAATGGTTTTATCCTGATTCTCTTCACCACTGGCTTCTTGAGCCAACTGCAGATCCTTCTTCAGAGCATATTTCGGGCGGATGATCCTTCTGACGTAAAGTTCTCCTGGTTTATGTTCCAGCTGCTCGGTAACCTCTTCCCCTATACGCACCCAGAGATCATCAATGCCCTCCGGCTCGATGATCTCTTCCTCACGGCGCAGATGCTCCGGAAGAGGCATACGTACCGGCTGCTTCTTTTCTCTTTCTACCCTGGTGCGCTTATAGGTGATGATTTCATTGGCAGAAGCCTTGATGACAGTCTCTTCTTCAGGCAGTATGTCTACGCCGTCAAAGTCAAGCTTACGCTGAGCAGGATCAGATGGGATGTACTTTTCACTCGACGGCTTCCAGAACTTACGCCTTAGCCAGGCAAGCTGATCGGTTAATTGCTTGATCTTCTCCTCGAACTTCTGTATCTTCTCTTCGAACTTTTGTATCTTCTCATCAGAACGCCTGACCTTGTCATCTAATTGACTGATCTGGCGATCCTTTTCCCTGATTAATGCATCATAGCGTTCCAGTGTCCCTCCATCCGCTTGTCTTAGCTTTGAGAGCTCCTGATAAAGCTCGTCACGCTCATGGAGGAGAGTCTCGATAAATGCGCTTTGATCAGGGGTATTTGACACAGTCCGTCTTGCTTTAAGTCTGAGCCAAAGATAACCGGTACAAAGTTATGTGATACCCAACATCTATACTTTTAATTAACTGACAGACTGGTAGTTATTAACAATTCGACGGGTTTTCAACCGCCCAGGCCTGACACTCTCTACCATAGACATTAAATCCTTCCATTCAATGCTGATAGAAGCGGTGGTCTCATCAAAAACAGGTAACTTAAACCGGCCTGATTCAAGTCTTTTGTGATAGATGACCAGCCCGGCGTATTCCATGTGAAGGATCTTCATCACATTCATGTGACGATTCATGAAGATAAAGACCCCTCCGTCGCGGACATCCTGGTTCATCAGCGAGTTGACCACACCACTCAGGGTGTAAAAACTTTTCCGCATATCTACCGGTAGAGGATACAGGTAATACCTCAGTGAGCTGTGAAGATGGAACATGGGCCTCAGTCTAACAGGGACACAAGTGAACGAAGCCCGGCAAAATCCAGGGTTTGTCTTATTCTCAGGGTTGTCCCATTGGGATAGGTGATCTCAAGTGGGGTGTTGTCCATGCCTGGAGCAGGCCTCTGTCCCGAGGCCGGGTATAAAGCTGATCCCGGTGCCCGGACAAGCAGTGGTATAAAACGTCCGCTGGTGGCATCATTACGGAGCTTCTTCTTCCAGTAATAAAATGAAGATGGTGCTATGCCTTCGTTGGAACAAAAACTTTTGACGCTTAATCCTGACTCCTTCTGCCGCTGAAGAAGAACGGCCATCCTTGAACTGCTTAACATTGATTTTTTGCCGGGAAAGATAATCGCATCACCCCGCTAACAGAATACGTGGCAGACCGGATGCTTACCTTAGTGCTGCATCAAGCTTTTCAATGTCTCCTTTTGAAGGACACTTAAAATATATCCCAGTTTTCCCGTTTTCCCTTATGCCCCTGAGGAAAACATAGATGACTCCGCCGAAGTGTGCCTCAAAATCAAAATTGGCTTTCTTTTTTTCCAGCCACCTCTTTAGGGCGACGGTATATATCATGTACTGAAGGTGATAATTACTCCCAATCATGGCTGCTTCCAATCCAACGGCTTCATAATTTTTCACATCATTTCCCAGGTGGTTCGATTTCCAGTCGAGGATGTAGTATTTCCCGTTATGTTCAAATACCAGGTCAATGAAACCGGTCATAAGCCCCTCGATATCTGACTCTCCTCCCAGCTTTGCATCTTCACCAAGATATAGATTTATCACCTGTC
>DAIRTK010000107.1:0-3169 GCA_036803945.1 Synergistaceae bacterium
TCATTCCTCGTAAACTTAACAGGCTTGCCCGGCACGGTTTTTACATTCGGATTCTTCCTGAGAAACACCGTCAGCTTCCTGGTGTCCCAGTCAATCTTCAATGCCAGTCGTATCTCCTTTGAGGTATAAGTTCCCTGCTTCAAAAACTCAAATATCTCCTTCCCGTAATCCCTGCCCGGGTTATCATAGCTCACCCCCGGCTCATCCGCCTCCTGACTTTGAGCCTGCTCAAACAACTCCCCGGAACTCCCGGCCAAGTCTCTAATAATATTCCCATCCATATCTATCGGAACGGCCCCGAGATCAATAAGCTTCTGGTTCGCATTCTTCTCTCCCGGCTCCGGTATCCGCACATATACAGTGCGATGCCTCCTCAATCCGTCCATCGCACCCTCCCAGGTGCCGCCCTTGCTGTCAGTCTCGGCAACATAAATCTCCCTCGCCAACCCGTAGATATAAGCATTCCGGGCCATGGCCAGCCCGACATCCCAACCGGCCTTCGGGAAAAAAGTGCTTAACACCAGGAGATCGCCGTTAACAATGGGCTTATAATATTTTTTGAAACCCGACTGAAATGTAAGAATACCCTGCGGCAATACAATAATGCTCTTCCCGCGGGCTGCGATAGCACTGTCAAGCGCCTGCCTGTCAACGCCTTTGGCGAACCCGCTTACAACTACCTTCGATTCTTCTGAACTTCTCCTTGCTACCCGGTCGGTAAAATCCAGAGCGACCTTTCCTGCACTTCTTGATCCTACAATAGCAATTGCATCCTCCTGTAACAATCCCTTTCGCCCTTTTATGTACAACAAAGGCGGACTGCCCTTCATTTTGAGGTTTTCCTTTAAAACTGCCGGATAACCGGGAGAGTTTAAGGTGATGATATGGAATCCCTCGTTCTGCAGTTGCTCGGCAATAAATGCCAGACGTGGCAAATCGTTTTTTGCGGATTCTATATCAGCCAGCTCATTATCGCTGAAGGCAAATATTTTTCGCCATGCCTGTTTATCCAGTCCGAAGAATTCAGACCAGGCCATCTGCTTTTCATGCACAACCTGCACTATGAACCGGTTGATCCTCTCAGTATGCCATCCCGGCAGATGAGCAACAGCGATCCAATATGTGTAATCCGTGAAACCGTTCATGATCAACTGACTGAAAGATCTCCTCCAACCGTTCGTGCAATCACCAGCGGCGCAATCCGTACCGCACCTATACCGGTCAGATACCTTCCTATTTCCTTTATGGTGCAACCGCTGTCAAATATATCATCAACCAGCAGAACGCTTTTCCCTGCAATTTCTTCCGGGTCCAGGTACATGAACTTTCCGCGGACGTTATCCTTCTTTGATATGGCGCTCTGAAACACTTTTTGCGGCTCGGTTGCGGAGGTCTTTACAAGCTTATGCGAAACCGGGATCTTCAGTACCGAACCGACTTTTTCAGCGAAGGTCTTTACGAGGTCTCCGGACACAGTAGGGGGAACATACAAAATCAGATCGAATTTCGATGTTCCGAACTGTTTCCTGTAAGCCTTCAGCGTCAGGCTTAACAGCCAGTCGGCATAATTGCCACCGCCCTCGTATTTTGATCGATGCAAAGCTGCTCCAACATTCGAAACTCCGTACCAGGATGCCGCAACGCCATTGATAATATTGCTTCGCGAAGTCTCAACATCCAGAACCGGAAAAAATGTTTCACGAAACTCATTTAACTTCTGAGGATATTCCTCGCGTGTTCTGACCGGGACGCGTTTCCCGGAGTCATTATCGCAAACGCCGCATTCATGAGGCAGTGTATCACCCAGGTAATTGCACAGGTATTGCATCCTGCAGCCGGTAACGGATGTATATTCAAGCATCCGGTCCAGCTCCCGGTACTGTGTTTCGCGTAATGCATCAAATAACGACAGGTCCAGCGGCGGGGCATCGGGATTGTAAAAGTACTTCTTCCCGGAGCCTTGCTGCTCATTCAGGATGTTCTGATCTGTCAGATCGGCAAGTATAACCTCCGCCTGGGTTTTCTTCAGATTGGTGGCCCTGATAATCTGATTCCTGCCAAGCAGCTCCTTCCTGGTTACCTCAATTACCTTTTCATATTTATCCTTAGAGGGCTTGCTCCCCTCAATGAAGCTTTCCGGGAGTTCGCGGTCTTCGCGCGGGTTGTACAGGAGAATTGCAAATGCTTCCTGCCCGTCGCGGCCTGCCCTGCCGATTTCCTGGTAATAGTTTATGGGCGACTGGGGTATCTGAGTGTGGATTATAAAACGTATGTCTGGTTTATCAATACCCATTCCCAGTGCATTTGTCGAGACAACGGAATCGTATTTATTGTTCATGAAGTCAGCCTCGACACGAGTCCGTGTATCTGCGTCCAGGCGGGCACTGTAGGCAGCAGAGTTAAGTTTGAGGAACTGAAGCCAGTTGGAGTATATCTCTGTGTTTGCCTGGGTTCCGGTATAAATGATTCCCGGCTTCGGGAGGCGCGGCAGATACTCAGCCAGCCAGAAAAACTTTTCATCCTCGCTGTTTACATGAACAACAAAGAGGCGGATATTAGGGCGAAGCAGCTGTCCCCTGACAGGGATCAGGTCCGTTCCGGCCTGTTCTATGATATCGGCCTCCACGCGGGGTGTTGCCGTTGCGGTGGTAGCGAGCACCGGGAAGTTTTTAGGCAGCAGCCGGACGAGGTTCACAATGCGGCGATAGTTCGGTCTGAAGCTTTGTCCCCACATCGAGATGCAATGGGCCTCATCAATCACCACCATTGCAATTTTCATTTCGCGGGCTGCGCTTATCCACCCGGCATTTTCCATTCGCTCTGGGGCGATATAAAGGATATCAAGCTCGTTTTGCCGGGCTTTTGCAATGATTTTGTCATTCTCTTCCCTTTCCTGGTTTGAGTTGATGGCTGCAGCGCGAATACCCTTTTCGTGCATGCTTCGCACCTGGTCGCGCATCAGGGCTATAAGCGGGGTGAAGACAATTGTAACGCCCGGCAGTTGTGTTGCAGGAAACTGGTAGCACAGTGATTTGCCAAACCCGGTTTTCTCAATGAACAGCACCCGTCTTCCGGCCAGGACATGTTCAATTACCTGCCATTGCAGATCGAAGAAGTGGTCAAATCCAAAGAGTTTTTTAAGATGTATTTCGGCCTGGTGGCGGGTCAT
>DAIRTK010000108.1:0-3154 GCA_036803945.1 Synergistaceae bacterium
TGTCAGGAATAGGATGCTCCTCGAGGCTTCCCTACTATATGAATACCTACGGATTCCATAGTATACACGGCAGGGCGGCAGCGATAGCCACCGGCATCAAGATAGCCAACCCTGAACTAATGGTCTGGGAGATGACAGGTGACGGCGACGCCCTGGCAATAGGAGGGAATCATTATATCCATGCCATCAGGCGTAATATTGACATCAAGATCATCCTCTTCAACAACGAAATATACGGTCTCACAAAGGGTCAGTATTCTCCCACCTCGAAGAAAGGACTTTCCACCAAGACATCACCGTACGGTACCATTGAGGAGCCATTCAAGATAGGCGAGCTGACCATCGGTGCCAACGGAAGGTTCTTTGCCCGCACGGTCGACTATAACCTGCAACTCTCCAACGAGGTCTACAAGGAGGCGGCAAAATTCCACGGCACAGCCGTTGTAGAGGTCATACAGAACTGCGTAATCTTCAATGACGGTGCTTTTGATGCCTTCACCAGTAAGGAGAACCGTGATGACAACACCCTGGTCCTGCACCATGGCCAGAAAATGATCTTCGGCAAGAACCGCGACAAGGGCATTATCCTGAAGGACCTTAAACTGAGGGTTGTGACAATCGGTGAAGACGGAATCACGGAAGATGATATACTTACCCACGATGCACATGAACCCAACCCCGGAATCCACTACAGGCTGGCAGGGATGTCGCTTCCCGAGTACCCTGTGGCACTGGGCGTGATCAGGGCCATCAGCGCCCAGACCTATGATGCTGCCATGATGGAGCAGCATGAAAGGGTTCAGGCGAAGTCACAGGTAAGGAGCGTTGATGACCTTCTCAGGAGCGGTTCTACCTGGGAGGTGAAGTAAACCGATGAATGATTGTCCAGACACCGGCACCGGTTATTCGCGTGACATACATGACCAGCAGGAACGCCTGAAGGAACTGGCATGCGTTAACCGGGTCACGCAGATACTCAAGGAGCGGAAGCCGGTGGATGAGACTCTCATGCACCTTGTGCTGGGATTGCCGGAGGCATTCCAGTACCCTGCCTATACCGTTGCCCGTATAAGATTCCTCGGGCGTGCATATGAGACACCCGGCTTTACCGAAACCAAATGGAAAATGATCCATGCATTCAATACACTTGAGGGGCAGGGGTGGGTCGAAGTTTGCTATACACGCCAGTTCCTTGATGAAGATGAAGGCCCTTTCCAGAAGGAGGAGCGTGAACTTCTCGCAAGGTTCGCCAGCCTGATCTCCGGTTATGTAAACAGCCTTGTTGCAGAAAAAACTCCTTCATCGCCTAAAAAGCCTGAACTCAGGGAGCCTCATGACCCGCAAAACCAGTCGATCAGAAAACTGCTCCAGCAGTTTCTCGACAGGCATAATGCTGAGAGGGATGTCTTCCATGACCTGATGCCATTCATGGTCAGGGAGATACTGTTGGTAGCCAGTCTCTATGATGCATATTCCATTGAAGGCGAAGGGCGATTCTCTGACTACATGCTTGGTGAATACTACCAGATGAGTCTTACCACCATCCCACGCATTACCGGCGTGTCAGGTGAGGATGAAGCATTCGCCCGTCTCGAGGCAAGGCATTATGACATGATCATCATAATGGTTGGTGTTGACAAGACCAATCCACTGAACCTGTGCCGCAAGATAAAGGAGAAATATCCATACATACCCACTTATCTGCTGCTGGGTAATCCGGGTGATATCCCCTACGTTCAGGACCACAGGAAGCTTGGAGTTCCGTTTGACAACCTTTTCGTCTGGACCGGTGAGTCACGCGTATTCTTTGCAATGGCCAAGCTCCTGGAAGATAAGGTGAATGTCGGCAATGATACGGAGAAGGGACTCACCAGGGTGATACTGATTATTGAGGATGCCCCTGACTACTACTCGAGCTACGTGCCGATGCTTTACAGCCTGGTTCTGGAGCAGACACGCATACTCATCGAGGACGTCTCGGCCGATGAGCTCTACAAGGTGCTTAAACTCAGGGCCAGACCCAAGATACTCCTTGCAACCAACTGGGAGGAGGCCATGGCCATCTACACAAGATACAAGGACCGCCTCCTGGGAGTAATCTCAGACATGCGCTTCCCGCGGGAAGGAAGCCTTGACAAGATGGCAGGCTTTGAGATGATTAAGATGCTTCGTCAGGAACAGCCGAACCTCCCCACCGTACTGCAGTCTTCTGACCCTGAAAACGCCCGGTATGCAGCTGAACTGAAGGCCAGCTTCATCAACAAGAATTCCGAAACACTGCTTCAGGATCTGAAGTCGTTCATCACCTATTACCTCGGCTTCGGACATTTTGTGTACCGTGACACCAGGGGCAGGCAGATAGCCGTGGCAAAGTCAATGAAGGAGTTTGAGGCATTCCTCAAGACGGTACCTGAGGACTCACTCGTGTACCACGCCATGAAGAACCACTTTTCACTCTGGCTGATGGCCAGGGGTGAGGTGAAGGTGGCAAAGATGATCAACCCGGTAAAGGTGTCAGACTTCAACAGCCTGAAGGAGATGAGGGAGTTCCTCCTTGAAATTATCCGCAAACGCCGGCGTGAGATGAACAAGGGCAAGGTTGTCAACTTTGACGAGACAGTAATGATTGACGAGTCAAATGTGGTAAGCTTTGCCGGGGGATCACACGGAGGAAAGGGGCGCGGACTGGCTTTCGTAAGCACCCTTATTTACAGCTTTGAACTTGGACGGCTGCTTCCGGGTATAAATATCAGGACACCGGTCACGGCCATTATCGGTACTGACGAATTTGACCAGTTTATGGAGACCAACCTCCTGTGGGAGGTGGTCAGTCACGAGAAGGACTTCACGGTACTGCAGAAGCAGTTTCTGGCCGGTACCCTTAGCGATGAACTGGAACAAAAGCTGAGAGTATTCATCAGGCTTAACACCAAACCGCTGGCAGTGAGATCGTCAAGCCTCTTCGAGGACTCACTCAGCCAGCCTTTTTCCGGTATCTTCGGCACCTACCTGCTGCCCAACAACCATCCTGACCCGGAGGTCAGGCTCATGCAGCTGATAGGTGCCATCAAGCTTGTCTTTTCTTCGATCTATTCTGACAACTCACGGATTTACTTTGAGGCAGTCAACTACAAGATTGAGCAGGAGAAAATGG
>DAIRTK010000109.1:0-2968 GCA_036803945.1 Synergistaceae bacterium
TTCTCAGGAGCAGCCCTGTTATCTGTAACGCCTCGTCATTGGTTCTGGTGAGTACACATGTTGTGCCTGAAAGTTCGGTTTCGAGCAGATCATGCACGAACGGAACTATGAGATTCCCGTCATCATAACGAACCAGTTTTATTTTTCCGTTGTCGGGTTGCCGGGCAACAATGGGTGTGCTTTTTAACCTGTGACTTATCCCTGTCACGAACTGATTGGTAAAAGCCACAAGGTTGCTTTTGCTCCTGAAGTTCTCAATCAGCTCATATCTGGCTGCCTGATGTTCTCTGATGAACTGCTCGAGGAATCTTGAACTTGATCCCCTGAACTCAAAGATGTTCTGGTCGTCATCACCGACGGCAATCACCCTCATCTCTTCGTTATGCTCCATCAAAGCCGCTATCAGACTGAACTCATCCTCGTCCATGTCCTGTGCCTCATCAATTACCAGTACAGTCTTTGTGATCCGGCTCGCCTCGACCTCCCTGTTTTTAATCTTCTCAACAGTTTTCTTCAGGATTTCATCGGACTTCTCAAGGTTGCCGACCTTCCCAAGGAGATCAAAACAGTACGAATGGAAGGTTTTAATCTCAATGAAATTGGCTGCGTTGCCAACGAGACCGATCAGCCGCTTCTTGAATTCCGTAGCCGCAGCCCTCGAGAAAGTCAGCATAAGCAACTGTTCATGCTTGACATCTTCCATCAGCAGGAGGGAGGCAAGCTTGTGAACCAGCAGCCTGGTCTTGCCGCTTCCCGGTCCGGCCGCAACGACAATGTGTTGTGCAACATTATCTTTTATAATGTTCAACTGTGCGGGAGAGAGCTCTCCAAACAATTGCCGGAACTTCGCGGGCGTCAGGGTGCGCGCCATCTCATCCTGCCTGCCCCTGAAATATTTATGCAGGAAAGACGGGTAGTTCAGCCGGAAGTAGTCTTCAACAAACTGCAGGGCATCTTTGTAATCACTAAGCATTTTCCTGGCATACTCCCCGACGATATGAATCTGCTGAACCTTGTTCTCGTAGAACTGATTCAGCTTCTTGTAATCCTCAAGCTTGTATTTCTTTTTGTTGTCCTTTTCCAGTCTTTCGACTGTCAGGCTGTTGTAAACAACCAGAAAACCGCCTTCAATTTTTATTGCATCTATCCTCGACAGCCAGAACAGTGTGTCTTCAATCTCTTCAAGCGATACCTCTGTCTGGAAGAGTCCCTGCTGCCTCTCGTATTCCGTTTTCAGTTCCAGAACCGAAAACTCAACCAGTACCTCCTCTTTCCCGGAATCCTCTTCAGACAGATCGAGGTTGCTCTTTTCAAAGAGAAACTCAACAATGAATCTGGCCAGCTCATTTCGCTTCCTCAACCGTTCAGCCATCTTCTCACGCGGATGAAGGCTGACAATTGAAACATGATTTTTCGAAAACTCCAGGTTCCTTCGCCTAATCCAGTTCTTGATTGCCCAGAAGTTGATGACGGTTTTGATCCTGCTGACACTTGACCCTTCACAGTCCTGTGCCTCAGCCGCTTCATTCAACTCCTTGAGCTGAAACGTTTTCTCCTGTTCGTCTATAGCCTGAACCAGGCATTGTTCAATCCTGCTGAATGACTCAACGATGTTGAGTGACCGGTTCCTGTTTTCCCCTCTCCTTATGAATGCCGTCAAATCCTTTGCGTCAGCCAGTATCTTCTCCTCGCGAAGAAGGGTCAGTATATTTATCACCTCCTCCTTCACTATCCCGAGATGATCACTGATGTAGTCAACCCTGGATTCGGCATCTTCCCCGGTGGCATGCTTCCTGCTTTTACTTGAGAAGAGCTTTTTGATTATGCGTACTCCGTGTTCCTTCTGCTTATCATTAAACCTTGGCGATGCATATATTTTTTCAATGGCTTCCTGCGCATTCCGCGAAAGGATACTGTTGGCAAAGATTCGAGGCATGTTCTGTCCCCGTTTGAGATAGCCGGCATCTTCAAGCGCTGCTATTGCGGTGGTGACACGCGTTTCGATCTCATAAACATTGTCGTCCCATCCTGCCTTCCTCGCAATCTCCAGGGCAGAGTTGGAAACAGTCGACCGGAACCGGGTGATATCCTTTATCGCTTTCCAGACCTGCTGTATCTCCTTGATAGATAGCTTTGTCTGATTAAGCAGGATGAAGTGTTTATTCAGGTCCTCTTCGTTATAGAGGACAAAGCAATCGGCAACGATATTTTCATCCCTGCCTGCCCTGCCTGCTTCCTGGATGTAGTTCTCGAGAGAATCCGATATCTCATAGTGCACCACCATGCCTACATCCTTTTTGTCGACACCCATTCCGAAGGCGGAGGTGGCAACCATGACTGAAACATCTCCTGCGATGAAAGCTTCCTGGTTTGCCGTTTTTTCCTTCACATCCATCCGGCCGTGGTATGGTTTTGCATTCAGACCATCTTTGGTCAGCCGTTCTGCCAGCTGGTATGCCTTTCGCGTTCTTGAAACATATATGATTGCCGGACAATTCCTCTCTTCAATCAGACCCCTCAGGGCCTGATACTTTTCTTCTTCGTTTCCTTTTTCAAAAACCTTATACTGCAGGTTGGTCCTGGATACTTTTGAGTCAAAGACTACGAGATCAAGTGAGAGCTTTTCGCTAAAGTATTTGCATATATCATCAATCACCTGAGGTTTTGCCGTTGCTGTGAAGCACGAGACCGGAATGCCTTCGGGGAGGTTTTTCTTCTCCTGGATAGACCGGATGAATTCGGCGATGTACAGATAGTCAACCCTGAAATCCTGTCCCCAGGACGAGAGACAGTGAGCCTCGTCAACAACGAAGCGAACGATTTTTCTTCCCAGGAGCAGTCGTTCTATAGTTCTTGAACGCAGCGATTCGGGTGCGATGTAGAGAAGAGAGGCAGAGCCGTCCTCGACCCTCTCAAACGATTTTGCCCTTTCAATCGGGTCGAGCAAACCGTTTATCGTAACTGCGCG
>DAIRTK010000110.1:0-2880 GCA_036803945.1 Synergistaceae bacterium
TTACGCCGCTTTCGTTCCGCTTTTCTCCGCGAGCATGGATCCAATGCTGAGATGGTAGTCGAGCTCAGGCCATTCGATGCCTGTTCCTCGGCAGATGAATGTGTAGTTGCTTAACTGATTAAAGGACGCCTTGCGCAGCTCCGGGTACCACGTCATCGGCGTGGATATGATTCGGCCATCCTCCAGCTCAACATGGAGATACCTATCGTCGAAATGAACCGATTTGCCCTTGAAAGAATGCATCCCATTTCCTTTCGAATTCTTCCCTGTGATCCTCCACGATTGCCAGTACCTTCTTCACATCAGGAGGTCGCAAAAAGTTTTCGCGCAACGCTAGAGTTGACAAGTCGATTGTAGCATAGTCATCCCCCTTCACAACGTGGATGTGCCGGGGGAGGTGCTCGTTTGCATAGAAGAAAAATTTGAAGCCGTCTTGTACGAGCAGTGTTGGAGACATGCTTTCCCTCTAAAAGCTTAACAAAAGCTGCGCCTGGCCGCAACGTACTGAATTATCGAAGCATTGTCAATAAAATACCTGATTCCCGGAATTCTGGGGACAGTATATTCAATTTGGAGAACCTTGAGGGGGACAGGCCCCTTTTCATGAGGATGTCCCCTTACGGCGGAAAAATGGGACGGCAGGGCGACGGAGAGAATTGTGGAAATTCTCGTGATGAGTGATAAGTGATGAGTATTGAGTTGAAAGGCCGGTTCACCGCAAAGACGCAGAGGACGCAAAGGAAACCACAATCACAGTCCTTGGGTTTGATACGCCGGAATGCACGTGTGGGTTTTAGAGTCGGAATAATGTAACTTTGCGTACTTTGCGTCTTGAGCGACCATCGTGAGCGGGCGTTGACACCTTTTTTTCAAAGGAGTGGAAATGGACGAGGATCTTATTTCCGGCGAATTAGAGGGACAGAATATTCAATTGGGACTTCGGGGGACGTTCTTGCCTAATTGCCTAAAAAGGTTCGAGAGGCGGTTTTGAGTTTTGAGTTGGAAGCTGAAAAGTGAGACGTTAGACGTAAGAAGTGAGAGGAATGAGGAATGAAGATTAAGGAGCGAGGCTCGAGGTTCGAGAGGCGGTTTTGAGTTTTTGGTTTTTGGTTTTGAGTTGAAACACGAAGGCAGGAACGGGGAGCGAGAAAAACAGTGATACCAGAACAACTAACTACGCTCTCTCTTTCCAGTATCCCGGCTTACGCTTCAGATGCATAACGGCAATTATTTCAACATGATCTCCTTTGTCACGAAACAGGATTCCGAATGGAAAGGTACGCGTTAGGCACCGCCTGACATCTCCCTCTATCAGGGGATAAATGTGAGGATTGATTCTAATGCGAGCAAGGCCATCTTCAACGTTAGCAAGAAAACGTTTGCCCAAGTCTTCTTGCTGACCTTCATAATAGTTCGCAGCCGCGACAACTTCAGATTCTGCTTCCGGATGAAAGAATACCGGCATCATTTCAGTGTCGCGCAGGCTCGCGCCAGTACTGTTTCCGCGGGGATAAGGTCGACAATTTTTTCGTCGATTTCTCGGCAGCGCCTGACAATTTCATCGCGCCATTCCGGGGTGACCTCTCCTGACTCCTCAAGATCCAGACTTTCGATCAGACGTTCAGCAACTAATGCTCGCAACGTTGCAGGTAGCTGCAACGCCTCGGCAATTATTTTTTCTGCTGGAAGACCCATATAAATCTCCTTTTTCTGCCAAGTATCCGGTTACGGACGTATAGGCGATGAGGATGTGGATTCTCGCTTGCTGAACAAAAATATACCACTACTTGCCGGAAACCGCTAAAGCAAATTTCGGAAGAGCTTACGTTGTGGGACTTCTGCCTCGAGGGCCTCGGGGGGACATTCTTGCTTTAGTGCATTAGGGTCCTTGGGGCACTGGGAACGAGGAACGAGGAAAACCTTAATCATCAATCAATTCCGGAGCCTCATTTTTGCAACATGGATGAAGGGGATGCAGGGGATAACGGCAAAGCTCCCACGGGCTTTGGTGACATTACGACAGGAAACTCTCCAGTATTTCGCAAAGTACCGTTTCAAGTTCAGGAGGTTCCGCTTCAAGGACTTCTCCGGAAGCCAAGTGCTTGTGGGATGAATAGTGCGGTTTTGGCTTGTGTGCAGCATTGTCGTAACGGAAAAGAAGGGCGCCGTTGGAGCTTTGGCAGTGATATGCATAGCTGAGTTTTTCCAAACGGTAACGAACGTCCACATATTCCGTAAAGTGCAGTTGGGTCCCATCAAAAAAGGTGAGGACACCTTTAATAATGCCGATCTTTGATGTTCTGGAATCAGTTGAGATTTCGCAATTGACGAGCAGGTCGGTGCGGGAATAGCGATCGAGAACCGCTGTGAGTTGTGCCAGATATTCGCTAAGCAGCATACTGGATACCTTTTAGTGCCTCCAGTTGAGTAACGATCCGTTCCCTGATTTTGAGTTCACCGGCCCAATTGACATATTCGAGGTCGCCTTCCGCAAGGTCTTCGGCTCTAAAATTCAGCAGGAAGGTATCTGAAGTAACGCCGTACCGCTCTTCGAATGTCCGGATGTGACGCTCAGTGGTTCTCAACCCGAGTTCCAGGCGGCTGACTTCCGCGGCAATAGCTGACGTGATAAGATCGAGTGCGTTGTCATTTGTATCGGATGTGATTTTCAGGCGAATCATGGTTGCCTCCCCGTTACCGCGCTGCGCATTGTCATTGCTAAAAGTGCCTAAAGTATAATGGAAAATCGTTTCAGACGAAAGAAAATTTCAAAACCCTGTGGGGGACGGGCGCCTTTTCATTCGATGTTGTTGTTCTTATTCGGACAAAACCGATTCAACAGGGATGCAGGGGATAACGGCAATAAACGAAAAGATTGTA
>DAIRTK010000111.1:0-2843 GCA_036803945.1 Synergistaceae bacterium
CCGATGGTATCTTCAAGATTATTGTCCAGGCCAATGAGACGTTTGATGTACGCACCGTAAACTTTGCCTTCGTTGTTGACGGTGAAGAACAGCCTGTACTGTTTCGTGTTGAGCAGGCCGGAAACGTACCTTATGTTACCCTGCCTGCCGGGGTGACCATACCGGCCGGCGGAGGTGAATTCTCAGTGGATGTTGCTTCAAATGTCAGCTGGAACTACTCTCTGAGTGACGATTCATGGCTGGTGGAACAGTCGGTCACCTCACAGAAGATTACCTTCGTTGCAGAAGAGAATACCAGTATTGACCCGCGTGAGGTTACCCTTACTGTGACAGCTGCAAACTACCCGGCAGTTATCGCAACCGTCACCCTTACCCAGTCACCCGGAACCGTTGTTCTTGAGGAGGACTTCAGCTGGCTGGCTTACGGAAGCGCAGTGTTCTACACCACCACCGGTGAGACACGCATTGACCTCTGGACCCAGGAGCAGAAGGACAAGGGGTGGACCAGCACAATAAATACTGTTGACGGCAGCGGAAGCACCCCGCTGGTTTATGCACGGCAGGGATTCGTCAAACTTGGAAAAACCAGTTATGGCGGAGACCTGATTTCACCCGCACTCTCAAAGCTTGACGGCACCCAGACGGTGACTGTTACATTCAAGGCCATCCCGTATATGACGGCAGCCGGCACGATGGATGACAACATCCTCAAGGTAAGTGTCATCGGTCCGGGAACCGTAAGCCAGGAACAGTTCATAATTGATAACTGGCCGGTCTATCCTGTTGAAAATGCCGAAGCTTATTGCATCGGGATGTGGAGTGCACCTGAAGCAACCCGTACATTCACAATTACGGGCGCAACGGCAGAAACTCAGATAAAATTCCTGGGCGGTGATTACGATCTCCGACCCACAGTTGTAACCATCAACAAGAACAGGATCTTCCTTGATGACATCAAGGTGGAAATCGTATTGTAGAACTGCTTACAGTTAGTTTCAGTGAAAGAGGTGTTCATCAGAAAGGTGGGCACCTCTTTTTTTTCATTATGATTGGGGTTTGGCATAACTTTGGTAGCATATTGAAAGGCACTGGTTGTTCAGAAAGTATCCGTGGTGGTGGAGACTTGAAGTAGTGCATATCCTATGGTAAGAGCCCGGGGGAGGAAGCAAAGAGGGATGGGGAAACCAGGATGACGGATATCAGGCATAGCCAGTGCTTTAAATAAGACAACCATGAATAAGATCTCCCTGCCGCTGGCTTTTACTGTTATGACAGCCCTGGCCACATCCTGCACCGTGTTCGTACCGATGCAGAGAACATATCCTCCTGAGGCAACCCTTCCGGGAGACACAAACAGTTTCATTTTTGTAAACTTCTTTGATTACTTGGTCCCCGACTATATAAAGGATAGGCATGAGGCCGGCTATGCCGAAGCGGTGAAGGGTTATACCGCAGGTCTGGCAGCCATCATCCAGAAAGATCCGCGTGCAATGTTCATGGTGGCAGACACCCTCAGGAAGGGATTTACCGTAGCATCAATGCAAAATCCTGAATTTGCCGATACTGTCAGAGCCATCTGCGGAATGTACGGAGCTGATCTGCTTGTTGCGCTTGATTCGATAAAGCTGTGGATAGAATCAGAGTTTTACCTTGAGGAGACAGATGATGGAGGAAGTATAATGGCGAAGGATTTTTACCTGTACGCCAATACATACATGACCATGTATACTGCTGACGGAGAGGTTATTGACAGGTGTGCAGGAGAAAAGACCGATTATGTTAAATCAAAATACACAATTCTGGGTATGATCGGAGGGCCTACAATAGCCAGTCAGAAATCAAAGGTCAGGGTGCTTGCCGATGCTGCAGCCCGTGACTGCATCGGAAGGTACTTTCCGTTCACGGAGCAATACACGGGCAAACTGCATACAGGAGGAGCCCTGAACGGACCCAACCTGCTGATCATGCAGGGCAAGCCGGAAGAAGCTGTTGAGAAGCTGACTGAACTTGCGCAATCACCCTTTCCCACACTGGCCCCAAAAGCTGCCCACAACCTTGAGATAGCCAGGGAAATTGTTGAGAACAAGCGGATTGAACGGGAGATATGGGGTAACTTCGGGGCAGTTAACCATTGATGTCTCAGGCTCAAGCCGGAATTAACATGGCACTGGAGGCAGGCTCCGACAAGGAGAAGCGACACCGCGTGCCGGCTGCAGTCTCCGATTCCCTTGAAGCGCCACTCCGGTACCAGCTGCGACCTCCGCTTCCGGAGAGGCGCCACCCCTGTGCCGGCTCCAGTCTCCGCTATTGAAACAGCACCTCCGGAGGCACCGTTTGCCTGGCAAGACCGGGTCCCTCCCAGCTCAGGCTGAGGCTCTGACGGTACAACCTCTGGAAATACAGAACCTTGATCGGGTGATACCCTTTACGGAGTGCAGCCCGCCCCTCATTGGTGATACCATGATGAAGCACATCTCCGTCAACAATCAGCTCATCATCAATGAACAGCCTGATACCGTCATCAGAGCCGGTGTAAAACGACCAGATCCCGTCAGCGGGGACCATTATGTAACCCGTGAGCACCAGTCCGAAGTTCTCTGCCGGAGAACCCTCTGGGATACGCACACCATTGATGACCCCTGCGGAATCGGCTTCACCTGCAATCTCAGCCACCGAATCGAATTCACCCCTGTACAGGCTGAAATCCAGGCCCGGATCAAGACTGTCAATGCCGGTTGCCTCCTTCAGGTCAGCCTTCCTGAAAATTCCGGTCATGACAGCGCTTGTCCTTCCCCCCGGCATTACCGTAACCGATTTGAGGATTATCTCATCATCAGGTTCAA
>DAIRTK010000112.1:0-2842 GCA_036803945.1 Synergistaceae bacterium
ATGGCCAACCCGACACAGACGGAAGTGAGAAACTCGTCCGCTTTATAATTGACGGGGTACCGGACGGCATCACTGTCCGTAACGGCATTTACATCGGGGACACTCCCGGCAATCCGAACACAGGACGCTGGCTGGTAGAAATCGACCCTGATGCTGCAATTACGGGAAATGTGACCAAAACCCTGGTCTTTGACCTGGACGGAACGGCAGCCCAGCTTGCAAACCTCAACGAAACCCTGACCATAACTGCCGTAAGCCAGGATACGGGAAGCTTCCTGCAGGGATCGAGCCAGACCTGGACACTGGTGACCTCCGATACCTTTGACGATTCCGGAGCTGCAACTGACCTGCCTGCGGAAATCACGGCAAATTCGTTCACGCCGGTGACAACAGCAAATGAAGATGCGCCCATCGCCCTGAACGCTTTGGTCGACTTCACGATAGACGGTAACAGCCCATTCTCTGTAACACTGACAGGATTGCCCGCCGGAACAGCGGTCTCGGGCATGCTGCAGACCACAGTGAACGGGGAAACCATCTGGACTGCCTCCGGGACAGGGGGCAACGCGGCACTGCAGAGCCTGCTCTCCGGTATAACGGTCACCCCGCCTCCGAACTGGAATGACAACAATAACCCGTCAGGGATAATCTTCGATACGGTTTTGACCACCTATGCACCCGGCGGGCAGCAGAACGTTGAACACGTGATCGTTACACAGCCCATAATACCAGTGACGGACCCGACTGATCTGGCAGTAACAGCTCTCACTGTCAGCGAAGGAACCGCCGTTCCGATCACTGTCACCCTGAGCAACTCTGCGGACGGAAGTGCGGCTAACATCGTCGACGGAAAACTTTACCTTTCGCTTAACGAGGCAGACATGGACAATACCGGAACGCTCCTCTACGAAGGGAGCCCGTTGGCAGCCCAGGCGATCTCAGGAATTGCAGGGATACCTGATGGAGCATATTATGTGATCGAAGGCATATCTGATATTTCGCAGTCGATCAGCCTTTCTTACCAGCCGGCAGACCATGCATCCGGACAGGCAACTCTGACAGCGCTCCTTCTGTCACAGGAATCCGGCGCTTCAAATGTTGTTACCAGCACTGAAACAGAGATATTGACAGTAGCTCCTATCAACAGCGGATTTGACATTGTGACAAACAATATTTCCGGCAGCGAAGACGCCAGGATCGAGCTCAGCATAACCGGTACAGGCCTTGCAGATACAGATGGCTCAGAAAACATAATTGCAGTGACACTGGGCAATCTGCCTAACGGATATTTAGTCTTCTCCGGCACTGACGCAGCATCCGCAACCCTGGCATCAAATCTCGGGGAAGACTTGGGGGGCAACAAGACGTGGTCGATCCCACTTATTGGCGGGGAATTGCCTGACTATATTGCGATATTACCACCCCTCAATTACAGCGGCTTGGTTGAAGGTCTTACATTAACAGTGCTTTCAGGGGAATATGGGCTTACCCCTAACGAAAACACTTCTTCCTTCTCCTTGGAGGTAATTCCTGTTGCAGATGAGCTGACCATAGCTCCAACAAATACTTTTGGGCTTGAGGGTGACCAGATCGCACTTAACTTAAATGCTTCTATGGTGGATTCAGATGGCTCTGAAACCGTCACGCTTTCTGTTACCGGACTTGGAGAGTACGCGGTTTTCTTCGCGGGGACTACACCTATTTCAGCTGCTTACGTCGCCGGAACAGACACCTATACTCTTTCGGGGATCACCGCAAGCGAGATAGATAACCTCTCCTTTGTACAGTCAGCCAGAACAGGGACAATTGACGTCACTGCATTCACTGTTGAAACAGCAAATTCTGACACCTCGGGGTCTGTATCGTCCAGTTTTTCTTTAAATATCTCTCCGATAATACCCACTGCAGGGGACGATACACTTCTCTACGACGGAGCTCGTACTTTTGACGGGCTGGACGGAAACGACACCATCGTAATGCGTCTTGGCGAGAGTATAAATTTTGATCCCGATCCTGTAATACGCAACATCGAGGCGATCGATCTCCGGGGCAGCGGTGATAATTCGATAGAAAATCTTTCTGTCCATGATGTTATTGATGTTACGGATTCAAACAATTACCTTACAATTTACGGAGATTCCAATGACAGTGTCAATATTATTGATGACGGAAACTGGACACTGACCACAGAGACCGAAGGATCTATCACCTTTGATGTATATACCAATTCTGCTTTCCCTGATGTCACTCTGCGAATACAGCAGGAAATTATGGATAGCCTTAACTAATTAATAAGCAACAGACAAATACAGCAATTTGATAAAAATAGCCGGAACTTATCGTTGATGGTAGCTTGATCCCAGCAAAAGTAAGTTCCGGCTATTTTTGATGTCATTTAAAATATACAATAGAAATGCTTGTTTTCTCTGTTCGATCGGGATGAAATTCATATAAGTCAGGTGACAGTGTTATGGCATTATTCTTCTTTGGATCTTATGCTTAAATTAGAACAATTCAAGTAAATGTTCTTATGTTGCCTTAAACTGCCGAACACCCTATCCTTTATAGTATTTTAAGGACTTTGTCATCTGTCTATTTTAGGAAGGCACCACGAATGAAAGTAGGAACATTGATACTTTTTACGGTCATTATCAGCTTCTGTTTATCATTTGATCTTTTTATGGCGGAAGCATCTGAACCGCATGTATATGTAGACTATGAGTACGGAGACCTTAAGGAAGTAATTGTCGGACTTCCGTACGGAATGACGCCCTCACTCAGCGCCCCATGGTTCGAGAATGCCATGAAAGTATTGCCTCCTGATGAAGCAGAATATGCAAGA
>DAIRTK010000113.1:0-2782 GCA_036803945.1 Synergistaceae bacterium
CGGTACCGACAATGGCCGTAACCGGGGTCCTGATATTTATCCCCGGAAGCAGCCGTCCAAGCTCGAAGCTGTAGATGAGAGTGCTTACGAATGCCAGTCCGCGGCCCTTCCCTCCGTGTGATCCTCCGGCAAAGCTTACCACGTTTGACTCGTCAATCATTGCTGTCTCGTCAAAGTTGATCACCTTACCCTTGTTCATTTCACGCCGGCGTTTGCGGATAATTTCAAGGAGGAACTCCCTCATCTCCTTCAGGCTGTTGAAGTCTGACACCTTTACCGGGTTGATCATCTTTGCCACCTTCACCTCACCCCTGGCCATCAGCCAGAGTGAAAAGTGGTTCTTCATGGCGTGGTACACGAGTGAGTCCTCAGGTACCGTCTTGAGGAATGCCTCAAACTCCTTCATTGACTTTGCCACGGCTATCTGCCTGCCCCTGGTGTCACGGTACACAAAATGTCCGAAGCCGAGGTAATAGGTGATGAACGACTTCAGATCCTGAAGCAGTGTTTCGGAATTCTTGTTGATGAAGCTGGCCTTCAGTTCAGCTGCATACCGGGCGTTTTCAGGGTCAGAAGACTGCAGTACGGTGGGGAGGTTCGGCTGTTCCTGACGAAGCATCTTAATCATCTCAAAGCCTGCCATCTTGTCAAGGCTTCCTTCCCGCGGGAAGCGCATGTCTGAGATTACTCCCAGGAGGCGGTCCTTGTATCTTGTGTAGATGGCCATGGCCTCCTCCCAGTTGGTTGCAAGGAGTATCTTGGGTCTGGCCCTGAGTTTAAGCACCTTGTAGAGCTCATCGGCCGAGACGTCCTCGATGAGTATGCGTGTCTGCTCCAGAACCAGGCTGTAAAGCATCGGCACGTAGCTCGAGTAGTAGTCAGGGGCATCCTCAATAATCAGTATCACCCTGGTGAGTCCCTTCTCCGTATCATTGCCGACATTCACCTTATCTTCCAGGAGCTTGGCCATTGCAAAGAATACGCGTGACTCACCGGTCCAGACGAAAAGGTTGTCAAACGGAACTCCAAGCTTCCTGTGGTCCTGAACGTAGGGGATATCACCCGGATTACCCAGCAGCAGATAAGTGGGTATGTATGGATATTTCTCCTTTATCTTGCGGCACAGGTTCAGTGGATTGGTCTTGTCAACACCAACCATTATGATGATCATGTCATAATGCCTTGCCTCGAGACGGGCGAATGCTTCATCCTCACCTGACACGCCGGTAATGCGTGGGATGGTGGTAAGACTCATCTGGTAGTATTCACCAAGCATGTAGTCAGAGAATCGCCCTTCGCCTTCAATGGAATATGCATCATAGAGACTGGCTACCAACAGTATCTCCCTGACCATGAATGGCATCAGGTCATGGAAGACATCCCTCTCAGCATTATGCCTGTCGAGAAACTGCTGGAGCAGTTTTCTGATCGACTGGTTTTGCGGGTCATGAGGCTCCCTGAGTTCAGGCTTTTTAGGCGATGAAGGAGTTTTTTCTGCAACAAGGCTGTTTACATAACCGGAGATCAGGCTGGCGAACCTTGCGAGAAGTTCACGCTCCTCCTTCTGGAAAGGGCCTTCATCTTCATCAAGGAACTGGCGTGTATAGCAAACTTCGACCCACCCCTGCCCCTCAAGTGTATTGAATGCATGGATCATTTTCCATTTGGTTTCGGTAAAGCCGGGTGTCTCATATGCACGCCCGAGGAATCTTATACGGGCAACGGTATAGGCAGGGTACTGGAATGCCTCCGGCAATCCCAGCACAAGGTGCATGAGAGTCTCATCCACCGGCTTCCGCTCCTTGAGTATCTGCGTGACCCGGTTAACGCATGCCAGTTCCTTCAGGCGTTCCTGCTGGTCATGTATGTCACGCGAATAACCGGTGCCGGTGTCTGGACAATCATTCATCGGTTTACTTCACCTCCCAGGTAGAACCGCTCCTGAGAAGGTCATCAACGCTCCTTACCTGTGACTTCGCCTGAACCCTTTCATGCTGCTCCATCATGGCAGCATCATAGGTCTGGGCGCTGATGGCCCTGATCACGCCCAGTGCCACAGGGTACTCGGGAAGCGACATCCCTGCCAGCCTGTAGTGGATTCCGGGGTTGGGTTCATGTGCATCGTGGGTAAGTATATCATCTTCCGTGATTCCGTCTTCACCAATTGTCACAACCTTCAGCTTAAGGTCCTTCAGTATGATACCCTTGTCGCGGTTCTTGCCGAAGATCATCTTCTGGCCATGGTGCAGGACCAGGGTGTTGTCATCACGGTTCTCCTTGCTGGTGAAGGCATCAAAAGCGCCGTCATTGAAGATGACGCAGTTCTGGATGACCTCCACAACGGCAGTGCCGTGGAATTTTGCCGCCTCCTTGTAGACCTCGTTGGAGAGCTGCAGGTTATAGTCGACCGTGCGGGCAAAGAACCGTCCGTTGGCGCCGATGGTCAGCTCGCCTATCTTGAAGGGCTCTTCTATGGTGCCATAAGGTGATGTCTTGGTGGAAAGTCCTTTCTTCGAGGTAGGTGAATATTGTCCCTTGGTAAGGCCGTAGATCTCGTTGTTGAAGAGGATGATCTTGATGTCAATGTTACGCCTGATAGCATGGATATAATGATTCCCTCCGATTGCCAGGGCGTCGCCGTCACCTGTCATCTCCCAGACCATCAGGTCAGGGTTGGCTATCTTGATGCCGGTGGCTATCGCTGCCGCCCTTCCGTGTATACCATGAAATCCGTAGGTATTCATATAGTAGGGAAGCCTCGAGGAGCATCCTATTCCTGACA
>DAIRTK010000114.1:0-2768 GCA_036803945.1 Synergistaceae bacterium
AGCGGCAGCCAAGGTCGAGGATGATGACGTCCTGCTCCTGAATGACGCGCTGATTCCCGCCGTAATGCGGCATTGAGCTGTTGGGGCCGCTTGCTATGATGGGTGAGAAGGACATATCCGGACAGCCGGCCTCTTCAAGGAGATCGGGGATCTTCTTCGCTATGTCGCGCTCCTTCATTCCCGGTTTTATGAAGAGGAAAAGCTTGTCGACCACTTCGTCGATCATGCGTGCGGCCTCACGGAGCCTGTCAAGCTCCTCTTCATCCTTTACTGAGCGGAGCGGAGCGAGGATGTCCTGTCCGTTGACCATCTGAATGTCCATAGCGTCGCGTATTGCAAGCATGTCGACAGCCCGGACTCCGTCGTTGAAGGCGATCTTTCCGCCGAGCAGGCCCAGGTGTTCGCAGCCCCGCCTGAATGCGCCGGTGAATCCCTCGTGGTCGTTCCATTCCGCGTAATAGGGAACGTCTCCGAAGGCTTTTACTATCTCTTCTTTGTAAAGCAGCGGCGTCATCGCGAAGCATTTTCCGTTCTTGTCGACCATCAGTCCGCGGACCCGCTCATCGGGATGCGTATCGAGCTCGCCGATGTATTCAAGGTCCGTGGATGGTCCTATGTAGAGCGCGTCGAGGCCTCTCTTTTTAAGTTCTTCCGCAAGTTTTGCTGTCCTCTCGGTCCTTATCATTAATGTTTCCTCCTCCGGGATTTTTGGAGATGCTTGGATTATGACTGATCAAACGACTCTTATTATAATAGTTGTATTTAGAAATTTATCAATAAGAGTAATATAACCTTTAATAATTATGTATGAATGACTTATTAAGAAAAAACTCTAATTGACAGCCATATGCGAATGCCCTAAGATTTATTCTGTAATTTCCGCATTTATTTTATAAGGAGGCTAAAACAGTGAAGAATCGTTTTATTATCACCACGGCTGTTGTTCTGGCACTCGGATTCTTGACCCTCGCATCGTTTGTTCCGGTAGCTCAGGCAGCGGCGAAAAAGGGTAAGGTAGCGATCGTCACGAACACTGTTTCTCAGAACGAAGAGGAATACCGCTCTGCACAGGAAATGGTCAAGAAGTACGGCGACCGCATCGTCCACGTGACGTGGCCCGACAACTTCATGGCCGAGCAGGAGCAGATGGTAAGCATCGTTGCGAAGCTTGCCTACGATCCTCAGGTCAAAGCGCTCATAATCAACCAGGCAGTACCGGGAACGAATGCTGCGGTGGACAAACTCCTTGAGACCAGAAAAGACGTATTTATCGTATATTCCACACCGCAGGAGAACCCCCCGGATGTCGCCGCCCGCGCCCAGCTCATCATCCAGCCGGACGAACTCAGAATGGGAGACGCCATCCCCATTCAGGCCAAGAAGCTCGGAGCAAAGACCTTCGTGCATTACTCATTCCCGAGGCATATGTCGCAGGTGCTCCTCTCCTCACGCCGCGAGCTGATGAAGAAGAAGTGCGCCGAACTTGGGATCAAGTTCGTTGACGCGACCGCTCCCGACCCCACCGGAGACTCCGGACTTCCCGGCGCGCAGCAGTTCATCCTTGAGGACGTTCCCAAGATGGTAGCGAAGTATGGCAAGGATACAGCTTTCTTCTCAACGAACTGCGCAATGCAGATCCCGCTCATCAAGGCAGTAGTCGACGCCAAGGCGATCTATCCGCAGCCCTGCTGCCCGTCGCCCTACCACGGATTCCCGACAGCTCTCGGCATCAAGTCAAACACCGAGAAGCAGGGGAACCTTGAGTACGTCATAGCCGAGACGAAGAGGATACTGAAGGAAAAGGGCTGCTCCGGCAGACTTTCGACCTGGCCCGTTCCCGTAGCAATGATGGCGACCGTTGCCAGCACGGAATACGCGATGAAGGTTATCGACGGACAAGTTCCGTTTGACAAGCTGAACGTTCCCGTACTTGAAAAGGACATGGCCAACTACGCGAAGGTCAAGGTCTCGACCACTCCCTATGTCGACGAAGCAGGCAAGAAATATCCGACCTACCTCTTCGTGCTGATGGACTTCCTCACATACTAGCAAAGTGTCAGCCGGGAGTAGGACAACTCCAGATTTATTCATGATCTGATCCACAAAAAGAATTCGCAGGATCTGATTCCTGCGGATTCTTTTTTCACTAAAGATGCTGCAGTCGCAGCGAGATATATTATGCCCTGATAACAACTGAGACGCGGGTAAAAATTGAAAGAGGGGGCAATGCTGTTGAGCGAAAACCTTCTTAGCTTCCGAAACGTATCAAAAAGCTATTATGGGAACACAGTCCTGTCAAATATCAATATCGAAGTAAAAAAAGGTGAGATCCATGCTCTCATAGGAGAGAACGGCGCAGGAAAATCCACCCTGATGAATATCCTCTTCGGGATGCCTGTCATACATAGTACAGGCGGATATGACGGAGAGATCCTGATCGACGGAGAAAAGACCGACATCCGCTCGCCCCACGAGGCGATGCAGGCCGGCATAGGCATGGTGCATCAGGAATTTATGCTTATCCCGCAGTACACGATAGCCGAAAACATCAAGCTGAACAGGGAAATAACGACACCGAACGCAGTTTCGAGGATCCTTGGCAAAAGACTTGAAACGATCGATACGGCCAAGATGAACGAACACGCGCGCAAGGCTCTTGATAAACTCGACATGAACATCGAGGCCTATACGATGGTCGCGGGACTGCCCGTCGGCCACATGCAGTTTATAGAGATCGCGAGAGAGATCGACAAAACGGGCATCAAGAT
>DAIRTK010000115.1:0-2739 GCA_036803945.1 Synergistaceae bacterium
GTATCTTCCATTGCCGTTATAAACTTCACCAGCGCCTCGTTTACCGGCACCTCGATGTTGTGTTTTTTTGCCAGGCGGCATACAGTACCTCCGAAGGCCTCGACCTCAGTTTTTCTCCCGGCCTCGACATCCTGCAGCATGGAGGTCTTTCCGGTGGGAGTCAGGGAACTGAGTATCCCTATGCAATTTTCGATATCGCTTTCCGTCAGGTCAATATTTTCCGCTTTGGATACAGCCACTGCCTCACGCATCGCCTCAGCAGTCAGATCCCTTACATGTTTTGAATTTTTTATCGCGCCGTACGTGCATCTGAGTACTGCTGATACCTGGTTGGCTCCGACATTCAGCATGAATTTGAGCCAGAGGTCCCTTATCATATTTTCCGGTATGTTGTGTTTGATCCCAGTCCTTGTAAAGAACTCCTCTACGGCCAGGACCTTCTCAGAGTACATCCCCGGCTTGTTTTTTGCCTCGCCGAAAGGGACGAACCCGAGGTTTACATAATTTGTAGAATCGCCTGTTCTTGTGGCGTCCGTCCTCATTACATAGGAATAGAGGACCTTTTCAGCTCCATAAGCTCTGCCTATCTCCTCCTCGCTGCTGATGCCGTTAAGGAGGGAGAGGACGATAGTATCTTCACCCACATGGCTGCGAGCCTCTTCGATCGCTTCAGTCAGGTGGTGGTTCTTAACGGCAAAGATAAGAAGATCGGAAGGAGCTTCACCATCTTCCGGTCCGCATACCGGGAACATGTATGCCTTTCCGTTTACGCATACTCCGTGCTCTTTGTACCTCTTTCCCCTCTCACCCGAAGCTATCACCCGGATGTTTTCCATGGGGACCGTTTCGGAGATCTTTGCAAGGTTTGCGCTTCCCACGGCGCCGAGTCCGATGAGCGAGATCGTTTTGATTTTTTTCATTCCTGAAACTCTCCGTTTCCGCATTTTGTAATAATTGCCTGAAAGGATATTGTATACCATTTAATGCCCGAATAACATAAAAAATACCGGCACCCCGTTATGCGAGCGCCGGTATTATCTCAGCAGCAGAAGATGATCGCTAAATTATCTCTTTGGCTGTCTCCGCTTTTTCAAACCACTCTTTTCCTTCGACCAGCCTAGTTACGAGCATTGCGGAGCAGGTGTCGCCGGTCGCATTGACCATTGTTGCCGCCGGATCGACAAGGAAGCCTATAGTTGCGATTATCGGGAAGGCTTCAGGCGGGAATCCGTAAAGGCTGACTATCAGCATCTCGCCAACAAGACCGCCGCCGGGAATACCGGAAAGCACCACTCCCGAAAGGACTGCCACAGCAACAGCTGTTCCCATCGTTCCTATCCCGGTGAAGGGAATGTTGAATATCCCGAAAAGGAAGGCTATCTTAAGGATGCCGCTCAGGCAGGAGCCTTCCATGTGCGCGGTAGCTCCGATAGGAAGCACGATCTCTGCAATGTCCTTGGGTATGCCGATATTATGGGCCGCAACAAGGTTTACCGGCAGGGTAGCGTTGCTGCTCTGGGTCCCAAGCGCAGTAATGGAAGGGGTTATGATGTTTTTCCAGAAGGTACCCACCCCCTTGCCCTGTGTAGCGATCCATGAGTAGATGGTGAAGGCAACGAAGAAATATCCGAATGTCGCAACGTGGTATACGACCATTGATCGCAGATATGCTCCGAGGAGATTTGGGCCGTAGTCCCCGACCAGAGTTGCAAAGTATGCGCCCAGGCCTATCGGTGCGTAGTACATGAGGTATTTGACCATCTGCAGCATGGCATCTGCAAATACCGCTATTCCGCGTCCCACAGCCTTGCCCCTCTCTCCAAGAGACTGGAGGCAGAAGCCGAAGAAGATAGTGAAGATGATCAGCGGCAGCATGGCCCTCCTTGAGATAAGGAGTGCGAAGTCATCAACTGTAAAGGCCTTGACTATCTGGTCGGCAGTCCTCAGGGCCTGGAAATCCTCCGGTGCCTGGAGCTGGATGTTCGTCCCTGCCGCAGGCGGGAAGAGGGTCACGGTCACAAGCATCAGGACCGCTGCGATGGCGCCGGTGACAAGGAAGACCATGACCAGGGATCTCATGACCTTGCCCAGCCGTTCCATAGAGGACATATTGGCCACTGCGCTGCATATTGTCGAGAAGACCAGGGGTACTACTACCATAAACATTGCATTGATAAAGACATCTCCAAGAGGCTTAAATACAAGTGCGTCCTTCCCCATCACTGCTCCGACGATACAGCCTATGATGATTGCTGTAAGAAGTATGATAGGGAACCGGTAGGCTTTCCAGAGACTGTTTGATTCCGATGTCATGATGACCTCTCCTTCCATTTCTGCTTGATCGGTTTCTGTTGAAAGTATAAAACATACATCCTTATGTTGAAAGAGCAGGATGATATTAAATCATATCAGGCACAAATAAGTCATACCATTATCAAAAATTGATAAAAATAAAAATCAGAGTCCCAAAGATAAGGATAGAACGGCAGAAACATCTCCCGGAGCGATTGCAACCAGTTGCGCAATATTATACACTTTTTCCTTGTTACATCCATACCCATGTGCAGCTTGGAATGCTGCAGGCCACAGCAGTTTTTACCTATGCAGTATCAGATCATTATCATGGACTTTGGAAAAGAGAAGAAAAAAAGCGTCCGGAAGAATCCCGGACGCTTATATTATCGATGGTGCCGGAGACGAGAATTGAACTCGTACGGGTTTCCCCACACGCCCCTCAAA
>DAIRTK010000116.1:0-2713 GCA_036803945.1 Synergistaceae bacterium
TTCTTATCCCGCTTTCAGCGCTCATGCCGGCGCCGGTGAGTACAACAAGTTTTTTGCGCATACATAGGAAATTTGTCTATAAAAATACCAAAAAGGCATTATAGTCATACCTGAATAAAAAATTGACTTCAATATCCGCATTGCATAAATTTATATGCTAAATCACTTACGCCAGGCCTGTGATGAATAACCCGGTGACACGACTCAAGGGCATCCTCAAACTCCTGATGTATGCGAAAGGGCTATTCCCGTTGTGTATACTCATGTCGCTTGCCCCATTATCAGCGCAGGAAAAATTGACTATTCCCCATATCCCCGAAGGATTGACATTTGACGGGGTTCCTGATGAAGATGCATGGAAGGCCATTGACGAGCTCCCTCTGCTGGTTTATGTACCAGTCTACGGGGCCGAGCCGTCTGAAAAAAGCAGCCTCAAAGTTGCCTGTGACGATGAATATCTTTACCTGGGGGCCTACCTCTGGTACAAAAATAAGTCCGACATGCGCGCCGTAGGTAAAAAAAGAGACTACTCCATGCCCACCACTGACTGGCTGGGAGTATTCCTTGATACTTACTTTGACAGGGAGAACAGCGTAATGTTCTGGACCAATCCCAACGGAGTAAGGACAGAAGGAACAACAAAAAATGACATGGCTGAACCCGATAATGATGCCAGTTTCAGCTGGAATACCTTCTGGGACTCCAAAGCAGAAATAAATGAGCATGGCTGGTCGGCTGAAATGAGAATACCCTTCTCAAGCCTGAGGTTTCAGACGGAAAATGATACTACATTGATGGGGCTTACTGTTTTAAGATACATTCCTTCAAAAGGAGAGTTTGTGTCATTTCCTTCAATATCACCGGAGATTCCGTATGCCTATATGAAAGCCTCCCTCACCCATCCGGTGCTTATTGAGGGAATCAGGCCAAAGAAGATTCTCTATCTTACCCCATATGTGACCGGAGGAATAAGTCAATACCATGAACTCAACGAAAATGAAACAGGCTACGAAAAACATACTGATCTGAAATACGAGGCCGGCGCCGACATTAAGTACAACCTGACAAATAACCTGACGCTTGATCTTACTGTGAATACTGACTTTGCACAGGTAGAAGCAGACGATCAGAAAATAAATCTCACACGGTACTCACTGTACTTTCCTGAAAAAAGAGTCTTTTTCCTAGAAAAATCAGATGTGTTTGACTTCTCTTTCCTGGGAGGGAACAACCTTTTTTACAGCCGCCGGATAGGCCTCTATGATGGCCAGCCAGTAAGGATCTGGGGCGGGGCAAGACTTACCGGAAGGATCAAAAAATGGGATGTCGGAATACTTGATATGCAGACAGCCGCCTTTGAAGACAATCCCGGTGAAAACATGGGGGTGGCAAGGATAAAGAGAAATGTCCTGAATAAAAACTCTTACCTGGGATCCATGATCACCAGCCGCCTGGGAACCGACGGAACCTATAACCTGGCCTATGGCTTTGACAGTCAACTAAGGGTTATAGGCGATGAATATCTTACACTCAGATGGGCACAGTCATTTGAGAACGATTCGGCAAACAGGCTCTTTGATATGTCACCGTCCCGACTGCTGATAAACTGGGTTCGCCGAAGGCAAAAGGGCTTTGCGTATGATCTGGCTTATACCTGGTCAGGAGACAGGTTCAATCCGGGACTGGGTTTTGAAGTAAAGGATAACTACCAGGGATGGCGGGCAATTGCCCAGTACGGCTGGTTACCCGGGAAGGATGCCTCCCTGCGGTATCATAAAATAATGCTCACGGCTTATACTTTCTGGAATACTGCTTCCGGCCTGCGGGAGACTGTCAATGGCGTGCTTAAATGGTATTACGAAGGTAAAAGCGGGAACAGCGGTGATTTTGCCGTCAACTGGTTCCTGGAAGACTTATCCGAAACCCTGACCCTGGGAAATGAGCAGGCCACAGTGCCCAAAGGCAGATATCCCTTTGCGTACATAAGTGCAGCATACAATACCTCCTACTCCCACTCACTGTCCGCCACACTGACTGCAGAGGCAGGAAAGTTCTATGACGGGGCAAAAGTATCTTTTTATGCTGTTCCTACTATTAACATAGGCTCTGATATCGATGTCGGGGTTACTTACAGTTTTGACTATGTTACCTTCCCCGGACGTGACACCCGTTTTTTCAATCATATAGCCGGCTTTAAAGGATTATGGACATTCACCACCAAAACCTCATTTATAGCATTTGTCCAGTACAATACTTCTGTTGACAAAGTTGTTTCAAACATCCGATTCAGGTACAATCCACGGGAAGGAAATGATTTATACCTCGTCTGGGATGAAGGGCTGAATACTGACACTGACCGGGAAATTCCCCGCCTTACCTTTTCATCAGGAAGAACGATTCTGATGAAATATACATACACGTTCAGATTATAAGGATGGGGTGATTTCTGCCACTTTTTCGTGAAAACAGGTTTTTTTCGTAATTTGTAGTTCATGACCTTCAGTTATGAGGACGCTGATAATCATAATGACGGTAATGTCAGGAGTCTTCCTTCCTCCGCAAAAGGATCCCTTCCTGGCTGAACGTACCCGGATGGTCACCACTCAGATTGCGGCCCGGGGAATAAGTGACGCCGCAACCCTTCAGGCTATGCGAAAGGTACCGCGTCATCTTTTCGTGCCTTCTTCCCAGTTAAAAGACGCATACAGTGACC
>DAIRTK010000117.1:0-2713 GCA_036803945.1 Synergistaceae bacterium
AGGAAGCGTGATGGTGAAAGTGCTTCCCTCGCCCTCCCTGCTCTCGGCTGTTATTCTGCCTCCGTGAGCCTCAACTATCGCCTTGGTAATTGCCAGTCCTATGCCAAGGCCGCCGCTTGATCTTGTCCTTGACTTGTCAGTCCTGTAGAAACGCTCAAAGATGTACGGCAGATCTTTCTCCGATATGCCGATACCGGTGTCCCTTACTTTGATGGATACACTATCTCCGGATCTTTTAAGCGAAATAATTACGCTTCCCCCTCTGTCAGTGTACCTGAGCGCATTGGAAAGCAGGTTTTCTACTGCCTGCCTGATCCTGGCTTCATCAGCAGCCAGAAAAACATCTGCCTCTATCTCTCTTTTAAGATCAACTGATTTTGACCTGTACAGGGCGTCAAAATTTACTGCAGCTGTTTCAGCCAGATTCGAGAGATCTGTTGCTCTTGGAATGAAGCCGTTCCCGGCGTTCTCTATCGAAGTAAGCTTTTCTATCTCGGAGATCATTTTTGAAAGCCTGTCTATCTCATCCACAGTAAGCTTTATTCTCTCCCCGGTAGGTTCCCAGACCCCATCCTCAAACGCCTCAAGGTGTGATTTGATGATAGCCAGGGGATTCCTAAGTTCGTGTGCTATGTCGCTCATGAGCCTCTTTCGGAGCTCTTCCTGTTCCTCAAGTCCAAGCCCCAGCCTTTTTATACTCTCTATGAGTGTCTCAATTTCAGTTATGTCTGACTTAATGTCTTCATCAGCCCTGTACCTGCCCTTGCCCATAAGCGACGCCATCCTTGAGACGTTGAGGACCGGCCTGCTGATGGCATTTGCCATTACAAATGAAATTATCACTGCAATAATGAGCATGAAACCGATAGCATATTTCATATGGTAATTGAATTTTTTTAAAAAGAGCCCTTCCCTGCTGTCATTGAACGGAAGCGAGAGAAACCTTACCTTCCCTGCCAGATCTGCCCCTGAAGATACGGCCATCTCGTTCATTATCAGCTCGGGCCCCCTTGGCCTGATGATGCCCGAAAGATCATTATTATCCTTCCTTGTTCCGGACCCTCTCATGGGGCCGTGCCTCATGGATCGTCTGAATTCGGCTATAAGGATACCTTCCGGATCATAGAGTGCCACATGGACCATTGGCCATCTGAGGATGTCTCCCCTGAGTTCGGAGAGCCTCTCTTTGTTCCAGTATCCGTAAGATCCGTATGTTTCTTCAAGGACCTTTACTGCTTCCTGCTGGTCTTCACGAAGCCTATCTGAAGAAAAAAGCCGGAACTGCCTGTCAAGGAGTTTTGATATCCCTGCGGGTATGACAAGCATGCAAATGATCACAATGACCACATACTGGAAAAGCATCTGGGTGCGAATGGAACGTTTCATCTTTTTACTCCGAGATCCTGTATCCGAAACCGTGTACTGTTTTTATGTACCCGTTCTCGTGTTGGGGATCGGCAAGTTTTTTTCTTATGTTTTTGATATAGCTGTCTATCGATCTCTCAAAACCTTCATATCCATAACCAAGTGCATAATTTATAAGCTCGTCCCTGGTCCAAGTCTTTTCGGGCCTGGAGGCCATCTTCGAAAGGATCATAAATTCATTTTTTGTAAGGGGCACTTCTTTGCCATTTTTGCTCACGGTAAGCTTGTCGTTGTCGATCTGAATGTCTTCCCCGATACTTATAATCTCAGAATTACCGCTCCCGGGACGGTCAGAATTCCTAAGGTTAGCCCTTATCCTGGCCATAAGCACCCTCGGACTGAACGGTTTAATGATGTAATCATCGGCACCGGCGTCAAGCCCTGCGATGACATCGTCTTCTCCGCTTTTGGCGGTGACCATTATTATCGGAACTGCTGATACGGCCCTTATCTCTTCACAGACCCTTTCTCCTCTTATGCCCGGAAGCATCAGGTCAAGAACAACAAGGTCGTATGCATCTTCGTTGAACATCCTGAGGGCCTGCACACCGTCTGAAGCTGTATCTGCGTCGTATCCTTCCCGCATGATATAGGCCCTTTCCACATCAGCGATCGCCTTTTCATCCTCAACTATAAGTATCTTCGTCATAAGCGGCACCCCATTATCTAGGTTTTTTATCCATTAATTTTTGTACCGCGTCTCTTACTTCCTGAACTTCTCTGCCTAAGGGTTTAAGAAGATCTTTTACAGGGACATTCAGGTCAACCTCTCCATCCAGCTTCAATTCAATGACCAGATCTTTTATGTCGACCATATATTCTGAAGCTATATCATTCAACGTCACAGAACCTCTCATTTCCTGCGGATTCGATAATTTATCGATCTCCCCTCCGTGGCTTTTTTCGATATACTGCCTAAGAGAATCTTTCAGTTCTTCGTCATCGACACCCGGAATTTTTTTAATGGAGATATCAACAGGAGTATCCTCGGGCAATCCTGAAGCCCTGAGTACAGACGGGATATCAAGCCCGACGGTTTTAGCCACCTGTTCAAGGTCCATCCAGCCAAAAACATTGTCAACAGCTTTGATCCCGGTTGCAGGAGGAGCAGATGCATAGGTCTGCCAATAACCGGCTGTTCTTGCTCCTGCGGCTACTGCAGCGAATACCAGCAACCCTGCCATACCGGTTTTTAGGAAGTTGAAATTTTTACCCTTATATCCTGAATTCATCGCTCCGTCCACAGGACAGGCTGAATAACACCTGCCGCATGCAATGCACTCCCCAT
>DAIRTK010000118.1:0-2706 GCA_036803945.1 Synergistaceae bacterium
GTGGAAAACGCGGACAAATTGACCACCTTTCCGCGAATTAAATTGACCCCCCGAATCGCGGGGTAAACTGACCCCTGCCGCGGAACAAAGTGACCCCCCTGCCGCGGACACTGACCCCCCCTGAAGAAAGTAAGACTTTGTTGTATCATTTTACGGGATGACAGCATATAAGTTGGTTTTTAATAACCAATTTATGTCTAACAAACTCATTCTTATGTCAAATGTACGACAAATTCTTAAACTTTACACCCAGGGTGTTAGTAAGAAATCGATCAGTAAGCGGACAGATGTCACGCGCAACACGGTAAAGCGGTACATCCGCGAATTCATTGCCTTAGGCCAAAAGATGGAGGATCTGGAGAAGCTCAGTGATGCTGAACTGGAGAAGCTTTTCATGACCAGGGAGCCGACTTCTGTGGCAGACAAGCTTCAGGTGCTCTACGAGTATTTTCCGATGGTAGAGAAAGCCCTTAAGCGCAAGGGGGCTACCAAGGAGGGTCTATGGCGGGAATACATAGAAAAGCATCCTGACGGTTACCGCGAGACCCAGTTCCGGTGCTATTATAACCAGTGGGCAAAGCGCGTAAATGCAAGCGCTCATATCGATCATAAGGCGGGCGATAAGATGTACGTGGATTATGCCGGAGAACACCTTCACCTGGTTAATGACACCACTGGGGAAAAGGTTCCGGTGGAGGTCTTTGTGGCTGTGTTGGGTGCAAGCCAGCTGACCTATATAGAGGCATCCTATACGCAGCAGAAGGAAGACTTTATTCAGTCCTGTGAAAATGCTCTGCGTTACTTTGGTGGTGCACCTCAGGCAATTGTGACCGATAATCTTAAATCGGCAGTGATCAAAAGCGACAAGTATGAACCCACTCTGAATGATGCCTTCAGGGACTTTGCCCTGCATTATAACATGACGGTTTTACCTGCGGGTCCGTACAAGCCTAAACACAAAGCATTGGTTGAGGGTGCTGTAAAGATCATGTACTCGCAGATTTACGAGGTGTTGCGCAGTCGTATTTTCACCACTCTGCCGGATCTGAATCAGGCCATTCTGTGTGCTCTTGAGGAGTACAACAGCCGATTGATGAAAGGTCGCCCATACAGCAGGAGAAGCATGTTTGATGAGGTTGAAAAGCAGGAGTTGCAGGCACTTCCATTGCACCGATACGAGATCAAGCGCAAGAAGAGTGTGACGGTTATGAAGAATAACCATGTATACCTGGGAGAAGACCGTCATTACTACAGCGTTCCTTATACCTACATAGGAAAGAAGGTGACGATCCTTTACGGGCAGCTTGATGTGGAGGTTTTCTATCGTTATGACCTTATTGCACGTCATTTACGCAGTCGTTTACCATACCGCTACACCACTGTTGCTGAACATCTGGCCAGCAAGAACCGCTTCATGACGGACTGGAACCCGGAGCTGTTCCTGAAGCGTGCCGGTGAAGTCGGTGAGGATACGCACCATTACATTGTCAAGATCCTTGAGAAGCGTCAGCATCCTGAACAGGCCTACCGCTCGTGTCAGGGCATCCTGATCTATGCCCGCAAGGTCGGCAAGGAAAGACTTAACAAAGCCTGTCGCCGGGCTGCCTTCTACAACGATTATAGCTATACCATCATTAAAGCCATCCTGGAGCGCAGACTGGACATGGACGACTCTGATCTTGATGAGGACAAGGTTAAACATCTTCCGCTGCATGGCAATATCCGCGGCAAAACCTATTACAAATAGTAAATCATAAGGCCACCCGCCAGTAGGCGGGCGGCCTTTCATATCAATCAAAAATCAAATAGTTATGAGCGAACAAATCCTTCAGAGAATGAGGCAGCTTAAGTTCCTGGGAATGGCAGCAGCCTTTAAATCGACACTTGAGAGTGGCCGTTTGGCCACTCTGACCGCTGATGAAATGGTCGAACTGCTTGTAGAATCAGAGTGGGACGATCGTAACAACCGCAGAGTCGAGAGAAACGTGCGGAACGCACGTTTTCGTTACAATGCATGCATCGAGCAACTGCATTATGATGTAGATCGCAATCTGGATCGTAATCAGATTATCCGCTTCGCGGAATGCTCTTATATCGCAAGGGCGGAGAATATCCTGATTACCGGCAGTACCGGTATAGGAAAGAGCTACCTGGCTTCTGCCCTGGGAAATCAGGCATGTACTACGGGGTACAAGGTATATTACTCCAATGCCAACAAGCTCTTTGCTAAGTTAAAGATGGCCAAGGCTGATGGATCCTATATCCGCGAGGTTGCACGCATCGAAAAACAGGATCTGCTGATCGTCGACGACTTCGGCATACAGGCACTGGATAACCAAAACCGATCTACTCTCATGGAAATCATTGAAGACAGACATGGGAAACGGTCAACAATCATAACATCCCAGTTACCTGTTAGTGAATGGTACGATGTGATCGGGGAGAAAACACTGGCAGATGCTATTCTGGACCGTTTGGTCCACGATGCTCACCGCATCGAAATGCGTGGTGAATCCTTACGCCGCAGAAATGCGGCTTCAGCAAAACAGAAACTTGTAAATAACGAATAATTACGTAAATTTGTTCAAACCGTTCCTTGATATAACAAAGTAACTTCCGAAGGGCCGATAAGGGGGGTCAGTTTAAATCGCGGGAGGGGGGTCAATTTACTTCGCGGAAGTGGGGTCAATTTGACCGCGTTTTGCA
>DAIRTK010000119.1:0-2659 GCA_036803945.1 Synergistaceae bacterium
TGGCTATTCTCTTGTGACCGAGGGCGAGGATGGCATCGGCCTCCTGATCGATCTCCTCCATTGTCAGCTTTTTCCTGTGCATGTAGGGGTTATCCTTGTGGAAGCCGCAGTATTCGCATCCGTTGACGCAGAAGTTTGAAACATAGAGGGGGGCAAAGAGAACGATGCGCCTGCCGTAGATCTTTTCCTTGATCTCTTTTGCCAGAGAATAGAGTTCCGCTTCAAGTTCGGGGTCTGTTATCTCAAGAAGCACCGCTGCTTCCCGGTGGGTGAGGCCTTTGCATGTTCTTGCTTTTTCAAGGAGCGAGCGGACATAGTTCTTGTCCTTCACAAGTTCTTTTGCCTCTTCAAGCGTTGCGAGTATTTCCGCATCATCAATAAAGGATGCGTCGTGGAACTCCTTTGGGTCGTACATTTCGGTTTCCTCCTTTTTTGTCACAGCCTATATGCGGGAAGGTGCAGGAAAAGAGGCTGACAATAAAAAAGCCTTCGCGGAAATCACGAAAGACCCGTCAGGAAAATACCAAAAACCCAAATCGGCCCTCTCCTCCTCCCCGAATCATCAGGGAGACAGATGGTTTCCATCACTATCCCTTTCCCCTGCGCCGGATGGCTCCGAAGCAGCAGACCACAGACTGTGAATTTTATCACGAAGATTATACAGGATTTATTCGAAAATCAATATAAATTAGCCACATTTAACCCATTATTTTCACTTAAGATCGGTTAAGATTTTCAGAAACCTCCTGTTAACATTTGAAATTACATGAATAATGCCGAAAAACTGATCCAGAGAATGGGTACATGCATATTGGGATGACGCGAGAGGCGTACCCTATGATTCCCAACGGATTAGCTATCGATTCCCAATTGATTGCCAATTGATCCCCGACTCATGATTTTCACTAAGATATATAATTGCACGGGTAACATAAACTTGAAGAAAGCCAGTGATAATGAGATGCAATATGCAAATTTGAACAAATATGGGTTTAGTGAACGATTTGAACAGGAGGCCTCATTTTATGAGGGCCTTTATCCTGCTAGGGTCACTGAACAGCACCACAACATCTATAAGGTCATATGCGAAGATGGAGAGCTTCAGGCCGAAGTATCCGGCAAACTCCAATATGCTGCTGAATGTACTGTGGATTTCCCTGCCGTGGGTGACTGGGTAATGATCGACAGGATAGATGGGAATTCAGGGAGTGCAGTCATTCGCAACATCCTCAGGCGCAAAAGCTTTTTTGCCAGGAGGGCGGCCGGTACCAAAGAGGATGTCCAGATCGTCGCGGCAAACGTAGACACAATATTTATATGTATGTCTCTCAATACAGACTTCAACCTTCGCCGCCTGGAGAGGTATCTCTCGATTGCGTGGGACAGCAAGGCCTCTCCTGTGATAGTCCTTACCAAGGCGGATCTATGCGAGGAGCTGGAACAAAAGATCATCGAAGTCTCTTCGGTCAGTGCCGGAGCTGAGGTCATAGTATGTTCATGTGCCGAAGAAAAAGGGCTCGATGCGGTCTATCCATACATTGAAGAGGGAAAGACCATTGCCTTTATCGGTTCTTCGGGGGTAGGGAAATCAACACTAATCAACCGCCTCATGGGAAGGGAAGTCCTTGCCACAAAAGAGATCCGTGGATCCGATGACAGAGGAAGGCATACGACAACTCACCGCCAACTTCTTACACTGCCTGAAGGCGGAATAGTAATCGACACACCCGGTATGAGAGAGCTGCACCTTTACGGGGGAAACCTCGAAAAGTCTTTTGAGGACATATGCGAACTTGCCCTCAGCTGCAGATACAGGGACTGTACCCACACGACGGAACCGGGCTGCGCTGTTCGAAAGGCTATAGAGGAAAAAGAGCTCTCTGAAGAACGTTTCCAGAATTACCTCAAGCTTCAGCGCGAAGTGGCCTATGAGGGCCTCAACTCACGTCAGCTTGAAAATGAAAAGATCAACAGGATGTTTGGCAGCAAGGGTGAAATGAAAAGGCTGATGCGGGAGGTAAAAGAAAAAAAGAAAAGGTGACCGCAGAGAAATTCCCCTCCCGATCACCAACCACTTATCCTCAACCGATTTGCCATCGATTTCCAATTCTTTTTTAAGACTGAATTATATTTGACTCTGGTTGCAGATCCCATGCCGCAGCCTTAAAACAAATGTTTCGCCATTGCTTCACTACTGCTTCACGCGACAAGGTTTAGTCGCAGTTTCACACCGTAGGCAGCTTAGGCGCTGCCTCTCCGTATTCCATATAATCCATGGTCTTTTTTGCAACATCTTCCCCGCAGAGTTTTTTAACTATGTGGAGTGAAAGGTCTATCCCCGCAGAGATCCCGCCCGAGGTCATTATCTTTCCGTTGTCGATGAAGCGTTTCGTGTGGTCTATCGTGACGCCGGGAGCAAGCTTCTTGACGTCATCTATGACCGAGTTGTGGGTCGTTGCCTCAAGGCCGTCAAGCAGCCCCAGGACAGCGGGGATCCTTGCCCCCGAGCAGACTGTGGCCATTACATCTGCCGACGCCTGGGTCTTTTCGATCCATTCCATGACCTTTTTCTTCTTTATCTCAGCCTTTGTTCCCTCTCCACCGGGGATGATCAGAATGTCTATCTTAGGATGGTTGCTGAAACTGTAATCGGGGATGA
>DAIRTK010000120.1:0-2653 GCA_036803945.1 Synergistaceae bacterium
CCGAACTGAAAAAATTCCATTCGGAGCATCCCGAGAGAAAGGGAATGGATATTGAGGAAATTTCAAAAAGCCTAATGACGGCTGATGTGAGACTGGTCAAAGAGCTGACAAGGATATTCACAAAAGATTCGTGGCTCGTGCTTGACGGAGAGAGATACAGGCTCTCGGGCTTTGAACCGTTTGATGAGATGAAATTCTTCTCAGAGGTCCGGATGCTGAGAGAAACCGTGCTTTCAGCTGGATATTCAATGCCGACGGTCGATGAGGCCAGATCTGCCCTCGGCCTGTCTGAAAAAGAGATGACAAGGGCAATAACATATCTCAAAGAACGAAAAGAACTCAATATAATCGGAGAGGGACACCTGCTTTTCTCCGAACTGGAGGAAGACCTCCGGAATAAACTTTCTTCCGTTGAAGGGGAGATAACACTGGCAGGCGTAAGGGATATCACGGGCAGCAGCAGGAAGTATATCCTTCCGATCCTCGAGTACTTTGACAGCAGGGGCATTACAAGAAGGGTCGGCGACAAAAGGATCCTTATGAAAAGAAAGATCTGAACTGCATTTTTAATATTTTGCACTGTTATGACCTTGATTGTTTCAATTAGTAAATATTATTAAAAACTTGATATTTGTCTGAATTTGTTGTACAATAGTCCGACTAAGGGTCGGAGGTGAAGTGTATGGCGCAAACTTTGGATACGATAAGAGAACTGGTGCGTCTGCACAAAGGGTCCCGTATTTTTTACAGAGCTGCGAACGGCCGCAGAAAGGTAGAAGAGAGGAACGGGGTCATACAGGAAACATATCCCAGTCTGTTCACTGTCTATATCGAATCCCAGCAGAGCACGGTATCCTTCAGTTACGCAGATCTTTTGACAAGAGAAGTAGAAGTCCAGCTGGAATCAAGCGGGGAAAATCTTTTCTAAGACAATTGAAAAGATGCCCTGGCACTTGCCAGGGCATCTTTTTTTATGTCCAGACATTTCTGCAGAGGTGACGGTTTTGAAAGATATGATCACATGTCCCGTAAAAATTAATCTGACACTGAGAGTCCTTTCAAAAAGGGAGGACGGCTATCATGAAATTATTTCTCTCTTTTGGAAGAAAAAAGGCATAGAGGGGTTGACAATTCAACCACATGACAATGAAAATATAGGTGACATTTTAGATACCCAAGGTATGGAAATAGCAGGAGAAAATATTCTTGTCAGGACATTGAGATGGGCCAGGGCCAGATGTCCCGGAATACCCCCGCTGAAAATGCTTTTAAAAAAAGAATTCCCGGCAGGAAGCGGGATAGGTGCAGGGAGCGGAAATGCAGCAGCCCTTCTTCAGTGGCTTGAATGCAGATATATGCTTGATACTTCAAAGGGGCCATATTCAGAAATAGGGGCAGATGTTCCCTTTCTTGCAGGAAAGGATGACATTGCTATTGTTGCAGGGATAGGCGAAAAGATCGCACCTGCCGGGCAGATCGAAGGACTGAAATGGATCCTTGGTTTCCCTGAATGGAATTCGGACACGGCAGCTGCATATGCGGAACTGGACAGATCAGGCAAAGGTGCTGAAATTCTCCGTCCCGAAGAGTGCATCGGAGAAGCCCTGACAATATCAGAAAAATTGAAATCAAAGAAGACTGCGGGACTTTTGCCCAATGATTTTCTGCAGGTGATCGCAGCGAAACATCCGGAGTATTTTATTGCTTTTGACATTGCTGAAAATTCGGGTGCACTTGCATGGGGATTATCGGGCAGCGGAAGTGCCCTGTTTATGGTTTTCAGTGAAAATATTGCTCTTAGATCTGCAAAGCGTGCTTTAGATCGGCAGGAATGGATCATAAAAACAACGGAATTGGAGTGATGCTCAATGAGAGGGCAGAGAACAGAAAGACTCGTAAGGCTGGCAGCGAGATTTATGCTTACTCCTTCCAAACTTGTCTCCCTTACGGACCTGGCGGGCAAATTCAACGTATCAAAGACCGTTATAAGTGATGATGTGGAAGTGATCAATTCTGCCATGACGGCAGAAGGCTTCGGCCAGATGCAGGTCGACCGCGGCCGCAGCGGGGGAGCAAGGTTTATACCCCTCTGTACCGGAGAGTACAGGACTCAAATTCTTCAGGGCATTGCAGAGACATTGACCGATAAGGACAGATACCTTCCCGGAGGTCTCATCTACTACAGCGACCTTATATTCAACCCTGAAATTGCCTTGTCCCTGGGATATGCAATGTCATCCCTTTTTGCAGGACTTCAGCCTGATGTTGTAATGACCTCAGAAGTAAAAGGCATACCGGTTGCAATGTTTGCGGCCTATGCAATGGGAGTTCCCCTTGCCGTCTGCCGTTTCAGAAACAGGCCAAGCGACGGTTCTGCCGTAGGAGTCCATTATCCGACGGCAAGCGGAGACGTAAAGACGATGTACATTGGCACAAGGCAGCTCAAAAGAGGGTGCAGGGTCCTTATCGTCGATGATTTCATGAGGGGCGGCAGTACTGCGGCAGGCATGCTCCTGATGGCAAAGCAGTTTGATGCGGAAGTTGCCGGGGTGGGGATATTTATAGCGTCTGAAGAGCCTGTAATCAAGGCTGTACCTGCTTACAGGTCACTGCTTACCCTCTCTCACAGCGAGGGTAAGGCAAAACTTTTTGT
>DAIRTK010000121.1:0-2650 GCA_036803945.1 Synergistaceae bacterium
ACGACGAAGAGGAAGAGGAACTGGTAGACACCGTTCGCAAAATATCCTACGATCAGGCTGGCTATCATCTCCTGCCCTCTTGTCTTGTTGTATAGAAGCCCAGTGAAGTATCCGCAGAGCGCCGCCACAACAAAGGCAATTGCGAAAGCGTAGAGAAGGCCCGGTATCCCTCCCAGCTCGAAGTATCTCACCAGGGAGATGGCGATCTGTCCGGACATAGCACCGATGACGATGCCGAAGTTAAGCCCCAGCCCCGCCAGTACGGGTATCACGAGCGAAAGGACGAGGAAGGTGTTGCGGAATATCCGGCTGGAGAGCTCCGAAAGGAAGAATGGGAGCGAGACATTTTCCGAGACGAAAAATCCGAAGAGGGTGAAGCCTATGAAGATCAGAGTGACTATGTTGTTCAGCAGCCATTCTCCGATGTTCCTGCTTTCAGCCTTTGGTTTCAGCATTTCTCCCATTATTTCGCACCTCCCTTGACCTGGGTCAGCGCGTAGAGGATGATGCCGTTCTGTATGATCATTCTCATGATCTCCGAAAGGTCTGTACCCGCAAAGATCTCATTCGCCACAGGCAACGCCGTTGTCAGCAGTCCCTGGAAGAGGAATACGCCGATGACGGCATGTGAGACCTTGGCGCGTGAGGCGGTGGCGCCGCCTATAAGGACCGCGGCTACAGCCGGGAAGGCCATCATCAGCGGAGCGGTGTAGAGCTGTGCGTAACCGAAGCTCTGGGAATAGACGATGATCCCGAGCCCGCCCAGAACTGTGGAGAGTACGTTGGCATAGATCCTGTTCTTGTCGATATTCAGCCCCGTAGCCTGAGCGAACATGGGGCTAATGCCGCCGGCAGAGATGGCGATCCCCATCTTTGAGCGGAAAAAGAGCCAGACCAGCACACAGAAGAGGGCGAAGAAGAGGAGCAGGCCCGTCGGGATGATGATGTCCCCTACCTGAAAGGCCAGAATATTGTTGAGTATCTGAGCTGCACCGACCGCGTCCAGCTGTATGGTCTCTCGAAGCCCCTTGCCTATGAACCATCCCATCTTGGGGTTCTTGAAGGGGATCATAAGCCATGCAAGGCACATCAGAGCAACTACCGAAAATCCTGTGTAGGTCGCGATGGTCATCTCTGAACCCTTGACGGCGTTCATCAGCTTTCCGTAACCGTACCCGATAACTGCCGCCAGGGGTACGGTCAAAGCAAACGAGAGCAGGAACCAGGCATATCCCGACAGGCCTGCTTCGATGGAGCATACCATGGCAAAGAGCCCGCAGACTATGCCGATGGGAAGCGCAAAGTTAGGTCCGGTCCCGGACTGTATGGCAGGGACCATCGCGAGCACCAGTATACCGTTCATGCCTGCGCGCTTGATCGTGTCGGAGAGAAGCGCCGACATGGAGATGCCCACGAAATATCCGCCTATCAGGGTCAGGACCCAGAAGGCTGCGATTATTGCTGTCGGCATCCCAATGGTGCTGACTACGTCCTTAACTTTGTACATCAGTCCGTCTGTATTAGAATCAGACATTTTCAGGACTCCTTTCAGCAGTATTTATCTTGCTGCCGGACATAAGAAGTCCGAATTCCGCGTCCGTTGCGTCCGGCGGCAGCACTCCGATGACCTTTCCCTCGCAGACAATAACTATCCTGTCGCAGATGCTGCGGAGCTCAGCCAGTTCGGATGAAGTCATGACGATAGTCATCCCGAGCTCTTCGTTGAGCTTGAGCAGAAGGTCCAGAATGAGCTTCTTGGCTCCTATGTCTATGCCGCGCGTAGGCTCGGAGACAAAGAGGAACGTCGGCTCCTGGGTCAGCGCGCGGGCTACGCACACCTTCTGCTGATTGCCTCCGCTGAGGCTGCCTGTGTGCTGCAGCGGAGACTCGCAGCGGATATCCAGGTCCTCGATCATCTTCAGCGAGTGAGCCCTCATCTCGCGGTCATTCTGGAATGCCATTCCGGCTACTTTGGTCATGAAGCGGTCATTTGACTGCATAGCTGTGAAGGCTATGTTGAGTTCGACCGATTCGTTCAGCAGGAGACCTACCCCCTTGCGGTCCTCGCTGACGAAGGCAATGCCGGATCTAATGACACTGTTGGGGTCGTTCAGAGTCAGTTCGCTGCCTCTGAAAGTCACCTTGCCTCTGGTGGGGTAGGTTCCCATGATGCCGTTCGCAATGCCCAGCTTGCCCTGCCCGGCCAGGCCGCCGATACCGACGATCTCTCCCTTTCTTATGTCAAGGTCGATCCCACGGACACGTTCACCTGGCATAGCTACGTGCAGATCCTCAATGCGCAGCTCGATCTCGTCTGAGATCTCTCTGCACTCAGAGCAGTCGCGCGCGATGGAGACCTTTCGGCCTATCATCAGTGAGGCTATCTCTGCGGCGTTTGTATCTCCTATATCTTTAGTTGCAACATGCTCACCGTCGCGGAGTATCGTCACACGGTCGGCAACGCTCACTATCTCGTCCAGCCTGTGGCTGATGAACATGATCCCGATCCCCATATCAGCAAGCCTCCTGATAGCCGAAAGCAGATTCTGCGCCTCGGACTCGGTCAGGACTGCAGTAGGCTCGTCAAATACGAGGATCTTGATGCCCGTTTTGTCGATCTCTCTCGCGATCTCTATAAACTGCATGTGGC
>DAIRTK010000122.1:0-2646 GCA_036803945.1 Synergistaceae bacterium
TCCGTTACTCTTTGGGAGGCGACCGCCCCAGTCAAACTGCCCACCATGCGCTGTCCCGATCCCGGCTGACGGGATGCGGTTAGATATCCATAACCATTAGGGTGGTATTTCACATTGCGGCTCCACTCAGGCTGGCGCCCAAGCTTCAAAGCCTACCACCTATTCTACACAAACAGTCACGAATACCAGCGCAAAGCTACAGTAAAGGTGCACGGGGTCTTTCCGTCTGACCGCAGGAACCCCGCATCTTCACGGGGAATTCAATTTCACTGAGTCTATGTTGGAGACAGCGGGGAAGTCATTACGCCATTCGTGCAGGTCGGAACTTACCCGACAAGGAATTTCGCTACCTTAGGACCGTTATAGTTACGGCCGCCGTTTACCGGGGCTTCAATTCAGAGCTTGCACTCCTCCTCTTAACCTTCCGGCACCGGGCAGGCGTCAGACCCTATACGTCATCTTGCGATTTCGCAGAGCCCTGTGTTTTTGTTAAACAGTTGCCACCCCCTGGTCTGTGCCCCTTCTGCCTGCTTGCGCAAACAGAAGGCCTCCTTATCCCGAAGTTACGGAGGTAAATTGCCGAGTTCCTTCAACATAGTTCTCTCAAGCGCCTTGGTATACTCTACCAGTCCACCTGTGTCGGTTTCGGGTACGGTCTGATGTGGAGGCTATTTCCTGGAACCCCGTCGAGGCCTGACCAATCCAGTAAGGTCAGACAACATAAGGGATTCGTCACCATCCACTGGCTCACGAATATTTGCGTGATTCCCATCGACTACGCCTTTCGGCCTCGCCTTAGGGACCGGCTAACCCTGCGAAGATTAACTTTACGCAGGAACCCTTGGACTTTCGGCGACACTGTCTTTCACAGTGTTTGTCGTTACTCATGCCAGCATTCGCACTTCTGATACCTCCAGGCGCCCTCACGGGTCGCCCTTCGCAGGCTTACAGAACGCTCCGCTACCGCGTACGCTTGCGCGCACACCCTAAGCTTCGGCTCGTGGCTTGAGCCCCGTTACATCTTCGGCGCAGAAACCCTTATTTAGACCAGTGAGCTGTTACGCTTTCTTTAAAGGATGGCTGCTTCTAAGCCAACCTCCTGGTTGTTTTGGGATTTCCACATCCTTTCCCACTTAGCCACGAATTGGGGGCCTTAGCTGTAGGTCCGGGTTGTTTCCCTCTCCACGACGGACGTTAGCACCCGCCGTGTGACTCCCGGATAGTACTCTCAGGTATTCGGAGTTTGGTTGGGTTTGGTAAGACGGTAAGTCCCCCTAGCCCATCCAGTGCTCTACCCCCTGAGGTATTCATCCGAGGCGATACCTAAATATCTTTCGCGGAGAACCAGCTATTTCCCAGTTTGATTGGCCTTTCACCCCTAACCACAAGTCATCGGAGTCTTTTTCAACAGACACCCGTTCGGTCCTCCAGTGAGTGTTACCTCACCTTCAACCTGCTCATGGCTAGATCACTAGGTTTCGGGTCTAATACAACGAACTTGACGCCCTATTCAGACTCGCTTTCGCTGCGCCTACGCCTATCGGCTTAAGCTTGCTCGTTAAATTAAGTCGCTGGCCCATAATACAAAAGGTACGACGTCACCCAGAACGCATCTTGGGCTCCGTCTGTTTGTAGGTGTCCGGTTTCAGGTCTATTTCACTCCCCTCGTCGGGGTGCTTTTCACCTTTCCCTCACGGTACTGGTTCACTATCGGTCGTTGAGGAGTACTTAGGCTTGGAGGGTGGTCCCCCCATGTTCAGACAGGATTTCACGTGTCCCGCCTTACTCAAGGATACATCTTTGCATTACCCGTACGGGGCTATCACCCTCTAAGGCCCAGCTTTCCTGACTGGTTCCGGTTGTCTTTGATGTATCACTGGCCTGGTCCGCGTTCGCTCGCCACTACTAGCGGAGTCTCGGTTGATGTCCTTTCCTCCAGGTACTTAGATGTTTCAGTTCCCTGGGTTCGCTCAAAACCCCCTATGTATTCAGGAGTCTTGTACCTTCGCTTGATAACCGGAAATCCAAGCCCACCATCATTTCCATGATGATGGTCTTAGAGTTCCGGCTATCGAAGGTGGGTTTCCCCATTCGGAAATCCGCGGATCAAAGCTTCTTCGCAGCTCCCCACGGCTTATCGCAGCGTAGCACGTCCTTCATCGCCTCTCAGCGCCAAGGCATCCACCGAACACCCTTAAGGCACTTGATTGCTCTCATTATCAATGTCCACACACTCGGCAGAATGTTCTGCAGGCTAGCTTCTCAAGTGAGAAGCGCGCGGGTGAGGCGCATCACATGCAGACGGATCATTGATTAGAAAGACCAGCTTGCTTCATAAGATCGAACCGATGGCGATGCGGTCAAGCGTCGCCAACAAAGATCATTTTTACAACTTGGCCGATGGCCAAGCGCCGAAAAATGATCCGGAGATAGTGATTAAGACCCGCAGCTTGACGCCACAGATCCTAAACTCGGATCGATCTCCTCTTCACGATGTCAGATATCCCGCAATGCTTGCCATGAAGGCAGCACGCGAAGTTGTGTCTCGCGGACGATTAACCGGCGCAAGCCGTCATCAAGGGTCGTCCATCTGGTGGAGCCAGACGGGATCGAACCGACGACCTCATGCTTGCAAAGCACGCGCTC
>DAIRTK010000123.1:0-2614 GCA_036803945.1 Synergistaceae bacterium
CCCCCAGATGACATCCCTGCCCTCAAGGGCCTGCTCGACCGTAAGCACCGGTTTCAGCGGCTCTGTCTCAGCCTCGATCGATGCCAGGGCCTCTTTGAGGAGTTCCGCATCGGGCGCCGCTACTAGAGCTATCGCCTGAGAAAAATAATTTATCTCCTCTTCGGCGAGAGCGGGATAATCGGTCCTCACCATCGAAATGTAGTTCTCGCCCGGTATATCCTCCCGAGTAACTACAGTCACTTTCGACCAGTCAAAGGAAGGTGATTTTTTGATCCCCTTCAGCCTTCCCCTGGCGACCTTCGACCTGACGATGCCTCCGATCCAGCATCCCGGTATATCTATGTCGGCAATGTACTCAGTCCTCCCGGTAACCTTCCCCGGACCGTCATCCCTCAGCAGGGACCTGCCAATAACATTGAATTCATCCATCTGAAAACCTCCTGTCGAACTGTTGGATCAAACCCGGCCAGGAGCCGGGAGTCGATCGGCAATCGATTGGGAGTCAATTGCAAATCAGTTGTTTTTAAAATCAAGGCAGAGCGGTTGTAAAAGCGGTCAAACTATTGTCAAACGTGGTCAAACAATAGTCAAACGGTCGTAAGGGCGGAGAATTTGTCGCGTCTTCGCGACGGAGAATTTGCAGCTGTGAAACGCTGCGGTGAATTTGCAACGCTTTGCGATGCTTGCGTTGCGGAGAATTGGCCCACAAATCTTAAAGACTGAATTCATCGCCGGATGGGACTCCCGGTAAATTCACCGCGGCCTTTGTCCGCGATTCACCGCGATGCGGAGCGAGCAAATTCCCCGGCGATGAGATCGCCACTTCCCGCGGCATATCCCCGCCGCACTTCCCTGCCTCTGCCAACCGCTTGCCAACTGCTTGCCCATGCTTGCCAATTGCTCGCCGCGGCATATTCCCGCCGCTCTCCCCGCCCGCTCTCACGACTGATTTCCAATTGACTCCCAACCGATTTGCCATCGATTTCCCATTGATTCCCGACGGGGGCACTCCCCGTCGCAGCTTCACTATTGTTGTTTAATGTCAGCAACTATTATTATACATTTTTTGCCCCGGCAACACACTATCCGGGGAGAAATGGCCGCCGGACCCTGCACTATTTTCCTATCCTCTGCCACATATCGCTGATAAAGGCCTCAGAATTACTGACGATATGATTTGAAAGAAGCTCTCCATTCTTCATTACGGGCCTGCCTCCCACAAAGAGGGAATCCAGCTTTCCATCCCTGCAGACCTTTATGTCGGCAGCGGAACCGGGCTCAAGCTCTCCGACCCTTACTCCAGCCATCTCAAAGGGCCTCCGGAGCATTTTTTCTTCATCTTCGCTCAGACGGTGCTTCTCAGACTGCCACTTTCTTTCATTCTCTATCGAGAGATCGTCGTTGCTTGCCTCTCCGTCCGTACCTATATAGAGAGGGACTCCCAGCTCCATATATTCACGCAAGGAGGCAGTTCCGGCCTTCACCCTCTCGTTCATCCTGCCGTTGAAGACCACGGACATCACATGCTCCTTTATTAGTTCCTTTTCTTTGCGGCTCGTCCATACGCAGTCGGAGAGCAGAAGGTGATCGAGAGAGGAGACCTTCACCGTCTCTTTGAGGTCTGCAAGCACCTCGACAGGCCTTTTTCCGTAATTTTCGAGACAGATCTTCACATCTCCCTCGTCCTCGGAAAGATGGAACTGTACCTTCCTTCCGTACCGGGCGCCAAGGTTGATCCCCCTGATCACCGCGTCAAGGGTGTTTGCGTGGAAGCTGTGAAGAGCGGGAGCAACTTTCACAGTCTCCGTCTCATACTTAAGGAGATATATAAAGTTCTTCTCCGAATCTTCAGGACTCTCATAGTAACTCAGCTGCGACTCCCTCTTTTCGGGATATGCCTGCGGGTTGACCAGATCGTAGTTCATCCTCCCGAAGAAGATCCTTATTCCGACGTCCTGAGCAGCCTTTATCACGGCAAGGTCAAGCTCGTTGCCCCTTTTGTTGTGACAGTAAAAGGAGACGATGACCGAAGTCTCCCCATAAGAGAGCATCCGTCCGAAGGCCCTCACACATCCGTGGTAGACCATTTCAGCCGTCATCCCGACGCTGTACTTATAAATGGTCTCCCGGCACCACCTTGCCAGATCCCAGCTCTTGTCAGCTATCTCCAGATATATCGACTGTTCCGGGTGCGAGTGCGCATTGAGGTCACCTGCGCTGAGGACAAACCCATCGCCGAACGTGTAGTCAGGCTCCCGGGAAGGTTTGCCCTTCCCCAATTCCCTGACCGTACCCGAAGTTGAGTCAATAATAATGTAGTCAAAATCCTTATACTTGCCTTCTATTACAATATCCATACGAGTCACCCGCCTGTCTTTGAAAAGAATAGACTATTTTCTCCTCCATATAAAGGGTAATTGGGGCATCTCGCGGCACTGACTTAGCAACATACGGTGTTTTTTCACCTCAACGTATTGATATACGCCTCAGCTCGAAGCACCGCAAGTTGCGTCGTCATTATCCGCGATCTGCCCCAATTCCTTAGGTGTGGGTGGGCTCTCGCGGCACTGACTTAGGAAGGCTGGCGGCGAAGTCGCCTGCCGGAGAATTTGCG
>DAIRTK010000124.1:0-2593 GCA_036803945.1 Synergistaceae bacterium
TTATCAAAAACGGATGCTTGAAGAGATGGTCTGTCGGATCCCCAGTAAAATTTTCCCCAGATCCAGGGAGCGTGTCTTGCAATGAGAACATAGCCCTTTGAGACAGTGCCTCGGAGCCAAAAAGGCAACACTTCGAGCACATCCATGCAAATTGCCGAATTATTCGGTGCGGCTTGTAGGTGCCACTCCATAAGGTTTTCGGCCGCGGCTTTGTGTCCGGTTCCTTCGGAAGCATAAAGAAAGGCAATGGATCTCAATTTTTATCGAAGCCTTTGAAAAGATCTCCGAGCGTTACATTAGGTGCCTCGGACCTCTCTCTCTCCTGTCTGATTGCAGCCAACAAAGTTTCACGTATCTGGTCCTCATTGTAAGAGTAGGGAAAATAAAGCGCCGCAGCGTCTCCGTGGCCGCCTCCCCTTATCTTTTTGCCGTCTTTGAGCAATGCAACTATCTTGCCGGCGAGTCCTTCGCGACTGCGAAGTGAAAGAGCCCAGTCGCCTCCCATGCGCTTTGCGGAAACCGCGGCAAGCTTGGGCGGATTGGGATCCCTGTCAAGTATAAGTCCGCAGAAGTCCGATACGTCACCGAACTCAAGCAATCCGTCACCAACAAATGAAAGATCGTCATCGGTCCTCAATATGCCTGATTTTGCCAGTTCAAATCTTTCTTCCTGACGGTCCACAAAATTCTGTGCTGAATCCCTCTCTCCTCGGGTAAGCTCCGCGGAAGGATCTGAGACAAGCCTCATTAAGACTCCCCAAGGTCCGCAAAGTGTAACAAGCCCCTGCCATAGACGGCTTTCGGGAATCTCCCCAAGCCAGAGATCTCTGTCGTTGGTTATCTTTATAATGGGTTCCATATATTCAACCATCTTTTTCGTACTGACATCAAGCTCCTGCCCCATCAGCCACTTCCAGTAAACCATTGCAGCGCAGCAGTCGGTATCTACTACAGCCCATTTTCTGTTGCTGTACCTGTCAAAGGTGCTTTTATGGTGGTCAAACAGGAAGGGGGAGTCACCCTCGGGGAAAAGCCTGTCAATATCTTCAACAGTTCGTTCCCTTTGGCAGAACAGGTCGAGAACTATCAGCTTATAGCCTGAATCTAAAGCTTCAAGAATGGCATTATCGACCTCTCCGTAGCCCATAAGCGAGACTTTTATCGGAAGTCCCGACGACCTTCCCGCATGCCATGCAAGAGCTGCGGAGACCACTCCGTCAAGATCTGTATGGCTTATGATTTGGAGCAAATTCTCTCTCTGCATGTATTGTTCCTCCCGGCAAAACCAGAGATCCGAACCTAATTCTACAGCATCACCGGCATAAATGGCATAAAATAGCTTTATTGCAGCTCAAATTTCCTAAGGTTATAATCAATTTAAAGTGTTGTCCGGATAAAATTCAAGGAGGAATATAGATAATGTTGGCAGCTGTGATAGACGTAGGAACTAATTCAGTAAAATACCTCCTTGCAGAAACATGCTGCGGCAAAGAGAACAAGGTGCTTAAAGATATTGTAATAATAACCAGACTGGGTGACGGCCTGACGGAAACCGGACTGATAAACAGACAGGCACTTTTGAGGACCGCAGATGCTGTAAGCGGATTTGCCTCCGATGCAAAAAAATGCGGAGCAGAAGATATTCGTATAGTTGGTACGATGGCACTCAGAACGGCATCAAACTCTGCAGATTTTTCCGACAGGGTAAGGGAGCTTGCGGGGATAGAGACCGTGGTGCTTTCAGGGAGAGAAGAGGCAGCTCTCTCCTTTTGGGGTGCAGTATCGGGACTTGACCTGAGGGAGGTCAGAAGGTACTGCACTATAGATATCGGCGGGGGAAGCACAGAAATAGTCTTTGCCGATGAGGGAAAGATCGTGTGCAGTTCCAGTCTGAAGACAGGGGCACTTTTTCTTACAGATAAATATTTTTCAAAGGAAGTTCTTTCGGAAAAGGATATTATTATGGCGGAGAATGAATTGAAAACAATTTTTAACGGTTTGAAGCCTCCTTTCAGAATCAGCCAGACCATAGGTATAGGTGGAAATGTTGCCGCCATGGCCTCTGTCTTCAAAAGGATGGAGAGATATGATCCGGAGGAAATACATGGGGTCGTGCTGACTGAAAGTGAGATAGACAGGCAGATCACGGAATATTTGTCGAATAACCGTGAGGAAAGAAGAAAGATCAAAGGTCTTGACCCGGAAAGAGCCGACATTATCCTTGCCGGGGCATGCATCATCAGATACTCAATGCAGAGTTGCGGCTGCAGTGAAATAGTTGTCAGCGAAAGAGGCCTCAGGCACGGAATTTTGAGGAATATTTTCGATTGTCGGCAGCCCTGTTAAATCAAAACAGGCTGAAAAGGGAGGAACGCAGAGCTTGGATTTTTTCCAAAGTATAGTATATATCTTGGGCGGTCTTGCGCTTTTTCTCTACGGGGCGCAGGAAAGTTCAGCCTTTTTCAGGAAGGATATCAGCTCCAGCCTGAGAAAAGGCATAGGAAAACTCGCAGGGAGCAAAAGCCGAACATTCCTCCTTGGAACGATGCTTTCTGTTGCTGCCCAAAGCAGTGCGATAGCAATAACATTTGCG
>DAIRTK010000125.1:0-2565 GCA_036803945.1 Synergistaceae bacterium
CGGAGAATTTGCGAGCAATGCACTCGCGGTTAATTTGCAGCTGAGAAACGCTGCGGTGAATTTGCAACGCTTTGCCGTGCTCACGTTGCGGTGAATTGGGCCATAAATCTTAAAGACTGAATTCTCCGCGATGCGAAGCTAGCAAATTCACCAGCGACGATTCTCGCGAATTCCCCACAGCCCATAGGCTGCAAATTCCCCGCGGCATAATTCTCGCCGACGTCCTAAACGACTGCTTGCCAATTGCATGCCAGTCTTCACAACGGCTTCACGCGACATGTTTTGTCGCAGTATCACAGTTGTATTTGTACGTGTAATAACAAACCCGGGAAAGATGGTGAAGAAGATGTCCCTTTTATTCCAGGATCTGCCGGAGGAAATTATCGGCCTTTCAAAAAAGGTTTACGAAAGACACTTTGAGCTGGATCCAAAGCTTGCAGACGAGTACGACAACAGGCAGAAGAGGCTTATGTACAACGACATCCTCTACAACCTCGGATATCTTGATGCTGCGGTAAGACTCGGGGACGAAAAAATATTCACTGATTACTCGGTCTGGCTTTACAGGCTGCTATGCCATCTGATAAAAGGACTCAGCAGGGATAGGATCCGGGATCAGATGACCGGGCATTTTTCTGTAATGAGGTCGGCAATACTTGAAGACCCTTCTTTTTATGAAAGGGAAAAGGCAGCAGAGTTTATCGATCTAGCCTCAGAGGCCGTTGTAAGGGACTGTGATGAGTATTCTGAGTCCGATGACTTCAGCATGACCGAACACTTCGACATAAAAAAGAAATACCTCGAGACTCTGCTGAACAACGAAACAAAGAAAGCGATGGACTTTATCAGTGATGTTCTCAAATCGGGGTTAAAACTCGATGAAATATACAAGATACTTGAAGGTGCCATGTACGATGTAGGAGACCTATGGCACAAAAACAAGATCTCCGTGGACAAGGAGCACTATATCACTTCGGCGACACAGACAGCAATGTCGCAATTTTATCCGCTGATATATTCTAAAACGGAAAAGAACGGGTACCTTCTCCTCTCCTGTGCCGTGGGGAGCGAGCTCCACGAAATGGGAATAAGGATGGTATCCGACCTCTTCGAATACAACGGCTGGGATACTATATATCTCGGTGCTGCAGTCCCGAAGGCAGATATCCTTAACGCGATCGAGGAAAACAGGCCCGACCTGATAGCGCTCTCTGTTACAATGCCTCCTCATCTGATGCTCTGCAAAGAGATAGTCGATTCCGTAAGGGAACTCTACCCTAAAGTATTGATAGCGGTAGGAGGAAGGGCATTCACCACGACCGAAAAAATATGGGAAAAGTGGAACGTAGACGTCTATACAGAGGATGCCCAACAGCTTCTTGAGTGGGCTCAAGGGACAATAACGGGAAAGGCAGAAGGCAAACAAATTTGATCAGCTTGCTTGTATACACAGATAATGACGGGATGATCAATGAGATCAGGCTCAGTGAACCTCCTTATCTCATTTCAAGACTCAATGTGCCGATATCCGGGATATTCAATGATGACGAAAAAGACAGGGTAAAAGAAATTATTTCCGGGATCAGCGGGACGAATATGGACGACCTGCCGCTCTTCACATTGAAAGAGAACGGCACACCTATCAGGCTCCACATCTCTCCTGCCGGAAAGAGGAAGATAGTATTCGGCATCGATGATGACACTTTCAGGCAGACCGGTGAAAACACGGCAATGAGAAGACTTCTCCGTGACCTTATATCTTCATTCTACATAAGCTCGGCGGAGTCTCAGACTCTGGACAAGGATGTGGTCCAGATGAACTTCGAGCAGATCCAGATGCTGAACAACAGGCTGGTCAACACGGAGAGGATCCTGCAGAGGGAACGGTCAAAACTGCAGGTACTTAACAAAGAGCTCAACAACAGGCTGGTAAAGGATGCCCTTACAGGTCTTATAAGCCGTTACCAGTACCGTGCGGAAATAGAACATACGATAGCATCTGCCCCAAAAGAAAGAGGCATCTTCGTCTTCATCGACATCGACGATTTCAAGAAAGTAAACGACACTCACGGACATCAGACAGGCGACCTGTATCTGATTGAATTTGCGAACAGGCTTCAAAGCATACCACTGGAAAACTCCGTCAAAATGAGGATCTCCGGCGACGAATTCGGTTTCTTCGTCCATAGGGTCAAAAATGATGTCGGGGATGAAATGCTCCGGATATGGGAGCTTATAAAAAAGCATATCCTCTTCGGGCCGATAAATACAGATGCCGGGGATATTCCTGTCACTGTAAGCGCGGGCATGTCTTCATACGGGAGAGACACGACAGACATTTACGACCTTATAGAGTACGCCGACTTCGCCATGTACAGGGCAAAGAAGTCCGGGAAAACCCGCTATGCCGTCTTCAGCTCCGAAGAGTACAACAAGACAAAGGTGGATATGCGGATATAAATAAGCAAAAGCTCCTCTTACCTATTCTAAACAGGTTTTTACGTTAAAACAAAAAGCAGCAGGGCCGGGATAACCGGCCCTGCTGCTTTTGCTTCAGTCACTCAG
>DAIRTK010000126.1:0-2533 GCA_036803945.1 Synergistaceae bacterium
CCCCATGAGCCCATAGTTCCGCAACACACGAGCCCAGCGTGACACTTTTCATGAGCCCGCTTTAACGCTCTGGATGAGCCCACCCTAACGCTCCTCGTGAGTCCATTATTTGGTACTCTTCAGATATGCGCACATAGTGCGTAAATATCTTTAGAGGAGGTCATTTCAGATGACCATGTACAGAGAAATACTCAGACTTCGTGACGAAGGGAAAGTGAGCCAACGGGATATTGCTGCAAGCTGCGGGTGTGCGCACAGCACTGTTAAAAGGGTGCTTGCTCGCAGCAGAGAACTCGGCCTTTCTTTTGAGACAGTAAAGGAGAAGACTGACGAGCAGATCATGAGGCTGCTTTTTCCAAAGAAGCTGCCACGCAACATCCACCAAGAACCTGACTACGCCGAAATGCACAGCGAACTCTCCAAGAGCGGTGTCACCATTACCTTGCTTTGGAACGAGTACTGCGACAAGTGTAAGGCAAACGGTCAGATCCCGTACATGCACTCTCAGTTCTGCAAATGCTATCGTAAATACGTGACAGAAAAGAAACTTTCATGGCATGCGGTCCACAAACCGGGCGAAGTCATGGAGGTAGACTGGGCAGGCACCAAGATGAGCTATAGGGATGAAGTCACAGAGAGTGATATCAAAGCAAGCGTCTTTGTGGCAGTGCTTCCGTTTTCAGGTTATACATACGTGGAAGCTTTCTGCGATGAGAAACAAGCTTCATGGGTACAGGCACATATCAATGCATATAAGTTCTTTGGCGGTGTAACACGCCTTCTTCGTCCGGACAACCTCAGGACTGGGGTAAGCAAGGCGGACAAATATGAACCTGAGATAAACCCCGTATACAGAGAGATGGCCGAATACTACGGAACGTACGTCTCCCCTGCAAGAGTGTTGAAGCCAAAAGACAAGGCCACGGTAGAGGGAACTGTCGGCATTATAACAACGAACATAATCGCCGCCTTGAGAAACCAGCGCTTTAATTCACTTTTCGAAGTCAACAGAGCCATAAAGAAAAGGCTTGAGATGTTCAACTCTGCCCCGTTTCAGAAGAAAGAGGGCAGCAGAGAAAGGGTCTTTATGGAAGAGGAGCGTTCTTCCCTGCTTGAGCTTCCAAGATACGAATACCAGCTTGCGGAGTACAAGGAGGCTACTGTTCAGTGTAACTATCATGTCAGCGTTGACGGGAAAAACTACAGTGTTCCATATACCTACGTCGGACATAAGGTAAGTATTCGTCTTACCAGGACAACGGTCGAGATATTCCATAGGGGCGAACGGATAGCATCGCATATAAGAAACCGCAGCGCAAAAGAAAGGTATGTCACCGAAACAGAACACATGCCGCAGTCTCACAGGTGTATGGCAGAATGGGACGGGAACCGTTTCCGTTCCTGGGCGGCAAAATACGGCCACTGTACTCTTGAAGTCATAAACGGCTACCTTGAGTCTGGCATAGTAGAACAGCACAGCTACAAGAAGTGTATGGGCCTCCTACAACTGGAGAAAAAATACTCCGCAGCACAAATAGAGGCTGCGTGCTCAAAGACGCTCTCGTTCTCGAAAACACCGAGCCTCAAGAGCATAAGGCTGGCATTGCGGTCAACAGCTGCAGCATCACAGCCTGCGGCAAACAGAGAGCAGGAGATGGGCAACAGTGGATCCGGCTTCAGGCGCGGAGCAGAATATTTCGGAGGCAGGACCAATGATTAACCAGACAACGATGAACCAGCTCCATGAGATGCATCTCTCATACTTAGCAAAAGACATTCGTGAGCGCATAGAGGACAAAAGCTTCATGGAACTCAGCTTTGAAGACCAATTGACCATGTTGGTCGACAGGGAATGGCACAGGAGAAAAAGCAGAAGGATAACGGATCTTACCCGCGACGCATCATTCTGCTACAAAAATGCCTCGGTCACAGACATTGACTACCTTCCGGAAAGGAACCTTGACAGACGCCTCATAAACGAGCTTGCCTGCTGCGGATACATCGCAAACGGACAGAACGTGATAGTCATGGGAGCCACCGGAGTGGGCAAAACATACCTGGCATGCGCGCTCGGGACAGCCGCCTGCCGGGAACGATATTCCGCAAGATACGCCAGAATCCCCGATCTGCTCGAAGAACTGTCGTTTGCTCATTCAGATGGCTCCTACAGGAACATAATACAACCATATCGCAAAGTCAGGCTCCTGATACTCGATGAATGGCTCCTTCGGCCGCTCAACGCAGATGCTGCAAAAGAGATATTCGAAATAATGGAATGCAGAAGCGTGGGACGTCTTTCGACCATATTCTGTTCCCAGTTTGACACGACAGAATGGCTGGAACGGACCTGCAACGACCTTCTTGGAGAAAGCCTTCTCGACAGGATAGTTCATTGCTCATACAAAATAGTGGTTAGCGGCGAATCCATGAGAAAACGCCGGGGACTTAAGGACTGACAAAAGGACTAAAAACCTTCGCACGGGGATAACCTTCCCCGTGCGACTAAAGGAAGCGGGCTCACGCCCGACGGAAC
>DAIRTK010000127.1:0-2503 GCA_036803945.1 Synergistaceae bacterium
TGACGGAGCCCTGGCCGATGCATACGCAACTGCATTCTGCAATGAAGTGAAGGACTCCGGAATGGTTCAGGAAATAACGGAAAAGGCACTTATAACATCTGAGATCCTCTCTGTGGTCATCATCGCCGGAGATAAAATCGGACTGGGGGGTACTATTGAAATCACGGTGATCTGAAAGCTAGCTTTTCAGATCTTCGGCGGATAACCGGTTACATCCCTGATCTGCTCATACAGCGGCTGGAGATGACGGTACATCCTGGAGTATACTTTATTATAAAGTTCACGGTAGATCTCCACATTGCGGGGATCAGGATAATACCTTTCTCCCCTGTGGGTCATGGCAGCCACCGCCTCAGGAAAACTGCCGTAATATTTCATTCCCACCGCAGCATTGATGGCTGCCCCGAGAGCCGATGTCTCATAGGTATGAGGGCGGAAAGCCTCCATATTGAAAATATCCGCGGTGATCTGCATTGCCTGCCTGCTCTGTGAACCGCCTCCCGACACAACCACACTTTTTACAGGTACTTTGGTCCGTTTAACCGTCCGGTTAAGGCCTTCCTTAAGTGAATAGGTGAGCCCCTCAAGTATGGCACGGTAAACGTGAGCACGGGTGTGAACGTCGCCAAACCCTATTATTGCACCTTTGGCCTCCGTTCCGGGCACCTTGACGCCGGGCGACCAGTAAGGCTGGAGGATCAGTCCCATCGAACCTGCAGGCACCTCATCAACCATTGCATCAAAGAAGGTCTCAGGGTGACGACCGGTCTGCTCGGCCATCTGTATCTCCTTCAGCCCGAACTCTTTCTTGAACCAGCTGATCATCCAGTAACCCCTGTAGATCTGAACTTCGGTGTTGTAGAAGTCAGGGACGGCACTGGGGTATGAAGGGAAGAACGGAATCACCTCATGATATTTGCTGTGGGTTGTCTGCACCGTTGCCGTTGTGCCGTAGCTGAGGCATGCCACATCGGGGGTGATGACACCTGAGCCGAGGACCTCACTGGCCTTGTCGGCGGCAGCAGCAATAAGCGGCAGGCCGGCCGGTATACCCGACTTCTCCGAAGCCTCCCGGCTGATTTGTCCGAGAACCTCAGACGGCCTGACGAGATCTGCCAGTTTCTCCCTCTCAATGGGAAACATCTTGTAGTTCATGTGGCTGCGGTCAGTCCACTGCTGTTTCTTGTAGTCAAATGGCAGGTATGCCACCGTGCATCCGACAGAATCGCGGTATTCACCGGTAAGTACCCATGTGAGATATCCAGAGAGCAATAGGTACTTGCTGGTTTTCTCCCACACCTCAGGGGTGTTCTGCATCAGCCAGTTGCACTCGCCATTCTTGACTGCAAAGTGCACCGCTTCCCTCATGTTCACCAGCCTCAGGGCCAGGTCCATCATCTTTCCGGGGTATTTGCCCACGGCACTCAGACGCTGGTCGAGCCATGAGATTGCCGGACGCAGTGAATTCCCATCTGCATCAAGGTTGATCAGCGTTGACCGCTGTGAGGTGAGGGTGACAGCTTTGATACGCTCCTTTTCAAGGGTGGTCTCGCTGAAAAGCTTTCTGAGCGACTCAAACATCCTGTCCCTGAAATATTCAGGATACTGTTCGGCCCAGCCGGGTGCCACTGAAAAATATGGTTCTATCTCTGTTTTTGCCAGGTGCAGCACATTTCCCTGCAGGTCAATCAGTACGGATCGGACCGATTGTGTGCCGAAGTCTATTGCAAGTATCAGATCATCAGAGGTTTTCATGGTCAGGATATTAAAGTCCGGGGGTAGGATGTTTTTTTTCTGGTAACATTGGTCCGGTTGCGGCGTGGGGGGTTATTTTTATTCAGGTTATGTTTGTCCGGGTCTGGCGCGGTTTTTTTCTGGTTACATAGGTCCGGTTGCGGCGCGGGGTATCACAATCCCAATGTACCACCGGGATTCATTATGTCATTCGGGTCAAGATGCTTTTTCACGGCCCTGAGCAGTTCCATGGAACTTTTACCCAGGTGCCCCTCCATCCAGGGAGCAAGCACCCTGCCCACACCGTGATGATGAGAAATAGAGCCGCCGTGAGCCAGGATCGTCTCCACCAGTCCCCTGTGAAAAGATGCAAAATCCTGTTTCTCATTGCCCTTCTCCATGGGACTCAGGAAGGTAAAGTAAAGGTTGGCGCCGTTCTCATACACATGTGAAATGTGTATCATCATGAACGCCTTCGGCCGCCGTGAGATATACTCATGCGCAGCCTTCCATACGTTCAGCAGCTTATCCCAGGTTACGGCAGTCTCGAGGGTGTCGGTCATTATCCCCAGGTCCATCAGCGGGTCACGCATATAGGCACTTGAGTATCTTTGCTCCAGCCACTTCCTGACCGGGGATGTGCCAATATACATCCCCTTTCCGGCCCGGGCTTTCCTCCTGATTTTTTTCATTACAAACCGGGCATAATCACGTTCTCCCTCCACTGTCACAAACATCAGGCATCTGCTTCCCGGCCTGAAGCCCAGCA
>DAIRTK010000128.1:0-2494 GCA_036803945.1 Synergistaceae bacterium
GGGTAGGTTATCCCCAGCCTGTCAAGAAAAGGCTGATACTCCCGCGTTATCAGCCGTGATACTGCATAGACGGGAAAGCATAGCTGGTTCTCAAGCTTCAGTTGTTCGTAGCCCATATACAAAAGTCTAAGGAAGCGACTGTGTCACTCAAAATCCGGAAGTGACACGGCCGCCTGCGATTCCATTATTTACTGTCTTCAATTACCTTCCTGATTATATCTTCCATACTCTCAGGCTTTGTAACAGGTGCAAACCTCTTCACCGGCTTACCGTTGCTGTCAATCAGAAATTTGGTGAAATTCCATTTTATCTTCCCACCGAAAATGCTGCCCAACTCTCTCTTAAGGTATTTGAAGATCGGGTGTGCCGACCTGCCGTTTACATCAATCTTTGAAAACATCGGGAATGTGACCCCGTAGTTCACAACGCACCCCTCGGCTATCGATTTTTCATCACCCGGCTCCTGGTTGGCAAACTGGTTGCTCGGGAAGCCCAGTATAACCAGGCCCTCATCCTTATACTTCCTGTAAAGCGCCTCGAGGCCCTCAAACTGGGGAGTCAGTCCGCATTTGCTGGCAGTATTCACAACAAGAACCGTCTTTCCTTTATACTCTTCCATGCTTATCTCCTTTCCCTGGAGACTCTTCGCCTTGAACTTGTAGAATTCCTCTTTCATGATATCTGTTATAAATAGTTTCTTACTCTTTTTCTTTTCATTTCTCCACCCCCGTAACCAAAGTGAGTATATTTTTCACATGATGCTCGGCAGCTTCAGGCCAGGAAATTTTTCCCGGCCCCTGCCGGAACCGGGGGAGAATCCTTTCTCCCGGTTTCCGCCTCAGCTTCAGTACTGGGCTTGTTACACCCCCCCCTGTCCAATCTGAGCCAGAAAATTCATCCCTGCTTACATCTGTTACGATAATGTCGCACGCGATGCAAATATATAAACAATATTTTATATCGCAAGCGATATTTTTATTTTTCTATGACATGACGATTGATGAGGATTAGCTATGCGCTGATTTAGTGAACAATAGATGAATAACCAATTACAGGGTGAACAATATGTGTAATTCTGATTTGTCCGTTTTATGTGATTCAATCGCCCTGAGGCATAGCCGAATCATCCGATTAACTATTTTTATGGAAAACAAATACACATGAAAGATAAGTTGAATCAGATATTCTTCGCGGCACCTTGTATCCCTGCCGCAACACTACTTCTGGTGTTTCTTGCTGGCTGTACTGGCAATAAACCCGACTATCAGCTTATATCCGCTTTCCAGGACTATTCTGTCCCTGGCTATGTGGCCGGACCGGCCGATTCAGGGAGAGTGCTGGTAATTGTGCCTCACGCTGATGACGAGACCATTGCCGGTGGGCTTATTGCCATGCTAAAGGATCACGGGGCGACAATTCACCTTCTTACACTTTGCGGGCACGATGAGGAGCGAACCAGGGAACTGGAATGTTCAGCAGCCGCCTTGGGCATCGAACGGATTGAGACTGCAGAATTCATAAACAACACCTGGGATGATATTATGTCTGACCGGATCACCTTCTGGTATGACATGAGTGACAGTATAAGGAGGGTGATAAGCAGGAAGATTGATTCTTTCAAACCGGATAAGCTAGTAACCTATGACAGCGAGATTGGCGGATATGGTCACCCGGAGCATCGCATATCGGCAGAAATTACCGAGCAGATCTTCATTGAAAACTCAGGCAATCCTGAATTCACCCCTGAAATGATTTTCCAGATAACCCTTTCTGACAGTCTTGAAAAATTCCTGGTCTCACGTTCTCCGGGTTATGAGCTGCAAAAGCGGCTTACCGGAAGCGATGGATTACCTGCCCCTGATATTGCGGTGGATATAAGGAAATACTGGAAGACCAAAAACCAGGCTGCACGGTGTCATCAGTCACAGATTGATATCCTCCGGAGGTTCTACATTTTATATGATGAGGAAGACGAGGCTGATCATACCGAAGCATTCAGCAGGGAATATTACAGGATTGTTGGAAAGCCGGCAAAATAAAAAACAATGGAAATAAAACCACTGTCGGGGATTGACCCGGAGATCATCTGGAACGGATTCAGCAAGGCATTTGCCGATTACGAGGTACAGATCAACAGGACCCAGTTCATGGCCCTGATCAAAAGAAGGGGTTTTGATCCGGATGTCTCCTTCGCTGCATTTGAAGGGAAGGATAACATCATCGCCTTCACCCTTAACGGCACAGGAACATTCAATGGCATTCCCACTGCCTATGATACCGGCACAGGTACAGTAAAGGAGCACAGGGGGAAAGGTCTGGCCACAAGGATATTCGAATACTCAATCCCCTTCCTGAAAGAGAGAAAACTGCAGCAGTACCTGCTGGAAGTTCTGCAACACAACACCGGGGCAGTCTCCGTCTACAGGAAGCTCGGATTTGAGGTAACAAGAGAGTTCAACTATTTTGTTCAGAAAAGCACCGGGGTAATCCCGGG
>DAIRTK010000129.1:0-2422 GCA_036803945.1 Synergistaceae bacterium
CAAATCCCCTTAACCTTCCGGCACCGGGCAGGCGTCAGACCCTATACATCGTCTTACGACTTAGCAGAGTCCTGTGTTTTTAGTAAACAGTCGCTACCGCCATTTCTCTGCGACCTCCTTCGGCTTCACGTGCAAATCGCTAGACCTAGTGGAGGCACACCTTCTCCCGAAGTTACGGTGTCATTTTGCCGAGTTCCTTAACCAGTGTTATCTCAATCACCTTAGGATTTTCTCCTCACCCACCTGAGTCGGTTTACGGTACGGTCTCAAGTTACCTGAAGCTTAGAGGCTTTTCTTGGAAGCATGGGATCAACGACTTTATGAGCATACGCTCTCGTCATCACGTCTCAGAGTTAACGAGAAAGCGGATTTACCTGCCTTCTCCCCCTACACGCTTGAACCAGGACAACCAGCGCCTGGATCGCCTACCCTTCTCCGTCCCCCCATCGCAGTAACAAGAGGTACAGGAATATTAACCTGTTTCCCATCAACTACGCCTTTCGGCCTCGCCTTAGGGACCGACTAACCCTCAGCAGATTACCTTTACTGAGGAACCCTTGGGTTTTCGGTGTGCGGGTTTCTCGCCCGCATTTTCGCTACTCATGTCAGCATAATCTCTTGTGATACCTCCAGCCGTCCTCGCGGTCGACCTTCGCAGGCTTACACAATGCTCCCCTACCACTCATATTTTGAAATATAAGTCCGTGGCTTCGGTTGTATGCTTGAGCCCCGTTACATTTTCCGCGCAGATCCACTCGACCAGTGAGCTATTACGCTTTCTTTAAAGGGTGGCTGCTTCTAAGCCAACCTCCTGGTTGTCTGGGCATTTCCACATCGTTTTCCACTGAGCATACAATTGGGGACCTTAGCCGACGGTCTGGGCTGTTTCCCTTTCGACTACGGATCTTATCACCCGCAGTCTGACTCCCGGGGTATACGTTGATGGTATTCGGAGTTTGGTTGGGTTTGGTAACCTGGTGAGGCCCCTAGCCCATTCAGTGCTCTACCCCCATCACGGAACCCCCGAGGCTATACCTAAATATATTTCGGGGAGAACCAGCTATCTCCGAGTTTGATTAGCCTTTCACTCCTATCCACACCTCATCCCCTGGCTTTTCAACGCCAGTGGGTTCGGGCCTCCACGAAGTGTTACCTTCGCTTCACCCTGGACATGGATAGATCACCCGGTTTCGGGTCTACTCCTACTAACTAGACGCCCAGTTAAGACTCGCTTTCGCTTCGGCTCCGTTCTATGAACTTAACCTCGCTAGTAAGAGTAACTCGCTGACTCATTATGCAAAAGGCACGCCGTCACACCTGATATACATGGTGCTCCGACTGCTTGTAGGCATACGGTTTCAGGTTCTATTTCACCCTCCTCATCGGAGTACTTTTCACCTTTCCCTCACGGTACTAGTGCACTATCGGTCAGAGGTTAGTATTTAGCCTTGGGAGATGGTCCTCCCAGCTTCCCACGGGATTTCTCGTGTCCCGCGGTACTCGGGGTTCCTCTAGGGTGAATCTTGGTTTCGCTTACGGGGCTATCACCCACTATGGCCGGACTTTCCAGACCGTTTGGCTACCAATCATCAATCCCATGTTGAGGCCCCACAACCCCGGAAGTACCGAAGTACTTCTGGTTTGGGCTTCTCCGCGTTCGCTCGCCACTACTGACGGAATCACTATTGTTTTCTTTTCCTGCGGGTACTTAGATGTTTCAGTTCCCCGCGTTCGCCTCATGTGACTATGTATTCATCACACGATTCCAGAGCATAACCTCTGGAGGGTTTCCCCATTCGGACACCCCCGGATCAAAGCCTGTTTAGCGGCTCCCCGAGGCTTTTCGCAGCTTACCGCGTCCTTCATCGCCTTCCTCTGCCTAGGCATCCACCGTACGCCCTTAATAGCTTGACCATAAAAAACTGAAAAACAATCAATGCTACTCCGTGTTGTACATAAGCGCATCACTACGCTCGTGTTTTCCTAAACTACTACATTCTCATATGCAATTGTCAAAGATCAGTTTCAAAAAGCGACCACGCATGATCGCTTCCCAAATCTTGGTGGAGGTGACAGGAATCGAACCTGCGACATCCTGCGTGCAAGGCAGGCGCTCTCCCAGCTGAGCTACACCCCCGATAATTGGTGGGCCTGGCTGGACTCGAACCAGCGACCTCACGATTATCAGTCGTGTGCTCTAGCCAACTGAGCTACAAGCCCAACTCGATCATCGTTTTCCACGATTCACGATGTAACTGTAAAGAGCAAAACCAATGACTTGGTCTCTCAAAACCGAATAGCAAGTATTTTTGTAAATTGCAGGATTGACCTAGGTCAGCTTGACAGCTCAAATGGCTGTTAGCTCCTTAGAAAGGAGGTGATCCAGCCGCAGGTTCCCCTACGGCTACCTTGTTACGACTTC
>DAIRTK010000130.1:0-2420 GCA_036803945.1 Synergistaceae bacterium
GTCGTAACAAGGTAGCCGTACCGGAAGGTGTGGCTGGAATACCTCCTTTCTGGAGTGATTTACTTTTCCTGATATTTCAGGATGATATTTGCTTCTTTGCTAACTTCATGCTTTACTACAACTCCAAAACGAGCAGCGTACTGCTTTACCATTCCTTAAGGAAGATATGTTTACAGCAGTAAACTATAAAGTCCCGTAGCTCAGTTGGTTAGAGCACTACACTGATAATGTAGGGGTCCGCAGTTCAAATCTGCGCGGGACTACATTAATAAATCGTTATGGGGAATTAGCTCAGTTGGCTAGAGCGCTAGATTTGCATTCTAGAGGTCAAGGGTTCGACCCCCTTATTCTCCACAAAAATGTTACATAAAATAAGATGTAACAATCCACAAAAATTTGTGGTAAAGTTCTTTGACATATTGAAAGAAAATACATCGCGATTAGTCAGAAATGATTGATCACTATGTCAATAGTTAAGATTGTAAGAAAGTAAATAAGAGCGTACGGTGGATGCCTTGGCTCTCAGAGGCGAAGAAGGACGTGATAAGCTGCGAAAAGCTTCGGGTAGGTGCAAATAACCTTCGATCCGGAGATATCCGAATGGGGAAACCTGTCCCAATGAAGTTGGGACGCCTTAAAGGCGCAAACCTGGGGAACTGAAACATCTAAGTACCCAGAGGAAGAGAAAGCAATAGCGATTCTCCAAGTAGCGGCGAGCGAACGGGGAACAGCCCAAACCTGTATTGTTAAGGCAATACAGGGGTTGTAGGACTGCAACATGGAATTTTAATTTATAGCAGAATACTTCTGGAAAGTTGAACCATAGCAGGTGATAGTCCTGTATGTTAAATAAATTAAATACCTAGCAGTATCCTGAGTACCGCGGGACCGGAGAAATCCTGTGGGAATCTGCCAGCACCATCTGGCAAGGCTAAATACTCCTGAGAGACCGATAGTGAACTAGTACCGTGAGGGAAAGGTGAAAAGCACCCCGAACAGGGGAGTGAAATAGAACCTGAAACCGTGCGCTTACAAACGGTTGGAGTCCCGAATTTTCGGGATGACAGCGTGCCTTTTGCATAATGAGCCTACGAGTTACTCTTCTCTAGCAAGGTTAATCCTGTTTACGGGAGCAGCCGAAGCGAAAGCAAGTCTGAATAGGGCGCTTAGTTAGAGGAGGTAGACGCGAAACTTTGTGATCTACCCATGGCCAGGGTGAAGGCCCGGTAACACGGGCTGGAGGTCCGAACCAGTTGACGTTGAAAAGTCTTTGGATGAGCTGTGGGTAGGGGTGAAAGGCTAATCAAACTGAGAAATAGCTCGTACTCCCCGAAATGCTTTTAGGAGCAGCCTTGGAGTTAGTGTTATAGAGGTAGAGCTACTGATTGGACTAGGGGGCTTCACCGCCTACCAAATCCTGACAAACTCCGAATGCTATAACATATATCCAGGAGTGAGCGCGCGGGTGCTAAGGTCCACGCGCGAGAGGGAAATAACCCAGACCATCAGCTAAGGTCCCCAAATATATGCTAAGTTGATCAAACGAGGTCTGATTGCTTTGACAGCTAGGATGTTGGCTTGGAAGCAGCCATTCATTTAAAGAGTGCGTAACAGCTCACTAGTCGAGCGATCGGGCATGGATAATACACGGGCATCAAGCATATTACCGAAGCTATGGATCACGCTTAAAACGTGATGGTAGGGGAGCATTCCAGTTGCGTTGAAGGTGAATCGTAAGGTTTGCTGGAGCGTCTGGAAAAGCAAATGTAGGCATAAGTAACGATAATGCAGGCGAGAAACCTGCACACCGAAAGACTAAGGTTTCCTGATCAACGCTAATCGGATCAGGGTTAGTCGGGTCCTAAGGCAAACCTGAAAGGGGTAGTCGATGGACAGCTGGTTAATATTCCAGCACTAGCATTTACTGCGATGGGATGACGAAGAAGTGAAAGATCTGCGCACGGACGGATGTGTGCGTTGAAGGGTGTAGGTATACTTTTGGCAGGAAAATCCGCCAGAGGTGCTGAACCTGATAGTACCGGGAGCCTTCGGGTGAACGGATAATGATCCTAATCATACTTCCAAGAAAAATCTCTAAGCTTCAGGTAGATGCTACCCGTACCGCAAACCGACACAGGTAGTCGAGGAGAGAATCCAAAGGTGCTCGAGTGAATCATGGCTAAGGAACTAGGCAAATTAACCCTGTAACTTCGGGAAAAAGGGTGCCCCGCCACGGCGGGGCCGCAGAAAAATGGCCCAGGCGACTGTTTATCAAAAACACATGGCTCTGCTAAATTCTAAGATGACGTATAGGGCCTGACACCTGCCCGGTGCTGGAAGGTTAAGAGGAGAGGTTAGGAGCAATCCGAAGCTTTGAATTGAAGCCCCAGTAAACGGCGGCCGTAACTATAACGGTCCTA
>DAIRTK010000131.1:0-2414 GCA_036803945.1 Synergistaceae bacterium
TTTCCCGGCCAATATGTCCCAGACCGGCAGACCTGTTTCAGCAAGCTGTCTCATTTCCTCTGCGCTGACCTTTCCCTTTGCGTTCATCTGTCCTATAGCCAGAGTAACCCTGTCGATACCTTCCTGACCCAGCCCAACAGCCATTGCAGCATCACCGAGTACTGTAAGTACCGGAATCACTGCCTGTACGTCAAAACCATAGGCCTGCATCTTTTTTGATGCTTCTGTAAGCCCCGTAAATTCAAAAGGAGTAGTAGCTCCGAATTTTTCAAGTTCATCAAGGTGCTGCTGAGCTCTTTCAACAGACCCAGTCAATGTCTCAAAAGCACGCTTGGTCATATCCATCTTTGCGCTCATTATCACGGAGGCAGAAACTACCCCTGCCATGCCGGCAGCAATGTATTTAAGGCTGCTCTGTGCCTTTTGGGAAACCTTAAGAGCTTCTGTACCGAATGTCTCTTTTATCTGTCTCTTAGCTGCGTTAATTTCTTTTCTTAATCCGGAAGAGTCGGCTGATATTTTTACCAGCAGATCCGCAACAGTCGCCATGACAGTTCACCTCACATAAGAGGCGGTCTCCGTAAGAAACCGCCTATAGATTGAACACCTGTTTTAAATATTCTTTGTCTTCCTGTTTCTTTCTTGTATCCTGCTTTTTCAGCGGATCAAGGAGATCTTTAATAGTTATGGGTTTCTTCAACCCTCCCTGTGAGTTGATTATCGGGACAGCAAAATATGTTATGAGGGCATCCCGTTCTTCTGTTCGCCATTTGTAGCCTTCCAGCATCTTGTTGAATTCCTGCGGCTGCAAGCGGCTGAATTGCCAGGGGAGAAGATTCAGCGGTCCGTATGCAAGTGTTTCTGCCCAGTCTATCCATTCTGCGATATTGAACGCGCGTCCGGATCCGTTGTCATCGACTGAGCACTCGCTGCGTTTTTTTCATCTTCCTCGTCAACTTTTCCGAATATCCCGCTGACAACGATCGCTTCAACGATCGGCAGAGCAACCTTTTCAATAGAGCCGCCTGATTCAAAATATGTGCTTAGCTTGTCCGCAAAAAACTGCGGAGAAGCTTTTGCATAATGATGTTTAAGCCCAACAGTAAGTCCATGCAGACAAAAGTTGATTCCTGCCTCGCTGTTGGCAATGATCTTAGGCAATGGCTCGCCAAGCGCTTTTTCGAGTATTGCAAGCCTGGTGATATCAAAATATATGTACTGGTTCGGTGCGAACAGTTCAAATGGAACTGATTTGATCATAGATTCCCACTCCCTTCATAAATAAAGAAGGGGAGCCGAAGCCCCCCTTTGTTATGCCGTAACCGTAAGAATCATATTGAGGGTTGCCCCGTCGCCCGTTGTCACTTCTATCGTGTGATTGCCTATTGTAAGCGCTCCGCACGTAGCTGATTTGATGGTGAGCGTGCCGGCGGAATAGAGGTACCCTGACGTGATAACCACAGCGACGCTGTCGATCTTTACCGCTGAAACAGTAGTGGCGCTCGGAGCGATTGTGAATACCTTGTCAGCAGGAGATGCCTTACTGACGGTTGATGACACAGGATCGACACTTGGTGATCTTGACGAGAGCGCGCCATTGCCTTCAATTGTGCCGGTAAGGCTTGCTTCGCCATCATGCGGGGTCGCAAGTGAGAAGTCTGTCAAAGATCCCCAGCCTGTCTGCTCGGTCATGTTTGGGTATTGCAAACGCACATGGATTTCTGTTCCGTCGTCAAAGGCTTTTTCAAGATAAGGAAGTGCTGCATCACTAAGCAGCACCAGCGCGTCAAGGTCTATGCTCCATCCTCTCAGACCTGCCTTGTTGGATTTCCATCCGCCGCTCGTTTTATGAGAGACATCAATGCTATCAGCACTGCGGGATAGGTCCGCTGAACGCTGACCGCCTATCAATGTCCACACAGGCGATAATGCTGTTCCTGTGTTTATGTACAGCAGATAATCCTTGCCGACTGAGGCAGAGCTAGTGCTGGGATTTACCGGTAGTGTGATTGCCATAATTTAACCTCCTATATACTGAATTTTTGCGGTAAAGGTGAGCACCGCGTGATAACTTATCTCTTCTTCTTCGAATATCTCGCAGAAATCAACATCCTGTCCCAGCGCGGAGAAGCCGAGGGACGCAATTTCAAGAGGCCATGACGTAAGGACAGACGCGACCTCATTGCAGATCTCCTCGATCTCTTTCTTGCTGGTATCCATGCTCCACACATGAAGCTGCAAAGATATATCCGAAATATCTACGTTCTTAGCTCCCCCCGGTTTGCTTGTAAAAGGACCGAATGATATGCACGGGAATTCCGCATGATCTGGGACAGTGTCATAAGTTTTTGTAGTCTGTCTGAGAGATAAGATATCGTAGACTCCTTTGTGTGTAGCCTGAAACGGTATGTGCC
>DAIRTK010000132.1:0-2392 GCA_036803945.1 Synergistaceae bacterium
GCCTGCAGCTTCTGCTCCAGCTTCTCCCTCTCGGCTTCAAAGCCAGGCTTGCCAAGCAGGGCGAACATATTCTTCTTGTATGACTCCACCCCTGGCTGGTCAAACGGATTGACACCCAGAACATATCCGCTTATCGCGCATGCGAGCTCAAAGAAATACATCAGCTGGCCAAGGCTATACTCATCTATCCTCTCCATGCTGATAACTATCACCGGCACCCCTCCGTCAAGATGGGCTATCCGGGTACCGGCCTCAGCCTTGTGGTTCACCTCGGTCATTCTTTTGCCGGCGATGAATCCTATCCCGTCTGAGTTGTCTGCAGCCCCGGGGACTACCAGTTTTTTGTGGGAATCCTTGACATGTATTACCGTCTCGAAGAGTTTCCGCTCACCCTGCTGTATATACTGACCCATTGAATGCAGGTCGGTTGTGAAGGTCACCGAGGCAGGAAAGATACCCTTGCTCTCCTTACCCTCGCTCTCGCCATACAACTGCTTCCACCATTCAGCCAGGAAAACCAGTGAAGGTTCATAACTTATCAGGATTTCGGTAGAATATCCCTTGTTGTACAGAGCGTTACGTGCCGCAGCATAAGAAATTGCAATATTGTCCGGGGTGTCATTGCCTTCCCTGACAGAGAGGGCCATGTCAAGCATGCCATGTACAAATGCATCGATGTCATACCCTGCAAGTGCCAGAGGCAGCAGACCAACAGGTGTCAGCACCGAGTATCTTCCGCCCACATCATCAGGTATAACAAAAGTCTCATAACCCTCCTTCACGGCAAGGTCATGCAGTGCACCGCGGTTTGCATCGGTTATGGCCACGATATGCTTCCTGGCTGCAGCTGTCCCTGTCTTGTTCCTCAAATGATCACGCAGGATGCGGAAGGCTATTGCGGGCTCAGTGGTGGTACCGCTCTTGGAGATGACTACTATATTGTAAGCTGTTCCATCAAGGAATTTCAAAAGTGCAGCATGATAGTCCTCACTCAGTGTGTGACCCGCAAAGAGCAGCCTGTGCTCCTGCGGAGCGAAGGGGTCATTGAGTGCCTCTGTCAGTGCCCTGGCGCCGAGATATGAACCCCCGATGCCCACGACAACGGTCACCGGCGCCTGTGAGCGGAGACGCGATGCACAGGCTCTGACCTGTCCTGTCTCATTTATCGCCTGGTCAGGGAGTCGCAGCCAGCCTGTGAATTCACTTCCCCTGCCCCGGCCTTCCCTGAGTGCAACGAGATGACCTGCGGCATCATCACTGATCCTTGCTATTTCCTCCTTGTCTGCAAATGAGCTGATGCCATTGATGTTTACCAGAAGTTCACTTTTCATTCTGTTATGGTTTTTATTTTAATTTTTTCGATAGATTTCTGATCTCCCTTGCCGGTGCCGAATTTTCGTACAGAATCCTGTAGACGGAATCTGCAATGGGAATTTCCGATCCGGTCTTTCCCTTTACTTCATTGATGCATGCCGAGGCAAAATATCCTTCCGCCACCTGGGTCATTTCCAGCAGGGCATTCTGAACGGAAATCCCCTTTCCAAGCATATGTCCCAGGGCCCTGTTCCGGCTGAATTGCGAGTACCCCGTTACCAGCAGGTCTCCCAGGTAGGGCGAATCAGTTATCTCCCTGCTTTCGGGTGAAAGCGCCTCAACAAAGCGTTTCATCTCGCCAGCAGCATTAGCAAGAAGAACTGCCAGGAAGTTGTCTCCGTAACCCAGCCCGTGAGCTATACCGGCAGCAATGGCATAAATGTTTTTCATGACTGCAGCATACTCGGTACCGAAAATATCGGAAGAAATTACTGTCATTATCCACCGGCAGGAGAAAAGCTCCGCAACCCTTCCTGCATTTGCTGTATCAGCAGAGGCGAAAGTCAGATAGGTGAGCTTCTCCATCGCCACTTCCTCTGCATGGCTGGGACCGGTGATAATGACAATATCCTCATACGGCACACCGTAAAATGAGTGGATATATTCCCCCACCACAGTATTGTTGCCCGGAACTATCCCCTTGATGCCGGAACAGACAATCCTGCCGCGGAATGCATCCTTATCCAGTCCTTCAAGCTCTTTTTTCAGAAATGCGGACGGGGTAACAAGTATAATGACCTTTGATGCATCTACGGCTTCGGTAATGTTATCAAACGGAGTTACCAGTTGCGGGTCGAGGGTTACCGAGTTAAGATAGTGAGGATTCTGATGATAGCGTCTTACATGACGATATATCTCAGGCCGGTCAATATACCAGGCAACCCTTCTCCCGTTGGAAGCAAGGACCATGGCCATGGCCGTAGCCCAGCTCCCGGAGCCTACAAGGGTTACATCGGCAGATTGCAGTTCAGGCATAACTCAGTTTCTGCCGCAAAGATAGCTAAATTCAGTTGGCAGT
>DAIRTK010000133.1:0-2320 GCA_036803945.1 Synergistaceae bacterium
GACCGCGTGATTTGAACACCCTGACCGCTCCAAACTGAACACCGCGACCGCGTATACTGGACACCATTCCCGGCAATAGCAGCGCGCATCTTTTTTGTATGGCGTTATTGTATTTTTAATATTATTTGCTATACTTGTATAGCAACAATAAGGAGGGATTTCTATGCTTGCAGTGAGACTGGATAAACCACTGGAGGAGCGGCTTGAAAAACTTGCCGATAAAACCGGCAGGACTAAGACTTGGTATGCGCGGAAGGCAATTGAGACATATCTTGATGATATCGAAGATGCTGCGCTTGCGGCAGCTGCATATGAAGAATACATCCTTGACGGAGAGACTTCATCTTCCCTTGAGGAAGTGAGGTCGCGCCTTGGCTTGGCAGATTGAATTTTCAAGAAAGGCAGAAAAGGAACTCTCTTCACTTGATAAGCCTCAGGCTCTGAGGATATTGAACTATCTTGATGAACTGGCCGGCCTTGATGACCCCAGAAGAAGAGGAAAAGCCCTTGTCGCAGATCTCTCCGGGCTATGGCGCTACCGAGTAGGCGCATGGCGTATCCTATGCAGGATAGAAGACAGCCGCCTTCTTGTTTTGGTAGTGAAAATAGGACACCGAAGCTCCGTTTATGACCAAGATTAGTTTAAAGCGGAGAGTACATCCGCCGGGGAATTTAAGCTTTTGATTCAAGCCCCAATTCACCGCTGAACGGTTCATTCAGCAAATTCCCCAACGATGATTTTCGCGAATTCCCCGCGACCGGCACTGTCGCAAATTCTCCGGCGGGCTACCTCGCCGCCAGCCTCACCAGCCACCTCACGTGCTTTTTGATCTTTGGGGATGAGAATGTCTCTCCCAGTTCCTGGATGAGCCTTATATCCAGCTTTGCCAATGCATCTTCATCGATCCTGAGGTCCTCAAGGATGAAAGCCTTCCAGAGAGGGTAGTTCTGAGGTGTGTATCTTATGATGTAAAGTTGGTCGAGCAGGGCCTTTTCCGGTATTGCCCTTATGTATCCGGGGGGAGCCTTTACGGCGTATGTGCCTGGAAATACGGCCTGCCGTGGAACTGTGAGCCATTGGATGTTCCCGTATGGCGTCTTTAGGTTTCGGCTTCTCTTTGCCGTGACCGCTGTGACGGAAGCAACAGCCTCGGGGATCAGCCCCGCTTCAAAGAGGACGAGGTTGCCCGATACTGCGGCTGGACGGTAAACATTGCATGCAAGGTATCTAAGGGAGGGCTCTCTCTTTCGCAGGAGGGGGCCAAGACAGTACCAGCCGCGCATTATACGTTCGATATAGCCGTCCGCGACAAGCCCCTCTATCTTTTGCCATATATTAACGTAGCCGCTCTCTCTCAGCCTGCTCTGCAGCACCCAGCCGGGGATTTCTGTATCCAGTCCCTTAAGCAGCTCGATATCGGTCATGCCGCATCACCTCGCTCAAATAAATTCTATTTTATGTATCACAACATCTAATTATTAGAGTTTACTATACATAAAAACTATATTCAAGCGTAACAAATTACAGGGAACAAAAATCAGGAGCTGTGTGCAAGGAGATATCTTTTCGCAGAATCGACAAGCTTGTCTTTTTGCATTAGAAAGAGTTCATTGGTCCACGAAAGCGAGCTCTTCTTTTCAAGTTCTTGAGTCATGAAGCCCTGCACATCGCGCAGTATCCCGCCGACATCGACTGCAGAGGCTCTCTTTTCATACATCTCACCGAGAAGTTCGGGCGTCAGTTTTTCCTCAGGATCGAGGGTGCCCTTTGCCTTCAGCCGTGCCTCGAGCCAATTGATATCGAGTTCCGTACCTTTCCTGATGTACCATAGGAAATCGTACCAATCGCGGCCTTTGACCCGCTTGCTGCCCCACTTACGGTGAATTAAAGCATCCATTTTTCCCGCGAAGGACGAGGGCAGGGTGCATATCCTTGCGGAGTAATTATAAGGGTAGGAACCGTAAAGTGTCTCAGTCCGGGGCATGACACCGGCCACCGGCCTTTCAATGTCTATCTTTACCCTCAAGCTTTCAGATCTGTTTATTGAAAGCACAATGCTGCCTCTTAAACATCTTCTCCCTCTTCCTTTATGTTTATCTTCACATCATCAAGGCCCATATCCGCAAAAAAATGGGACATTGCTTCCCTGTAGGAAGCGAGTGAAAAATCAGCACCCTGTATAACTAAAGTAAAATCAAGGTCTTCGGAAAACCTTGGCAGATTGTGGAATATCCTAAGCGAAGTTCCTCCGAACATTGCGGCATGCCTGAAGAAATCTGTCTGGACAGAAAGCCCCAACAGTATAAGGTTCTGGAACTT
>DAIRTK010000134.1:0-2316 GCA_036803945.1 Synergistaceae bacterium
ATCGTCTCGCCGTGTGCTATCTGTGACTTGCCCTCATCGAGGTCCTGGACTTCCAGGCCAAGCATGTTGCATGCAGAGGCGAAGCTGAAGCGGGTCCTTGTCGAGTTGTCGCGAAAAAGCGATATTCCCAGTCCGCTGTCAAAGATCCTGGGTGAAATATTGTTTTCCCGAAGGCACCTCAGAGCGTCTGCCAAGGTAAATACAGCATCGAGTTCATCCCTGCTCTTCTCCCATGTGAGGAAGAAATCATTTTCGTACATATTTGAAAAATTCAGGTCGTTCAGTTTTTTAACAAAGGGATCCATTCTCATATTGTCGATTCCTCCATTGTTATGTCTTTAGGATGTTTGTCTTGTTAGGTTTCATTTCAGGCAGCGGCATGCAGCCATCAGCCGGAGTTAATTGCGGATTGCAAATCGATTGCAAATCGGTTGGGAGTCAGTTGTTGGGATCTAAAAAAAGAACTCCCTTTCCATCGTTTTCGAATACTCTCATGGGTGATACGGTGACTTTGAATTTAGACTATTACATATTTAGCTAAAAAACAATTCTGCTTTCCCTGTCTCATAATGTACTCGAAATAGAGTTCAGGTGCTACAGTAATTCGTTATCTTCCTTTTGGGATTTTTGCCCGCAGTATAGTGTCGGGAGTGCGGCATACACGGCGGCGCACTTCACAAGATCAGCCTTCCATGTGATCTCGTTTGGCGCATGGGCCTGTGCTTCCTTGCCGGGACCGAATCCGATGCAGGGTATCCCGAACCTTCCCATGACAGAGACCCCGTTTGTTGAAAAGGTCCACTTGTCGACTACAGGTACTCCGAACATTCCACTGTAAGACTGCACCATTGCCTTTGTCGCAGGGTGGTCTTCGGGGATCACCCACGTCGGGAAATAGCATTCCGTAGGATATGTAAGCTCTGTCCAGCTCGGTCTGTCATATTTGTACATTGATACTTCTGCGTTGTATTTTTTGACAGAGGGCAGGGTTCGTATCTCTTCAAGTGCCATCTCCCAAGTCTCTCCGTCCGTCAGCCTGCGGTCGACCGATATAGCGGCCATGTCAGCGACAGCGCAGCGTGAGGGAGAGTTGTAGAATATCTCTGATACCGCAAGAGTCCCCTTGCCAAGGAATGGATCGAAGTGCAGCCTGTCGTTCAGTGCCTGTACTTCCTTTATGATGTCAGCCATCTTGTAAATGGCGTTATCGCCTCTCTCAGGTGCCGATCCGTGACAGGATACTCCTTTGACCTCGACCCTTATCTCCATTCGTCCGCGCTGTCCGCGGTAGATGTTTCCGTCGGTGGGTTCTGTTATGACAACGAATTCAGGCCTGATGCCGTCCACGTTGACTATGTACTGCCAGCAGAGACCGTCGCAGTCCTCTTCCTGGACCGTTCCTGTGACCAGCACCCTGTATTTATCAGAGAGAAGGCCAAGATCCTTCATTATCTTAGCTCCGTAGACAGAAGAGACTATGCCTCCAAGCTGGTCCGAAGCACCTCTTCCCCCTATCTCCGTTTCGTTTTCATATCCTTTGTAAGGATCGAACTTCCAGTTGGAGATCTCTCCCAGTCCTACCGTATCTATGTGTGCGTCAAATGCTATAAGGGTCTTTCCCGATCCCATATACCCAAGGATGTTGCCCATCCCGTCTATCTTTACCTCATCAAAATCAAGTTCCTTCATCTCTTCTTCGATGCGCTTTATTACGCACTCTTCCCCGCAGCTTTCGCCCGGTATCGCAATAAGGTCACGAAGAAACTTTGTCATCTCTTTTTCGTAGCCCTGAGCTGCCTTTTTTATAGCTTCAAAATCCATCCCAGTATCCCTCCGATGTGGTCGTATAAACTGCTCAAAGGGCCGATCTGCCCCCATGATCACAAACTCAATATAACACAGCCGTATACTTAGTCAACTGCCTTTACGACAGCTTACGTTATCGTAAAGGCAGGCAAGCGATAGGCAAGCATAGACGAGCGGTCGGCAGTTGTCACAACCTGAAACCTTAGCCCTTTATCGTCGCCCAGGAGTGTCTGTATCGGGGGTCCAGTGTCTTTGAACTCTTGTTATGACTAGTTTTTTTAAACCTAAACAAAAGCCGCTGGATTCCCGAAACAATCATTCGGGAATGACGGAGATTTTAAGTCAGCGCGACCTTTGGTCGCAAATTCTCCGCGATGCGAAGCGATGCAAATTCACCAGCGACGGATGTCGCGAATTCTCCGCAGCCCAGAGGCTGCAAATTTCCACAACCTCGCCTTGCCCCTACGATCGCTTGACTACCGTTTAACCACTGTTTGACTATTGTTTGAC
>DAIRTK010000135.1:0-2203 GCA_036803945.1 Synergistaceae bacterium
AGCCTCTCTCACTGCAGCTTCGGCAAGGAGCGTCGTTGTGTCGAAGAGGGGGATGTCTGTCTGTTCCTGTTTTACCAGCAGAGGGATCTCCGTGCACCCAAGGATGACGCCTTCAGCTCCGCGGGAACCCATTTTTTCAATGATCTCTACAAAGCGTTTTGATGACTCTGGACTGAAAATACTGAAATCGAGCTCCTCATAGATGACGTGGTGGATAAACTCGATATCATCTTCGTCCGGCACCAATATCTTTATTCCGTAGTCCCTCTCCATTTTGCCCTTGTAAAAATCCTGGGTAAGTGTAAATCTTGTGCCCATCAGGCCGACTGTTTTAAAGCCCCTGTCGAGTATCGCCTGTGCCGTCACGTCAGCTATGTGCAGGATAGGCTTTGAGACCCTGTCCTTTATGACATCGACAGTCTTGTGCATGGTGTTGGAAACTATGACGCTAAAGTCTGCTCCCGCGGACTCGACCCTGCTTACAGCATCTTCGATTATGGCTGCCAGCTCATCCCATTTCTCCTCATCCCTGAGGATGAGTATTGGGTCCAGGTCGACCGAATACATTACGCATTTGCAGGAATGCTGGCCTCCAAGCTTTTTGTTTGCCAGTTCGTTGATTATCTTATAAAGTTCTGCAGATGACTGCCATGCCAAGCCTCCGATGATACCGATAGTTTTCATGGATACCGTCCTCCAGTTATTATTTGATCTCAGCGATGAGTTCTATCTCTACGCAGATGTCCATCGGCAGTGACGGTGCAGATACGGCACACCTTGAATGCCTTCCCTTCTCGCCGAACAGATCGACAAGGAGTTCAGATGCTCCGTCGATCACATAGGGCTGCTCGGTAAAATCCGGAGTGCTGTTCACATACCCGTGGACGCTTACGATCCTTTCGATCCGGTCAAGGTCCTCCACAGCATTTTTCAGGATCGATAAAAGGTTTACCGCAGTTGCCCTTGCAGCCTCCTTCGCTTTCTCCTTAGAAATGCCGCCGCCGACTTTCCCAATGTAGTCGATGTACTTTCCCTTAATGCACGGTCCCTGTCCCGATACCCAGATCAGATTTCCGGTCCTTACAAACGGGACATAGCTTCCGATGGGCCTGATGTCAGGGAAAAGCTCTATCTCCATCTCTCTCAGTCTCTCTTCCACAGTCATGTCCGTCATCCTTTCCATCAGAGAAAAGATCTATCTCATATGCAATTCTAGCGAGCTGTTTGACCGATGTAAACATCTTTGGCACAGACGTGGATCCGCTTATAATTTTCACTTCTGACTGACATGCTGCTTCACAGAAAGGCCTGGAACGTAAATTATCTTTTTTTGTGCCCCCTTATGTTGGATGGTCATTTTGCATATAATTGACAATGCTTATATTTATTTACATTAAGGAGCTGAAGATGCATCCATGCGGAATTTCCTTCTGATAGCGGGTATTGTTTGTTTTTTGTCTTTTCTCCCGGTCCGTTCTTTTGCAGATAAGCAATATGTTGAAATTTTCAGGAACGAAGATGCTGTCGTTTCGTTAAAGACGGATTCCTTAAAGGATATGGATGGTTACGTCTCTGCCGTCATAAAGAAGATCCCAAGGGGGCAATATCTCCGAGAGTGGAGTGACATAGCTGGCGACCAAACAAGCTATATCCTGTTTTCCTGCTCTTTGTCAAAAGAGCTGAAAAGAATGAAGCTGAATAAATGTGTTGTATATGACAAGTCAGGATCTGCAATAAACTCGTATGATACGGAAACTTTCCTGTGGGAAGACATTGCGCCGGGAACAACAGCTGAACTGGAGTATGATTTTGTTATGGAGTTATATAAAAACATAAAAAACTGAAATTTTCAGTAATAACCGCTTTGTGTCTATAAATTGCGCATTTTAATAATTATTTGTTATATTTTGGAGTTCTCAAGGCATTATGAGTTTTTCAAAACAGGACAAAGAAGAAAGCGTTATGAAAAAAGCGGTAATAATTTCTTGAAGTTATAAAATTTGATGTGCAGCGGTACCTCGGGAGTTTATTGCTTGGGCTGGCGACCCTGATGCGGCATCGGGCCCAACAAAAATTACAAAGGCAGTCCATTGCAGGATGGACTGCCTTTGCTCTCACTATTTAGTTTTTGGGGGTAATATGGCGTGTTTTTCAAATATCACAATGCTGTTTGCACATTTTATCAATGTATAGGATACTCTCT
>DAIRTK010000136.1:0-2182 GCA_036803945.1 Synergistaceae bacterium
TTTACAGGCTTTCAACCACCCTCCTTCAGATGGAGCTGGCAGGGATGATCACCCCCTGCCCGGGGAATGTATACCGGATCAGAAACTGACAGCCCTGCTGCCGGTTTTATGACATCCGTTCCCAGACGAACAGAGGCAGGTTTGTCAGCCTGCCTCTGTGGTATGAATCAATTTATCCGGGTATCGGCTACAGGACCCCCTGGTCAACCATTGCATTGGCTACCTTGAGGAAGCCGGCAATGTTTGCACCCTTTACATAGTCAACATATCCGTCTTTACCTGTGCCGTGCTTGACACAGGCATTATGGATGTTGACCATGATTGAGTGAAGTCTCTGGTCAACCTCATCCCTGTTCCAGTTGAGCTTCATTGAGTTCTGTGTCATCTCGAGTCCCGAGGTGGCTACACCGCCTGCATTGGCTGCCTTGCCGGGGGCGAAGAGGAGCTTCGCATTCTGGATAACCTCGATGGCCTCAGGAGTACAGGGCATGTTTGCCCCTTCGCAAACACATATTGCGCCGTTGGCGACCAGCAGTTCAGCATCTTCCTTGTAGAGTTCATTCTGCGTTGCACACGGCAGTGCGATGTCAACCTTGACCTCCCATGGCCTCATCCCCTTGACAAACTTCGAGCCCGGGAACTTCCTGGCATACGGCTCAACGACATCCATGTTTGATGCCCTCAGCTCAAGGAGGTAATCGATCTTCTCACCGCTTATGCCTGCCGGATCATGAATGTAACCGTCAGGACCGGAGATGGTCACGACTGTTGCTCCAAGCTCGGTTGCCTTTGTGGCAGCACCCCATGCCACGTTGCCGAAACCTGATACTGCCACCTTCTTGCCTTCAAATGACTCATTGCGTGTCTTCAGCATCTCATTGGCAAAATAAACACATCCGAATCCCGTGGCTTCCGGACGGATGAGTGAGCCGCCCCAGTTCAGACCCTTGCCGGTCAGGACCCCGGTATGCTCCTTTGCAAGTTTCTTGTACATCCCGTAGAGGAAACCAATCTCACGGCCGCCCACACCTATATCACCTGCCGGAACGTCAGTCTCAGGTCCGATATGCTTCCAGAGTTCAAGCATGAACGACTGGCAGAAACGCATTACCTCATTGTCTGATTTGCCTTTGGGATCAAAATCTGAACCACCCTTGCCGCCTCCCATGGGAAGGGTTGTGAGTGAGTTCTTGAAGATCTGTTCAAAACCGAGGAACTTGAGAATAGAGAGGTTTACCGTTGGGTGGAAGCGGAGTCCTCCCTTGTACGGGCCGATGGCATTGTTGTACTGCACCCTGTAACCGAGGTTGACCTGCACATTCCCCTTGTCATCAACCCATGGTACCTTAAAGGTAAAAATGCGGTCAGGTTCAATAAGCCTCTGAAGGACACCTGCCTTTGCAAACCTGGGGTTTTCATTGTAAACTTCCTCGATTGACTCAAGGACCTCCTTGACTGCCTGGTGATACTCAGGTTCACCGGGATGCTTCTTTTCAAGCTCAGCCAGAATTTCTTTTACTTTCATTTCAATGTATGTTTGTGGTTTTATGATTTAGAAGAAGGATAAATCAAGGTCCAAAGGTTGCTGAACCTCCAGTCATGAAAAATGACTTTGCTCATGTTTTGTCAGACCAGGGCTAAATGGTTGATTTATAGTTTTTAAGAGTCATCTCTATCTGTCCGAGCTGTGCTTTTGACAGGGCGGTGATGCTGACCGGCGGGTACGCCGCCCTTCTTCCCTGCACCTGCTGGAATAGAATCAGATAACGGTGTAGACCCATGACCTCTTTTTTAACCTCGTAACCGGCCAGCCTGTCAGAAGGGATCTCTATACTCCGGCTCTCGCCTGGCATCAGCCCCGGTTTGTACCATCTGAGTGTGATGGTCCTTTCATCTGCAGAGAAAAATATGTACCTGAATTTCCTGATTGAAGGCCAGAAGAGAACAACAAGAAAAACAGCAGTAACCACAATGGTAATCAGGGTCAGGCTCTTTTCTGCCAGTACATTTCTGAATACCTTCGGGAAATATGCCAGGAAGACATAAAGCACGTATGCAAGTGTTGAAATGAAGCCGATAAGCCTCAGCAGGATAATCTTCTTTCCGTTCTCGAGGGTCATGACTGTTCTGTTTGCAGCAAACCTATGAATTTTTTTTCAATTGGGTTCAGGGTCGGTGGCGG
>DAIRTK010000137.1:0-2174 GCA_036803945.1 Synergistaceae bacterium
CTTACCCGACAAGGAATTTCGCTACCTTAGGACCGTTATAGTTACGGCCGCCGTTTACTGGGGCTTCGGTTCAAACCTTCGCGGTTTCCCGCTAAGCTCTCCCCTTAACCTTCCAGCACCGGGCAGGCGTCAGCCCGTATACTTCATCTCTCGATTTCGCACAGACCTGTGTTTTTGTTAAACAGTCGCTTGGGCCTCTTATCTGCGACCATGATTCAACTCATGGCACTCCTTCTCCCGAAGTTACGGAGTCATTTTGCCGAGTTCCTTAACGAGGGTTCTCTCGCGCGCCTTAGGATTCTCTCCTCACCCACCTGTGTCGGTTTACGGTACGGGCACTGCATTTCTCCCTAGAGGTTTTTCTTGTCAGTGTAATTCTCGTCGCTTCACTACTTAATTTCGCTCCCCATCACACCTCATCTACTCGCTGAGGGGGATTTGCCTCCCTCAACAAACTCGGTGCTTGGACGTGTTTCTTCCGGTCACACGCTCGACTGAACTTCCTGCGTCTCCCCATTGGTATTAACGATTTGCAGTGGTACGGGACTTTCCACCCGTTGTCCATCGCCTACGCTTCTCAGCCTCGGCTTAGGTCCCGACTTACCCTGAGCGGACGAACCTTCCTCAGGAAACCTTAGGTTTTCGGCGGACAGGATTCTCACCTGTCTTTTCGTTACTCATGCCAGCATTCTCTCTTCTCATTCGTCCACGTGTCCTTACGGTCACGCTTCTCCCTCTATGAGATCGCTCCCCTACCAATGTGTATCCTTGATACACATTCCTCAGCTTCGGTAATGAACTTAGCCCCGATCATTTTCGGCGCGGAATCACTCGACCAGTGAGCTATTACGCACTCTTTAAAGGATGGCTGCTTCTGAGCCAACTTCCTGGTTGTTTTTGCAATTCTACATCCTTTTCCACTTAGTTCATTTTGGGGACCTTAGCTGTAGGTCTGGGCTTTTTCCCTCTTGACAATGTAGCTTAGCCCACACTGTCTGACTCCCGCTGACTATTTGTCGGCATTCAGAGTTTAACTGGGTTCGGTAATCCGGTGAGACCCCTAGTCCAATTAGTGCTTTACCTCCGACAAATCTTTCATACGAGGCTAGCCCTAAAGCTATTTCGGGGAGAACCAGCTATCTCTGCGTTCGATTGGCATTTCACCCCTATGCACAGCTCATCCCATGATTTTTCAACATCAATGTGGTTCGAGCCTCCACGTATCTTTACTTACGCTTCACTCTGTCCATGCATAGATCACTGCAGTTTCGGGTCTACGTTATCATACTCTTTCGCCCTTTTCAGACTCGCTTTCGCTGCGGCTCCGGACCTGAAGTCCTTAACCTTGCTTGATACCGTAACTCGCTGGCTCATTCTTCAATAGGCACGCCGTCGCACTTCTTATGGTGCTTCGACTGCTTGTAGACACACGGTTTTAGGTTCTCTTTCACTCCTCTTCCGAGGTTCTTTTCACCTTTCCCTCACGGTACTTTTTCTCTATCGGTCGCCGGCTAGTATTTAGTCTTATGAGGTGGTCCTCATTGATTCCCACGGGGTTTCTCGTGTCCCGTGGTACTTGGGTGACCGTCAGGAGTCCTTTCATCTTCGATTACGCGGCTGTCACGCTCTTTGGCCAGGCCTTCCTTCCTGTTCTTCTGATGTCAGGTTTTCTTACTCCTTGCAGAGCTAGTACTCTCTGCTGACGATTCCCGCAACCCCAACCATGCAACGGGTACTCCCTTGACACATGTTTGGTTTAGACTCTATCCCGTTCGCTCGCCGCTACTTAGGATATCATTTTTTATTTTCTTTTCCTCAGGGTACTTAGATGTTTCAGTTCCCCTGGTCTGACTTCCTCACAACTATGTATTCATTGTGGGATACAAGGATATGACTCCTTGTGGGTTCCCCCATTCGGACATCCGTGGATTTAACGTCTGTTTGCGACTCCCCACGGCTTTTCGCAGCTCACTGCGTCCTTCTTCGTCTTCCGGCGCCCGGGCAGCCTCCGTGTGCCCTTTCTAGCTTGACCTTTTTACTTTCTTGCGCGAAAGTGTTTCACCTCTAACCTTACTCAAGGATTAAAGGTGTTCGTGAAAGTTGCCCTTCACTTCTTTTACTCTTCGACTTTTCATAAATCCTTCGTTGTTTTTCTTAAAAGATTTGTTTCTTTT
>DAIRTK010000138.1:0-2158 GCA_036803945.1 Synergistaceae bacterium
GCACTGAATGTTCTAGGGGCCTTCACCGGTTACCGAAAACTATCAAACTCCGAATACCGCCGTATTATGCTCGGGAGTCAGACTGCGAGAGATAAGTTCCGTGGTCAAAAGGGCAACAGCCCAGACCCACAGCTAAGGTCCCAAAATGTAAGTTAAGTGGAAAAGGATGTGAAGCTGCATAGACAACTAGGATGTTGGCTTAGAAGCAGCCACTCATTTAAAGAGTGCGTAATAGCTCACTAGTCGAGTGACTTCGCGCCGAAGATAAACGGGGCTTAAACTTACTACCGAAGCTTGGGAATATCTAACGATATTGGTAGAGGAGCATCGTATGCGGGCAGAAGGTGAACTGTAAGGTAAGCTGGACTGCATACGAGAGAGAATGTTGGCATGAGTAGCGTAAGCAGGGTGAGAATCCCTGCCGCCGAAAATCTAAGGTTTCCTGAGGAAGGTTCGTCCGCTCAGGGTTAGTCGGGGCCTAAGCCGAGGGCGAAAGCCGTAGGCGATGGACAACTGGTTGAGATTCCAGTACCACCGAAAGTCGTTTGATCGATGTGGGGACACAGGAGGATAAGCTGAGCGCACCGTTGGTCGTGTGCGTCCAAGCGTCAAGGGAGTCATGGCAGGCAAATCCGCCGTGGCAATTCTGAGGCGTGATGGGGAGGGAAATTAAAGTACCGAAGCAGCTGATTTCACACTGTCAAGAAAAGCCGCTAGAGAGACTGTAGGTGCCCGTACCGCAAACCGACACAGGTAGATGAGGAGAGAATCCTAAGGCGAGCGAGAGAACTATTGTTAAGGAACTCGGCAAAATAACCCCGTAACTTCGGGAGAAGGGGTGCCTGCGAAAGCAGGCCGCAGTGAAAAGGCCCAGGCGACTGTTTACCAAAAACACAGGTCTCTGCTAAAGCGAAAGCTGATGTATAGGGGCTGACGCCTGCCCGGTGCTGGAAGGTTAAGGGGATGTGTTAGAGCAATCGAAGCATTGAACTTAAGCCCCAGTAAACGGCGGCCGTAACTATAACGGTCCTAAGGTAGCGAAATTCCTTGTCAGGTAAGTTCTGACCCGCACGAAAGGCGTAACGATCTGGGCACTGTCTCAACAATAGACTCGGTGAAATTGTAGTACCGGTAAAGATGCCGGTTACCCGCAGCAGGACGGAAAGACCCCGTGGAGCTTTACTGCAGCTTGATATTGAATTTCGGCATTGCATGTACAGGATAGGTGGGAGACAGAGAAGCCAGGACGCCAGTTTTGGTGGAGTCACCGTTGGGATACCACTCTTGCAATGTTGAAGTTCTAACTTCGTACCGTGATCCGGTACAAGGACAGTGTCTGGTGGGCAGTTTGACTGGGGCGGTCGCCTCCTAAAGAGTAACGGAGGCGCCCAAAGGTTCCCTCAGCGCGGTCGGAAATCGCGCGAAGAGTGTAAAGGCAGAAGGGAGCTTGACTGCGAGACTTACAAGTCGAGCAGGGACGAAAGTCGGGCTTAGTGATCCGGTGGTTCCGAGTGGAAGGGCCATCGCTCAACGGATAAAAGCTACCCCGGGGATAACAGGCTGATACCCCCCAAGAGTCCACATCGACGGGGGTGTTTGGCACCTCGATGTCGGCTCGTCTCATCCTGGGGCTGAAGTAGGTCCCAAGGGTTGGGCTGTTCGCCCATTAAAGAGGCACGCGAGCTGGGTTCAGAACGTCGTGAGACAGTTCGGTCCCTATCCGCTGTGGGCGTTGGAAATTTGAGTGGAGCTGTCCTTAGTACGAGAGGACCGGGATGGACATACCTCTGGTGCACCAGTTGTTCTGCCAAGGGCATAGCTGGGTAGCCAAGTATGGACGGGATAAGCGCTGAAAGCATCTAAGTGCGAAGCCCCCCACAAGAATAGATTTCCCCCCTTAATTGGGTAAGACCCGTGGAAGACTACCACGTTGATAGGTCGGAGGTGTAAGTGCAGCAATGTATTTAGCTGACCGATACTAATAGGTCGAGCACTTGACCAATGGTTTCAAAAGTACTTCTTTTGATCACATTCATTATTCAGTTTTGAGGGTGCATGATCCTCAACGCGTCGTAAGATTCTACAAGCTGAAGCTTGTGAATCTCTGACGTAGCACATTCCGAGCATTCGCTTTGAGCGAACGCTGGACAAGTGCACA
>DAIRTK010000139.1:0-2098 GCA_036803945.1 Synergistaceae bacterium
CGTATCCGAGCCTGAAGCACTTTTTCTCTTCGAAACAGTCTCCGTGGCATAGAAGAACACCGGTCTTCTCATATATGTCCGTGCAGAGTTCCACTTCATCGACATCATAGTCATAGTGGACCAACATCGTCGTTGTCAAACTCTCACCGTATACCGAAAGTCGCGGCCTGCTTCTGATCCAGTCCTCTGCGATCTTTTTGTTGGGGCGGACTATTGTTCGGGCTCTTTCAAGCATCCTGTCGCTGTGCTCAAGGGCTATGGCCGATATCAGTTCATCGAAAACACCGTTGCAGATAGAGTCGTATGACCGCCTGTTCTCAAGGATGTCGTAGGCCTTTTTGTCACGGGTGACAGCCCAGCCGACCCTTGTGCCGGCCATGGAGTAGATTTTGGACATGCTGCTCGTGGCGATGCCCTTTTCGTAGAGATCGACTATCGATGGCATGTATCCGTCCGCAAGCCCCCTGTAAATTTCGTCACAGAGGATGTATGAGCCGTTCTTTTCGGCAACTGCAATGATCTCACCAAGTTCATCCGCGTCCATGTATGCGCCCGTCGGGTTATTGGGATTAGTCAGTGTTATCAGCTTCGTATTGCTGTCTGTCAGGGAATCAAGCTTCTCCGGATCGACCTTGTAGCTATCTTCCCTTTTCAGCCTCAGAGGACGGACTTCTATCCCGAGGGCTTCAGGGATCGAGTAGTGCTGCTGGTAGTTGGGCATTACAGCTACCACATTGTCCCCCTTTTCAAGCATCCCTGTAAGCACTGCAGAATTTGCACCTGTTCCGCCATGGAAGGTAAGCACCATATCAGGTGCCGCTCTCTTGTATGTCGATGCTATCGCATCAAGAAGACGGGGCAGACCGAAAAAGGCTCCATAGTGGAGGTGGGTCTCTAAGAAGAATTTTGTAAGCTCGTCCTTATCCTCTCCGCTCAGTTCGGCCAGCTCGTTTAGGGAAATGGCCTTGACACAGCTCGCTCCAAGATTGTATCTGCATTTTGCGTCACGCGGGTTCAGCCATTTTTCAACTTTAAAATCTTTGATCGGCACAGCTCTTTCCTCCTTATGTGTTTAGAGACATCCTATGCGGAGCAGGTAGCCCTCTTTAGACTCTCTCCTTAAAGCTGGATATCTATGCTTTTATGCTCCCCTTTTTGGGAAAACGTGACCCTTACTTTCGCCTTTACGGCAGCCCTGCTTTCAAGATAGGAATCAACACGGTCAATGTCAAAATTTTTGGTGTCGTACGTATCTATCATGACCAGAGAGTCACCGGGCAGGATCCCGGCGTAGAATGCCGCAGTTCCCTTCGCTACATCTTTTATCAGAAGCCTGCCCTGCGGATCCCTGAAAAGTTCTTCGAGCTCAAGGCCAAGATAACCTCTGGATGACGGGAGAGGCTGAGGTTCCTTATAGTATGTCCCGGACTCCTCTGAGACCAAATAGTCCGGAGCCGTTACCCTTACAGATATCTTTTTGCTTTCCTGCCTGATCGTGTATTCAAGCCTGATATTCTCTTCAAAACCGCTTATCTTAAGGACAGAGACCCCGTTTCTGTCATCAAGGAATGTCTTCTTGCCCTCTCCCTCCCATGACTTAACAAGCAGATCTACTGTTCCGGGTACTCCTCTTTCAAAAATAAGATCGACTGCATGGTCCATCTCCTTTTTTGAACTTTCCTTGGCGTGTTCCCTGATCTCCTTTACCTTCTGCTCGTATGCGGCCTGCTGTTTGGCTGCCTCAGACTGGCCGCCGGTGTTTCCGGCCGCCAGAGTCGCCAGAAGGACCGCCAGACCGGTCGCGTCCACCCAGATCTCTGTGTGTGTAGAACTGGAGCTGTGATGGTAGTGTCCGGGAGGAGGCCCTGCCTGTGCTGCCTGAAGTACCGACAAAGAAAAAATCATAAGAATAGCTGTTATTCCCGCATGTCTTTTCATATGTGTACTTTCCCTCCTGACCTGTTCCTTGCTAACGCGCCCTTTTAAAGGTTTCAGCCGTGCTGTGGAAAAGGCTGAGGTTATCCGGAATGCCTGACCTTGCTATGCCAACCATAACGTGGCTGTCCCTGCTGTCAAAAAGCATCGTCTGGTATATGAG
>DAIRTK010000140.1:0-2011 GCA_036803945.1 Synergistaceae bacterium
GCTTCCTTCGCCAGCGGCGATCTGCCAAGGTTGGTGTGAAGTACCACCCCTGTAGCGTTGACCACAGGCCGCAAACTTATGCATGCACGGGCCTTGAGCCTTTTTTCAGCCTCGGCGCATATACCCTCTATACCAAAAACCGAGTCCGGATCTTCGAGGATCTTTTTCCTATGATCATCCAGAACTTCGGAAATGATCGCTTTAACTGACCCACGGCCTATTTCTGACTGATACCGTTCGATCCAGGGCATTGAAAGCATCCTGTCCATCGAGGGTATGCCGCGCATTGCATTCTGGATATTTTCTTTCAAGGAGAACCCCTCCTGCCGGTTTTAAAAATTTTATGGGGAAATCTTTTTTATGTTGTTTTGCACTTCCCGGATCTACAAACGCATTATAAGGTAATCAGCTTAAAAGAATCAAACGAGCTCAGGCCAAATAAGGTTTGCCACCCTCATGCCCCTGGAAGTGAGGCGAATGGAGGTCTCTGTGACTGCATAAAGGTCGCCGGGAAATTGGCTGAGCTTTTCTATGATCTTATCATCTTCCCCGTCACCATATTTCTGAGAAAACCCCGCCCTCTCGATTCCCTTTACAGTCCTCAGTGCGAGCACCGCAGCTTCCGAGGCCCTTTCTGGTGCGGAAAGCCTCTCGCCTGAAGCAATGACAGACCTGCCGCTGCATAACATTTTCGAGTAGGCGCCCATTCCTGATACATTTCTGTAACGCCATCCACCCATAAAGCCTGAGGCCCCCGGACCTATTCCCAGATAAGAGCCTTCATTCCAGTAATTCATGTTGTGTCTGCTCTCATGTCCGTTTTTCGCAAAATTTGCGACTTCATACTGGTAATATCCCTTTTTCGGCATGTACCACTGCGCCCATCGGTAGGGTCCATATCCGTCTGAAAGGTCAGCCTCCGTCATGTATTCCCAGGGAGTGCCGGGCTCTATCGTAAGCTGATAGAGGGAAATATGGTGGATGCCTGAATGGGCAGCCTGATGAAGTGTTCTGGCCCAGTTTGCAAAGGTCTGCCGGGGCAGGCCGAACATTAGGTCGGCGTTCACCGAAAAACCCGAAGCGAGCGACGCAGATATCGCTTCAAAGGCCTGAGATGAGCTGTGGAGCCTTCCAAGCTGTTCCAGTTCGGCGTCATCGAAACTCTGGACACCGATGCTTACCCTGTTGACTTTCCAGTCTCGCCAGCACAGAAGGTGATCAGGCCTCAAAGAGTTCGGGTTGGCCTCTACTGTGACTTCCGCATCTTCCTCAAAACTGAAGTATCTGTCGATCATGGCTGTCAGCCTGAGCCACTGCGGTCCGTCAAGCACTGTCGGGGTACCTCCCCCGATATACAATGTTTTCAGCGAAGGTGTCCCGATCCTCTTTTTCCACCATTCAAGCTCTTTGCAGAGCATTTCAAGCCACAGCTCCCCCTCGCCTTCCGAGGGGACACAGCTCTCAAATGCGCAGTAGCTGCATTTCTTTTCGCAGAAAGGCACATGGATGTAAAGAGAGAGCCCCCCTGCGGGAGGCTCAAACGGGTTTGTTGTTTCGGGCATTATTTGTCCTCTGACTTTGTGACGTCCATAAATGCAAGGAAGGCTTCCTGAGGGATCGAGACCCTTCCCACCTGCTTCATTCTCTTTTTGCCTTCCTTCTGCTTTTCAAGCAGTTTTCTCTTTCTTGTGATGTCGCCGCCGTAACATTTCGCAAGTACGTCTTTCCTGACTGCTTTGATATTCATGCGAACAATTACTTTTTTGCCCACTGCAGCCTGTACCGGTATTTCAAAAAGCTGCCTTGGGATCAGTTCCTTCAGTTTTCCCACGACCGCATGTCCCCTGTGATATGCCTGATCCGTATGGCAGATGAATGAGAATGCGTCAACGGGCTCATCCTGAAGGAGAAGGTCCACTTTAACAAGGCTCGCAGCTCTGAATCCTATATGGTCATAGTCAAGTGAGGCGTAACCCCTGGTGCAGGACTTCAGTTTGTCATGAAAATCAAG
>DAIRTK010000141.1:0-2008 GCA_036803945.1 Synergistaceae bacterium
AAGCTGTACGTCACACCGTCAAGATATATAAACCTCTCTTCTTTATACAGCTTTAAAGAGGAATTTATAACAGGTTTTGCAAACAGAAGATGTTTTATCACGGCAGAATTCAAGTGCAACGATCCCTTCTTTTACAGCGACACACCGGTTGCTGCAGAATTTACAGTAACTGAATCGCCGCAGGTCTTTACAGTAGACAACATCAGCAATGTTGATTCCCCTGCCGTAATAACCGTTACCGCAGCGGAAGCAGTCCCATCTGTACAGCTGACCAATACGACGAACGGACGGATGAGTTATTACGCGGATCCGCAGCTGACAGGCGGTGCTGCTGTCGTATTTGACACAGCCAATGCAACAGTTGAGAGGGACGGATCAAACACAATAAATGCCTTTTCTGGAACATTCATTGAACTGGAACCCGGTGACAATGTTTTTTCATATGAAGGAGCTCCCTGTGTTATTCAAATAGCCTATATCCCGAGGTGGTTATAAATGGCAGGCGTGATGTTCGGAAGGAATACACGCTTCGGTAAATACCGTTTTGCCTCTCCTGCAAAGCGGGTCGGGGCGGTGGTGATTGATTATCCCTGGATAGAAGGACATTTCGCAGTAGATTTTTATGATTCAGAGGGCCTTCGTACCGCCTCACTGGTCTCTGACAGAAGATATTCTCCAGTTATCTCAGCTGAATTTGAATTGAACCAGAACGGATGCGCAGCCTTCAAACTCATTCTCGCGAAGAACCACGGAATAACTGTTGCATATAACCAAAGAATAGATATACGGCTCTTCGGAGATAACCAGCCTTGGTACAGCGGATACATACAGATACGCCCTGTTGAAGGAACTACAGCAGAAACTCTGGAGTACAGCGGTTATGGCTTTTTCCAGCAGTGTGCAGGTGTGATAGTAAATGCAACGTATGAAAACACTGAAATATCGCAGATCGTTAAATCCATTGTTAGGACATATATAGAGCCGAATACAGGGGCACTCTATGCTTCAGACAAGATCTATTCAACAGGCTATACCGCTACGGGTCTTAAGTTCGACCATGTAACCGCAAAAGAGGCCCTGTCGCAGCTGGCGGAGTTCGCGGCTAATTACATTCACGGTGTTGATGAGACCAGGGATGTCTTTTTCAAACAGCTTGTAACGGAAATAAACGAGAACAGCCGCTTCTGGGTCGGCCATCACATTGAAAAGTTCCTTCCTGAAGAGGACGTTGAAACGGTCGTCAATTATGTATATGTACAGGGCGGAGATTCCACTGTTGTGTACGAAACCAAAGACGAGGCAAGCATTGCAGCCTATGGTCTGCGCGGAGCGGTACTGACTATCCCGAGTGCAGTGGAGAATGTAGATGCCGAAAAATGGGGAGACAGTCAGCTTGAAGTACTCAAACACCCTCAGAGGACTGCAAAAGTAGACGGAATAAAGCCGGACATCCTTAAGCGCAAAATAAAGCCTGAGGGTATGGCCCGTATAACGACTTATGACGGCACATCAAATTATGATTACCCAATACAAAAGGTCAAGTACAAAATAAGCAGCGCTGGAATAACTATGACGATGGAGCTTGGAGAGTACACCAAAGGACTGGATCAGTTTATTTTGAAACTGACCAGAGATGTCAAAAACGCGGAACTGCTTCAGCGCATGAGCAGCACTAGCAGTACTTAAAGGAGGTGGCTCTATGCCGCATGATTACAGATATGATCCTTTCAATGACACTTCAGAAGCTATAGCTATAACTGGCGAGATACATATTATACCAAGCAATTCGCCGTATACGATACGTCTTAATGAAGTGCCGATGAAAGACACGCCATCTTCGATAAGCTTAACTATTGGAGGTGTCGCTGCAAATGAAGTCAGCGCGCCTCCCGCTGCTGGTGAATTCTGGCCGGACTACAGCACAAAAGCAGATAACGATGACAGTTGGAACACAGGAACTATTCTTTTCAACGCTGCCGATGCAGGAAAAACTGTCGTTGTTTCCTAT
>DAIRTK010000142.1:0-1996 GCA_036803945.1 Synergistaceae bacterium
CTTGAGCAAGACAAACTTGAAAGAAGGAAACAGCGACATACGGCTTTAAGAGTATTCAAAAGGCTTGAGGAAAAACACGGTGATTCCTTTGACTGTTCATATCGTCTTGTGGCAACATACGTGGCACAGAAGAGGAAAGAACTTTATGGCCAGAACAAAGAGTTTTACTTCGCTTTGGAACACAAACCCGGTGAAGCACAGGTAGACTTTGGAGAAGCTGACTTTCTGGAAAACGGGGTTCGCTGTCACGGATATACTCTGAATGTCTCCTTTCCCTACAGCAACGGGGGATATCTTCAACTCTTCAAGGGAGAGAACCAGCAATGCCTAATGGAAGGACTCATGAATGTCTTCAACCACATAGGGGGTGTTCCCAACAGAATATGGTTTGACAACGCCTCATCCATGGTCAGCAAAATACTGAAGGAAGGAGACCGGATCCTTTCGGAACACTTTCTCAGATTCAAGAATCACTATGGATTCGAAGCAGTCTTTTGTAATCCCCAGAGCGGGAATGAGAAAGGCAGCGTCGAAAGTAAAGTGGGATACCATAGGAGAAACCTGCTAGTTCCTGTTCCAGAGATAAATGACTTAATGGCCTTCAACAAAGAGCTCCTCGCTCGATGTGATCAGGATATGGAAAGAGCGCACTATTCGAAGCCAGGCATGATAAGAGAACGATTTGAAGAAGACAGGACAAAGCTTCTAACACTTGCACGGAGTAAGTACGATGAATCGATCCTCCTGGCTGTTCGCACAGATGCTCACGCGAAGTTCACTCTTGAAAAAGGAAGGCATACATATTCAAGCGCTCCAAAATATGCAAAGACCGAGATATGGGCAAAACTGACCGCACATGAAGTTATCGCAATGGATAGGGACTACAAAGAGATAATCACTCATCCCAGATTGTATGGACAGATGAAGAGAGAATCCATGAACTGGATACCTTATCTCACCCAGTTATCCAGGAGACCCGCAGCACTGAAATACACGGGTATATACGGACTGTTTCCTTCTCCACTACAAGAGTTTCTTGAGCAGAGTGATCGTTCAAGCAAGAAAGAGACTCTCAAGATCCTTGCAGAGCTGAGCGAAGATACAGGCTTTTTGAGTGCAGTAGAAGCCTTTCTTGCAGCTCTAGAGAGAGGAGCAAAAGACAGCGATAGTGTCCTTGCTATATTCCGGCGTCTCAATACGGAAAGTTTCGAGTTCAGTCCCGTTTTACTCCCGAGTGACATACCAGAACTCCCGCCTCTTAAGAACAAAGCACTTGACTATGATCTATTCCTGGGAAGGAGTAGCCAATCATGAAAGAGCAGATTGCGTACTGCTGCAAGAAGCTACGCCTTGGAAGGAAGATAGTGGATGTATTTGAAGAGGTAGAAGCAGACAACAACCAGGAATACCTTATGAAAATACTGCAGATTGCTCTGGATAACCGTGAAACCTCAAGGAAGAACCGCCTGGTAAAACAGGCGGGCTTCTATGCCATGAAGACATTCGAAGATTTCTCGTTCGAAGAGATACGACTACCTCAGGACTTAAGTCCAGAAGAACTGAAGAAAGCCTCTTTCGTAGACGAGAAGAAGAATTTGATTCTGTACGGAAACGTTGGTACTGGAAAGACTCACCTTGCTCAGGCAATCGGTTTGGAAGCCTGCAAACAGAACAAGGTGGTTCGTTTCTTCAGAACGGCTGCGCTGGTAAATCGCCTTTCAGAAGCACAGAAGAAGTCAGAACTAAACGTCTTCATGAAAACACTAATGAAGGCCGATCTGGTTATCTGTGATGAGTGGGGTTATGTGCCTCTTGATCGTGATGGATCGAAGTTGTTGTTTCAAGTTATCTCAGAATGTTATGAACAAAGGAGTGTGATAATCACAACAAATCTGGAGTTCAGCAAATGGGTCCATATCTTCTACGATGAACAGATGACTGCGGCAATGATTGATCGTCTTGTTCACCACAGTCATTTGCTGTTGTTCGAAGGTCA
>DAIRTK010000143.1:0-1976 GCA_036803945.1 Synergistaceae bacterium
TGATGGCTGCCATGAGTGTCGCGTCTGTCTCACGGATCGATTTGATGGTTTCGGGGGGAACTGTGTTGCAGCGGGGGTCGCCTTCGCCGAATTTCTTGTTTGATTTTTCCCACATGCACCATCCGAGGTCAGCACGGACCCAGTCGATGGGCAGGTTAAGGGATTCGAGGACGAGAAGCGCTCCCTCCATCATGTCGAAACCGGAGTCGTCTCCAGCCATGTAACATACGTTGTAGCGGTCCTTCTGTTCCTTTACTCTTAGAACGTTCCCTGACATATTATTTCCTCCTCTTAATTTTTACTTTTTTGATGTCCGTCCGGTATATCTCAACCGGACGGTTTAAAACCTTAGTGGGGCCGGTTTTTCGCTGTTAGGCGAGTCCCAGCGATTTCTTGACGTGGGGTATGAGTCCGCCGTCCTTGATCAATCCCTGGACAAATTCAGGGTAGGCAGGGAACTTGAACTCTTTGCCGTTTGCTATGATCACGCCATTTTCAAAGTCGACCTCGACCTCATCACCCATGCTGATGGCATCAACTGCCTCGGGGCATACAATGATCGGGAGCCCTTCGTTGAAGCAGTTGCGATAGTAGATGCGTGCAAAGCTCTTTGCGATTATCACGGCGATCCCGCGTTCTTTCACACATGTTACGGCCTGTTCACGGCTTGAGCCGCAACCCCAGTTTTTGCCGCCGACTATTATGTCTCCGGGCTTGGCGTTTTTGTTGAAATCCATGTCCAGGTCTTCAAGTGCGACCTTCGCCATGTCGGCGCGTTCCTTGATCGTGTAAGTGTACTTGCCTGGGAAGATAACGTCCGTGTTTACGTCATCGCCGTATTTCCATACTTTACCTTTTACAGACATGCTAAAGCGCCTCCCTCGGATCGGAGATTTCGCCCTTTAGGGCTGATGCTGCGACCATCATCGGGCTTGCAAGGTAGATGAAGCTGTCCTTGTCGCCCATGCGGCCCTTAAAGTTACGGTTTGCTGTGCTGATTGCGGCCTCTTCCGGTGCAAGGATGCCTTCGTGGTTGCCCATGCAGGGTCCGCATCCCGGGTTGCAGATGACGCATCCGGAATCGAGGAATATGTCCAGAAGTCCCTCTTTCATTGCCTGGCGGTAGACTATCCAGGAAGCGGGAATGACTATAGTGCGAACTGCTACTTTTTTGCCCTTGAGGATAGCTGCAGCCGCGCGCAGGTCTTCGATGCGTCCGTTGGTGCAGCTTCCGAGGAATGCCTCGTGGATCTTAGTGCCCTTGACTTCGCTGATGGGGGCATAGTTATCGACCTTGTGCGGTTTTGCCACGCCGGGTTCGATCTCTCCCAGGTCATAGTGGTACTCGGCTGCGTAGACTGCATCCTCGTCTGCCCAGAGGGGTTCCCAGCGGTCGCACTTTGCGTTGTCCTTTATTGCGTCAAGGACTTTCTGGTCAGGTCTGCAGACTGCGTTCTTGGCTCCGAATTCAATACCCATGTTGCAGAGTGTCATCCTCTCTGCAATGCTCATGTTTTCGATGCCTTCGCCGTGGAACTCAACGCTCATGTAGTCGGCTCCGTCAGCCTTAACGTCTCCGATGAACTTAAGGATAAAGTCCTTAGCGGAAACGCCGGGCTTGAATTTGCCTGTTACAACGACTTTCATGCTCTCGGGTACCTTGAACCAGATCTTTCCTGTCGCCCATGCCGCTGCCATCTCCGAACGTCCGATGCCTGTCGAGAATGCGCCATAGGCCCCGTATGTGCAGGTGTGGCTGTCGCTTCCCACCATGATAAGTCCGGGGAGGGCAAAGCCTTCCTCGCACATCTTCTGGTGACATACTCCGCCGTCGCTGGTAACATCGTAGAAATTCTTGATGCCCTGCTCTGCCGAGAACTCGCGAACTTCCTTGTGGTTCACCGCGTGGTCGCTGGAAGGCGCCGGGACTGCGTGGTCAAGGATAAAGACTATGCGCTCGGGCTTCCATACGTTCT
>DAIRTK010000144.1:0-1969 GCA_036803945.1 Synergistaceae bacterium
TACCTTAGGACCGTTATAGTTACGGCCGCCGTTTACTGGGGCTTCAATTCAATGCGTCGATTGCTCTAACATCTCCTCTTAACCTTCCAGCACCGGGCAGGTGTCAGGCCATATACTTCATCTTGCGATTTTGCATAGCCATGTGTTTTTGTTAAACAGTCGCCTGGGCCATTTCTCTGCGGCTTCTCCATCCCTGGAGGAAGCGTCCCTTCTCCCGAAGTTACGGGACTATTTTGCCTAGTTCCTTAGCTGTGAATCACTCGAGCGCCTTAGTATTCTCTACTTGACCACGTGTGTCCGTTTGTAGTACGGGTACTCATTGAATTAACGCTTAGCGGTTTTTCTTGGAAGTCTGTTTACGTCCATATCCGTTTGTACAAGTACGCACGGTACTTTCAGGTTCGACTCTAAACGCGGATTTGCCTACGTCTATCAATATCTACACCCTTCAACGAGGTATTCCGTCACCTCGCAGGACTGTCACTACTCCGTCCCCACATCGCTCCAATAAGTAGTACAGGAATATTAACCTGTTCTTCCATCGGCTTCGCCTGTCGGCTATACCTTAGGCCCCGACTAACCCTGATCCGATTAGCGTTGATCAGGAATCCTTAGTCTTCCGGCGGGAGGGTTTCTCGCCCTCCTTATCGTTACTTATACCTACATTTGCTTTTCCAGCCGCTCCAGAGTAAGTTATCCTTACGCCTTCTACGCCGAACTGGAATGCTCCCCTACCACTCATCTCTGAGTCCATAGCTTCGGTAATATGCTTATGCCCGATTATTATCCATGCCAAACCGCTCGACTAGTGAGCTGTTACGCACTCTTTAAATGAATGGCTGCTTCCAAGCCAACATCCTAGCTGTCTAAGCAGTTCGACTTCGTTAATGCAACTTAGCATATATTTGGGGACCTTAGCTGATGGTCTGGATTCTTCTCCTCTCGGACATGGACCTTAGCACCCATGCCCTCACTCCATGAGATCATTTATAAGCATTCGGAGTTTGTCAGGACTTGATAGGCGGTGAAGCCCTCGCATCCAATCAGTCGCTCTACCTCTTATAAACTACTCACAGGCTGCACCTAAATGCATTTCGGGGAGTACGAGCTATCTCCAAGTTTGATTAGCCTTTCACCCCTACCCTCAAGTCATCCGAAGACTTTTCAACGTCAAACAGTTCGGTCCTCCATTTGGTGTTACCCAAACTTCAACCTGCTCAAGGGTAGATCACTTGGTTTCGCGTCTACTCACACTGACTAATGGCGCCCTGTTAAGACTCGCTTTCGCTTCGGCTCACGGTCCTGAAGACCTTAACCTCGCCAGTGAAAGTAACTCGTAGGTTCATTATGCAAAAGGCACGCCGTCACAGCACGTAGCTGCTCCGACCGCTTGTAAGCGAACGGGTTCAGGGTCTGTTTCACTCCTCTGTTCGAGGTGCTTTTCACCTTTCCCTCACGGTACTGGTTCACTATCGGTCTCTGGGGAGTATTTAGCCTTAGCGGATGGTCCCGCCAGTTTCACACAGGATTTCTCGTGTCCCGCGCTACTCAGGATACTGCTAAAAATGGTAAACTTACCTGTACCGGCCTGTCACCGTCTGCGGGGGCGCTTTCCAACGCTCTTCCAATTCGTTTGATTCTCTCATATCGCAGTCCTACAACCCCCATTATGCATTGCTACATAATGGGTTTGGGCTTCTGCGCTTTCGCTCGCCACTACTCGCGCAATCACTTTTGTTTTCTTCTCCTAAGGGTAATTAGATGTTTCAGTTCCCCTCGTTTGCTTCCCGCTATGCAGGATGACACAGCTTCACTGTGCCGGGTTGCCCCATTCGGATATCCGCGGATCAAGGGTTATTTGCACCTACCCGCAGCTTTTCGCAGCTTATCACGTCCTTCTTCGCCTCCCAGAGCCTAGGCATCCACCGTTCGCTCTTATTTGCTTTTTTATTATATTATCGTATTAATA
>DAIRTK010000145.1:0-1953 GCA_036803945.1 Synergistaceae bacterium
CACGGAGAAAACACGCAACAGAGAAATCAATTTGCAATCCTGGTTATCCCGTCCACCAGCTTCAATGCATTGAAGTTGATCAGCAGTCCTAAAGGTTTCTCAGCAAGGCGGAGGTACGTCAAAAGCTGTTTTTGATGGACCGGCAGTACCTTTTCAACCGACTTCAGTTCAACAATTACGGAATTCCGGGGACATCCATGATAAGTTTTGTCAAGGGGAAAACGGAGATTTCCCTCAACTTCCCACATCGCCGCCGGTAGCTTTATGTTGCTCCCTCCTGCTTTCCAACCTTTTTAATCTTTCTTGATGGTCCGCACGATCATGCGACCAGACATCCATGTGCCGTCTTCAGGGATTTTGCCCCGTTGCGGAAGATTGAGTTAGTGCCAACCCGCCAGCCTCGAAACATTATAAATGTCGTGCAGCCTTCGGCTCACGCAGCCCCGGACTGCTGAGGGGGACAGGCACCTTTTAATGAAGGAGCCGGTCCCCTTGCTAGATTCGATGAACCCGGATGGTCTTCGCATTTACCGTCACCAGCGCCCCTTGCCTCACATCCTGGTCAACAGTTGCCAAAACCTGCTCTACCAGATCTGCAAGTTCTTTCCCCCTCAAGCCTTCCATTCTCAGCCGGATTACCGATGGTCTCGAATGTCCGCCAACCTTAAGCAGCGCATGAAAATCGGCATCAAGCGTCACAACGATTCTGCTTTGCTCTCTTGCATAATGGATAATCTCGATATCCTTGGCATCACGCAAACCGACTTCAGCCACATGGATTACGTCAAATCCCTTGTCCCTGAGGATTGCCGCCGCGGATCTCGGCAGTCCCTGGTCGAGGAGAAGCCGCATCATGCGGCCTGCCCCCGGACTATCAGGCTGTCGCTCATGTTCTCAGCGGCAAAAGCCAATGCCTGGCGTATGTCTTCTTCCTCAAGCTCAGGATATTCGGTAAACAGATCCTTCCGGTCCGGATAGAGAGCAAGTGCTTCTAGAACACGTCTGACGGTCAGACGCATACCCCGGATGCACGGTTGTCCGTTCATCTGCTCGGGATCGATGGTGATGCGGTCGAACTTATCGGCTGTCATTCTCATCGTGGCACCTCAAAACACCCCTCAAGGGACGTAGTTAAAAACTTCAACAGCATTTATCTCACACCCGCTCGCTACGCTCGCTAGCGGAACCCCTGAGGGGACGCTGGTAAGTTATGTAACTTATTCATCAAAGTCCGCTCGCCCCAGACCTGACTGCCGAAGAATGCAGACCCTTCAGGGGACGTACATAAAAACTTAAGCAGCGATTGTCTCACACCCGCTCGTGCCTCGCTAGAGCCCACAGAGGACACGGAGAAAACCAAAGGCCTGAAATCTTTTGAGGGTTTAACCCCTCTGTGTTCTCTGTGAGCTCTGTGAGAGATCGGTTTTCGGGTCCGGGTTTTCAACTCAATATTCAAAATTCATAACTGCCTTTATCTCACACCCGCTCGTTCCTCGCTAGAGACCACAGAGGCCACGGAGAAAACACGCAACAGAGAAATCAATTTGCAATCCTGGTTATCCCGTCCACCAGCTTCAATGCATTGAAGTTGATCAGCAGTCCTAAAGGTTTCTCAGCAAGGCGGAGGTACGTCAAAAGCTGTTTTTGATGGACCGGCAGTACCTTTTCAACCGACTTCAGTTCAACAATTACGCTATCTTCTACAACAAGGTCCAGCCGGAAACCTTCTTCGTTTACCATGATCCCTCGATAAATTACCGGAATCGAAACTTCGCTTTCGTACTTTAGACCTCTCTGGTAAAACTCGACGATCATGCAGGATTGATATACGGATTCAAGAAGACCCGGACCAAGTTCCTTGTGAACCGTGATTGCCGCACTGATAATCTCAGAGGTTACCGTGTTCAGATCCATGTCCTAAACACCATAGTTTTCTAAAGGGTTTGCCTTACC
>DAIRTK010000146.1:0-1919 GCA_036803945.1 Synergistaceae bacterium
ATAAGGTCCCGTGAAAGCGGGACTTTTTTTTTGACAATAACGGATATGAAAGCAAAAGGGAAAAAGATCAGTGTGGCAATCCAGGGTGTAAGGGGGTCATTCCATGAGATAGCTGCGGTTGAGTATTTCCGTGATAATGAGGTTCTGTCTGTACCTTGTGATACCTTTGGCGATCTCTTCCGGGTACTGTCGGAGGGTAAGGCTGACTACGGCATAGTGGCATTCGAGAACTCTGTTGCCGGGAGTATTCTGCCCAACTATGAATTGCTTCGCCGGTCACACCTTCCGGTTACTGGAGAAATATTCCTTCGTGTAAGACAGAACCTGGTGGCACTGCCCGGGCAGCAGATCTCGGACATAAGGGAGATTCATTCCCACCCGATGGCGATTCAACAGTGTTCCCGGTTTATCAATGACATGCGGCAGCAAGGCGTAAAGGTCGTTGAGGCTGTTGACACTGCTTTGAGTGCCAGGACAATAAGACAGGAGGGACAATACGGTTCAGGAGCCATAGCCAGCAGCAGCGCGGCGGAGCTATACAGCCTTGAGGTACTCAAACAGGAGATTGAGGATGACAGCCTGAATTTTACCCGGTTCCTGATTGTATCAGGAAGTACCAGCATGGATACCGGCAGCGATAATAGTGTTGAAAGGCCGGAGGGAGCCGACAAGTCAATGGTCTGCTTTTCACTTCCCCACAAGGTAGGTTCACTTTCCCAGGTACTCTCTGTACTTGCATTCTACCAGGTAAGCCTGACAAAGATCCAGTCACTTCCGATTGTAGGCAGGCCATGGGAATACCTGTTTCATATTGACCTTATATATAATGATTTCAAACGTTACAGGATGGCTCTTGACGCCATCAGGCCGTTGACGGAAGGTCTCGAGATAGTGGGGGAATACAGGCGGGGCCTGATGCCGTTTGAATCAGGGAATAATTAGTTACCGGGGGATGACCATGATGAATAATATCACGATAAAACCTGCATCGCGCACCGGACTGGTGAATGAGTACTATTTCTCATCCAAACTGGCGGAGATTGCACGCATGAGAGAGGCGGGGGCCGATATCATTAACCTGGGTATCGGGAGTCCCGATATGGCACCTGATCCGGGGGTCATAAGCGAGCTGTCACGCAATGCGTCTTCTGCCAGAAATCACGGATACCAGGGTTACCGTGGCATACCGTCACTGCGGCAGGCCTTCGCAGACTGGTACAGGAGGTATTTCGGCGTAACCCTTGATCCCTCTTCTGAAATACTTCCTCTCATGGGCTCGAAGGAGGGTATCATGCATATCAGCATGGCCTTCCTCGATCCGGGTGACGAGGTGCTTGTACCTGACCCAGGGTATCCTGCCTACAGTGCAGCTGCCCTGCTGGCCGGGGGTGTTGTCAGAAAATATGATCTCACGGAAGAAACCGGCTGGTTTCCTGATATCAGGGCCATTGAAGCCGGGGGAACAGGGAAGGTTAAGATCATGTGGATCAATTACCCGCACATGCCTACCGGCACCAGGGCATCCAGGGGCCTGTTCGAAGAGCTGGTTGACTTCGCCCGCAGAAACAGTATTCTGCTCTGCAATGACAATCCTTACAGCTTCATCCTGAACAGTGACCATCAGAGCATACTATCCGTTGACGGTGCCCGTGAGACAGCCCTTGAGCTGAACTCGCTAAGCAAGTCGCATAACATGGCTGGCTGGAGGATAGGGATGGTGGCCGGTAACGGTGCCTTCATCAACAATGTTCTGAAAGTCAAAAGCAATATGGACTCAGGCATGTTCCAGCCGTTACAGGCTGCAGCCGCTGTAGCCCTGGCAGCTCCGGATGAATGGTACACGGCTCTGAATGCTTCCTACCTGCGGCGACGTAAACTGGCAGCTGAGATAATGCATTCGCTTTCATGCACCTTCAGTC
>DAIRTK010000147.1:0-1919 GCA_036803945.1 Synergistaceae bacterium
AGTGCTCTCTATTTTGCACCTTTCAGGAGGTTTACACAATTTATAGGATGGTCTCTTTCAAAGATCTATTATCGATGGTCAGGGAGCGGGATATTCCTGCTCCCTTTCTTTTTTTGATCTATTTTCTTGGACGTTTTGCCCTTCTCGTCACCCCCGAGTGTTTCCGTCGGGGGTCCAGCGGCTTGGGACCTGTTCTATGAACTATTTTTTGCACCACCCAACTGATTCCCAATTGATTTTCCATCGACTCCCGCCATTGACTTAGGAAGGCTGGCGGCTGGGTCGCCCGCCGGAGAATTTGCAACAAAACCGGTCGCGGACAATTCGCGAGGAACATCGCTGGTGAATTTGCTGAATGGACCATTCAGCGGTGGATGAAAGTCTTTTTTATCATCGTCCCCGAATGTATCAATCGGGGATCCGAGTGTCTTCTGTTTAAGGTCTGATAAACACAGCAATAGCCTAAAACTAAAGCCGCTGGTTCCCCGTTCAGAAGCGTCCGGGGACGACGGTAATTTAGAACCTCCGCGGCCTTTGGCCGCAATTCTCCGCAATGCGAAGCGAGCAAATTCTCCAGCGGACGGTACTGCCGCGAATTCTCCGCAGCCTCCATGCTGCAAATTCCCCGCCCTTACAACCGACTCCCAACTGATTTGCAATCGATTCCCAATTCACTCCCGCCGGGTGTTATTTCCGGCAGATCCTCCCAACTGCCTCGATCTGCCGAGCGCGGATCCACTCCCCTCTGGCCTTTCCTTCTATTCCGGCAGGGAGTTCTGCGCGGACTTTTTTCATTACCTCAAGATACAACTCGCTCTGTGCGAGGAAGGGATAAGAGTCAAGAGTTCCCTCGGCTTTTATTATTGAAAGGCATCCGTCAATTCCTATGGGGTGATTTTGAAGTTTTGAAATGGTATCCACCGCAGCGGCCGGGTCTTTGCCTGCCGACGCTTCCGGAAGATGCAGCACCGCGAATTCAGCGCACCTGCTCCACATTACCGGAAGCCTTACAGCCCTCTTTATCTCTTCAAAAACGTCTGCCGGAGAAATTTCCGGAAGAGAGAGCGAGATGGACCTTGCCAGCGAGGCAAACCTTATTTCGGCTCGACTGTCCGACAATGCGGTCCTGTCCAAAATGTCCATAACTTTTTGGAAAGCCTTTCTTCCGTCTGTTGATCCGCTTTCCCAAATACGTTCAAGGAGAGGCATAAGAAGGTCGATGATGTCAGCCTCGGCGAGCATCCAAAAGAACAGGGAGGGCTTCCGTGACAACATAGCTCTCCTAAGCTCGGAGAAGATCCTCTCTCTTGGCTCTTTAGAAAGCTCATGTCCACAGCAGTTCATCATCTCCAGAGTGTGACTTTCGATGGAAAAACCGAACTCTGCCGCCTGCCTGGCCGCACGGAGCGCCCGTACAGGGTCTTCACAGAAATGAGAGGATGTAGCCCTTATCATTCTTGCCTTGATGTCAGCCCTGCCTCCGAAGGGATCAATGAGCTTATCCTCTGCCAAAGACCATGCCATGCTGTTTATGGTCGTATCACGCCTGAAGAGGTCCTCTTCTATGCTTACATCAGGCCCGTATTCCACCGCAAAACCCTTGTATCCGCTGCCTTTTTTTCTTTCGGTCCTTGCCAGGGCTACATCACAGGGATCTCCTTCTATAGGAACGATGAATACAGGGAATGAATTTCCGGCCTTTACTGACTGAGGAAAAGCTTCTAAGAATGCAGCTTCGTCAAGTCCGCAGATGACATAGTCCTTGTCGTGAGGACAACAACCCATAAGCCTGTCCCGCACCCAGCCGCCCACGACATAGGCTTTTCCTCCGATCTCTGTGACTTTCCTGATAAAATCTGTCTCATTCATCATTTGAATAATATAACACAGGGAGGCATTGCCTGGGCAATGCCTCCCTG
>DAIRTK010000148.1:0-1911 GCA_036803945.1 Synergistaceae bacterium
ATGATCAACCCAACGGGATCACTGCAGGTAATCCCGCGTCAGGCCAACCTGTGTCGCCATGGTCAGACGGAGCCTCGCAGAGGCAGATCACTGCAGATTATACCGTATTCTCCCTATCTTTACACCAATAATAATTATATGACAAAAGAGATCACCCTCACGGTTAAGGAGCAGTCTGCTCTCATGCCCTTCCTGATAAGCTCACTGCCCAAAAAGAGCCGTGACAATATCAAGTCACTGCTGCGCAACCGCCAGGTGCTGGTCAATGGCGAGCCGGTCTCGCAGTTCAACCATGAGCTGAAACCGGGCGACACCATCGTTATTTCACCTTCCAGGCCCACAGTCGGACTGATGGCCCGTAACATGAGACTGGTATATGAAGATGAGTACCTGATTGTGATCGACAAGAATGCGGGTCTCCTCTCAATGGCATCTGATAATGAGAAGTACCTTACCGCATACAGCATCCTCAGCAATTACGTCAAGAGCCAGAAAGCTTCAAACAGGATCTTCATCGTACACCGCCTCGACCGTGATACATCCGGCCTGATGATGTTCGCACGCAGCGAGAAGATACAGAGCCTCCTGCAGCGCGACTGGAAGCGGAATGTAACTGCACGGACATATGTGGCCCTGGTTGAGGGAGAGGTGACCGAACCCCAGGGGGTAATCAAATCATATATCTATGAGAGCAGGTCGCTGGTGATGCATTCAACAAAAAATCCGGAAAAGGGAGAACTGGCAATAACCAATTACAGGCTGATCAAGAGCGGCAGTGACTATTCCCTTCTTGAGGTGAAGCTGGAGACAGGTAAAAAGAACCAGATCAGGTTGCATATGCAGGAGCTGGGTCACAGCATCGCCGGAGACAAAAAATACGGGGCCGCAACCAGCCCCATCGGAAGGCTGGGGCTGCACGCCAGCGTGCTGGCATTCATCCATCCCATAACAGGAAAAGAAATGCGTTTTGAATCAGGTATTCCCGCAAAATTCAGAAGGATGATCTGAGAAGGGAAAGTCCCGGGCCAAAGTATGGAAATCAGGCGAATATTCCGGGCTGTAATGGCCTCGGATCAATATCAGAACCCAGGCGAATATTCCGTGCATTAATGGCCTCGGATCAATATCAGAACCCAGGCGAATATTCCATGCTTTAATGGCCTCGGATCAATATCAGAACCCAGGCGAATATTCCTAACAGATCTGTATCGGATCAGGTACCCAAACACAGAAGGACAATCGGGGGAACCCGGCTTCGGGTGAGGCTGTAAACTCAGACAGAAGGTTCAGGCCTGACTGATTCACCTGATCGCTTCATAATAGGTTCTTTCAGAACGGCCAGAAGTTGTTGTCATACCACACCTCTTCCCTCAGTTCCCTGTCGATGCGGGCGAGCCACTGGTGGTGTCCCCTCTCCCACTCGGCAAGCATGGTGTAGAGAGCTTTTTCGTTGGCATCACCGGATGCCCCGGCGCGTGATGAGTAAAGCGCTACTGCCTTTGATTCGAATTCCATGGCAGCACCTATAGCCGCTGCCTCATAGCCTGCAGCATTGATCTGTCCCTTTATCTCATCAGTCAGCACCTTCAGTGCCACCTCATCAGAGGAAGCTCCGTGCTGCGGATCGACCTCCCTGAATGAATTGTGCTTCTGGTAGTGTTTGAACTGTTCTGACAGGAAACGGATGTGCTCCTGCTCCTCGTCGGCTATGATGGTGAAGATCCGCTTTACAGCCTCACTGTCAGTACGTGCTGCAACTTCAGAGTAGAATGCCCTGCCCCGGTGTTCAAGCAGGATGGCTTCCTTCAGGATGTCTGTGGGTGATTTGATTTCCATGTCGGTTTCTTTATTCGGCAATATTCACGAAGTTAACAATTTCGGTGAAAATTTGTTTGCCGCGCAGACCCCGGG
>DAIRTK010000149.1:0-1889 GCA_036803945.1 Synergistaceae bacterium
ATAAAAAAAGCAAATAAGAGCGAACGGTGGATGCCTAGGCTCTGGGAGGCGATGAAGGACGTGATAAGCTGCGATAAGCTTCGGGTAGGTGCAAATAACCATTGATCCGGGGATTTCCGAATGGGGCAACCCAGCATAGTGAAGCTATGTTATCCTATTATATAGGAGGCAAACGAGGGGAACTGAAACATCTAAGTACCCTTAGGAGAAGAAAACAAAAGTGATTCCGCAAGTAGTGGCGAGCGAACGCGGAGCAGCCCAAACCAAACATGTAGCAATGCATATTTGGGGTTATAGGACTGCGATATTTGGATTAAAAACGAATTGGAACCGTAATGGAAATTTGGACCATAGAGGGTGAAAGTCCCGTACAGGTAAGTTTTTAATTTGATAGCAGTATCCTGAGTAGCGCGGGACACGAGAAATCCTGTGTGAATTTGGCGGGACCATCCGCTAAGGCTAAATACTCCCCAGAGACCGATAGTGAACCAGTACCGTGAGGGAAAGGTGAAAAGTACTTCGAATAGAAGAGTGAAATAGACCCTGAACCCGTTCGCTTACAAGCGGTTGGAGCACCTTCGTGGTGTGACAGCGTGCCTTTTGCATAATGAACCTACGAGTTACTTTCACTGGCAAGGTTAAGTTTTTAAGGAACGCAGCCGAAGCGAAAGCGAGTCTTAACAGGGCGCATAGTCAGTGGGAGTAGACGCGAAACCAAGTGATCTACCCTTGAGCAGGTTGAAGTTTAGGTAACACTAAATGGAGGACCGAACCGGTAAACGTTGAAAAGTTTTCGGATGACTTGAGGGTAGGGGTGAAAGGCTAATCAAACTTGGAGATAGCTCGTACTCCCCGAAATGCATTTAGGTGCAGCCTGTGAGTAGTTTATAAGAGGTAGAGCGACTGATTGGATGCGAGGGCTTCACCGCCTATCAAGTCCTGACAAACTCCGAATGCTTATAAATGATCTCATGGAGTGAGGGCATGGGTGCTAAGGTCCATGTCCGAGAGGAGAAGAATCCAGACCATCAGCTAAGGTCCCCAAATATATGCTAAGTTGAATTAACGAAGTCGAACTGCAGCGACAGCTAGGATGTTGGCTTGGAAGCAGCCATTCATTTAAAGAGTGCGTAACAGCTCACTAGTCGAGCGGTTTGGCATGGATAATAATCGGGCATAAGCATATTACCGAAGCTATGGACTCAGAGATGAGTGGTAGGGGAGCATTCCAGTTCGGCGTAGAAGGCGTAAGGATAACTTACTCTGGAGCGGCTGGAAAAGCAAATGTAGGTATAAGTAACGATAAGGAGGGCGAGAAACCCTCCCGCCGGAAGACTAAGGATTCCTGATCAACGCTAATCGGATCAGGGTTAGTCGGGGCCTAAGGTATAGCCAAAAGGCGAAGCCGATGGAAGAACTGGTTAATATTCCAGTACTACTTTATGGAGCTAAGTGGGGACGCAGAAGTGACAGTCCTGCCAACTGACGGAATAGTTGGTTAAAGGGTGTAGATATTGAGGAAGCCAGGCAAATCCGGTTTCTGAGTCGAACCTGATAGTACCGAGAGTACTTGTACAATCGGATATGGATGTAAACAGACTGCCAAGAAAATCCGCTACGCGTTAATTCATAAAGTACCCGTACCACAAACGGACACACGTGGTCAAGTATAGCGTACTAAGGCGCTCGAGTGATTCACAGCTAAGGAACTAGGCAAAATAGTCATGTAACTTCGGGAAAAATGACGCCTCCCCGCGGGAGCGGGAGGCCGCAGAGAAATGGCCCAGGCGACTGTTTAACAAAAACATAGGGCTTTGCAAAATCGAAAGATGAAGTATAAGGCCTGACACCTGCCCGGTGCTGGAAGGTTAAGAGGAGAGGTTAGTCGC
>DAIRTK010000150.1:0-1885 GCA_036803945.1 Synergistaceae bacterium
GGGAGATGGAAGACCTGAAGAAGGAATTTTTCATTTCACTGATCCTGCTCTCCACGGGGGTGTTCGGATTCTTCATCTCGCTCGACCTGTTCACGATGTTCCTCTTCTATGAGGTGGCTGTTATACCGATGTATATCCTGATAGGGATCTGGGGCAGCGGCCCGAAGGAGTATTCAGCCATGAAGCTGACACTGATGCTGATGGGCGGATCTGCCCTTCTGATGGTAGGCCTTTTCGGGATTTACTTCAACTCTGCTCCTGACGGAGGCGAACTTACCTTCAACATTCTCGAGATATCAAAGATTACCATTCCCATAGAGGCACAGAGGTGGTTCTTCCCCTTCACGTTTGTAGGATTCGGTGTCCTCGGGGCTCTTTTCCCGCTTCATACATGGTCACCTGACGGTCACTCATCTGCTCCCACCGCCGTGTCAATGCTTCACGCCGGCGTGCTTATGAAGCTCGGAGGCTACGGTGCATTCAGGGTAGCAATGTTCCTGATGCCGGAGGCTGCCACGGAGATGGCATGGATATTCATAATACTTACCACAATCAGTGTTGTTTACGGCGCCTTCGGCGCGATAGTGCAGAAGGACCTCAAATACATCAACGCCTACTCCTCGGTGAGCCACTGCGGGATGGTGCTCTTTGCGGTCCTGATGATGAACAAGACAGCGATGACCGGGGCTGTGATACAGATGATCTCACACGGACTGATGACGGCACTTTTCTTTGCGCTTATAGGCATGATATACGGAAGAACACACACAAGGATGATCAACGAGATGGGCGGACTGATGAAGGTTATCCCCTTCCTTGGCGTGGCCTATGTTATTGCCGGTCTTGCTTCACTGGGTCTGCCGGGTCTCAGCGGATTCGTTGCTGAAATGAATATCTTCTTCGGTGCTTTTGAGCATCCCGACACTTTCTACAGGGTTGCCACAATAATAGCAGTTTCATCAATTGTAATCACAGCCGTTTATATCCTGAGGGTGGTGGCCATACTTCTTCTCGGCCCGATAAAGGACAATCACTTTGTCAGCCTCGGCGACGCGAAATGGTATGAAAAACTATCGCTGGTAACCCTTATTACAGGAATAGTATACATAGGAATGGCTCCTTTGGGGCTCTCCAACATTATCCGTGAGAGTCTGCTGCCAATTATAGACAAGTTATTGTAAAATAATTATATACAGGAAAATACCTAAACCTGCAAAAATGAATCCTGAAAGCTTTATGATAATGCGCCACGAGCTGGTTCTGACACTGGCCTTCCTCTTCATCCTGGTGGCAGAGGTTTTTACCGGTGAGCGGAACAGGGAAAAAATAAAGGGCATTGCCGTTGTATTGTTTGCCATTGTTACTGCAGTGGGATTCCTGCCTGCCGCCACGGGGTCAATCTTCGGCGGCATGTACCAGGCCAGCGGCACCACAACAATAATGAAGAACATCCTGAACATCGGAACGCTGATTGTACTGATACAGTCATATACGTGGCTGGGCAGGCCCGAGAACAGGGACAGGATACACGAGTATTTCCTTCTGCTGCTCTCAACGCTGATCGGGATGAATTTCATGATCTCAGCAGGGCATTTCCTTATGTTCTATCTCGGCATTGAGCTCGCAACCATTCCCCTGGCAGCCCTTGCCGCATATGACAGGTACCGGAACAGGTCGGCCGAGGCAGGGATCAAGCTGATCCTCTCCTCCACCCTCTCCTCCGGGATCCTTCTCTTCGGATTATCAATGATTTACGGAGTTGCAGGCTCCCTGTACTTCCCTGATGTGGCTGCGAAAGTGACCACCGTGCCACTGGTGATCCTGGGGTTCATCTTCTTTTTTGCAGGAATGGGATTCAAGATGTCACTTGTTCCTTTCCATCTCT
>DAIRTK010000151.1:0-1847 GCA_036803945.1 Synergistaceae bacterium
ATATCGAGTGTCTTGCTGTCCAGCTTGTCGTAAGGTTCTGAATAAGCCATTCATATTACCCCTTTCACCTTTGAAATGTATTAAATTATCTGTTGACTCATGCCAAAGCAGATTATAACCCGAATGAACGAACAGCCGCAAGGCGAGATGGCTTAATGTTTCCGGGAATGATAGAATTGACCAGGTGAAATTTGATATGTCCAAAGATTTGCGAGACTAATTAATGCGGAGGAAGCCATATGTCGGATAATTCCTGTCATACAAATAAAATAGGGGATTTCAGGTGTACCGTTGTCTCTTCCGAAGCCCTGTCTGAGAGGATAGGCTGGCTCACGGTCAGATGCCGCGAACTTACCGAAAGGATATCGCCCGGAACCTGTGTGATGGTATTTCCCTCTGAGAGCAATGATCCGTTGCTGGGAAGGCCCTTTGCTGTGGCTGACGTTGACCCGGGCAGGGGTGAGCTCTCTGTCTGCTATATGGTCATCGGAAGAGGGACAGAGATGATGCTCAGGATGTCCCCCGGCATGGAAGTTAGGCTGAGGGGACCCTTTGGCATCCCGCTCCCGACTGAGGAAGTAAAAGTCAATATCGCAGCCGGAGGCGCAGGCATAGCGACATTTATATATTATGCAAAGAAATATCCCGGCAGGGTAGCAGGCATCTGGCTCGGGATACCAGGAAAAGGATATGAAAAATATGCGTCAAAGGTCTCTGAACTTTTGCCGGATGTGCGGATCTTTACGGACGACGGTTCCTTCGGTGAGGGGGACAGCATGTTCAGGGTCCTGCCCCGAGGACTAAAAGGGGACGAGAGAATATGGTCCTGCGGACCTCCGGGATTCCTGAAGGCCCTGCGCAGATATTACGCAGACGAACAGGATAAGCTCTATTTTTCCCTGGACAAGAGGATGGCGTGCGGCTACGGCGGATGCATGGGCTGTGTAGTCGGGACCGCCAACGGACTTAAGAGGCTTTGCGCGGACCAGTCACTCTTCAGGGCTGATGAGGTGGCAGACGATGAGTGTTGATCTGCGGATGAAAATTGGAAAAATGGAGCTTGAGCATCCAGTTATACCCGCTTCGGGAGTATGGCCCTACGAAGAGGATTTCTGGAGATCGCATAGACTTGCCGGTATAGGCGCGCTCTGCACAAAGGCTGTAAGCCTCAGGCCCAGAAGCGGGAACAGTGGAATAAGGCTCTGGGAAACTCCGGCCGGGATCCTTAACAGCATCGGACTTCAGAACGTCGGCGCTGAAGGTTTTGTCAAAAAATACGCATGTCTGGCGAAGGATTGCCCTGTGCCCGTGATAGCCAATGTAGTGATGGAAAGCGCGGAGGAGACGGCTCAGACGCTGGGCATCCTTCAGGATACGGGTGTACTTGCGGCGGCCGAGCTGAACATATCATGCCCCAATGTCGACGGTGACGGTATGGCATGGGGGATCGACCCCTCAAGCGCGGCGACAGCTGTCCGTGCGGCAAGGAAGGCCTGGAAGGGAGATCTGTGGGTGAAGATGACCCCTCAGACACCCTGTCCCGAGGAGGTAGCCCGTGCGATAGAGGCAGAGGGGGCAGATGCCATAGTTGCGGCAAACACGTGGCTTGGCATGGGTATGGATATGCAAAATGGAAAGCCGGCCTTTGACCGGGTCGTTGCGGGGCTCTCGGGTCCGGCGGTATTTCCTCTTGCACTTCGCCTTGTCTGGCAGGTCTGCGGAGCTGTCAGGATACCTGTCATTGGGTGCGGAGGCGTCACCACTGCATCCGACTGTGCCGCCATGATACTGGCCGGTGCGTCCGCTGTTGAAGTGGGCACGGCTTTCTTCAGAAACCTTGATGCCGG
>DAIRTK010000152.1:0-1760 GCA_036803945.1 Synergistaceae bacterium
TCAGCCGTCATCGTTCTGATGAACAGCGGGGTCAGGAGCATTGCGGCTCCCACAACAATGGTCAGTATCTTCATCACCAGGTTCATCTGTTTTTATCCTTCAGCATTTCAGTTATCGGTTCAATGAACCGGTCAATATCCCCTGCCCCGATGGTCAGCAGCAGTCCTTTCTTAACATTATCCAGAGCAGGCAACAGTTCCTCCCTGGTCACCACCTTCACATTGCGGTTCTTCATCAGGGCGGCGATCATGTCTGATGAAACTCCCTCGATGGGTTTCTCACGTGCCGGATAGAGTGTCAGCAGCAGCACCTCGTCTAGTTTGTCAAGCGCTTCCGCGAAGCCTTCGGCGAAGTCGCGCGTACGTGTATAGAGGTGCGGCTGGAAGATCCCCGTGACGTGCCTTCCCGGCCAGAAATCGCGCACAGCACTCACAAGCGCGTTGATCTCCTGCGGGTGATGGGCATAATCATCAACGTAAATGATCTCATTCCCGGAATACCTTATGTCGAACCGCCGCACCACACCCTGGTATGACCCGAGGGCGCTGCGGATGAATTCAGGAGAAACGCCGGCACACCAGGCTGCTGATGCTGCGGCAGTTGCATTGAGGATATTTACCATACCGGGAAGATGGAGGCGGATATCCCTGACAGGCTCACCGGGTGTGATGATGTCAAAGGTGTAGCATCCCTCCTCCTTCCTTATGTCAGTTGCCCTGAACGAAGCCTTTTCGCCGGTGCCGTAAGTATAAAGGGTGGCATCACCGGGAAGCGAGAGCGAGCATCCAATACTCTCGTTGATTATCAGTGACCCGCCGGGACGAACCCTCTGGCAGAACTCACTATAGGCTTCGATCATTGACTCCGCATTACCGTATATGTCAAGGTGATCGGGGTCAATGGCTGTCACAACCGAGATAAGCGGCGAAAGATGCAGGAAGGAGCGGTCGAACTCATCAGCCTCCATCACCGTAAAACGACTCTCAGAGAGGAGGAGGTTGGTCTCGTAGTTCCTTGAAATTCCACCGAGAAAGGCGGAGCAGTCAACCGGTGAGGAGCTCAGTATGTGGGCCGTCATGGTGCTGACGGTGGTCTTTCCGTGGGTTCCGGCAACAGCAATGGCATCGGTATCACGTGAGATAACACCGAGGATCTCGGCACGCTTGTAAATGGTATAGCCGTTGTTAATGAAGAAGTTTAGGAGGATGTTGTCTTTCGGTATGGCCGGAGTATAGACTATCAGTACCCTGTAGTTTTCTGACGGCTCCGAGAAAAGAACGGGAAGGGAGTCGATGTTGTCCTCATAGGTGATGGAGCATCCCTCCTCTTCGAGCCTGTCAGTCAGCGGACTCTGTGTGCGGTCATAACCGCAGATGATGTATCCCTGCGACAGGAAATACCTGGCCAGTGCGCTCATGCCAATCCCGCCAATCCCGAGAAAATAAATCCCTTCTATATTTGTCAGTCCCCTCATTACATTACAGGTTTTTCTACTTTGCCTTTTGTTATTATTTCAGCCTGCTTATTATGTCTATTATTATTCTGTTCTTCCAATCAACTTTTGCCTTTACTCTTCCTCTTTCGATCAGTCATCTGCTCTGACTTCCATATCTTTATTCTGATCCTATTTTTTTAACTTCTTACCTCCGGTCCTTTTTCTCTTATCGTTTTATCATTTTTAAAACCTCTCCTGCTATCACCTCAGCGGCGTTGCGGATTGCCATCTTCCTGATGTTTTCAGAAAGTGAGCTTCGCTTTGC
>DAIRTK010000153.1:0-1757 GCA_036803945.1 Synergistaceae bacterium
ATTCATTCGGGCTAACGCCCCAAGTTGCCGCAGCTGTGAAGAGATGGGCGAGGCTTGGTGTTCTGAGTGCTCGATAAACATCGCTAAGCATGAAGCAGTCAAAGCACTTATGAAAGCAGATGGCGAGGCTACATTTGATGACAGAATCAATCCCAATGTCTGAAGGATCATTAAAAATTTCCGATCAGCGCGACTTTTGGTTCGTGATCGTAGATCTCTGTGTTTGGGAGGACGAACGCCTTTCGACAGTTGAAAAGGCTGTATATACGGCTCTTTGCACTTTTGCTTCTGTCGAAGGGCGCACATGCTGGCCGTCTACATCCGCAATTGCCAAACGTGCCAGCTGCTCGGACCGCTCAGTAAACAGAGCTTTGGAAACCCTGGAAGAACATGGTTATCTGCGCATCACCAGGCGTTTTAAAGACAATGCAAGGATCCCTTCTGCCTACAGCATTATCGGTCATAAAGCGGCTGGGGGTTGCGACACAGTGTCGCAAGGGGTTACGACAGAGTGTCGCAAAGAACTAGAACCAACTGAACCAGATATAAAAGATACTCTTTCAGAGGGAGCAGAAAACGCTCCCGATGAACAGTCTTCACTTTTACTCGAGAACGAGATCATAAAAAAAATACCATCTGCCATGAAGGAAACCGTGGAATTTCTTCTTTTCAAAACAGGGCGCAGAACATTATCCCCTGAAGAGCTGGGGCCTGTAATGGCGCTTGAAAAGATCCACCTTCCGGCGCGGATACAGCGGGAAATATCAAAAGCGGCTGAGAGGTTTTCAAGACAAGGAAAGCCTTTGTCGTCCTTATCGTTTGAATATATTTTTGACAGCCTTAAATACCAGAAATCAACGAAGTCTGCTCGGGCGCAGCCTAAGAATCCTGTTCCCTGCGTCGAAGAAAAAGCTTGGGAGGAAGCGAATATGGCAGCACTTGAAGCAGAATTTGGGATGAAAGGGTGTGGCAGCAATGCAGGACAGCTATGAAAGAATCGAAATCTTAAAATGGCTGCAGACGTATTACCCTGACGCCGACATTCAGGAATTACCAAAATCTTTGTCCGGCCTGTGCTCAGCCATGGAAAAAGAAAATTGCCACCGGAGCTGTCCTGGGGTTTCAAGATGTCCCACATACGGATATGTCATGAAACCCGTTAGGGTGAGCAATGGCAGTAAGAATATTTTTTATACAGGCGGCGAGAAATGCCAGAAATCGATCGAGGAAAGCAAACAGGTGCAGATCCAGAAAACAGCCGCAAGCTGCGGTATTCCTGAAAAATATTCAAATTGCACTTTTGAGAATTTCAACATTTTCGAATGCGACAAAAAGATACTCATGGCACTGTCCTTAGCACAAAAATGCACACAGTACGGGCTCTCATTACTGCTTGGAGGACCTCCCGGAACAGGGAAAACTCACCTTGCTGCAGCCCAGGCCAAAGAATATCTGCAAAATGGCAAATCAGCGCTTTTTATGCCGGTAATAACTCTGCTTGATGAGATCAAGCGAGGCTTCGAAGACAACACATCAATTGCAACTGAGGATGAAGTAAAAAATGCAGATTTTGTTGTCCTGGACGACCTGGGCACCCAGTACGACTCAGGGTGGGTCAGCGAGCGGCTTTTCAGCCTTATCGATTATCGCTATTCGCATAAATTGCCAATAACGATAACTACCAACGCCTGCAATCTTGAGGTGCTGGAGAAGATGGCCGGAAGCGGCAGCGGATTCAGGATAATCAGCCGGATAAA
>DAIRTK010000154.1:0-1738 GCA_036803945.1 Synergistaceae bacterium
GACTCCCACCGGCACTTCGGCAGGCGACCATAGGATACGGGCCGCCGTGTCGCAGAGCACCAGGAATGCTCCGCCAAAGAAGAGCGACGCCAGTGCAAGCTTCCTGTGGTCTGTTCCCACAAATTTTCGGCAGATGTGCGGTCCCAGCAGGCCTACAAATCCGATCGGTCCGCAGGTAGCTACGTTGATCCCTATGACGATAGAGACCGAGAAGAAAAGGAGCCTTCTGAGCCTGACGACCGAGACGCCCCTGCTGGCTGCTATGTCCTCTCCGCAGACGAAGAGATTGAGCTCAGGTGCCGTCAAGAATGCAACAGCAAAAATAACGAAAAGGGCGGGAAGGGTCGCCATAACCGGGCCGAAGCCGACTGCCTGGATTCCTCCCATCGACCATCTCATCATCCTGAATGTGTCGATGTAACCGCCTGTGAACTGAATGATCATGTTAAGGCTCCCGAAAAGGAAGCTCATTGCGACTCCCGCAAGGAGGAGCGTTGCCTCTGACATCCCGCCCCGCCTAAGGTTGCCTGCCGCGTATATGGCAAAGGTAGCTGCGAGCGCGCCCGCAAATGCGGCCAGTGAAAGTCCCGAAACTGCTCCAAATAGTGAGAAGACTAAGCCCGTACGAATATAGACTACGGCTCCGAAGGCGGCCCCTGTAGAGACACCGAGCATGTCTGGGGATGCAAGGGGATTCCTGAAGAGCGCCTGGAAGATCAGGCCGCACAGTGCGAGAGTGGAGCCGGTGATCCATCCAAGAAGCACTCGCGGGACCCTCAGATCCCACATTATCCGGACGATGTTCTCATCCGCGCCGCCGAATAAGTCCGATATTCCGATGTTCTGCATCCCAATAAAGGGTGCGGCGGATACGACTGCAAGTGAAAAAATGAAGAGGAAGGGCAGGGCAAGGCGTCTCATCTTACAAGCCCCCCGGGAGCAACGTAGGGCATGAGCTGTCTCTCTGAAGTGAAGCTTATGAAGCAGGTGTCGAATATTTCCTGGAGCAGTCCATCCTTAAGAAGTTCGGTGCTCTCTCCCTTCCAAGCCATCCTGCCCCTCTTGATCGCCAGTATCTCATCAGCACCGTGAAGGGCGAGGTTGATGTCATGCGTTACCAGGAGCACTGTCATTCCCTGCTCTTTGTTGACCCTCTCTATGAGCTCCAATGTCTCCACCTGGTGTCTGTAATCAAGGAAGCTGGTCGGCTCATCAAGGAATAGGATATCCGTGCTCTGGGCCAGTGCAGCGGCTATCAGGGCCTTCTGTCGCTCGCCTCCGCTAAGGCTGTTCAGCTGCCTGTCAGCAATGTCGGTGACGTCGGCCGTTTCCAGCGATCTGTCTATGATCTCCCTGTCCTCCACAGTCTCGCCTCCAATGGCCTTCTGCCATGGATAGCGTGACATCAGGGCAAACTCTCTTACAGTAAAGGGCAGCGAGTCTGAACCGGTCTGATGGACCCATGCTATTCGCCTGGCAAGAGTACGCTCGGACATATTAGAGAGCGAAGTTCCTTCAAGGGAAACACTGCCTGTAAAGTTTTTGTGCAGTCTGCCGATGCATTTTAGCAGTGAGCTCTTGCCCGCGCCGTTAGGACCTATGATGCCAAGATACTTTCCCTTTTCAAGCGAAAATGAGATGTCCTCAAGGATAGGGACTCCCCCAAGTTCCAGAGAAAGCGCCTCTATTTCAAGAAATGTCCGGGAGCTCACCACTTGACCTCCGGATGTATCGCCCT
>DAIRTK010000155.1:0-1713 GCA_036803945.1 Synergistaceae bacterium
GGTTGGCAAATTCACTCAGATTCTGCAGGTCAGCCAGGGTGGCGTTGCAGAATGTGTTGATCTCAAGCCTGAAGTCGTCAAGCGGATGCGAAGAAAGGTAGATTCCTATTACCTCCTTTTCCTTGCTCAGTTTCTCCAGTTTTGACCAGTCAGAACAGGGTGCCGGCTCAGGCCGTACCAGCTCAAATCCGCCCACATCACCGAAGAGCGACTGCTGGCTGCTGTTCTTTATGTTTTTAACGCTGTTGCCATATCGTATCAGGCTCTCCAGGAAGCTTGAGCCCTTCCCGTCAGCGGCGAAGTACTGGGCCCTCGTCATCCCCGGCAGGCCGTCAAGCGCTCCCGAGACCACCATGGCCTCAAGCATCTTTTTGTTGACAGTATTTAGGTTCACCCTTTCGGCAAGGTCATAAATATCCTTGTAGGGTCCGTTCTTCTCACGCTCCTCAATCAGGTGAAGCACAGCATTTTCTCCCACTCCCTTTATGGCACCGAGGCCGAACCTGATGTTACCGGTACGGTTGACGGTGAACTGGAGGAAGCTCTCGTTCACATCGGGTCCGAGAACCTCAATCCCCATCCGTTTGGTCTCCTCCATCATGACGGTGATCTTCTTGATGTCACTGATGTTCCGGCTCAGCACAGCAGCCATGAACTCGGCCGGGTAGTGTGCCTTGAGATACCCTGTCTGGTAGGCTATCAGCGCATAGCAGGTGGAGTGCGACTTGTTGAATGCATATTCGGCGAACGATTCCCAGTCAGACCATATCTTGTTTATGGTGTTCTGGTCGTAGCCGTTTCTGCGGCATCCCTCGATAAACTCCTCCTTGAGCCGGTCCATGATGTCACGCTTCTTTTTCCCCATCGCCTTGCGCAATGAGTCGGCCTGGCCTTTGGAGAATCCTCCCAGCTCCTGGGAAAGAAGCATCACCTGTTCCTGGTAGACGGTGATCCCGTATGTCTCCTTCAGGTATTTTTCCATGGCGGGCACCTCGTAGCTTATCTTTTCCCTGCCGTGCTTGCGCCTGATATACTGCGGTATATAGTCCATGGGCCCGGGCCGGTAGAGTGCGTTCATGGCAATCAGGTCACCGAACTGGTTTGGTTTCAGCTCCCGGAGATACCTTTTCATCCCCACCGATTCAAACTGGAATATCCCTGTTGTTTCACCGTTGCTGAAGAGCTCGTAGGTTTGACGGTCATCAAGCTCCAGTGACATCAGGTCAATGGTTATCCCCTTTGAATTCCTGATGTTCTCAACGGCATCCTTCATTATGGACAGTGTCTTCAGACCCAGGAAGTCCATCTTCAGCAGCCCCACTGATTCAACATGATTGCCTTCGTACTGGGTGACATAAAGGTCAGTATCCTTTGCCGTGCAGATGGGCACGTGTTCACTGAGGCTGTTCTTACCTATTATAATACCGCAGGCATGTACGCCGGTCTGCCTGATACTCCCTTCCAGCACCTCGGCAAACTTGAGTGTCTGGGCAACCAGGGGTTCCTTTGATTCCTTCTCCTTAAGCAGTTCAGGCACCTCCTCGTACGCTGTTGCCAGCGTCATGTTGGGCCTGTCAGGTACCAGCTTTGTGAGCCTGATGGCTTCGGGGAGAGGCAGTTTCTGCACTCGTGCCACATCCCTGATGGCCATCTTGGCAGCCATGGTGCCGAAGGTAATGATATGCGCCACCCTGTCATGACCGTATTTCTCAA
>DAIRTK010000156.1:0-1713 GCA_036803945.1 Synergistaceae bacterium
TCAACCACATTTTTTTCTACCCGATGGATTTCTGCGGGATACATCTTATTGAGCGTTCAGGAGAATTTATGAAACTGATAAAATACAACTGGAGTTCCGATCTTTCCTGAGGGTTGGGGAGATAAACTTTTGAAATCAGCAAGGCTTAAATTTAGATTTATATGACTGATTGGAGGAAATGATATGAAAAGACAAAGAGGGGGTTTTTTCTCCGGACTTGTTGTTGTCATGGTTATAGTCCTTCTTGCTGCAACAGGTCTTCTTGCAGTAGCGACTCTCAGGGAAAGGAACATTGCCAAGGCTGAATCGCTGCTTCGTTCCGGTGATTATCACGAATCGGCCGATCTGTTCAGAAAAGCCGAAAAATATAGCCTCAGGCCTGATTCCAGAGTTCTCAGGGGACTTGCTGAGAGCAGCCTTGGAATGGAGGATTACGAATCCGCAGTCATGTATTTGGAAAAACTTGTAAAGTTGGAGCCGGACAACGTGGAAGCCAGATATAAACTGGGCCTCCTATATATAAGGGATAAGGATTACGGAGCTGCAGAAAAAGAAGTTGAAGCGCTGCGCTCCATAGGCACAGAGAAAGCCCTCTCGGGAGCTGAGGCTCTCTCTGAAAACCTCGCATCAGGAAAAGTGAAGGGATTTTTCAGGGATCTGCTAAAAAAGGTGGCTCCGGGACTGCCGGATATACCCGGCATTACCGATGATGTCCCCATAAGGCCGGATGCGGGAGATCGCGATGATGAAGACCGGGACCCGACTCAGGAAGCATCTGAAGATAATGAGCCTCTGTCCGGGGATGCCGTTACGGAATAATGAGTTTTTTTAGCAGCACGGTAAAGCTGATCTGCTCTTTGTCGTTCCTTATGCTTGCGGCAGTCAGCTCCAATGCGGAAGCAACCAGGGTAATAGATGTCGAAATGAGTCCCCTTCACAGGTCAGTTTTTGCAATCCCTGTCTATGTTGTCCTGCCTGAAGGCTGCAGCTTTGTGAAGACCCAGGCAGGGTGTCTGGACAGATCGCAAAAGGTCTCCTTTGAAGGATCGTCCATACGTCTCTCATATTCCGCCCTGCTTAATGAATTCACCGAGGAGAACCTCGACAAGGCAGGAATGGAGCTTAAAATGAAAAATGAATTCATCTGGAACGGGACTCCGGCGATCCTCATGAAAATATTCCAGAAGAGAGGCTCAAATGTGGCAGGTAAATGGACGCTCATTGTTGACAGGGGCGAACAATGTTGGATGATCAACGGCCTGTACCCGGCCAAAGACCAGGTAAGGGCAGAGTCTGTCCTGAGATCTTTAAAAAGTGCATACTGGGAAAACGAAAAAATTACTTTGTCGACAGAGATACCGCAGGGCAATATTGATGTGCACGGGACTCCGCTCAAACTGGCCGGACTTCTTGAGGGCGCGGTCATATATACAAAGGACGGATTACTGCCTACAAAAAAGGATGACGGATCACTATTTGTAGTATCAAGTATTTCTAACACCTTTGTAACGGCTGATAAACAGCCTGGTTTTGCAAAGGAGAGGCTCCAAATGATAGAAAAAGGAGAAAAGATCGATATAATCTCTGAAAAAGAGGTAGTGATCGACGGACTGAACGGGATCGAGATAGTGGGATATACCGCAGGGAACGAAAAGAAACTCATATACCAGACGATGCTTTTTGACAGCAGGGACAGCCACGTTATGGTTGGCA
>DAIRTK010000157.1:0-1688 GCA_036803945.1 Synergistaceae bacterium
TAATCCCTCCCCTTTTTGATACAATCTTCAATTACAACTGAGAGGAAGGTGGCCGGGGCATATTTTGCAAACATTCTGTCAATATAGTTGCTTACCCGTATCTTTAAATCAGTTATATAGTTGAGCTGCTTAATAAAAGCATCATAAAGCTCATCAAAGTTTTTAAAATCTGCAGCCTCTCCGGTTTTGAGACCCACCTGTTTTCCGCCCACAGGATCAACGCCGTTGTTTAAGGTAACTTCCAGAATTTTAGGAACATTCAGGTAACCGGTAAGAAGATAGGCCTCCTTGCCGAATGCGCCCACCTCTATACAGCCGCTGCAGCCACCTTCGCGCGCATCCTGAAGGCTCTTGCCCTGCCTCACCATCTCCTGAATATAGGCGTCGGCATTAAAAACCGACGGATATCCGTACCCTTTCCGGATTACTTCGCACCCTGCCAGGAGGAACCTGTCGGGAGTTCTGCTGCTGATGTGGATGGAGCTGCCCGGCTGGAGGATATGAAGCTCATCAATGACCTCCAGGATTATGTATGAAATCTCGCTGCTGCCATCTGTGCCGTCCGGCTTTACACCCCCTATATTTATGTTTGTGAAGTCGTTGTATGTGCCACTCTCCCTTGCAGTAATTCCCACCTTTGGAGGGGCAGGGTGGTTGTTTACCTTAATCCAGAAGCAGGAGATAAGCTCCTTTGCCTCATCACGGGTCAGGGTGCCCTCTGCAATCTCCTTTTCATAAAAAGGAGCCAGATGCTGGTCAAGATGGCCCGGGTTCATTGCATCCCACCCATTTAGCTCAGTTATGGTGCCGAGGTGAACAAACCAGTACATCTGTAACGCCTCATGCAGATTCCGTGGCGCATTTGCCGGAACCCACCGGCACACCTCCGCAATTTTGCGAAGCTCCTGAATGCGTCTCTCACTAGCTCTTCTAATGGACTCATCGGCCTTACTATTTCCAGTTGCATCATACTTACTCTCCAATTCTTTCTGTAAATCGGCAGCCATTTTCTCCGCTAGGAGAGCGTGCCTCTCAGCAAAAAGGATTACCGCATCGCAGGAGATGTCCATCGCCCGGAGCTGCTCCTGCTTGTCGGTGGCCTCAGGATCGTTAAGGAAGTCTAGCGAGTCAAGATGCTCCCTGATTTGCCGTTTAAAATCCAGCATCCCGAATTTGTAAATCTTACCATCAAGGGCGGTGTGTCCGGGTGCCCTCTGCTCCATAAACTCTGTGAAAAGGCCTGATTCATAAGCATCTCTCCAATCCTGTGGCACATGAGAGAATATCCTCTCCCTTTGTGTACGGCCACTCCAGAACGGAATTACCTCCTCTTCATATCTTTTTATATCCTCCTGACTTATTGTATATCTCTGCAACTCTCTTGAGTTGAGGATGTTCAGGTCCTCCACCGAATGGCAGGTTAGCTCCGGAAAGGTAGGTACAGCCTTTGGCTTTGGACCCCGCTCACCTACTATAAGCTCATCCTCACCTATGTAAATTGTCTTTTTCTTGCAGATCTCCAGGAAGTTGAGTGCTCTTAGTATGGGTACAGGATATTTATCCAGATTCTCTTTATAGAATTGAGTTTCAATGAGTGCCCTCTCTATTGAGAGCGTCGGTTCGGTCTCCACCGATATTTTTCTAAGTTTTGAAATTCTCTCTGTCATTGTGATGTGGTGTATGGTGTG
>DAIRTK010000158.1:0-1687 GCA_036803945.1 Synergistaceae bacterium
ATGACGTCAAATCATCATGCCCCTTATGTTCTGGGCTACACACGTGCTACAATGGTCGGTACAAAGAGACGCAAGACGGTGACGTGGAGCCAATCTCAAAAGCCGATCCCAGTTCGGATTGTAGGCTGCAACTCGCCTACATGAAGTCGGAGTTGCTAGTAATCGCAGATCAGAATGCTGCGGTGAATGCGTTCCCGGGTCTTGTACACACCGCCCGTCACACCATGGAAGTTGGGGGCGCCCGAAGTTGGTCGAATAATAGATTACCTAAGGCGAAACTAATAACTAGGGTGAAGTCGTAACAAGGTAGCCGTATCGGAAGGTGCGGCTGGATCACCTCCTTTCTAAGGAGACTTCAATTTCTACACTATGTGTTTTAAGGGCTTGTAGCTCAGGTGGTTAGAGCGCACGCCTGATAAGCGTGAGGTCGGAGGTTCGAGTCCTCCCAAGCCCACCAAAGCTTGCCTTGTCGCTTAATGCACAGCGATGTGCAAGCAAATGCACCTTGAAAACTGAATAATGAAATGTGTAAAAACAAATAACAACGAAATCGAGGTTGTGTTGCCATAGCCATGGCAGCGCAGCAATATTTAAAACTAAGCAGTTTTTCTGAAAAGAGAGCTAAAAGGGTATTAAATACGATTTCAACCGAGAAACCAGAAAACAATTTACGAGAGTTAATTAACAAGTAGTAAATTTTTTTAAGTCCTACTCAAACGCTGGGTAGGCAAATCACTTTTGGTCAAGTGAATAAGAGCATAAGGCGGATGCCTTGGCACTAGGAGCCGAAGAAGGACGTGACAAGCTGCGATAAGCTGCGGGCAGGAGCAAATATCCGTTGATCCGCAGATTTCCGAATGAGGAAACTCACCTACGGTAATGCGTAGGTACCCCATGCTGAATCAATAGGCATGGAGGAGGTAACCCGGGGAACTGAAACATCTAAGTACCCGGAGGAAGAGAAAGAAACATCGATTCCCTAAGTAGCGGCGAGCGAAAGGGGAAGAGGCCAAACCACAGTTTACTGTGGGGTTGTGGACCATTCGCAAGTTGAGGTGTTGATAGTCGAACCTGTCTGGAAAGACAGACCGCAGAGGGTAAAAGTCCTGTAGACGAAATCAACTAATCATAGAATGGCACCAGAGTACCACCGGACACGTGTAACCCGGTGGGAAGCCGGGGGGCCCACCCCCCAAGCCTAAATACTACCTAGTGACCGATAGCGTATAGTACCGTGAGGGAAAGGTGAAAAGAACCCCGGGAGGGGAGTGAAATAGAACCTGAAACCTTATGCTTACAAGCAAAGGGAGCGCAAGTGACCTTGTACTTTTTGTAGAACGGGCCAACGAGTTATGGTGTGCAGCGAGGTTAAGAAGCTGGAGCTTCGGAGCCGTAGGGAAACCGAGTCTGAACAGGGCGAATTAGTTGCATGCTGTAGACCCGAAACCGGGTGACCTATCCATGTGCAGGTTGAAGTATCCGTAAAAGGATATGGAGGACCGAACTCATGTCTGTTGAAAAAGGCTGGGATGACGTGTGGATAGCGGTGAAATTCCAATCGAACTCGGATATAGCTGGTTCTCCTCGAAATAGCTTTAGGGCTAGCCTCAGTTTTAGATACCCGGAGGTAGAGCACTGAATGTTCTAGGGGCCTTCACCGGTTACCGAAAACTATCAAACTCCGAAT
>DAIRTK010000159.1:0-1686 GCA_036803945.1 Synergistaceae bacterium
GGTTCTCACGTGTTTTACGCTACTCATGCCTGCATTCTCACTTCTGCCCGCTCCACGGCTCCTTCCGGTACCGCTTCTCCGCTGGCAGAACGCTCCCCTACCGATCATCCCCGAAGGGACAATCCCATGGCTTCGGTACCAAGCTTAGCCCCGTTACATTTTCCGCGCAGGATCACTAGACCAGTGAGCTATTACGCACTCTTTGAAGGGTGGCTGCTTCTAAGCCAACCTCCTGGTTGTTTCAGTAACCCCACATCGTTTCCCACTTAGCTTGGATTTGGGGACCTTAGCCGATGATCTGGGCTGTTTCCCTTTTGACCACGAAACTCATCTCCCGTAGTCCGACTGCTATCCTCTGGAGTACTGGCATTCGGAGTTTGATTGGGTTCGGTAAGCACTAAGCCCCCTAGCCCATTCAGTGCTCTACCTCCAGTACTGAACAGATAGCGCTAGCCCTAAAGCTATTTCGGGGAGAACAAGCTATCTCCGAGTTCGTTTGGCATATCACCTCTACCCACAGCTCATCCCCTAATTTTGCAACATTAGTAGGTTCGGGCCTCCACGAGCTTTTACCCCCGCTTCACCCTGGCCATGAGTAGCTCACCCGGTTTCGTGTCTAATCCCAGCGACTCTCGCCCTATTCAGACTCGCTTTCGCTGCGGCTTCGGCTGTCTCTGCCTTAACCTCGCCACTGAGATTAACTCGCAGGCTCATTCTCCAAGAGGCACGCCGTCAGGCATAGCGCCGCGCACCCACCTTTCGATGGAGCACCGACACGCCATTAGCCCTTCGACTGCTTGTAGGCTTATGGTTTCAGGTTCTATTTCACTCCCCTAACTGGGGTACTTTTCACCTTTCCCTCACGGTACTTGTTCACTATCGGTTGCCAAATGTATTTAGCCTTGGAGAGTGGACTCCCCAGCTTCCTACCGGATTAGCGTGCCCGGTAGTACTCAGGTATCCGACGGGAGACGATCCGCTTTCGCGTACAGGACTGTTACCTTCTCTGGTTGGCTGTCCCACACCATTCCACTAGCAGTTCGTTTTCTTACTCCCATATGTCAGACCCTACAACCCCGACCTGGCTTGCCAGCTCGGTTTGGGCTGCTCCCATTTCGCTCGCCACTACTTTGGGAATTCTCTCTTTTCCTCTGGGTACTTAGATGTTTCAGTTCCCCAGGTTCCCTCCTCTCCGTCTATGTGTTCAACGGAGGGTATCCTGTGTTCGACAGGATGGGTTTCCCCATTCGGATATCCCCGGATCGGCGCCTGTTCACGGCTCCCCGAGGCTTTTCGCAGTGACCCACGTCCTTCTTCGGCATTTGGCACCATAGGCATCCACCATAAGCCCTTACTAGCTTTCTTCACGTGATGCGGAGAGGTCAATCCTCTTCCCGCTCTTCACACTTCGAAAACGCTGTGTTTTCTTTTTTAGCCTACATGCATATTCAATTGGTAAGGTGCTGCCAGCGTTCCTGCCTTTCGGCAGACCTTAACCGCTGAGGAGTGATAGGAAGAAGCGAGGGAGAGGGTTCTCCAATCGCATCTGGAGTCGCCTTCGACACCGTCGAAGGACTTGTTTTACTACTAGTCGCGTCGAGTTCCGGTCCTCAGACCTTCGCTCATTCGCTCCTAGAAAGGAGGTGATCCAGGCGCACCTTCCGGTACACCTACCTTGTTACGACT
>DAIRTK010000160.1:0-1680 GCA_036803945.1 Synergistaceae bacterium
CCGCGGCTCCATGAGCCGCAATTCCCCCGGCGTTGACAAAAATGTATGTTGCAGTGTAAATGGTTCCAATGAGGGGGTCTTTAAGAGATGATCGAGATCCGCGGAAAATACAATACGGCTAAGGTCTTCACTGACAATATCGAACCATCTGCCGGCGCGCAGATATTGGAGCTCTGCAATCAGCCTTTCGTTGAGGGCAGCCGTATACGTATAATGCCTGATGTTCATACAGGAGCCGGCTGTACGATCGGCACTACTATGACGATCAGGGATAAGGCCGTGCCGAACCTTGTTGGGGTAGATATAGGCTGTGGCATGACAGTTGCATATATCGACACTTATTCGATCGACTGTTTTAAACTGGACGAATTTATCCGAAGTTATATACCAAGCGGGTTTTCAATAAATAAGGATCCGCTTGACATTGCCTCTCCGATAGACCTTGGTGAACTTGAATGCGGCAAACATGTTGATATAGACAAGGCATACAGAAGTATAGGAAGCCTTGGCGGCGGCAACCATTTTATTGAGGTCAACAAAGACACGGGGGGAAATTACTGCCTGGTCGTCCATTCAGGAAGCCGGCACCTGGGACTTGAGGTGGCTCACCGGTATCAGGACGCCGCCTGGAAACTCCACAAGTTCGTATCTGAAAAGACGGAACTTCCGCCGAAAGCTTTAGCTTATCTGGAGGATGGTCTCATCTCTAAGGACTGCAGGTCAAACAAGCTCTTCACTTCATACATCCACGATATGAAAATAGTTCAGAAATTTGCGCAAATAAACAGGCAGGCGATAGTGGACCGCATCTGCGGACATATGGGCTGGAAGATAAATGATACCTTCACTACAATACATAACTATATAGACACCGGCAAAATGATTTTGCGCAAGGGTGCGGTCTCCGCACAGAACGGAGAACGCCTGCTTATCCCGATAAATATGCGTGATGGCAGCCTGCTGTGTATAGGCAAGGGAAATCCGGACTGGAACTTTTCGGCCCCGCACGGAGCAGGACGCCTGATGTCGCGCACTATGGCAAAGGAAGTATGCAGCATGAACGAATATAGGAAGTCCATGGAGGGGATATATACCACCTCGGTCAGCTGCGATACACTGGACGAGTGTCCCGAAGCCTATAAGCCGATGAACGAGATAATCACAAATATCTCAGATACTGCGGATATTACAGATCATCTGCGGCCGGTTTATAACTTTAAGGCTTCAGAGAGGCAAGGTCAGCGCAGAAGAAAAGGAAGCTATGGCCCAGGTGATCATTAATTATAATTGCTTGTTTGGAGGAGTAATAAGATGACAGATGCGGTGAAACCCGAAATATCATTTAAATTGCTTAACAAGATAGACGTTAGGGTCGGAGAAATACTGAATGTGGCAGACGTGCCCGATTCGCAGAAACTTGTCAGGCTGACAGTTGATTTTGGCACTTTTAAACGCAATATACTCGTTGGAATGAAGCAGGAGAGGAATAACCCGAAAGAGATAGAGGGCAAGCAGGCTCTGTTTGTTGTAAACCTGCCGCCTAAAAAAATGGCCGGAGAAGTGTCTGAGGGTATGCTCTTTGATATAGGTTACGAAGACGGGATAACACCTGTCCTTGCACAGCCAGAAACTCCGGTGCCTAACGGGACAAGAGCCTGCTGATCCACGAGACATTTTCGT
>DAIRTK010000161.1:0-1677 GCA_036803945.1 Synergistaceae bacterium
CCCCAATCCGCAAAACTAGTGGTTTGAGGTCGTGTAACAGTTTATAATCCTTCGTAAATTCATTGCGAAGGAGTTCACCCGGATGGTGAAAGACAATCTCGGTTTTGAGTTTGCCGCGGCCCGTCAGGTTCTCACGTCCGTGGCCGGTCTGGAACTTCTCACTTCTCTTATGCGGCAACTCGAACTGGTACGAGCCATCAGGAGCGAGGTAAAGGTAAAGCAGATCGACTATGGCTATCGGGAAGAGCAGCATCTGCTTCCCCTGGTTCTCAACATAGCGCTTCGTCGTACCAGCTTTACCGACATATCCTGGCTGGCACGAGAGGAAAAACTTCTGAAGAAGATGCTGGGATTTGGCAAACTCCCTAAAGAGCGGGCCGTTGCCATGCATCTGGAGAAATACGGCAAAGCGCAGATAGCGGGGCTCAAGCGGATAGCTGCCAGGATTGTTTCCCGGACAACCATCACCGCTGAACCCGGGGATGAAGGATACATCCCCTGCGATATTGACCCGAGCATCTTCGAACAATTCGCACCCAAGCGGGAAGGTGTCGAGACCACATACAACGGCAAGCTCTGCTATACCCCCGTGTTTGCCGTAGTGGGTCGAGAGCGATTCTGCATCAACCACCGACTTCTTCCGGGCCGGGAAAAGGCCATCGAGACAATTGACGAGTTCATCAAGGAATGCGATGAGCTTCTCCCTGAGAAAATAGACCGGAAAAAGATTCTGTTCCGCTATGATGCCGGGCTCTACTGCATCAAGACCGTCAAGGCCAGTGAGGATGCCGGCGCGTACTATCTGGTGAAGGCCCGCGCCAGTGGCGCCTTGGACCGGATGGTCAACGAGAATATGCATCTTGATATTCTGGACCTGAAGGTAACCGACTTTGGCGGCGAATATTTCGGAGAGTTCGAGTACACCCCTGACGGCTGGAAGACCCCGCGCCGGTTCGTCTTCTGTGTCCAGATCAAGGCCGAAGATGAGAAGGGTCAACCGCTGTTGATCAAGGATGTGCGCTACCACATTCTGGCCACCAATCTGCCCAAGGAAGTCTCTCCCCGGAGAGCCTTCGAACTCTATCGTGGACGGGGCGCGGCAGAAGAAGCGAACAAGGAGCTCAAGCACGACCTTGACCTGGAGCGACTTCCTTCCCAAACCTTCAGCGTCAACGAAGTGTTCCTGACCCTGGGAACCATGGCGTACAACCTGCTCATCATCCTTGGTCGGCAGTGGCGGGACGAGAACGAGGGAACCGGTTCGACGGAAGAAGTACCGAAGGTGCGGCGGCGGATCAAGACCATTCAGGATTATCTGCTGCGCAGTGCGGCTATCGTGGTGAATCACGCCCGTAAGAGCCTGCTCAAGGTTAACGCCTGGTGGCTGGAGAAGCTCAGACCTGATCTTATTCAGAGAAGGATCGGCAGCTTCCTGCCGATACCCTGCTGACGAGAACAGGAAAACCGAAATTATCAAAGAACACAACTGTGAAACCAAGGGGTCAGTGCGTCCTCAAACCGACAAAAAGACCCGTCTCAGGGAAAAATAGCGCGTCGGTTTTTGCAGCTTCAACAGGCTCCAGTCAAAAAACAGCTACTCCTGTGAGGTTGCCGGCACTAAAACCGCCAGGGATGTCCCCGGCTGAGGTACGTCAATTACAGGTTTGCGGATTCGGG
>DAIRTK010000162.1:0-1670 GCA_036803945.1 Synergistaceae bacterium
AGCGTGTCCTTAAAAACGACTCTGTCTCCGGCAGGGATCTTTCTTTCGTTTTCCTTCTGCTCAAAGGAGTCTTTTCTCATTATCCAGTAACAATCAAAGCCGGGCTCGTTGGCTGCCATGTATTCAAAGAGGGTGGCGCTGTTGTCATCGTAACGGCGCCCTCCAAAAGCCCCGAAGAGAAGTATCGGCCTTTCTTCCTGATGTGAATTTGAAGAGAAGATGAAGCGGGGCATGTGCTTTGCGCAGAAATAATTGAAGGGCACTGCTGCCTTTCTCTTAAGCCGCGGTAAGATAAGCTGCGGTTTTTTGCTGTATTTGATCATTTCCCTCAACAGACTCAATCAAAACACCTCGAGATTTCATAACAATGAAATGCAGGCTCAGTATCTGTCTGCCGGATGTCGGGCCGAAAGCGGCCGCAGCCGACTTAACGCCGGCTCCGGCGGATCAGGGTTGTGGATCTGTTAAAACAGCAATTTAGCACTTTTAAGAGACATCTCGTAAAAGTATTTGAATGATTATAGCAAAATATGCTTTTCAGAAACAGAGTACCGTGTGTGGGAAAGGTGCAGACCGGGGCGATGACAAAAAAGCCCTTCCCTCTGTTAAGAAGGAAGGGCCTGTCGTCCTGACAGTTAAAATATTTTGCCGCCTGTGTTCAAAAAAATGGTGGAGCTGAGGCGATTTGAACGCCCGACCCCTTCCGTGCGAGGGAAGTGCTCTCCCGCTGAGCTACAGCCCCATTCCTTCAATGCTGCGGCGTATGGCTTGCCGCGTTAAGCGGCGGTGTTTCAGCCGTGAAGCTGCGACAAATTCTGTCGCGTGAAACTGCCGGACCCCGTCCGGCGTGAAACGGTTGTAAGAACCGGCTAAGCAGTCAAACGATCGTCAAACGGTTGTCAAACTGTCGTCGAACGATCGTAAAAACCTATAACTCGACAATCAACGTCACATCAAGGTACATGGTGCAAAAATATGACACGGGAGTTATTCTAGCATGTTCATGTCTCTTGTCAACGTGCAATTGGGGCATCTCGCGGCGCTGACTTAGCAACATACGATGCTCCTTCACCTCAACGTATTAAAATACGCCTCGGTTTGGACCATCACAAGTTGCGTCGTCATCATCCACGATCTGCCCCAATTGCATAATATGCTTTGAAAAAATACGCTGCACATTGCGTCGTTATCACCTGTTCTCTATCCCAATTGCATAACATACTTTGAAAAAGTCAACTGCATGTTGCGTCGCTATCATCTCCGATCTGCCCCAATTGCGGAGTGTACTTCCTCCGGAGAATTGGCAGCCTTTGGCTGCGGGGAATTCATTCTTGAAGCTTAACACCAAGAATCAAATGAATCGTCTTTCCCGAATGCCTCTATCGGGAATCCAGCGGCTTTTGTTTAGATCCTGAGGAATCAGTCACAACCTAGGTTCGAAGTCACTGAATCCCCGACTGAAGCACTCGGGGATGACGGAAAAATGCTTGCTGGGTGATTTTGAATCTCAGCGGCCTTTGGCCGCAATTCTCCGCGATGCGAAGCGATGCAAATTCCCCAGCGATGATCCTCGCGAATTCTCCGTGGCTTGTAAAGCCGCAAATTCTCCGTGGCTTCAGCCACAGTGCTTGAATTCTCCGCGATGCGAAGCGATGCAAATTCTCCAGCGA
>DAIRTK010000163.1:0-1669 GCA_036803945.1 Synergistaceae bacterium
ACTGTTTGACAACCGTTTGACCATTGTTTGACAGTATTTTAATCGACTGCTTGCCTATTGCTTGCCTACGTTTGCCAATTGCTTGCCAGTCTTTAAGGCCGCTCAGCAATGCTTAAAACAATAGCTTGCCGGTCTTTAAACAGCTTCACGTCGCGGATGAATCACCCGACTGCACCCAGGCTTTTTAATTGAAGGAGGACGATTTTCCTTGTTGAGTTACCTGAGAACACACGTTAAGGCAATAATGATAGCTGTTATAGCATTTTTTGTGCTTTCCAGCTTCGCCGGTTATGGTCTCTATTCCCGTTCCGGAAGAGGGTCTGACGGACAGAGGGACTATGCTGTTGCAGAGATAGACGGCAAAGATGTCATGCGTTCAGACATTGAAAAGGGAACTATGCAGCTTGCCGAGCACCTTGGAGCAGAAAAGGAAGTCACATCTGCAGATATCCCCTTTATGAGGAAAGCTATCCTTGACAGCACTGCGATAGAGGCGGAACTTGAAAAAGAGATCAAGGCCCGCAAGATCGAAGTGACAGAGGATGAGATAGAAGCGGCTTACAGGAATATCATGGACAGTTATCCGACCAGGGAAGAGTTCAAGGCGTACATTGAGCGTTCCGGTGTAACTGAGATGCAGATAAAGTCTGACCTTAAGAAGCAGATATCGCAGCAAAAGGTGATGGAATCACTTGCGTCAGAAATCGATATCCCGGACGCCGAAGCGCGCAAATTTTACGATTCTGCGAAAACTTTCCTCTACAAGCAGCCTGCCGGCTTTAAGGTGAACATCGCTACCTTCAAAAGCACTGAGTCCGCAAAGCTGGCCCAAAAGGCAATAGAGGGCGGGGAAGCCTGGGACAAGGTAATGGACGAGCATAAGGCGGACATAATGTCTTCCACCCCCTTTGACAAACCGGTGCTTATAACCGAGCAGATGATGTCTGACTCCCTTGCCGCACTTAAGGATCTTCCGTTTGACAAGGTCTCCCCTGTAATGCCTGTAACAAGCAATGATTCATATGTTGCGATCAAAAGGAGCAAAGAGGCAGAAAAGCAGCTGAGCTACGATGAAGTCAGCGGGGATGTCAAAACGATGATAAGAAACCAGAAGGCTCAGGAAAAGCAGCAGGAGTTCTACGAGATGCTCCTCTCAAGGGCGAAGATAAAGATACTCGATCCTGAAATCTTCCCCGCTCCGGCATCAGATGCCGTAAAATCAGAAGATAAGCAGTAATATGAGGCTTTAAAGGTATTGACAAAGCCAGTCTTGAGCAATAAAATAGCCCCTGTTGGTGAGGTGGCCGAGCTAGGCTGAAGGCGCTCGCCTGCTAAGCGGGTAGGGTGGCTAAAACCGCCCTCCAGGGTTCAAATCCCTGCCTCACCGCCATCAATAACGAACTGCGCCGGTAGCTCAACTGGATAGAGCATCGGACTACGGATCCGAAGGTTACGAGTTCAAATCTTGTCCGGCGCGCCATTTGAAAACAATGAATCCCCGAGGGGGCAATCCCTCGGGGATTTTTGTGTGCAATAGGGGCATCTCGAAGCCCTAGCTTAGCAACATTTGCGGTCCGTCGCTTCGACGTATGACCAATACGTCTTACCTGGGACCACTGCATATTGCGTCGCTACCATCTCCGATCTGCCCCGATTGCTGCAATTGGGA
>DAIRTK010000164.1:0-1648 GCA_036803945.1 Synergistaceae bacterium
AGGAGGTTGGCTTAGAAGCAGCCATCCTTTAAAGAAAGCGTAATAGCTCACTGGTTCAGTGATCTTGCGCCGAAAATGAAACGGGGCTAAGTCTTCCGCCGAAGCCGCGGCAATCCTTAGGGATTGGGTAGGGGAGCATTGCACAAGCCGGTGAAGGCGCACCGAGAGGAGCGCTGGAGGAAGTGCAAGAGATTATGCTGACATGAGTAACGATAAAACGGGTGAGAATCCCGTTCGCCGTAAGCCTAAGGTTTCCTGGGTAAAGGTCGTCTTCCCAGGGTAAGTCGGCCCCTAAGGCGAGGCCCAAGGGCGTAGCTGATGGGAAGCGGGTTAATATTCCCGCACCAGCTTGTGAGCGTTATGAGCAATGGGGGGACGCAGAAGGGTAGGCCGTCCGGGTGATGGAAGTCCCGGTGTAAGCCCGTAGGTGGAAGGAGCAGGCAAATCCGTTTCTTCATAACACCGAGGGGTGACGCGGAAGGGGCGCAAGCCCCGCAAACCGGCTGATCCCAAGCTGCCAAGAAAAGCCTCTAGCCAGCGCACAGGCTGACCGTACCGTAAACCGACACAGGTGGGCGAGGAGAGAATCCTCAGGCGCGTGAGAGAACCCTGGTTAAGGAACTCGGCAAAATAACACCGTAACTTCGGGAGAAGGTGTGCCCCCGCCAGGTGAAGGGACTTGCTCCTGGAGCCGAGGGGGGTTGCAGATAAGAGGCGGTAGCGACTGTTTACTAAAAACACAGGACTCTGCTAAGTCGCAAGACGACGTATAGGGTCTGACGCCTGCCCGGTGCTGGAAGGTTAAGGGGAGATGTCATCGCAAGAGAAGCATTGAACCGAAGCCCCAGTAAACGGCGGCCGTAACTATAACGGTCCTAAGGTAGCGAAATTCCTTGTCGGGTAAGTTCCGACCTGCACGAATGGCGTAACGATTTCCGCGCTGTCTCAACCAGTGGCTCAGCGAAATTGAATTCTCGGTGAAGATGCCGAGTACCCGCGGCAAGACGGAAAGACCCCGTGAACCTTTACTACAGCTTGACAGTGACATTCGGAATAGCTTGTGTAGGATAGGTGGGAGACTTTGAAGCTGGCACGCCAGTGTCGGTGGAGTCGTCCTTGAAATACCACCCTGGTTGTTTTGGATGTCTAACCTAGGCCCGTCATCCGGGTCGGGGACACTGTCTGGTGGGTAGTTTGACTGGGGCGGTCGCCTCCCAAAGAGTAACGGAGGCGCGCGAAGGTTCCCTCAGGCTGATTGGAAACCAGCCGTAGAGTGTAAAGGCATAAGGGAGCCTGACTGTGAGAGAGACATCTCGATCAGGGACGAAAGTCGGTCTTAGTGATCCGGCGGTTCTGAATGGAAGGGCCGTCGCTCAACGGATAAAAGGTACGCCGGGGATAACAGGCTGATCTCCCCCAAGAGTTCACATCGACGGGGAGGTTTGGCACCTCGATGTCGGCTCATCGCATCCTGGGGCTGGAGCAGGTCCCAAGGGTTCGGCTGTTCGCCGATTAAAGCGGTACGTGAGCTGGGTTTAAAACGTCGTGAGACAGTTTGGTCCCTATCTACCGTGGGCGTAGGAATTTTGAGGGGATCTGTCCCTAGTACGAGAGGACCGGGATGGACGAACCTCTGGTGTACCAGTTG
>DAIRTK010000165.1:0-1640 GCA_036803945.1 Synergistaceae bacterium
CAGACTGAAGACAAACCCAGTTGCATTACTGGGTTTGTCTTTGTGTTAAAGGCACTAAAAGCATTGAGATTTCAACACTTTCCGGTGCAATTATGGTATAATGTATTTATCAAAAGCGTCGGAGGGAGACAATGCTATCCAGAAAAACAGGAAAGCCAGAACAACTCCAGGTGGTCTCCATAGACCAGCTGGTGCCAGAGGATCATTTGCTGAGAAAAATCGAGAAAGCCATCGACTTCACTTTTATCTATAGCCTGGTAGAGGATCAGTACAGCCCCGATGTGGGGCGCCCGAGCCTTGACCCTGTTCTGCTGATCAAGATCCCAGTCATCCAGTATATGTTCGGGATCAAGAGCATGCGGCAAACGATTCGGGAAATCGAAGTGAACATGGCGTATCGGTGGTTTCTCGGTTTGGATTTTTACGACAGCGTGCCTCATTTCACCACTTTCGGGAAAAACTACAAGCGTAGGTTTGAAGGAACGGATCTGTTTGAGAAGATCTTTCAGGAAATATTATTCCAATGCATGAAAAAGGATCTGGTAGACACTTCCACCATCTTTGTGGATGGGACCCATGTGAAAGCCAGCGCCAACAAGAAAAAGGCCAAGAAGATCCTGGCAGCCAAAAAAGCAGCCCGCTTCTACGATCAGCAATTGAAGAAAGAGATCGATGAAGACCGCAAAGAACACGGCAAGAAGCCGCTGAAGGATGATGATCAGGAGGATCAGGGTCCGGGCAGCGGAAGCTTAAGCGACAAGGATGCCAAGGAAGTCAAGGTCAGCACCACAGATCCTCAAAGCGGCTGGTTCCGCAAAGGGGAGCATGAAGAAGTCTTTGCTTACAATGTGGGATCTGCCTGCGACAGACACGGCTGGATGCTTGCCTACACCGTCCATCCGGGCAATGTGCACGACGCGACGGCATTCCCTTCTCTTTACGAAAAGATCAGACCCTACAACCCTCAGAACATGGTGGCCGACGCAGGCTACAAGACGCCCGCCATCGCAAAGCTCCTCATCGACGAGGGGACATCGCCGATCTTCCCTTACAAGCGCCCCATGACAAAGGAGGGGTTCTTCCGAAAGTACGAGTATGTCTATGACGAATACCACGACTGCTACATTTGCCCGGGCAACCAGATCCTGAAATATTCAACGACCAACAGAGAGGGGTACAGAGAATACAAGAGCTGCGGAGAACAGTGCGCCGCTTGTCCTCATCTGAGCCGGTGTACGGGAAGCCGCAACCATGTGAAGGTGATCCAAAGGCACGTGTGGCAGCCCTATCTGGACCACTGCGAGGAACTTCGCAGTACCCAGGGGAACAAGGATCTGTATGATTTGAGAAAGCAGACCATCGAGCGGAACTTCGGGACGGCTAAGGAGCATCACGGGATGCGCTACACACAGCACAGAGGCAAGGAAAAGATGTCTATGAAAGTGGGCCTTACCTTTGCCTGTATGAACATGAAGAAGTTAGCGATCATCCTGACAAAGAGAAGTGAAGGAATCTTTTCCTTTGCCTGAACACCTCCCTTGGACCTGCTTTCCATCATTTTGCTTCTTTGTGGACTTTGTTATTTGTCGATAAAAGCTCCCGAACAGAATACCTGTTTGGGAGCTTTGTCTTCAGTCTGA
>DAIRTK010000166.1:0-1595 GCA_036803945.1 Synergistaceae bacterium
TCTCAAAAAATGACTTGTCATTCCCTGACTCCGGAACCCTCCCGGAATATCAGGACTCCGTAAGGGATAGGACGTTCGGAATCATTGGTGTTGCTGGGAAGGGAAAAAGTATTGCCTCCCCACCATAGAGAACTGGAGCCTCCTCCGTCAAGGTTCAGGGCTGTGGACATTCCCAGCCATCTGCAGACCTTTCTTGTCTCGTCCATGGTAGCACCAACGCTGTGCATGTTGTCCCTGCCGTCTATTACGGCCCACATCACCCTTTTGCCGTCAGTTCCTACTATCGTTCTTGGATGGCGCATATTGAGTACGTTCTCTTTGATGTTTTCAGTGTTGTCAGCATATTCTCCATTTTTCAGAAGCAGCGGTCCTGCCTGCAGCATCTCGGTATATTTGTCGAATCGTCTGTCAGAGCTGATGTCGGCGATCTCCCTGCCGTCGATGAAAACTGTTTCACCCCTCTTGTTCCATCCGAAAGCAGAGCGCTGCGGCCAGAATCTGGCGTTGTCGGTGTATCCCTGCCTGCGAAGTACGCCAATTGGTTTAGCCCCGGCAAAATATCCTCCGTTGATCCCGCCTATCACCCCGTAGTTTTCGACTGCTATGGTAGCCAGCGGAGCCTTGTTTGCCCCAACCATAACAGCTGTTGCGATCTGGCAGTTCACTGCGCTCATATCAACTGTGATCATGGCTGCGAAAAGGGGCTCATTCACGCCTTTTTTCGGATCCCCGTTTGCCGGCCCGTTCGGGTCGCCTATACCGTGTTTGAACAAGGTGAGAACAGTTCCCTCCGAAGAGAATGAGTCCTTCCAGGATACTTTCTTCCTGCACAGTTCGAGCCATCCTGTCAGTACCTTAATATCCTCTTCCCCGAAAGGGCCGTCAAGGCAGTCCAGAATTGCTGCAGGAAGCGGCGGGGATATCTTTTTGGCTATCTCTGCAACAGGGTCAAGGTGACTCCAATCCGGCAATATTGCCACCTGATCGTAGACCGTAATAACAAAGCCCCAGCCCATTGATTCAAGCGCGAGCCTCAGTGCCGAAGATCCGGTCAGTTCATCAGCTGTATCAGTCAGATATTTAGCCGGTACTTCGTGTCGCAGCGATTTGAAAATATGAGGCATAAGATCATCCTTTGTGATCGCCAAGGATGATCCGGCAAGTGCAAACAGGAGTACCAGAGTTAAGTAAGCAGTTGTGCAGGCTTTTGTTTTTCCTGCCGTAGTAAGACTTTTCATGCACTTATAATAGTATTGACACCTTCTAACCTAATCAGTATAATGGCCCATGTTCGACTTTGGGGTTTTAGCTCAGTTGGGAGAGCGCTTGAATGGCATTCAAGAGGTCAGGGGTTCGAATCCCCTAAGCTCCACCAGAATATGCCAAAGGTCCTTCGAGTTTTTCGAAGGACCTTTTTTATTATCCGTGATAGACCCACTCTTCTTCAAGCATTGGATAATCTGCCCAGTCGGTATTCTCTACGGTATTGCCATTGGGCTCAAATCCAAATTTTGCATATAAATGCCTTGCCGGTTTTAATATGTCGATCGTCCATAGGTTAACATTTTTGTAGCCTTTTTTCTTACAGAAATTCA
>DAIRTK010000167.1:0-1585 GCA_036803945.1 Synergistaceae bacterium
CCTCTGTGCCAATGTAGCCGAGACACCTTCCCGATGTTAAATTAATGTCGAGGGCGGGAAGGAGATCGATATGAAAACAACTCAGTTTGTCGATGCAACAAAGGGGAGAACCCTGGAGGCTGCGCAGGGCGAGCGTAGCGAGCCCGAAGCTGCCGGAAGGGTTCTCCCGGAGGATCCGGAAGTGCTGCCTAAGGCGACGCGCAGACGGTTTACCGCCGAGTACAAACTGCAGATCATCGAGCAGGCCGACCAATGTAACGAATCAGGCGCTATCGGCCGGTTGCTTCGCAAAGAGGGCCTTTACTCCTCTCTCTTGAGCGAGTGGCGTCGTCAGCGCGAACGGGGAATCCTACAGGGGCTCAGTCCCGCTAAACGCGGTCGTAAGCCCGCCGAGCCCAATCCTTTGCTCCCCGAAGTCGAGCGATTGCGCAAGGAGAACCAGCGTTTGGCCAAAAAGCTCAAGCAGGCTGAAACCCTACTTGACGTTCAAAAAAAAATTTCTCAAATCCTGGAGCTGGACGCGCCGGAAGGGAGCAACTCATGAAAGCCGTTGAGAATCTTTCTCCCGAAACGAGCGTCAAGCAAGCCTGCCAGGCGCTCGGCTTGAGCCGAGCCGCCTTCTATCGCCGAAAAAAAGCTGCGACAAATGAAAAAGTTCCGAAAACCTCCCCGCGCGCTTTGAGCGAACAAGAAAAACAGCAGGTTCTTGAGCTATGCCACTCCGATCGCTTTATCGACAAAGCCCCTCAGGAAATCTACGCCACATCGCTTGATGAAGGCGTCTACGTCTGTTCTGTCAGGACTTTCTATCGAATCCTGGCCGCCAATAAAGAAGTAAAAGAACGCAGAAACCAGCTCTCTCATCCCATTTACCACAAGCCGGAGCTCTTGGCCACAGCCCCCAATTGCGTATGGTCGTGGGATATCACTAAGCTCATGGGACCGGTCAAATGGAGCTATTTCTATCTCTATGTAATCCTTGACATCTACAGTCGATACGTGGTCGGATGGATGCTTGCCCCCCATGAATCCGCCGCTCTCGCTGAACGTCTTATCGAGCAGACCTGTCAAAAGCAGGGCATTCAACCCGGTCAGCTCACCATCCATGCCGATCGGGGATCTTCGATGACCTCCAAGCCCGTGGCGTTCCTTCTTGCCGATCTTGGAATCACGAAAACTCATAGCCGACCTTATACCAGCAATGACAACCCTTTTTCGGAATCTCAATTCAAAACTCTCAAGTATTGCCCAGATTTTCCCAGTCGATTCAGCTCCATGGAAGAGGCCAGGTCATTCTGTCAAAATTTCTTCCATTGGTACAATCATGACCATAGACATACCGGAATCAGCCTGCTAACCCCTGAAATAGTTCATCACGGCAAAGCCCAGGCTATTCTGGAAGCAAGAAAAGCGGTCTTGGAGAAAGCCTACAAGGCGCATCCAGAACGATTCGTCAGGGGAGTTCCTTCACCGGCGCCCCTTCCCCAAGCAGTGTGGATCAATCCTCCCGCGACAGGGGAAAAGAGCGATCCGGTTGCTCCTTAATTATTGAAGGTCGGTGTCTCTTTTTCATTGACACATTCCG
>DAIRTK010000168.1:0-1562 GCA_036803945.1 Synergistaceae bacterium
TTACATTGTCAAACAGAAAATCCGGGGTCGAACCTATGCGTATGAGGCTGAAAATTATTGGGATCCTGAAAAGAAACAGTCCCGCCAGAAGAGACGCTATCTGGGCGTCTGGGATGAGTCCACAGGCCAGATCCTCCCCAAAACCTCGGAACGAGATGTTAAGACTACAAAATCATTTGGCCCGGCTTATCTGCTGAACTCCATGAGCGATGAGATCCAGCTCAAAAAGAAGCTCAACGACTCATTTGGCAAGGATGGTGATCTGATCCTCGCCCTGGCAATGAGCAAACTGCTTCACCAGACTTCGCTGAAGAACCTGCATCACATCATGGAAGACTCTTTCCTCCCGGAGATCTACTCCCTGAAAGAGTCCTTCAGTTCCCAATGGCTTTCCGATTTCCTGACGCGCTTATCCTCCCAGGATGGGGCCCTGACATCATTCTACAATTCCCTGATCGCCGGCGAGAGTGATACGCTCGTATATGATATCACCTCGTTCTCATCTGCGTCCAGGAATATCGATTGGCTGGAATGGGGCTACAATCGCGATGGCCTGGATTTGCCCCAGGTCAATCTTGGGCTGGTATTGTCGCTAAACAGGCATCTACCTCTTTATTTTAAGCTATTTCCAGGAAGCATCAACGATGTAGTTACTCTGAAGAATCTGGTAGCCGAAACCAAGGCATTCGGCATCAATAAGAGCCTATTCATCCTGGATCGTGGATTCTACAGCGAGAACAACATCAAGGAACTGAGCAGTGAGAACATCGACTTCATCCTGCCGCTCCCGTTCAGCGTCAATTTAGGCAAGGGACTGATCAGTGAGACGAATCGGGAGATCGAGAATCCTGCCAATGCCAGGAGGTTCGGAGGAGACATTTTCTATGTTCTGGAAAGCGATGTTCAGATTGGTGGCGTCCAGGCTTATGGATACGTACTCTATAATAAGAAGCGAGAGGGCCTGGAGACAAATTCATTCTACAATCGGCTGATCGATATCGAGTGCCCACTCAATGGCAAGGAGTTCAAGAATCCGGTTGATCAGTTCAAGAGGACTGCAGGCAATTTTGAAAGGTATTTCGAGTGCAATGTCGATGGAAAGAAGATCACACTTCGCAGGCGGATTAATGCCATATCCCAGGCTACAAACAGATTTGGGAAGACCATTCTGCTATCCTCTGCAAAAAGGGACTGGGATGAAGTGCTTTCACTGTATCGGGAAAGGGACGAGGTCGAAAAGAAGTTCGATGAGTTGAAGAACGAGCTGGAGGCTATGCCTCTGAGAGTGCATAAGATCGAAACTCTTCAGGGATTGCTGTTCATCTTCTTCATATCGTTGATTCTCAGGGCGATGCTGCTTCGCAGAGCCTGGGAGGCGGAGCTACTGGATAAGAAATCCATCGATGACATCCTCATGGAACTGTCGAAGCTTCGAGCTGTCAAAGTAGGTGGAAAATGGAGGCTGACGGAGATCTCAAAAAAACAGAGAACGATATTCGAGAAGATGGGGATTGGAGTTCCTGTCGAAGCCAATCTGGTTATTAAAAAGAGCGGAGTTTAGG
>DAIRTK010000170.1:0-1540 GCA_036803945.1 Synergistaceae bacterium
GAGGCTGCCCCCCTCCGGCCGGACATTGCCGTAATTCTGCCAATTGTTTCCTGACTGCCTTAAAGCTAAAATGTAAGGATAGTATGCAGACCCCGGAGGGATCCTTATGAAAAAGTTACTCTCTTTTCTCTTTCTTGCCCTAATTATTCCAATTATTTTTGTAATGCCCGGGATCGCCGATGAAGCGAACCCTGTTCCGCGGGAGGCCCTTGAGAAGGAAAGGAAAATAACAGAGAACATTTCGGAACAGGTAGAGAAGCAGATCCCACTGGTGAAGGATCCCAAAAGGGAAGGCAAGCTGGCTGAGATCGCTGCCAGGCTCAAACCTCATATGAAAAGGAACCTGAACTATGAAGTCAGGATAATCGAAAGGAGCGATCCTCATTCATTTTCTCTTCCCGGGGGACTGACATATATTACAACAGGGATGCTTGAGTTTCTCAGAAGCGATGACGAGACAGCCGCTGTTCTTGCACGTGAGTTCAGCCATTGTGACCGATCACACTGGCTTATCCAGTCATCCCGCAACGATAAGATAGACCTGAGCACAGTGGCAGAGGCTGCAGCTGCGACCCAGAGCGGCAAGGTGGCCGGCAGCATGGTCAAGACTTATCTAAACAGGGCAGTCATAAATTTTTATGACATTGACCTGGAAAAAGAGACGGACCTTATCACATTGGAACTGCTGCCTAAGGCCGGATACGACGGGGCTGCACTCCTCACTTTTATAGAGCGCATGCGGATAGAAAGGATGAAACAGCTTTATGTCAGGGGCATCGACATTCGTTACAGGAGCGGGTTCAAACCGTTGGAAACAGTCCTTGACACAATGAGGTTCATTAAGCCAAAGGAAGGCAACAGGAAAGAGACTGATCCCGTCCGGACAGATATGGTCGAAGCAAATACCGACATGGAGGAAAGGATGAGATCGGTATTAAGTTATTTCAATGAGCATCAAATCAACATCAGAAGGAAGAAAGCCCTCAATGTGCTTAAGACAAGAATATCCAATAAATCAGGCGAAATAACATTGGCAATTGATGCTACAGAAGTCATTAAGTCCGTCGGCAATGAAGGCAGTGTTGAAAAATATGAGGGAATAAAAAGAAAAATTGACAGCTATTTAGAGCTGGAAACTGCCCTGTATGATATTCAGGTGCAGCAGATAGCTGATTCACGCGTGCTCTTGATCGAGGGCAGGTCAATTGTTGACCAAAGGGATCTGCCCGGCGGCAAGGCAGATCTGGGCCGAGTCAGGGACCGGATCGTCAAAGCGCTTAGAGATGCCAGAAGAGAGAACTTTTTAACTGATTATTATGAGTAAGACGGGGCTTTGCGCCGCATCAAGCCTGCGGAGAATTCGCCTTTAGAGCGGTGAAGCTGCCGGAGTATTGACGGCGTGAAACTATTGTGAAGCAATACTAGGAGAGGTCAAACGGTCGTCAAACAATTGTCAGGCAGTAGTCAAACGGTTGTAGGAGCAGGCGGAAACTTCATCCGCCGGAGAATTTGCATCGCTTCGCATCGCGGGGGAATTTGC
>DAIRTK010000171.1:0-1530 GCA_036803945.1 Synergistaceae bacterium
CGACAAAGGCCCTGTTCATGCGAAAGAGCAGGGTCTTTTCATATGTAGATAGGAGAGAAGGAAAAAGAGAAAGGCGGAGGCGATGCGTTTCATGTTTTGCACCGCGGCGGTCAGGAAGGATTGCTCCCACATGTTGCGCAAGCCAAGCATGCGGGCATAGCGCAAGCCGTGAAGCTCCTTGCTCTCCGCGAAAGAGCGCTCAATTGTCTGCTTGCGCCAGCTGTAGATGCGCTTGCCCTGCGCCGTTTTCGTAAAGGCATCCGCCTGATCCAAATCACCCTGCCATACATGGCGTGTCACCAACCTTCTTGCTGTACTGGCTCCGAAGCATTCCTGCCGCCTTGGGCAGTTCCTGCAATCCTTGCTGTCGCTCCAGTATTCCCGGTATCCCTCGCGGTTGGTGGTTCGCCAGGTCAATTCATGATGCTCGGGACAGAGATAGACATTTCGCTGTGGATCATAGCGGAAATGGTACTTGCCGAAATGGTCCCCTTTGCGGGTGTGCCTTCTGTAGCCAACCACTGGCTGGATTCCCCGTTTCCTGATTTGATGGCATGTCCTGGCGTTGTGGTATCCGGCATCCACGCCCATGTATGCAGGCGGCTTGTCCAGCCTTTTCTCCAAGTCATCCAGTATTTCAGGGATGGGGTCCACGTCATTGATGTTGGCAGGGGTGATGCGGACGTTGACGATGATATTGTTCTTGCTATCCACGGTGCGGTGCTCGCTGTAGTGGAATCCGTCCGGCTTGCCTTCTTTATGCAACTGCCCGCTCTCCGGGTCGGTCCGGCTTTGCTGGATTTCGTTTGTAGGATTCTCCGGCGGCTCCTGCCGGTCAAAAGGCTCCTTCCCCAGTTGCTCCCGGTCCGCGTCAATGGCCGCATCCAGTTCTGCCATGTACTCCTTGGGTGTACATTCCACGGTTACCGTCTGCTTCTTGTGCTTGTTGGCCTTGGCTTTGATGTGGGTGGAATCCGTGTACAGGATGGCCCCGCCCACCAGGCCCCGCTGCTTTGCCTGCCGGAGAATCTCGTCGAAGATTTGTTCGGCGATATTGTTCCCGCGAAACCTTCGCTTCCGGTTCACGCTGATGGTCGTGGCATCCGGTGCTTTTTCCAGCAGGCCCAGCCCGCAAAACCACTTGTATGCCAGATTGTAATTGATCTCTTCCTCCAGCCGCCTCTCCGAGCGGATACCGTACAGGTACCCCACAAACAGCATCCGGAACAGAACCTCCGGGTCGATGGCCGGGCGGCCGTTATCCGGGCAATACAGCGGCGCACAGAGTTTGGTGATGAAGCTGAAGTCAATGCTCCGGTCTATCTTCCGCAACAGATGCTCCTGCGGGATCATCTGCTCCAGTATGACGATTTCCATCCGCTCCTGCTTGCCCCTCTTCTCCCGCAGCATGCTCCATGCCTCGCTTTTCCTATTCGTTCCTTAGTATATTTCGATACCTATGTCCCCTTTCCCTTTTGGTCTTTCCCGCTTTGTCCCAATAAATTAACCGCTGACTGGCTTTGTCAGCGG
>DAIRTK010000172.1:0-1515 GCA_036803945.1 Synergistaceae bacterium
TGCTGCCACCGGTTTGAAAGTTTCCAAATTTGATCGGTGAGAATGTTCCAGAGTTTCTTCCTGTCTGATAATGAATAGGGGGGATTTTGATTTTCTTCCTGTTTTTTTTCAGCGTTGATTTTCTTTTCAGCGGAGCTTGGTGAGCCGTTGAGCACCAGGATTATATTTTCATAAGTCTCGGATAAACTACCTCTTCGGTTGACTGCAATCGGGCATCGAGTGGGCAATGTGCGATGAAGTCTCGATCCGGCAGGAAGCTAGGAAGGAGAGGGTGTGCGCAAGCGATGTCCATATTGCCGGAGGCTCTTCCGACCGGATCCGAGGCAGAAAGGCCGGCAGAAGACGTGCGGGTCTGATGAGTGCCAGAAGAAGAGACGAAGAGAGAATTCGAGCAGATGGCGAGATGCGAATCCTTCATATGACAATAGCGAGTATCGATCCGCTCGTCATCGGGATCGACGAGCCTGGAAGCGGGAGTACTGGGCGACACACCCGGAGTATCGGCAGCATCATGCGGAGTATATGCGGCAGCGTCGAGGCATGAGGAAACTGCCCGAAAACGGCGTGAGACTCCCGTATCGCGAAATCGAAGTTAATTACTGTAAACAAAGCACTATCCTTGCAATTACGGGTGTGAAGGTCCCGTATCGCGTGATTGAATCTATCTTATTGAATACAAAGAAATATGATCCTGTTTTGCATCTGTGAGGGCAGCAAATCGCGATAGCGTGCGTTCCACCGTCCGGATACGCTTTCTGGCATGATGAGTCGAAGACCAGATCCCGTTCTTCCGGATCGAATCAGAAAAATCTCCGGTTCTTTCGGATGGATTGACCATCGATTTATCCGGGACGGTTTTCTGGATGTGCTTCACCATCCGGAAGCCCTGCTTTACTTCTTTTTGGCAACCGTGGCAGACAGCCGTGGTGTGAGCTGGTATGGTGAGGAGACCATCCAGAGGTTACTTCGGATTCCTTATGCGCAAACGCTGCAAGGCGCCATTGCCGAACTGGCTGCCCGAGATCTCATTGCTTTCGAGAACGGGATCTACCAGGTGCTTTCTCTTCCCAATAACTCACAAAGGAGGAACGATCATGATAGACATCGAAACGTGGGCGATGATTCGTCATCTATCTATTTCCGAGAAGATGAGGGTGTCTGATATCGCCAGACAGTATGGGATCGCCCGGGAGACGGTGAGGAAGGCCTTGCAGAAGGAGACTTTTGTTTCAGGGAAGTGCATCACTCGATCGTCCCTGCTCGATCCTTACAAGGATGCGATCACGAAGATTCTGGACGACTTTCCCGATTTGTCAGCCATACGCATTTTGGAAAAGATCAGAGAAAAAGGATATCAGGGGCAGATCACGATTCTTCGGGAGCTTCTGGGACAGATCAAGGCACGTCGACCGGATCCTTATCTCAGGCTCTCGGTACCACCGGGATTGCAGGGCCAGGTTGATTGGGGATATTGCGGTCAATTCGCGGTGGGCCAGGCTGTCCGTCCGCTCTATT
>DAIRTK010000173.1:0-1503 GCA_036803945.1 Synergistaceae bacterium
TTATTGCCCTGTCGATATTATCCTTGGGCATGTTTGCCCCCTTGGCGTTCTGTATTGCCAGGCGGAGGCGTGCGTTACCCGCCGGATCAGATCCGCCCTCACGTACTGAGATCATTATTTCCTTGATGATCTTCGTAAAGATCTTCCCTCTCTTTGCGTCGGCCGCCCCCTTCTTCCTTTTAATGGTTGACCATTTGCTGTGACCTGACATATCGTTTTATTTTTTGCTGTACACAAAAATAAATATTTCCGGCGATCTGCAATCAGCGGGACCGATGAGGGGTATGACTGACCAATATTTCACAGAATCCCCTATCGCACCTCGCAAATCTCAAATCGCATGTCTCAACCAATACATTCCATACCCAAAATCCAGGGTCTCCGTCGGTGGTCTCCAATTTCCAATTCGCACTTCGCAAATCGACCATCCCAAATTGCAAATATTAAGCCGATTCCCAATTCTCAACTCGCAAATCCCAAATTACAAATACCAGGTCGATTCGCCATTCTCAACTTCCACATCCCAATTCACACATCTCACCTCGCAAATCTCAAATCTCACGTTCTTCCCGGCAGTTCCACATCGCAAATCGAATATCGCAAATCGCAAATTTTCTACCTTTGCCCCGATTATGCCAAAAACATACTACATAGAGACATATGGCTGCCAGATGAATGTAGCTGACAGCGAGGTTGTTGCATCAGTACTTGCAGATGCCGGATATACTCCAGCTGAAGGCATTGGCGAGGCCGACATCATTCTGGTAAATACCTGCTCCATCCGCGAAAATGCCGAGCAGCGGGTATGGGGCCGACTCGACCTGTTCCGGGCACAAAAAAAGAAACGCCCGCAGGTGATTGTGGGCGTGCTGGGATGCATGGCTGAGCGGCTTAAAGAGAAGCTGCTTGAAAGTGACAAGATGGTTGACATGGTTGTGGGTCCGGATGCTTACCGTGACCTCCCGATGCTGGTTGAGACGGCTGCCACGGGCCATTCTGCTGTCAACGTACTCCTCTCCCGCGAGGAGACATATGCAGACATATCACCTGTGCGTCTGGAGAGCAATGGTGTTTCGGCGTTCATCTCCATCATGCGCGGTTGCAATAATGTGTGTGCTTACTGCGTGGTGCCTTATGTGCGTGGCGCAGAGCGTAGCAGGGATCCGGAGACGATAGTGCGTGAGGCAAGAGAGGCATTTGACAGGGGCTACCGCGAAGTGACTCTTTTGGGGCAGAATGTAAACTCCTATTCATGGAAGGAATCCGATGGATCCCTTACTCTGGCTCCCCCGTCAAAAGAAACAGGAAACCAATTCAGCAATGGGAATCCGACATATGTAACAGTCGCAACAAATAGCCATCCTTCAGATCAGGTCCCGGATAACTTATGTCTCCAGGTTCCATTAAAAACATCCTCTGACCCTGTTGAGAAAAGTACCGATTTTTCTTCCATATCCCATACCGTCGGCTTCGCAGAATTGCTGGAGATGGTAGCCTTGATAG
>DAIRTK010000174.1:0-1425 GCA_036803945.1 Synergistaceae bacterium
CTTTCATGATCCCCCAGGTGGAGATCTTGTCAAAACCGAGTGACCTTATCTGAGCCTTCTGTGAACCACGCAGTACATCTGTCAGGATCACGCTTCCAAACTTTCGTCCGCCCGTCTGCTCAGCCATACGGTAAACAGAGGATATTATCTTTTTTGCCTCCGTTGTTATGTCTACAAGGTCCGTCTGTGATGTGCAGCTGCCGCATGAACTGCAGCTTTCCGGCACATCCTCTTCGCCGAAGTAGTTCAATATCCATGATCTTAAACATCCTGATGTATGGCAGTAGTCGACCATTCCGCGAAGTTTAAGGTAGGCTGATTTTTTTGTTCCGCTGTCCTCGCTCTGCGATATAAAGTAACGCGCGGTCATTATGTCCTTTTCGCCAAAGAGGAGGATACAGTCCGCCGGCAGACCGTCGCGCCCTGCCCGTCCGGCCTCCTGATAATAGGCATCCATAGTCGCGGGCATGTTGTAGTGGATAACATAGCGCACATTAGATTTGTCGATGCCCATTCCAAAAGCGTTAGTGGCAACTATGATCCCGACCTTGTCATATATGAAAGCTTCCTGGCTCTGCTGCCGTTCATCACTGTCCAGTCCGGCATGATAACGCACCGCGCTTATACCGCTTCGGCAGATCTTGTCGCGAACCGATTCAACTTCCTTACGAGTCGAACAATAGACTATGCCGGAAACATTAGAAAATTTTTTAACATAGTCAAGCAGATATTTTGTCTTGTCGGCCGGATGCTCCACCTGAAAAAAGAGGTTCTCGCGGTCAAATCCGGTCGTGACGCAGAATGGGGACCTAAGCTCAAGCTGGCGGGTAATGTCTTCCCGGACTTCCGGGGTGGCAGTCGCAGTAAACGCGGCTACAACGGGGCGCTGCCGCAGGGATGCTATAGCCGGTGCAATGTTCAGATAGGACGGGCGGAAGTCATGTCCCCACTGAGAGACGCAGTGAGCCTCGTCAACTACTATCAGGGAAATTTCCAGTGAATGGAGAAATTCGATAAAGCCATTGTTTTCGAGACGTTCCGGCGCGATATAAAGGAGTTTTATCCAACCGCTGCTCACAAGGCGGAATATGGAGACCACCTCGTCCCATGTCATGGAGCTGTTTATTGAAGCGGCCTGTACGCCACTCTGACGAAGTGCGTCGACCTGATCCTTCATAAGGGAGATGAGTGGGGATATGATTATAGAGACCCCTTTGCTCAAAATGGCAGGGATCTGGTAACAGAGAGATTTTCCTGCTCCGGTGGGCATTATCGCCAGTGCATCATTTCCCTTCCGGATGTTGTTGATGATCTCCTCCTGTCCTCGACGAAAGGAGGTATAACCGAAAATATTTTTAAGCATATCAATAGGCTGTGACAAAACAAACATCCCTTTACTTTCATTTGAACTATGAGTATAGCACT
>DAIRTK010000175.1:0-1415 GCA_036803945.1 Synergistaceae bacterium
CAATACTGTTCACTTTATATCCATTTTGTGGTATATTCTCCTCGGACTCTATTTGAAGGAGGGACAAAATGGCCCGTACCGTCGCACAGTTGCCTGAGGGGGCTCGTCTCACGGACTATATTAGCCTCGGTGTTATTGCGGCTAAGTTTCCACCAGCCAAAGTGCATGAAATTTTGAGGCAAACAAAAAGGACGAGCGAGCGTCAACGGGATCTTCCCGCTCATGTGGTCATTTATTACGTTATAGCCTTGGCGCTTTACATGCAGTCTTCCTACCAAGAGGTGCTCAGATGCCTGCTGGAAGGGATTCAATGGTTGCTTGGCCCGAGTGAGACCATAAAAGTTACTGGCAGGTCCGGCATTTCTCAGGCTCGGAGCAGGTTGGGCGCTGAACCGTTGCAACGACTCTACAATGAGTCTGTGGCGCCCATTGCGCATGCTCAAACTCGTGGAGCCAGGTACCGCAAATGGAAGGTAGTGTCGATAGATGGCACTACCTTGGATGTTGCTGATACCGAAGAGAACGACAAAGCTTTCGGAAGGCCTGTGGCTGGTAAAGGCCAGGGTGCCTTCCCCCAGATCCGGCTGGTTTCGCTGGTTGAAAATGGGACGCATGTGTTGTTTGGTGCTCAAATCGATGGGTGCCGCACGGGAGAAGCTGCCCTGGCGGATCTCGTAATCAACTCTTTGCAGGAAGGCATGCTTTGTCTGGCAGACCGGTATTACTTCTCTTATGAAAGGTGGGCGAAAGCGGCCAAACCTGGTGTGGAACTGCTGTGGCGGGTTAAAGTAGGTATGAACCTGCCCTGCAACCGGCGCCTGCCGGATGGTTCTTATTTGAGCAAAGTCTACCGTACGACCCATCATCGACGAAAGGATACCAAGGGAGTTGATGTCAGAGTTATCGAATATACCCTCCAAGGTATTGAGGGGACCGAATCTGTCTATCGACTGGTAACAACGATATTGGACCCGGCCGAGGCTCCAGCGGCTGAACTGGCGGCTTTGTACCATGAACGATGGGAAATCGAAACGGCTCTGGATGAACTCAAGACCCACCTCAGGGGTGCCCGCATTGTGCTGCGTAGCAAGACTCCCGAATTGGTGCGGCAGGAAGTTTACGGACTGCTCCTTGCGCATTTTGCCGTTAGGGGATTGATGCACGAGGCCGCACTCAAGGCTGATGTTGATCCAGACCAACTTTCGTTCCTTCACTCCGTTCGCGTCGTGAGACGCAAGTTGCAAAGGTTTGTCGCTGCCCCCCCCTGAGGACTTGCCTTTGCTTCATGAAGCGGTCCTTAATGAGGTGCTCTCTGATCGAGTTGTATCTAGCCGCGGAAGACGGAATCAGCGTGGCGTCAAAAAGAAAATGAGCAGCTACAACGTACGCAGGAAGGGCAAGGAACCACAACAAGG
>DAIRTK010000176.1:0-1394 GCA_036803945.1 Synergistaceae bacterium
ACATATGGCTGCCAGATGAATGTAGCTGACAGCGAGGTTGTTGCATCAGTACTTGCAGATGCCGGATATACTCCAGCTGAAGGCATTGGCGAGGCCGACATCATTCTGGTAAATACCTGCTCCATCCGCGAAAATGCCGAGCAGCGGGTATGGGGCCGACTCGACCTGTTCCGGGCACAAAAAAAGAAACGCCCGCAGGTGATTGTGGGCGTGCTGGGATGCATGGCTGAGCGGCTTAAAGAGAAGCTGCTTGAAAGTGACAAGATGGTTGACATGGTTGTGGGTCCGGATGCTTACCGCGATCTCCCGATGCTGGTTGAGACAGCTTCCACGGGCCATTCCGCTGTCAACGTACTCCTCTCCCGCGAGGAGACTTATGCTGACATTTCACCTGTGCGTCTGGAAAGCAATGGTGTCTCGGCGTTCATCTCCATCATGCGCGGTTGCAATAATATGTGTGCTTACTGTGTGGTACCTTATGTGCGTGGCGCAGAGCGAAGCCGGGATCCGGGAACGATAGTAAGGGAGGCGAAAGAGGCCTTTGAAAAGGGCTACCGGGAGGTAACTTTGCTGGGGCAGAATGTAAACTCCTATTCATGGAAGGAATCCGACGGATCCCTTACTCTGGCTCCCCCATCAAAAGAAACAGGAAACCACTTGAATGATGGTAATCCAACATATGCAGCAGTAGCCGCAAATAGTCATCCTTCAGTTCAGGTCCCGGATAACTTGTATCTCCAGGTTCCATTGAAAACATCCTCTGAACCTGTTGAAAAAAGTACTGTTTCTCCCTCCATATCCCATACCGTCGGCTTCGCAGAATTGCTGGAGATGGTAGCCTTGATAGACCCAGGGTTACGTATCCGGTACTCCACCTCTCATCCAAAAGATCTTTCTGATGATGTGCTTGAAGTGATGGCGAAGTACGATAATATCTGCAAGCATATCCATCTGCCTGTACAGAGTGGAAGCACTGCGGTGCTCGGGCGGATGAACAGAAAATATACCAGGAAGTGGTACCTGGGCAGGATTGATGCTATCAACCGTATCCTGCCGGGATGCGCCATTTCAACGGATATCATAGCCGGATTTTGCGGTGAGACTGAGGAAGAACATCAGGAAACACTCAACCTGATGCGTGAAGTCGGCTTCGACTTTGCCTACATGTTCAAATATTCAGAACGGCCCGGAACGAAAGCCTCCCGGCACATGAAGGACGATGTGCCTGAGGATGTCAAGACGCGTAGACTGAATGAGATAATAGCTCTTCAGAACGAGCTTTCAGCTGTCAGCAAGAAATCCGACGTAGGGCGGACCTTTGAGGTTCTGGTTGAAGGTCCGGCAAAGAAACCTGCAGGAGCCATGATGGGCCGCACCTCAGGCAACAAGGTGGT
>DAIRTK010000177.1:0-1384 GCA_036803945.1 Synergistaceae bacterium
GGTAGTGCAGAAAATTTTGTGTAAACATCCCCGAGCCGGTCTGTAACCATGAATTTGGGGAATTTTACAGTCAACACAGCAGTTTTACCCTGTTGCCGAAGTGTATCACAAGATTGTCCATAATTGCCGGCCAATCACGTATCTGCTGAGTCCACTTTTCTGTTACCTGCATCGTAACCAAATATAGCATCTTCATCAGGGCGTCATCGGAAACGAAGGCGCTCTTTGTCTTTGTCACTTTCCGCAGCTGTCTGTTGAAATTCTCTATACTGTTCGTTGTGTAGATCATTTTCCGGATCTCAGGGGAATATTTGAACATTACTGAAAGTTCGTTCCAGTTATTCCTCCAGGATCGTACGGCGATAGGATATTTCTTCTCCCACTTCTTTTCAAGGTCATCCAGGGCACAAAGGGCTATTTCTTCAGTCGGTGCCTTGTAGACAGCCTTAAGGTCGTTTATGAATTCTTTCCTGTTACTGTATGATACGTATTTTGTAGAGCTTCTTATCTGGTGTACTATGCACCGCTGTACTTCTGTCTCAGGGAAAGCAGTGCTTATTGCCTCTGAAAATCCACTTAGACCGTCAACTGACGCTATCAGCACATCCTTTACCCCACGGTTCTTAAGTCCGTTCAAGACGGCAAGCCAGTATTTAGATGATTCGTTGGCTCCCAGCCATATTCCAAGGACATCTTTCTGACCTTCAAGATCCTTACCTATTATTACATAGGCCGCTTTCTTTATTACTGTGCCGTTATCCCTTACAGCGTAATGCACGGCATCCAGAACCAGGTGGACGTATACGCTCTGAAGGGGCCTTTCCTGCCATTCCCTTATGAGGGGAAGGAGCTTGTCTGTTATCTTAGATACCCTGCCGTCATCTACATCTATTCCGTACATCTCATTCATGGTCTTCTGGATATCCCTTGTCGAGACTCCCTGAGAGTATAGGAATATTATCTTGTCTTCAATGGAGGATATGTCTGTCTGATGCTTTTTTACAAGTTCAGGCTCAAATTCCCCGTTCCTGTCCCGGGGGATATTTATATCCACTTCTCCCATGCTGCCCTGGACTCTCTTTGTTGAATATCCGTTCCGGCAGTTATCGGTCTGTTTGTTCTTATAATCATATTTTGAGTATCCAAGTTCGTTTTCCAGTTCTGCATCAAGGGCAGCTTGTATTGCTTCTGCTGTCAGCATCTTGACGAAGTTATGGATGTCATCCATCGTCTTGATGTTGCATTCCTTGATAGCCTCGCGCAGTTTCTTGCTTCCTTCTTCTCCCAGTGGACTTGTCCTTTTGGCCATTTTAAAACCTCCTGTAGTCAGTATATTTTACTTCACCGACTATGAGGAAGTTTACACAAACTTATAGGCACTACC
>DAIRTK010000178.1:0-1349 GCA_036803945.1 Synergistaceae bacterium
CTGGTTCTACCGGATTTTGTGGTTCCGTCGAAGCCTTCTATAGAGCATGAAAAACATTATTGAATTATTAATAAATGCCATGTAATTAGCTACAACCAAGAAAGAATCCATGAGATTAAATAGAGGATTGGGATGGACTCGCTCTTGGTTGTCGGTAAAGCTATTTGCCTTCCCTTCGCCGGTGAAGAGGAATACGAGCAGTGCATGAAGAGCCCAAAGGCTTTCCGTCGATTTGTGACCGACATGTATGGTCGCTATCCCGAAATCTTCCCTCGGGAAATGGCGCAAGGGTTCACCTTGCACAGCTTTACGCCCGTCTCCCGCAAACAGGAAGGCTTTCGAATGCGGCGCATTGAGTTGAGCAGCGGAGAAGTCTATCAGGTTCGCCCCTCCTTCATGATGCCTTATCTGGTCGCTAAAACCGAGGAGGTGGAAAAGGCGCTGTTCCTGCGTCGATGGGGAGTGCCCTTTGGGGCTCTGACCTACGTATTCGGGCGAAACGACATGTTTTGGTATCGCGCCTACCTCTCCTTGGGTCGCAACTCCATTGTGGGCGCCACGGTCAAGAGTCCCGCAAAACTGCCGGAGCATCTTCTTGCCGACGAGAAGCACACCCGGTTCAACGGCGAGAAGATCTACGCACCCACCACGGTGGCTCGGGAATGCATTCTTGGAGTGGGATTGGCCGACAATGCCGGCACAGAGGCATTGACCAAAAGCTATGCCCATTTCAAAGAAGAAGCATTGAACCTCAATCCCGATTACCAGCCAAAGACCATAAACACCGATGGATGGGAGCACACGCAAAGGGCATGGAAGTCTCTATTTCCGGGCGTCACCCTGATTTTGTGTTTCTTGCATGCGTTCCTGAGCATACGGGATCGGTGCAAGCGTGATAAGGAGCTGCTTCGCACTATTTCCGACAAGGTCTGGAATATCTACCATGCTGGGACCATAGCCCGGTTTTCCCAACGTGTACGCCGCCTCCGGCAATGGGCCGAAAACATCCTGATTGACTCGGTGCGGGATAAGGTGTTGGGGTTGTGCAATAAGGCCCCGCAGTTCAAGAAAGCGTTCTCCCATCCAGAGGCCTACCGCACCAGCAATATGCTTGATCGGCTGATGAATTACCAGGACCGCTGTCTCTATTCTATCCAGTATTTTCACGGATACAGGGCAAGTGCGCTACTCTACCTGCGATCCATGGCACTGGTCTGGAACTTTCATCCCTATGCTGTAAGGAGTCGCCAGGATGGACTTCGCGCCTCGCCTTTTGAGGAGCTTAATGGGTTTCAATATCATCCCAATTGGCTACACAATATGTTGGTTGCTGCCTCCCTTCGGGGTTG
>DAIRTK010000179.1:0-1328 GCA_036803945.1 Synergistaceae bacterium
TTGAGCAGAGCAACCTGTTTGAGGCTCTCAAATTCAGGTATTTCGGCCCCATTGACGGACATGACGTACTCCATCTTACCCGCGTGCTTGAGGACCTTAAGACCATTCCCGGTCCAAAGCTGCTTCACTGCGTTACCGTAAAAGGCAAGGGATTCCCGAAGGCCGAGGAGCAGCAGACCATATTTCACGCACCTGGAAAATTTGATAAATGTACCGGAGAACTCATAAGGCCGGCAGAATGCCCGAGGCATGCCCTCTATCAGGATGTCTTCGGTAACACCATCGTGGAACTGGCCAGAATGAATGACAAGATTGTCGGAATTACGCCTGCCATGCCCACCGGGTGCTCCCTCAACATCATGATGCAGGAGATGCCAGAGAGGGCATTTGATGTGGGTATCTGCGAGCAGCATGCCGTGACTTTTTCTGCCGGTATGGCAACCAACGGACTCATCCCATTCTGCAATATTTATTCATCATTCATGCAGCGTGCCTATGACCAGGTGATACACGACGTGGCGCTCCAGGGTCTTAAGGTGGTCTTCTGCATGGATCGCGGCGGACTGGTAGGAGCGGACGGGGCAACACACCATGGTTTTTTCGACATAGCATTTATGCGCAATATTCCGGGCATGATCACCGCAGCACCCATGGATGAGGTAGAATTGCGCAACATGATGTATACTGCACAGCTTGACACCGTCAAGGGCCCGTTCAGCATCCGCTACCCGAGAGGGACCGGAATGGTTTGCGAATGGCAGCAGCCGTTTGAGGAGATTCCCGTTGGCCGCAGCCGCCTGATAAGCGAGGGAGATGACATTGCCGTCCTGAGCCTTGGCCATCCCGGAATATTTGTTGTGGAAGCGGCGCAGAAACTCAAGAGTGCGGGTATCTCGGTAATGCACTATGACATGCGGTTTGCCAATCCCCTTGACGAAGATGTGCTGCACAGCGTCATGAAACGGTTCAAAAAAATCATCACCGTGGAAGACGGGATGATCAAGGGGGGCTTCGGCAGCGCCGTCCTTGAATTTGCTGCAGATCATGGCTACGCCGTTGAGATAAGACGGATGGGTATCCCTGACTATTTCGTGGAGCACGGGACACAGCAGGAGCTCTGGCATGAGTGCGGATATGATGCCAGAGGGATAGAGCAGGCGGTGCTCCTGGCAGTCGGCAGCAAACGGTCGGCAGTTGGCAGTACCAGTCGGCAGTTTGGGACTCCGACCTAGGAGGAGTTCCAATCCCGTATCCGCCAGGTGGCGGATCGGGAAGGCAATAGGCCCTATGTTTGAAAAACATAAGTTTCAGGATAGTTATTAGCTTTG
>DAIRTK010000180.1:0-1322 GCA_036803945.1 Synergistaceae bacterium
AGCGACCTCTTTTCCGGATAGGCGCTTACCATCTCCGACACGCTCTTTGGAGCATCCTTTACAAGGGACCCTCCCCTGAGAGGCTCCATTATCGTTACCGGAAGCCCCATTGCAGACGCATACTTCAGTCCCTCGACTCCGCCGGCCTGGTTCTTTTCATCCAGGATGTTGAGCTGTATCTGTGTCATGTCCCACGGGCAGTATCCTATGATCTCCTTAAATGCCTCAAAGCTGTTGTGGAGAGAGAATCCCCTGTAACGGATCTTGCCTTCCCCCGCAGCCCTTTCCAGAAAGGCGGCCCCGTCGAACTTTCTTACCTTTTCCCATACCGCGGGGCTGAGGTTGTGAAGAAGGTATATGTCTATGTGGTCGGTCCTAAGCCTCTTGAGCTGCTCTTCAAGGTAATTCTCCATATCTTCACGGCTTGATGACATTGCCACCGGACATTTTGTCACAAGGCAGACCCTCTCCCTGTATCCGTCCATAAGGGCCTTTCCCACAATTTCTTCGCTGCCGGGGTATGTGTAGGCAGTGTCAATGTAATTGACGCCGGAATCTACAGCGTGTCTCACCATTTTTATGGCTTCTGCCTCGTCTTCGGGAAACCTCATGCAGCCGAGACCGAACCGGGATACCTTCATGCCTGCCTTTCCAAATTCGACATAGTTCATAAACATTACCCCCATACCATATTAACGTGACATTTTGTTTATAGTATACCCTTTAGGGATAAAAATGAACATTTGTGAAGCTGCCGGAAAAACCATCGGTCGGGAGCCGATTGGGAATCAATTGCAAATCGGTTGGAAATCAATTGGCAGGGCCTGTGGCAAGGATAGTGCCAGGGGAGTCAGTTGCAAATCGATTGCGAATCGGTTGTTGGACAGCAAGGCTTACACACAGTCCCCACGGGATGACGGATTTTAGTGAATTGGCTCTGAGCCCCTATCCAAATGAACCTAAGTATTCGTCGTTCCCAAATGCCTGTGTTGGGAACCCAGCGGCTCGGGTTTAGATCCTGCGGGAGCTGTCACAAACCAGGTTCGAAGACACTGGATCCCCGACTGAGGTACTCGGGGATGACGGAGATTTTGGTTCTTGTTTTGAAGATTCTAGATCCAATATTTAATTCACCGCCGGATGGGCATTCCGGCAAATTCTCCGCGATGCGAAGCGAGCAAATTCACCGCAGCCCGGAGGCTGTAAATTCTCCGTCGCGCATACGCGACAAATTCCCCGGCGGATGCTCTCTCCGCCCGCCTTGTCGACTGCTTGCCTATTGCTGGTCCACGCTTGCCATTGTTTATAAAACTGTTTGACCA
>DAIRTK010000181.1:0-1310 GCA_036803945.1 Synergistaceae bacterium
TCATTTAAAGAGTGCGTAACAGCTCACTAGTCGAGCGGTTGTGCGTGGATAATAAACGGGCATAAGCATATTACCGAAGCTATGGACTGGCGCTTTAGGGCGCCATTGGTAGGGGAGCATTCCAGTCGGCGTAGAAGAAGTATCGTAAGGTATTTTGGAGCGTCTGGAAAAGAAGATGTAGGCATAAGTAACGATAATGGAGGCGAGAAACCTCCACACCGAAAGACTAAGGTTTCCTGATCAACGCTAATCGGATCAGGGTTAGTCGGGGCCTAAGGGTAAGCCGAGAGGCGATCCTGATGGACAACTGGTTAATAATCCAGTACCACCGTATACTGCGAAGGGGCGACGGAGGAGTGAAAGATCCGCGTACTGACGGAATAGTACGTTAAAGGGAGTAGTTATACTTCAGGGTTAAGAGCTTTGGAGTGATGAACCTGAGAGTACCATGAGCCTTCGGGCAAGTGGATAGTGATCCTAAACAGACTTCCAAGAAAACCCTCTAAGCATCAGGTATATGGTGCCCGTACCACAAACCGACACAGGTAGTCGAGGAGAGAATCCTAAGGTGCTCGAGTGATCCGTGGCTAAGGAACTAGGCAAATTAGACCTGTAACTTCGGGAAAAAGGTCCCCTCAGCAATGAGGGCGCAGATAAATGGCCCAGGCGACTGTTTAGCAAAAACACATGGCTTTGCGAAATCGAAAGATGATGTATAAGGCCTGACACCTGCCCGGTGCCGGAAGGTTAAGAGGGGGGGTTATTCTCAGCAATGGGGAGAAGCTCTGAATTGAAGCCCCGGTAAACGGCGGCCGTAACTATAACGGTCCTAAGGTAGCGAAATTCCTTGTCGGGTAAGTTCCGACCTGCACGAATGGTGTAACGATCTGGGCACTGTCTCAGCCACGAGCTCGGTGAAATTGTAGTTCCGGTGAAGATGCCGGGTACCCGCAACGGGACGGAAAGACCCCGTGAACCTTTACTATAGCTTAACATTGATTTTGGGTAAGTGATGTGTAGGATAGGTCGGAGACTGTGAACCGGTTTCGCTAGGAATCGGGGAGTCAACGTTGAAATACGACCCTTCATTTACCTGGAATCTAATCCCGACTTCAGTCGGGAGACATTGTTTGGTGGGTAGTTTGACTGGGGTGGTCGCCTCCAAAAGAGTAACGGAGGCTCCTCAAGGTGCCCTCAGCACGATTGGTAACCGTGCGTAGAGTGTAATGGCATAAGGGCGCTTGACTGTGAGACAGACAAGTCGATCAGGTAGGAAACTAGAGCATAGTGATCCGGTGGTTCCGCATGGA
>DAIRTK010000182.1:0-1308 GCA_036803945.1 Synergistaceae bacterium
AAAGACCGGCCCGCCGGCCGGTCTTTTGTATGTCTTCTGTTCTTTTATGTTTTGTGTTTTGATGCTTCTTTTCGTTTTGAAGCATTTTGTGATCCTGCAGTTATTCGATGATCTCCGTTACAACGCCTGAGCCTACTGTCCTTCCGCCTTCTCTTATGGCGAATCTCAGTCCTTCTTCTATGGCGATGGGGGTTATCAGGTTGATCTCCATAACTATATTGTCTCCGGGCATGCACATCTCTGTGCCTTCGGGAAGTTTCAGATCTCCGGTAACGTCCGTTGTCCTGAAATAGAACTGGGGTCTGTATCCGTTGAAGAACGGTGTGTGTCTTCCGCCCTCTTCCTTCTTTAGTACATATACCTGTCCCTTGAACTTTGTATGGGGATGGATCGATCCCGGCTTGGCCAGTACCTGTCCTCTTTCTATGTCGTCTCTCTGTACTCCTCTAAGCAGTGCTCCGATATTATCTCCTGTCTCTGCTTCATCCAAAAGTTTCCTGAACATCTCCACTCCTGTCACCACTACTTTTCTCTTTTCGTCTGTCAGGCCTACGATCTCCACTTCATCACCCACTTTGAGTCTTCCTCTTCCTACTCTTCCCGTGGCTACCGTTCCTCTTCCTGTTATGGAAAATACGTCTTCCACCGGCATGATGAAGGGCTTGTCATTGTCTCTCTTGGGCTCGGGTATATAGCTGTCTACTGCTTCCATCAGCTCGATTATACTGTCTCCCCACTGGCCTGTGGAATCTTCCAGGGCCTTTAACGCTGATCCCCTTATTATGGGTGTGTCATCTCCCGGGAACTCATACTGGTCAAGAAGCTCTCTTACTTCCATTTCTACCAGATCCAGCAGTTCATCGTCATCCACCATATCGCATTTGTTCAAAAACACGATGATATACGGTACTCCTACCTGCCTTGACAGAAGAATGTGTTCTCTTGTCTGGGGCATGGGTCCGTCTGTTGCTGCCACCACCAGGATAGCTCCGTCCATCTGGGCTGCTCCTGTTATCATGTTCTTTACATAGTCAGCATGTCCCGGACAGTCCACATGGGCATAGTGCCTGTTGGGTGTCTCATATTCCACGTGGGCCGTGGCTATGGTTATTCCTCTTTCCTTTTCTTCCGGTGCTTTGTCTATCTCATCAAATGCCACCAGTTTGCCAAGCTGATATCTGTCCTGCAGCGTTTTTGTTATTGCTGCTGTCAGCGTCGTTTTGCCGTGGTCTACATGTCCTATCGTTCCTATGTTTATGTGCGGCTTATTCCTTTCAAATTTCTCTTTTGCCATTTTTTCTTCCTCCT
>DAIRTK010000183.1:0-1308 GCA_036803945.1 Synergistaceae bacterium
TTGCCTAGTTCCTTAGCCATGATTCACTCGAGCACCTTTGGATACTCTCCTCGACTACCTGTGTCGGTTTGCGGTACGGGTATCATTAACCTGAAGCTTAGCGGATTTTCTTGGAAGTCTGTTTACTGTCATTATCCGTTTGTCCGAAAACTCCCGGTACTATCAGGTTCGACATCGATCAGGGATTTGCCTCCAATCAATATATCTACACCCTTTAACCAACTATTCCGTCAGTTGGCAGACATGTCACTCCTTCGTCTCCACTTCGCAGTTAACGATAGTATTGGAATATTAACCAATTGTCCATCGACTTCCCCCTTCGGGTGCGCCTTAGGTCCCGACTAACCCTGATCCGATTAGCGTTGATCAGGAAACCTTAGTCTTCCGGTGTGCGGGTTTCTCGCCCGCATTATCGTTACTTATGCCTACATTTGCTTTTCCAGACGCTCCAGCAAACCTTACGATTCACCTTCAACGCAACTGGAATGCTCCCCTACCATCACGTTTTAAGCGTGATCCATAGCTTCGGTAATATGCTTGATGCCCGTGTATTATCCATGCCCGATCGCTCGACTAGTGAGCTGTTACGCACTCTTTAAATGAATGGCTGCTTCCAAGCCAACATCCTAGCTGTCAATGCAATCAGACCTCGTTTAACCAACTTAGTAATTATTTGGGGACCTTAGCTGATGGTCTGGGTTCTTTCCCTCTCGGCCACGGACCTTAGCACCCATAGCCTCACTCCAAGGTATTATGTCTTAGCATTCGGAGTTTGTCAGGATTTGGTAGGCGGTGAAGCCCCCGCATCCAATCAGTAGCTCTACCTCTAAGACAGTCCACCTCAGGCTGTTCCTAAAAACATTTCGGGGAGTACGAGCTATCTCTCAGTTTGATTAGCCTTTCACCCCTACCCACAACTCATCCAAAGACTTTTCAACGTCAACTGGTTCGGTCCTTCAGTCCGTGTTACCGGACCTTCAACCTGGTCATGGGTAGATCACAAAGTTTCGCGTCTACCCCCTCTGACTCTTCGCCCTGTTCAGACTCGCTTTCGCTTCGGCTCCGTGCTTTAAAACACTTAACCTTGCCAGAGAGGAGTAACTCGTAGGCTCATTATGCAAAAGGCACGCCGTTAGCTACTACCATAGCAAGCTATGGCCTGGCCTCCGACCGTTTGTAGGCGCACGGTTTCAGGTTCTATTGCACTCCGCTGTTCGCGGTTCTTTTCACCTTTCCTTCACAGTACTGGTTCGCTATCGGTCTCTCAGGAGTATTTAGCCTTGCCAGATGGTGCTGGCAGATTCCCAC
>DAIRTK010000184.1:0-1298 GCA_036803945.1 Synergistaceae bacterium
TGATCGAAGAAGGTCTTTCGCGATGAGAGCGCCTTGCGCACCAAGGCGTAGGCTCCACCCACCATGTCCATAACCGTATGGAACAGAAAGGCCAGGATATTCAGGGTTGCGAGGAGCGAGCACAGGTGATCCTCGCCATGCCCAAAGTTGTGTTCCAGGTTGTATCCCTTGGTCTTCAGCGTATTGTTGTTCTCGTTTTCCACTTTCCAACGCGTTCGGCCCGCAACAACAATGGCTTCCACGTTCTTGTCGCTAATGACATGGTTTGTGACAAAAGCGTTCTTGTAGAGAACGTCCCCATTTTCTTTGGTGATGGTCAGCTCCACCCAATGGACCGAAAGGGCGTCTTCCCCATCCCGAAGAGGAGCGCCATTGGCGTATTTATACGTGTAGATCTCGCAATGCTTGCCGTTCCAGCGCCGCACCACCACGGAGTTCATGTCTCCCGCCTCTTCCAGGACCCTCAGCCACTCATAGAGGCTCTTGTGCGAATCCGGCTTGGACACCAGAATGAAGTTCATTCCCTGGGAGAGGATTTTCTCGCACATGGGCTGTCTGCTATACAGATCGTCTCCCAATATGGTGACGCCCATCTTTCCGTAGCGCTCTCCATACGCATCCAGCCAACGCTTGCCCGCGTTCGTCTCGCAGTCCTGCTTATCACCGCCATCTTGGGGCGTGATGAACTCCGGGGCAAGAGGGATGGCCATCTTCTTGCCGGGGCTCACAATCACGGGAGTGAGCGCACTATGATAGTAGGTTGTCGTTCCATTCTTGTTCAGGATCGTCGAGCAGTTCAGACAACCGATCTTCTTGGAGGAGAAATACCATGTCCCATCCAAGGCGATCAGAAGCTGACCATTCAGGACCCGCAAGGGGGCAATGAGCCCGCTTTCTTCAAGCCATTCATGCGCCTGCCCGAAAACAGGGAAAACATACTCCGGGGAGACCGGATCGAGCACACTGCGGATTTGGTTATCGCAGGGAATCTTCTTGATCCCGAAGATCGTCTCGGCATTGCTCCTGCCTCTGGCTGTCTTCATGGCTCTCTGATGAGCCAGAAAGGACGGGCTCTGCATAAAGAAGACCGAGAAAGCGGCCAGGGCAAAGTCTTTCATGCCGTACCCCGTGTTTTTACCGGTTCGGGTGTCGGGGAAGCCGGCTATCGCCTCTTTGAACAGCCCCACCAGCTTGTTGAGGGTAATAAGATTCTTTGCCATTCCAAATCCAGCCCGGTAATTAGTTGTTTATTCAATCTTATAAGACCAACTAGCCGTTCCTCCTACAGAATCCCGGAC
>DAIRTK010000185.1:0-1268 GCA_036803945.1 Synergistaceae bacterium
CAAACTCTATCAGCTCGTTTGACCCGACATTCCTGAGGCCGTAAATGCGTGCAATGCCGTCACCGACCTGCAGAACCGTCCCCACCTCCTCAACGTCGATGGCGGTCTTTACTCCTTCAAGCTGCTGCCTTAAAATCTGTGATACCTCTGAGGGTTTAATATTAGTCATATCTCTTAATCTTATAATCTACTTTTCGGCATAACCTGCCAGTGAAAACTCCTTCCTGAACCTGTTCAGCCTGTTTTTAACACTTGCATCAATGTATGAATCATCAACCCTGAGAACGAAACCGCCTATGATTGATTCGTCAATCTGCTCGGTGAACTCGATTGAGCCTGGCTTTTCTCCGGAAATCAGTCCGGCCATCTCCTTCCTTGTTGCCTCATCAACCGGAACTGCAGTGGTGACAGTCACCTGGCGTATCCCCCGGTGCCTGCGGGTAAAGTCGATATAGTTCCTGGCTGCAGCAGCCAGGTAATCTCCGCGTCCGTTGTCGAACAGGAGGCTGATGAAGTTCAGTGTCAGCTTTTCAGCGCCGTCGCCGGCAAGGGCGATAATGGCCTGCTTTCTCTTCTGCATTGGTATGACCGGGTTGCCGATCACCGCCTTCACTTCTTCCATGATGCAGAGCTTGCCCAATGCCTTCATGTCACTGTAGACACCGTCAACAACATTGTTGTCGAGGGCAAGGTCGAACAGCGCCCTGGCATATCTTACAGCTATCCTGGCTGAGTTCATTTAGGTCAGTTACTGTTAGCTTCGATCTCTTTAATATATCTCTCTATGAGTTTCTGCTGCTCGGCGTCACTTTTGAGACTCTCGCTCACCACCCTTGATGCCACTTCAATGGCCAGTCTGGCCACCTCGCGTTTCACCTCCGTCAGGGCAGAAATCTTCTCACGCTCGATAAGTTCTTTGGCGCGGCGCACAAGAGCATCGGATTCCGACTGGCCCTTCTCCTTCGCCTCGGCCATCATCCGGTCATATGCCGCACGGGCATCACGAAGGATCTTGTCACGCTCCTCGCGCGCCTTGCGCAGGATGTTCTCATTGTCAGCCTGCAGCACCTTCATCTCCTCGCGCGCTTTCTCTGCCGCCTCAAGGGAATTGTGAATCATATCTTCACGAGACTTTACAGCCTTCATGATAGGCCCCCATGCAAACTTCCACAGAAGGAAAAGCAGCATGAGAAAGATAAGAGTCGTCCAGAAAATCGTCCCGATGGCGGGACTGGCAAGACTGGTTTGTAATAACATGGTATGCTGTT
>DAIRTK010000186.1:0-1266 GCA_036803945.1 Synergistaceae bacterium
GTTCTGATCCAGTCAGAAGGGAATGAACTGTACCCGAAATAAGCTCCTGCAAGGGCGCCTGCTATTGCACAGTTCGTATCGGTATCGCCCCCCATGTACGCAGTCTCACATATTGCCTGTTCGGGAGTTTCACAGTGCATAAGCCTGTAAACGGCGTTGTGAAGGGAAAGGATCACCCATCCGCTTTTGCCGGGGATGTCCTCGGGTTTCCTGTCCATTGCATTTATGATCCAGTCTGTAAGTATATCGTCCCCTGTGCTCTCCGCTGTCCTGCAGATCCTGCCGTAGATATCATCCCTGTCGAAGCCCAGGATGGCAAGGACCGCAGCCTCTGCAAATACCTTGTTTGCAGCTCCGCATGTACTGTTAGGGTGGGTAAGTCCTGAATCCGATAAAGAATCTTCATAAAGTCCGCTGAAGTCCGGAACGCCGATATCTTTTATTCTGCCTGCATGACAGACTGCCAGGGGGCTTATCCTCATCAGTGCTCCGTTGGCCTGGCTTGTCTCGCTTGGCGCGCTGTATCCGCCCAGCGCCCTGAATGTGGTCATTCCAATGTCAAAAGGTTTTGAATAATACCATTGCCTGTAATGCTGAAGGGCATTTTCTTTTTCGTATCCGCCTCTTTCTATGATGCTCTCGGCAAGAGCGACTGCCATCTCTGAATCGTCAGTGATCTGACCGGGGACAGTAGGCCAGGTGTAGCTCTCTCCCATTATCCTGTATCCCGGACCCACAAGCTGCATTATGTTCCAGGATGTCTTAAACTCAAACTGAGCTCCGAATGCATCGCCGCAGAACTGACCGGCAAGACATCCGGCAGCCCTGTCTGATATGCTCTCTTCAGTCCTGCTTCCTGCCATTTCAGCCATCAGCATCCCTTCTCCCCCTTCCCGGATCGGGCAGGCAGCCCGATCAGCTCGTGTAAGCATCCTTATTTTTATGATGCCAATTCATTTGTGGGGAAAGAAAACAGAGGCAAAGGAGAAATACTTATCTCACAAACATGCCATATGTCATTGTATACTATTTTAACTTAAAGTAAAGGAGCTTTAAGTCCGGGCATAGGATTTGGGGTCGTAACCCCGGGAGGGCAATAAAAAACCCGGCCTTTCAGCCGGGTGATATTCTTCTGGTGGCGCTGACTGGATTTGAACCGGTGACCTGTCGGGTATGAACCGAATGCTCTAGCCAACTGAGCTACAGCGCCAGATTGGTTGCGGGGGCAGGATTTGAACCTGCGACCTTCGGGTTATGAGCCCGACG
>DAIRTK010000187.1:0-1257 GCA_036803945.1 Synergistaceae bacterium
ACTAAAATTCGTCTTCGTCCTCCTCCAGGTCTATGTCGTCATCGTCCCAGTATTCTTCTTCGTCGTCCTCCTCTTCATAGTCGAATTCATCCTCATCATCGAACTCGTCCTCGTCGTCATAATCTTCGTCTTCCCAGTCCTCGTCTTCGTTTTCGTCTTCATCCCATTCATCACGATCTTTGCCCCACGCCATGGCGATGACGCCATGAGCGCCTGATTTAAAAGGACTATATGTGGCAGGCTCGAGAGCCGTAGGTTCATTCGATGCGGCGTTCAGGGCCGAAATTGTTTCAGAAAAGTTAAAATTGTCACGATATCCCATAGTTGAATTCATGATGAAATAAACTCCAATCGGTCAATGAGTTTTCTCAGCAATAAGTGGCTAACTCGTCCGTTCATATTACCATTTACAAACAAGACAACTCAAAACAGAAATCGTCTTGAGGTCACGAAATTTTTCCTGGGCATGTTACAATACCAAGATGACGGATCACGTCCGACAATGGCGTCATCGGAATCCACGTCGGAAATAGCGCCAGAAGCCAGAACCAATGACTTCACCACAGCGGAATTCAACACGATATTCATAGGTTGCATGAGGTCATGAGCGAGTTTCGGGCATCCGGATTCATCAATTATAATCCTGCGGGTCATGATAAGCATCCGGACCCTTTCAAGAGCGCCCCGGTAATTATCCACTATAAGACAGGACGCTGGCGATATGGAAACTGCTCCCAGTAATTCCTTATTTATAATGGAGCGATCGCGCATGTTGCGAAGAGGCTTTTTAGGGGGCGCCGCCTGGGCTTTATCAAAACACAGCCCTTCAAGGTTTCGCAGCGATAGCGTTGAAATGCTGTCGCGCGAGTCAACAATGACACTGTCAATGAGGTAATCGGTTTTCGCCTCAATAGCGAAGGCGCCGAGTTCGAAGAGGCCTCCTGAAAATTCACGCAGCGCCTTCAGTCTTCCGTCGGGCTTCACACCGAGGATGAGAAGGCTCCCCGGCGCCTCATCAGGCCATGCCATGGAGGCGAATGTTCGTTGGAAAACCCGGAGACCGGTAGAGGTTTTTATTTGTAAGGAGCCGTCGGGGAGTTCTTTTGCGGGCATGGGAACCTCGGGAGGGGCGGCAAGGCCGCCGGAGTTCGGAGATAACAGATAGCAGATAATAGTTAACAGATAGGAGATGGGAGATGTCCGGTCCGCGTCGTAGGGCGGATCCAGGTGGATGCTTACGAGCATAAAGGTTGAATG
>DAIRTK010000188.1:0-1243 GCA_036803945.1 Synergistaceae bacterium
TAGTGTCTACTTTTCATATGGAGGGAAAAAGAAATGGCAACGAAGGGACAGAAGTTTCGAAAATGGAGTTTTGAAGAGAAATTGCGAATCGTGCAGAGACATGTACTGGATCATGTGTCCATACGAACACTCGAACTGCAAGAGAGAGTAGATCATTCTATGATCTCAAGCTGGATAAAGAAGTATGCGGATGAAGGCGAAGACGGTCTGCGGTCAAAACCACGAAAAGGGAATCCATACTCTGCGCTGCATACCAGCAAATCATTGACAGAGTTGGAAGAATTAAGGTTACGGGTCGTGAAACAAGACATTGAGATAGCGCGCTTAAAAAAAGGATATTGGGTGGAAGGAGAGGGTGCGGACAGAATCGTAATTACCAGCGGCGGAGTGGTTACGAAATTATCGAAGAACTCAAAGTAAAGTATCCTGTCAGCCTGCTGATTCGGCTGCTAGAGATCAATGCAAGCAGCTATTACAAGTGGCTGAAGCGGAAGGATACACCAAATCAATATGAGAGATTCAGAAGCGCGCTTACCACGATGCTCAAGCAAAAGAGCCAACAGCACAAAACGTGGGGCTATCACCGCTTAGCGGCAGCAGTTCGAAGTGAAAGCAAGCTGGTATTTTCGGATCTTCTTGCACATAAATGCTGTAAAGAATCCGGCATCCGCTCTAAAGCACGACCGTATCACTATCGCAAAGCCGGAGAAGAGCATATCAGATTCCCCAACAGCGTGAAGGGTCATTGGGATGCGTGTGAGCCGATGACTCTTGTTGTGTCAGACATGACCTGCCTCATGAACCGAGGCGTACGATATGAATGGACGATCCTCCTGGATACGTTCAACAACGAAATTCTTGCGCACGCCCTTTCTCGAAATGGCAATGCCACACCATACTATGATTGTCTCGAAGCTCTCAAACAAAAGGCGCTTCATCTGAATAGATCGGTAACGTTGCATACGGATCAAGGTTCTGTCTATTCTTCGCGTGGTTTTCAACTCTCGCACGAGGGATACCCGATCCTTCGATCCATGTCGCGCGTTGGGACACCTACAGACAACCCGGTTATTGAAGCCCTTAATGGCTGGATGAAGAGTGAATTGTATCTGGAATTTAATCTTCGTAGTACGGATGATCTTCTCGGCACTCTTGATCGATATGTGTCTTTCTTCAACCGTGAACGTCCTGCTGCTGCGCTTAATTACAAAAGCCCTGTCCAATTTCGTCTGGATCAGGGCTT
>DAIRTK010000189.1:0-1241 GCA_036803945.1 Synergistaceae bacterium
TGCGGAGCTGGTTCATGGCGGTGACCATCATGGACTGTACGCGTGTGGCCAGTTCTTCGGGGTCACCGGTACCAAACTGCCCCGGGAAGATCGGGTCGAGAACCCTGATCCTCACAATGCGCCGGTTCCTGAAGATTACCCCTCCTTTCTTGGGCATGATCTCACCTGTACCGTCAATAAGTACCGGAAGCAGGGGCTTGTCTGTCTTCACCGCAAGCTGGAATGCACCTGTCTTGAACTTCCCGATTGCACCTGTCAGCGACCTGGTACCCTCGGGGAAAATTACCACAGAAATACCATCCTGCAGCGATTCCACGCATTTTTCCATCATTTTGACAACGCTGGCCTTGTTGCCCCTGATCAATTCGATGTATTTGACCATCTTCATCTCCCACCCCACCAGCGGGACGCGGAAGATCTCAATCTTGGAGACCCACCTGAGGCGGTGGCGCAGCATGTTGAAAAAGACTATATCCAGGAGCGACTGGTGGTTGGGGATGATTATGTAAGCCTGTTTCTGGTCAAGTTTCTCACGGCCGTCCACTATCACCTTCCAGAAAGGACTCATCTTAGTCAGCACTATCCCCTGGATGACCATCCACCTGTTGTTCATAAGACGCCTACGGTCAAAGGCGAGGGCAAGCAGCCACAGCAGCAGCGCAACAGGGAATGCAAGGATGACGAATGTAATGCTCGACAACCATACCCAGAGTGACTTTAATATATTCATTTTTTAATGTTTTTATCAAGTTTAACAGCTGCCCATGCCAGTCCGGCTCCTGCCATCAGGCCCAGTATAGCTCCTCCCAGTACATCACCCGGATAATGAACACCGAGGTAAATCCTGGAATAGGATACCAGGAAAGCCCAGATGAACAGAGTCCATGTGACCCAGTTCCGCTTTATCAAAAGCGACGAAAACATAGCTATCCCGAAACTGTTTGAGGCATGGCCGGAGACAAAACCGTACATGCCGGCGCAGTAACCGTTGACAGTATGAACCATTCCGGCGAGGTCAGGTTCACGGCAGGGCCTGGGACGTTCAGTAAGGTTCTTCAGAAGGGTTGACCCCTGGTCATCAACAAGCACCAGAACCGGAACAAGTGCAAGGGGTATCCATACCCTCTTACCGTATCTGCGGAACAGCATCCATATGATTGCCAGGTAGAGAGGTATCCAGACCGTGCGCATGCTCAGCACCCACATCACCCTGTCAAGAAAAGGGGTATGGAGTGAATTCA
>DAIRTK010000190.1:0-1211 GCA_036803945.1 Synergistaceae bacterium
CACATTTAAAAACCCGGCAAATAATAAAGGACATAGCAACAGATCTGCCCGCCGCTGGAACACGGCAGATAACTACAGGCATAGCAACGGATCTGCCCGCCGTCGGAACACGACAGATAACTACAGGCACGAAAACAGACCTGCTGTCTGTTCAGTCATGCCGTTGCCCGGGATGTCTTAAATTTTGATTTGACCTGCCGCGGCCGTATCTTTGGTATTCATGGATTTCAGGAACCGATTAACAGAGCATTACGGATTCAGTGAGAAAGACTGGAACGAGACTGTCAGTCGCTTTCTTCCGGAGACACTGCCGGCAAAAACACTCTTCCTCGAGAAGGGACAGGTATCAACACGTCTTGCATACCTGAGATCAGGACTGATGCGGTCATTCATCTATGATGATAACGCCAATGATATCACCACCCAGTTTTTCAAGGAAGGGTCAGTGGTGATATCGATGAAGAGCTTCAATGACCAGGTGCCATCGCGGGAGTACATCATTGCATTGGAGGAGTGCGAGATCGATGTCATCACCTATGACCGGATGAATGAACTTATGGATGCAGTACCGGCCTGGCGGCAGATAGCCAAAGATGTGGATGAGTTCAAATACAACGCACTGATGAACCGCTCAATTCAGCTCCAGACACTCACGGCATCAGAACGGTACCAGCTCTTCATGAAGAAACACCCTGACATCCTTCAGCGGGTTGCCCTGAAACATATTGCATCATACCTCGGCATCGATATCGCCACCCTCAGCAGGATAAGAAAATCAATCTGACATCCTCTTTTTTGACTTTTGTCAAACAACGCTCCCGAAACGACGGCGTAATTTTGCTTCATCAATAACTTCAAAATGAATGAGATGAAAGTAACAGCATTTGTCGGGAGCGCAAGAAAGAAACATACCTACCTGGCTACGGAACGGTTCCTGAAGAGCCTTCAGAAGAAGGGTGATGTCGATTATGAGATAGTGGCACTGGCCGATTACAACCTGAAGACATGCAGGGGTTGCAAGCTGTGCCTCGACAAGGGTGAGGAGCTCTGTCCCCTGAAAGATGACAGGGACATCCTTATGGAGAAGGTAAGGCAGTCTGACGGAGTCGTTTTCGCCACACCAAACTACTCTTTCCAGGTATCGGGACTGATGAAGGTTTTTCTTGACAGGTTCGGCTACGTCTTTCACAGGCCTGAATATTTCGGAAAAA
>DAIRTK010000191.1:0-1208 GCA_036803945.1 Synergistaceae bacterium
AATCAGCGCGTCATTCAGGAGCAGGACGTCATCATCCTCGACCTTGGCTGCCGCTGCAAGTCATACTGTTCCGACACCTCCCGCACCTTCTTCGTAGGCGAACCGACAGACGAACAGCGCAAGATATATGAGATCGTCCGCCTCTCGCAGGCTGCAGGAGAGGCCGCTGTACAGCCCGGAGCGACCGGCCAGGATGTCGACCGTGCGGCGAGACGGATCATAGAAGATGCAGGCTACGGAAAATACTTCTTCAACCGGGTCGGACATGGTGCAGGAATAGCAGTCCACGAAAACCCATACATCATCGAGGGGAACGACAAACCGCTCATGCCCGGCAACGTCTTCAGCGTCGAGCCCGGGATCTACATCGCAGGCAAATTCGGCATGAGGATCGAAAACCTCGTAGCCGTCAAGCCTGACGGGACAGCAGAAGCACTGAACAAGACGACCAGGGAGATGAGGATCATCAGGTAGGAGCTGGGGCCGGATGGGACGCCCGGCCCGGGGAATTTGCGAGAAAAACGCTCGCGGTGAATTTGCAGCCTTTGGCTGCGGAGAATTTGCATCGCTTCGCATCGCGGAGAATTGCCTGACTTAGTCTGGCGGGAACTAATTCCTGAAGACTTACGAACCAATTCCCCGCAACGCAAGCATCGCAAAGCGTTGCAAATTCACCGCAGCGTTTCTCAGCTGCAAATTCTCCGCCGGATGTTTTTCCGGCAAATTCACCGCGGCCTTTGGCCGCAATCCCCCCGCCAGGGACATCGCCTGCCCTTGCTTCCCGGCAATTATCGGCTATAATAATATCAAATATTATATTAGCCGAAAGAAGGGCCGCTTATGTACATTCACAGGCATGCGGAAAAGACGGTCAGGGAGACAGCCAAAATGTTTGGTGCGGTACTTGTTACCGGACCTCGGCAGGTCGGGAAGACGACCCTTTTGAAAAGGATCACTGAGGACTACACTTATGTGACGCTTGATGACCCGATAATGCTTCAATCCGCACGGGAAGAAGCGGGAACTTTTTTTAAGAACACCCCTCCCCCTATATTCGTCGATGAGATCCAATATGCCCCCAACCTCTTTCCATATATGAAAATGATGATCGACTCGGAGCATAAAATGGGACAATTTTACATGTCCGGTTCCCAGCAATTTTTAATGATGAAGGGCGTGACAGAGTCGCTTGCCGGAAGGCTCGGCCT
>DAIRTK010000192.1:0-1203 GCA_036803945.1 Synergistaceae bacterium
GCTGCAGACATTGCTCTCGTTACTTCACTCAAGGACGGAATGAACCTTGTCTGCAAGGAATACTGTGCAAGCAAGGGAAAAGAGAACGGAGTCCTTATTCTGAGCGAGTTTGCAGGGGCTGCGATCCAGCTTTCCAAAGGAGCTCTGCTCATTAACCCATATGATGTAAGGGATGTTTCCGGTTCGATATACAGGGCCTTCATAATGGATGATGAGGAAAAGAGAGAAAGGATGAGAGCAATAAGGGAATCTATCAGGAGGCAGGACGTTTTCTGGTGGGTCAGTAACTTCTTAAGGGCTGCGGCAGGCAAGAAGCTTGAGGATTTTCCCGAGCAGGATCTTCCTTCTCTCTGGCCCGGACTCTTTGAAATAAGGCAAAAATTTTATGCCGGCGCCTCCCTGTAGGAATGCGCCGGCACGGTCAATGCAAAAAAATCCTTGCAGAGTTTTTATGCCAGATTTACCAGTTTTGTTTTAACGCCTGCGATAACACTTAGCTTTTTGTTAAGCTCTTCCGCTACATTTTCACTGCAGGCCAGCTGAAGGATCAGTATTCCGGACGGTGAGCAGGTGTTGTCATCAGTCTGGTCATGGAGTCCGAGCCTTGTCCTTATGGAGCATCCGTATTCCGTAAGTACTTTCTGGACCTCTACCGCCGTCGCATCCCTCTGTTCGATCCTTACGGCCATTATCTGGAAACAATTCATCTTTGCATCCCTCCTGATCGGCAATATTTGTCTGCTGCATGTCACAAGCTTATAATATCAGAAATGTGACAGGGATGTCTCTAAACATAATTTGACTTTAATGAGCAATAGGTGCCAAAAAGGTAATTCTGCAAAAACCGCAGATACCGAGAGCTGAAAATAGAGATTTTCTAAAGGCCAGATCACTTGACAGCGACGGTGTATTCGCTATAATGTCTCTCGTGCTTCGGCAGAGGCAGTGTGAGCCGTGCGCCTGTAGCTCAGCCGGATAGAGCAACTGCCTTCTAAGCAGTGGGCCGGGGGTTCGAGTCCCTTCAGGCGCGCCACTTATTGAAAGTTTAATATGTAAACATGGTGAGCATAGCTCAATTGGTTAGAGCACTGGACTGTGGCTCCAGAGGTTGCGGGTTCAATTCCCGTTGCTCACCCCACTTTTTTGGTATGGATCGTTAGCTCAACTGGCAGAGCACCTGACTCTTAATCAGGGGGTTACAGG
>DAIRTK010000193.1:0-1174 GCA_036803945.1 Synergistaceae bacterium
GGGACTTAACCCAACATCTCACGACACGAGCTGACGACAACCATGCACCACCTGTTTTGTAGTTCCCCGAAAGGCACTTAAGCATCTCTGCCCAATTCTACAAATGTCAAGACCTGGTAAGGTTCTTCGGGTTGCGTCGAATTAAACCACATGCTCCACTGCTTGTGCGGGCCCCCGTCAATTCCTTTGAGTTTCAGTCTTGCGACCGTACTCCCCAGGCGGGATACTTATTGCGTTCACTGCGGCACAGAAGGGGTCGATACCCTCTACACCTAGTATCCATCGTTTACGGCCAGGACTACCGGGGTATCTAATCCCGTTTGCTCCCCTGGCTTTCGCATCTCAACGTCAGTTGCAGTCCAGCAAATCGCCTTCGCCACTGGTGTTCCTCCCAATCTCTACGCATTTCACTGCTACACTGGGAATTCCATTTGCCTCTCCTGCACTCAAGCTTGACAGTTCCAATCGCAGTGTAGGGGTTGAGCCCCTACATTTCACATTTGGCTTATCATGCCGTCTACATGCGCTTTACGCCCAGTTATTCCGGACAACGCTTGCCACCTACGTATTACCGCGGCTGCTGGCACGTAGTTTGCCGTGGCTTCCTTCTCAGGTACCGTCTTGTTTCGTCCCTGTTGACAGAGCTTTACGATCCGAAGACCTTCTTCACTCACGCGGCGTTGCTCCGTCAGGCTTTCGCCCATTGCGGAATATTCCCTACTGCTGCCTCCCGTAGGAGTCTGGACCGTTTCTCAGTTCCAGTGTGGCCGTTCACCCTCTCAGGTCGGCTACCTATCGTCGCCTTGGTAGGCCGTTACCCTACCAACTAGCTAATAGGCCGCGGGCCCATCCTTAAGCGGATTTCTCCTTTTCCAACAAAATCATGCGATTTCGCTGATTTACGCGGTATTAGCGTCCCTTTCGGAACGTTATCCCCCTCTTAAGGCCAGGTTGCCCACGTGTTACTCACCCGTCCGCCGCTAATGCATTGCTGCATCCGCTCGACTTGCATGTATGAGGCACGCCGCCAGCGTTCGTCCTGAGCCAGGATCAAACTCTCCAATATTTTTGTATTGTAGAGCTAATCTAGCTCCTTGTTTCAAACGTCAAATCTTTTTAAGATTCTGGCTTGTGTTTTGAGACCCCTTCAGCTTCCTTTATTGCACAGTAAAGG
>DAIRTK010000194.1:0-1163 GCA_036803945.1 Synergistaceae bacterium
ACCCTGCTCCATCTCTTTTTATTCAACAGGGATATGTTATTTTCCATTACAAAGTTACTCGTTTTCATAAACTTGAGCCTCGGCTTCTCCTGTGATGACTTTATAAGCACCTTCAGCAAGCGCCCTCAGTTCATCTTCTCCTGGCACACAGATCACTTGGGATATCCATGATACCCTGTCCTTTATAAGGCCGCAAAGGTAACTGCTGTTAGCCAGGCCACCGGTCAGTATTACTGCGTCGACATTTCCGTTGAGGCTGACCGCCCTTGATCCAATTTCCGCCGCTATCTGGTAAGCAAGGGCCTCAACGATCAATTTTGCCTTTTCATCCCCTGCATGGATCCTTTCAATGATCTTCCTGAAATCTCTTGTTCCCAGGTGTGCGGCAACTCCGGCATCACCTACTATCATCCTTTCGATCTCTTTCCGCGAATAATTGCCGGAAAAGCAGAGATCAACAAGATCCCAGGCATGGACCGTACCGGCACGCTCAAGGGACATGGGACCATACCCTCCCAAACCATTGTTCACGTCAGTTACTTTGCCTTCGCAGTGCGCTCCTACAGTTACCCCGCCTCCCATGTGGGCGACAATGAACCTGCACTGATAAAGGGATCTCCCCATCTTTTGAGCGACCCTGTAAGCGACCGCTTTCTGATTCAGTGCATGGAATATGGACCTTTTGGGAAGACCGGGAATGCCGCTTACATGAGCCACCTCTGACATTTCATCAACACATACGGGATCAACGATAAAGGCAGGAATAGATCCTGCCTCCTCTGATATCCTCTTGGCGATCAATCCCCCGAAGTTAGATGCGTGCATTCCGTACCTGCACGACCTCAGGTCTTCTGCCATATCTTCGGTGATAATCCATGCTCCGCCTCTTATCGGACGGAGCAGACCGCCTCTCCCCACTACGGCAGAGAGTTCGGAAACGTTGTTTCCATGATTTTTAAGTATTTCAACAGAATTGGTAAAACGGAATTCTTCCTCTTTTTCAGGCGATTCCTTGCATCGATCGATATCTTCCTGACTGTATTCCAAAGATTCAGACCAGATCATTTCCATATTTTCGTACAAAGCCGCCTTCATGCCTGTGCTGCCGGGGTTGATTGCAAATATCTTCATTTTTATCCGCAACCTTTGCTAAATAGAGTCAT
>DAIRTK010000195.1:0-1139 GCA_036803945.1 Synergistaceae bacterium
ATAGTGAACGCTGCAGGGGCAAACTTCATGCTGCTGGGGTGGAAGGAGACAATGGTAAAGAGTAATAAGCCGGTTATAGCTGTCGGGGCTGTCCGTACAGGATGCGGCAAAAGCCAGACATCAAGAAGGGTTATTGAACTCCTGATGAAAAAGGGTCTTAAGGTTGTAGCTGTCCGCCACCCGATGCCTTACGGTAACCTGGTTGAGCAGAAGGTACAGCGTTTTGCCAGTGTTGAGGACCTGGAGAAGCATAAGTGCACCGTTGAGGAGATGGAGGAATACGAACCTCATGTTGTCCGTGGCAACGTAATTTATGCAGGTGTCGATTATGAGGCAATACTTCGTGCTGCTGAGAATGATCCTACAGGTTGTGATGTTGTGCTGTGGGACGGCGGAAACAATGACTTCCCCTTCTACAGTCCTGACCTGATGATCACCGTTACCGATCCTCACCGTGCAGGACATGAACTTACCTATTATCCTGGCGAAGTTACTCTGCGCCTTGCCGATGTGGTTGTAATAAACAAGATGGACAGCTCGGCTCCTGAAGACATTCAGACTGTCCGCGAGAGCATTGAGAAGGTAGCACCGAAAGCTGTGGTTGTTGACGGCGCCTCACCCATCAGGGTTGATGATCCTTCAAAGATCAAGGGAAAGAGGGTGCTTGTTGTTGAGGATGGCCCGACACTGACTCATGGAGAGATGAAGATAGGGGCAGGTGTGGTTGCAGCCCGCAAATTCGGAGCGGCCGAGCTGGTTGATCCGAGGCCTTATACCGTCGGCAGGCTCACCGAGACCTTCGAACACTACCCTGAGATAGGAACTCTTCTTCCTGCCATGGGTTATGGCGAGCAGCAGCTCAAGGACCTCGAGACCACCATCAACAATACCGATTGTGATGCAGTGGTGATAGGCACCCCGATAGATCTGAACAGGATCATCAATATCAAGCGGCCTTCAACAAGGGTATGGTATGATCTCCAGGAGATCGGAAGCCCCAATCTTGAGGAGGTTATTGATGAGTTTGTGAAGAAGCATAAGCTGGCATAGCCAGCGCAGTCTCCAGCCTGCAGTCCTCAGTCAGCAGTCCCGCACGGACTGTACAGATTGAGGACTTTTTTATTGCATATTAACTGCCT
>DAIRTK010000196.1:0-1123 GCA_036803945.1 Synergistaceae bacterium
GGAGAGTGGACTCCCCAGATTCCTGCCGGATTAGCGTGCCCGGCAGTACTCAGGTGCCCAGCGGAAGGCAAATCGTTTTCGCATACGGGACTGTCACCCACTATGGTTGGCTTTTCCACACCATTCTGCTAACAATTTGCTTGGTAACTTCCATGTGCCGGGTCCTACAACCCCACCACAGCAAGCTGCGATGGTTTGGGCTTTTCCCTTTTCGCTCGCCACTACTCAGGGAATAATTTCCTTTCCTCAGGGTACTAAGATGTTTCAGTTCCCCTGGTTCCCTTCCCTAAACCTATATATTCAGTAGAGGGATGCTGTTGGTTCGCAACAGCGGGTTTCCCCATTCGGAGATCCCCGAATCGAAGCCTGTTCACGGCTATTCGAGGCATATCGCAGTGACCCACGTCCTTCATCGGCATTTGGCGCCAAGGCATTCACCGTAAGCCCTTAGTAGCTTCCACGTGATGCGGAGAATTCGGTATTCTTTACTTCTTCCATATCACTAAGAAACATCAAATATATTCTTACAATTCAATTGAAATGTGTTGAATTATTTTGGCCTACATACTATTCAATTATTAAGGTTCTACACGCTGTTTCGCCAGCGCTGAATGCACAGAAAGATGTTCTGTACATTCAGCGCTCGTGAAAAATATTCGCTTGTTAATCTACTTTAGACAAATCGACCCGACATTCCGCCGGGTCAATGAACTTACCATGCGGTCTGTCTTTGCATTGTTACCTTGTGTTCAAGTTTTCGCTCTTCAATACGCTCCATAAATTTGATGGAGATGAGGGGACTCGAACCCCTGACTTCCGCCTTGCAAAGGCGGCGCTCTCCCAACTGAGCTACATCCCCGGATCTATAAAAAGGTGGGCCTTTCAGGACTCGAACCTGAGACCTCGCCCTTATCAGAGGCGCGCTCTAACCAGCTGAGCTAAAGGCCCTTTCGGTGCCTTAACAACTCAGGAGTGAAAGGAAAGTTTTCCTCATTCTATTGCCCCTCGACCAGAGGGGATTTTTGCGAAAACTTGAGTCGACATCCTTAGATGCCTGCTCGATTCTCTATAGAAAGGAGGTGATCCAGGCGCACCTTCCGGTACACCTACCTTGTTACGACTT
>DAIRTK010000197.1:0-1114 GCA_036803945.1 Synergistaceae bacterium
CTCAAGCGCCTTGGTATGCTCTACCAGTCCACCTGTGTCGGTTTCGGGTACGGTCCATACGCTGGAGTTATTTCCCGGACCCCCTTCACTGCCCCGAGCAATCCGATAAGCCGGGACAATTTACGGAGGTCGTCACTTCCAGCAGGCCCAGGAATATTAACCTGGTTCCCATCGACTACGCCTTTCGGCCTCGCCTTAGGGGCCGGCTCACCCTGCGCGGATTAGCCTTGCGCAGGAACCCTTGGACTTTCGGCGAGAGTGTTTCTCACACTCTTTGTCGCTACTCATGTCAGCATTCTCGCTTCCGATACCTCCAGCGCCTCTCACGATGACGCCTTCGCAGGCTTACGGAACGCTCCGCTACCACTTGCTTGCGCAAGTCCGCAGCTTCGGTGTGTGGCTTGAGCCCCGGTACATTTTCGGCGCAGGACTGCTATTAGACCAGTGAGCTATTACGCTTTCTTTAAAGGATGGCTGCTTCTAAGCCAACCTCCTGGTTGTTTTGGCCTTCCCACATCCTTTCCCACTTAGCCACAACTTGGGGACCTTAGCTGGCGGTCTGGGCTGTTTCCCTTTTGACGCCGGACCTTAGCACCCGACGTCTGTCTCCCGGATAGTACTCTGCGGTATTCGGAGTTTGGTTAGGTTTGGTAGGTCTTTGGGACCCCCTAGCCCATCCAGTGCTCTACCCCCGCAGGTATTCGTCCGAGGCGCTACCTAAATAGCTTTCGCGGAGAACCAGCTATTTCCGAGTTTGATTGGCCTTTCACCCCTATCCACAGATCATCCCCGACTTTTTCAACAGGCGTGGGTTCGGTCCTCCAGTGGGTGTTACCCCACCTTCAACCTGTCCATGGATAGATCACTCGGTTTCGGGTCTAACGCATGCAACTCGGCGCCCTATTCAGACTCGCTTTCGCTACGCCTACATCTATCGACTTAAGCTTGCTGCATACGCTAACTCGCTGACCCATTATACAAAAGGTACGCCGTCACGGCTCAAGGCCGCTCCGACTGCTTGTAGGCATTCCGTTTCAGGGTCTCTTTCACTCCCCATTAGGGGTGCTTTTCACCTTTCCCTCACGGTACTAGTGCACTATCGGTCACTGAGGAG
>DAIRTK010000198.1:0-1108 GCA_036803945.1 Synergistaceae bacterium
CCTGAGAAGCGCTGACGCCCATTTCTATCAAATGAGCGTGGGGTGCCTTGGCTCCAAAGTAACCAACGCACCCCACCTTTTTGAAGGAACTGAAAATAGATTTTTTGAGTTCGCCGCTTTTGACCGGCACTTTTTCCTTTGCAAGCCTGGCCATCTCTTTAACTGTTGTCTCGACTGCACTTTCAATTCTTAGCCTGGCTTTAGCGTCATATATTGAAATTGAAGAGAGTGCTTCCCTCAGTTCCTTGTTGCTGGGCGTAATATCAAGGATTTTACCCACGGTTGACCTCCTGACAGATAAGCGTGGTTTTCTCTCGATCCGTGTGATAAACATGCAGGACCTTATATGCCTTTTCCCCTGCAAATACTTGATAATTCATCTGCACATCTTCTCTATACCTGATGTTGACAGTGTGTGTCAGAACTGAGGCAAAGCTTCCCTGCTGCAGATCCGTCGTTGCCCTGGGCTTTTCGAACTCCGCCCACACCGAACAAAGGTCGGTAAGCGCCTGTCCCTTGGTTGTCCTGCCGCCCTGTCCGTCATCAACCACCGGATAATATCTGATCGTTATGCGCTTATTGAGTTTCCCAGGGTTCATATATAATCACCGCAGCCTTCAATATGCGTCAGGATGGCGTCCACGGTATGCTGGATTTTTGCAACTATCGTTCCTGTTGCTACTACGCTTCTGTTCTCATACCAGTGTGCAACCATGAGTTTTATGCACTGTTGGTAAAGGACATCTTCTGCAAGCGGCCCATAAACCTTCACTCCATCCACGCCAGTACTCAAATAAACCTGAGTCTTGCTCAACTTTCCGGATATGTACTTATCTGCGGCCAACATCTGCGCTTCAATCAGGCTGTCTTCATTGTCTGCGTCCACCCGCAGATATATCTTCATGTCTGAGATATTAAGAGGCATTTGCCACTCTCCTTTCTAAAAAGAAGAAGAAGGGCAAATGCCCTTCCTCTTTTAGTCTCCCACAGTTACCGTACAGGTAAAACTTCCCACTCCGGTTACAAGAGTTATAACAACATCTCCGTTGTCCTGCGCGGAGAAATACTCCTTCTTCAGGGTAACTACGCCGGCAGCCACAGTGTAATC
>DAIRTK010000199.1:0-1106 GCA_036803945.1 Synergistaceae bacterium
ACCCCACGGAGATACAGTCGCTGCTGATAGCCGATAACCTGAAATCGGTTTATGTGATGAAGCTCCGTTACGGGCAGGGACTCCATGCCGGGCTGACGGCGGGCTACTTCCTTTGGGATCAGCTTTTTATCGAGCTTGACGTGAAGCAGGGGCTGCTGACACGGAACAGTGCCTCGGTTGAGGAGACCGATCTGCGGGAGCTGGATAACTTCTACATAGCAGGCTTCTTCGGGGAGATAGAACACAGGAGTCCCCTGTTTCAGTTCTCGCCGAGGGTTGGATACAGGGTTCAGAGGGAGAAGTTTGCAGCTTCCTTCAGCCTGGGTCCGAACTTCATGACCACAAAGGTGAAACAGACAATACGGACAGTTGACTATGACTTTGACGGGATGAATCTAATTCCGCATGATGTAGTGGCTGGCCAGGAGTACCGCGGCGGGCTTCACACAGGGCTGCAGGCAGGGCTGGGGCTGAGCTGGTCATTCAGGCCGGACATACAGGTTGTGCTTGATTTTGTTACGGTTTTCAACAACTACAAGATCACCTCCGGTGAGGTCACCTCCTATGAGGTTGACGGTGTGGACCGCCTGGAAACACTTGATGACACCGACATAGATATTGACCCTGATGATAACAGGCTAAATCACAGTCATTACGGACTGCACCTGGGGGTGAGGTATGTTTTCGATTGGAAGGGCTTTTAAGCCGGAACGGAGACCGACGCAGGCGGCCATAAAAACCCGGAGATCAGATTGGAAAACTCCAATAAAAAAGCTATATTTGACCTGATGTACAGTTCAGATATTAAGTTATTTATAAAGGAAAAGAAAGATCTTTTCTGGTATACTCCCGCGGATAGGAAAGAGGAGGTCAGCCCTGCCTTGCTGGTAGAGACAATCCTCAATTACGGTTCACTGGATGATGTCAGGAGACTTATCCGCCTCATGGGAATAGATGAAGTCTCAAGGGTTTTCTTCAGCGCCAGCGGGAGGCAGAAAATGAATTATTATCCTGAGATATATAATTACTTCTCACTCCTGTTTAAAAAGTATGCACAGGGAGATTCTGTCTGAAAAGCAAAAGGTGCTGTTACCTCTTCTGGGCCA
>DAIRTK010000200.1:0-1091 GCA_036803945.1 Synergistaceae bacterium
TACTTATTGTGCCTTTGCCCTCCCCACCACCCGCCTAACTGTGGGCAACGCATCGGTGGTCTGGCCCGTATTTCCTGTGCTGGCCGTGGCTTTTGCCATAGGCGGATACTTCTCGCTGCGGAAATCGGTGCACTTCTTTATCCTTAATATGCTCTCGTTTACCATCCTGATGCTGATCGTGGGGGTGATGGGCTACGGCTGGTATGTCATGGAAATTGCTACCCTTTTTATGGCGCTGGGTATCTTTTCAGGCATTTCAATGGATTATTCACCCAATACCATCACGCGCTTGTTTCTCGAGGGGGTGAAAGACATCACCGGTGCGGCACTGGTGGTCGGGCTGGCGGGAGGCATCATCATCATCCTTAACAACGGACAGATCATCGACACATTGCTGCATAATGTTTCGGGCGCAATGGCCGATATGGGCAAGGTGGCCACCGTAGGAAGCATGTACCTGATGCAGACGGCCATCAATGTCTTTATCCCCTCAGGCTCGGCCAAAGCAGCCCTTACCATGCCAATTATGTCGCAGTTTTCCGATCTGATCGGGCTTTCGCGACAGGCTACCGTGATGGCTTTTCAGTTCGGCGATGGCTTTACCAATATGATCACCCCTACCTCCGGCGTGCTGATCGGCGCCCTGGGCGTGGCAAAAATCCCTTTCAACAAATGGGTGAAATGGGTCACCCCCCTGATGATCATCCTGGTCATCCTGGGCTTCCTGCTGCTGATCCCAACGGTAACGATGCAGCTGAACGGTTTCTGAAGGAGGGACGAGGGACGCCTGAAGGAGGGACGAGGGACGAGGGACGAGGGACGAGCTTCTCACATAAGTAATACTCATCAGACAAAGACAAGGGGACCTGGAGACGGGGAGACAAGGGGAGGGAGAAAAGGGGACAAGGGAACAAGGGGACAAGGGAACAAGGATCCACCTGACAGGTTTTTTTAATCTGGCAGGTGTGTAAAAGACGTTCAGCCCTTGATAAATCAGACTTCAGGCACAGACGTTACGTCCGCACCAGCCGGGGCCGGGGATTTTGGATTTGTATCGATGTTGTCACAGACTACGCCGAACAGAGAAAAAA
>DAIRTK010000201.1:0-1065 GCA_036803945.1 Synergistaceae bacterium
TGACAGACTCGAGCCTGTGTTCCACTCCCTGGAAGTCTGCCAGACTCTCGCGTATCGTCTCCTTGCGGATATTGAGAACCTTTCCGGCGATGGCTGCTGCCATCGAGTTGTAGGTGTTGTGGCGTCCCTTCAGCGCCAGGTCATGAATGGTCATAAGGCTGGTTTTTTCAGTTATGTTTAGTATCAGGTTTTCGTTTTCAACGCATGCAGCCATCCCCTCACACCTGTCAATTGCGAAGGGGAGTGAGCGGGAGGTTATAGTGCGCGCAGCCACCTCCCTGGCGGTAACGGGGTCATCAGCACACCAGATGAAGCTGTCAGCCGCAGTCTGGTTCCGGATCACCCTCATCTTTGAGTTTACATAGTTCTGCATCTCATGGTCATACCTGTCGAGATGGTCAGGAGTGATATTCATCAGGATGGCTATCTCTGCCCTGAAGTCATACATCCCGTCGAGCTGGAAGCTGCTCAGCTCAATCACGTAATAGTCATATCCGCCCTCTGCCACCGCCATGGCGAAGCTGTTTCCAACGTTGCCTGTCATTGCAACATTGAGCCCGGCCTTCTTCATCATGTGGTATATGAGGTTGGTGGTGGTGGTCTTGCCGTTGCTGCCTGTCACGCAGACCTTGAAGGCATTGGTATAGCGACCGGCGAACTCGATCTCCGAGATAACCGGGATACCCTTTTCGCGTATGGCAACAACCAGTGGCAGATCCTCACGCAGTCCGGGACTCTTCACCACCTCGGTGGCGTTCAGGATCAGATCCATAGTGTGCCGGCCTTCTTCAAAAGGTATATTGTGCGAGACGAGTATCTCACGGTATTTGTCCTTTATCGTTCCGCTGTCACTCACGAAGACATCAAATCCCTTCTGCTGAGCCAGCAGGGCTGACCCTGCACCGCTCTCTCCCGCTCCCAGTATTACTATTCTTTTCTTCATTCTCTATCTTATCTTCAGTGTCACCACGCTGATCACGGCAAGTATGATGGCGACGATCCAGAATCGCGTGACAATTTTTGGTTCGGCATATCCCTTCTTCTGATAATGGTGGTGCAGCGGCG
>DAIRTK010000202.1:0-1043 GCA_036803945.1 Synergistaceae bacterium
AGACCCCGTGAACCTTTACTGCACCCTATCATTGGGTTCGGATACGTCATGTGTAGAATAGGTGGGAGACTAAGAAGCCGGGGCGCTAGCTTCGGTGGAGTCGAAATGTGAAATACCACCCTTGATTTGTCTGGATTCTAACCGCGACCCATGAATCTGGGTTCGGAACAGTGGTAGGCGGGTAGTTTGACTGGGGCGGTCGCCTCCCAAAATGTAACGGAGGCTCTCAATGGTTCCCTCAGCACGGTCGGTAATCGTGCGTTGAGCGTAAAGGTATAAGGGAGCTTGACTGTGAGACATACAGGTCAAACAGATACGAAAGTAGGACTTAGTGATCCGGCGGTAGCAAGTGGAAGTGCCGTCGCTCAAAGGATAAAAGGTACTCCGGGGATAACAGGCTGATCTTGCCCAAGAGTTCATATCGACGGCAAGGTTTGGCACCTCGATGTCGGCTCATCGCATCCTGGGGCTGAAGAAGGTCCCAAGGGTTTGGCTGTTCGCCAATTAAAGCGGTACGTGAGCTGGGTTCAGAACGTCGTGAGACAGTTCGGTCCCTATCCTATGCGGGCGCAGGATACTTGAGAAGGGTCGCTTCTAGTACGAGAGGACCGGAGCGAACGAACCTCTAGTGAACCAATTATCACGCCAGTGGTATCGTTGGGTAGCTATGTTCGGTTATGATAAGCGCTGAAAGCATCTAAGTGCGAAACATTCTTCAAGATTAGGTATCCCTCAGATTAATCTGACTAAAGATCCCTCGGAGATGACGAGGTTGATAGGCTACAGATGTAAGTGTGGTAACTCATTCAGTCGAGTAGTACTAATAGATCGTGAGACTTATCCTTAAAATTTAATAAAAATTACTAATACTAATATTATTGTTTCGGCATTCAATCTTATAATTTTGATAAAAGTTTTAGCCCGGTGGTTATAGCTAAGGGGTCACACCTCTTCCCATTCCGAACAGAGAAGTTAAGCCCTTATACGTCGATGATACTACATGCGCAGGTGTGTGGGAAAGTAGATAGCTGCCGGGCTTTTTT
>DAIRTK010000203.1:0-1030 GCA_036803945.1 Synergistaceae bacterium
CCGGTGAGCAGGAGAGGTCAGTAAAAGCAATGATCAGCAGTATACGTGCAAATGCCGGCGAATACCGCAACTGCAAGGTTTACGTGGTGATGGCCGGGCCGGATGAAATTACCGGCAACTCCCTTTCCGGCGAGAAAGTGGTACTGCTCAGACCTCAAACAGACAGTATCTTCCTGGATTATCCCCTGGCAATAAAAGCCTTTGCAGCCTCATATGTCGAACAACTGGCCAAAGGAAAGGTCAGAACACTGACCTGGCTTGATCCGGGTGTGATCATCCTGAATTCGCCGCATGCTCTTGACCTGGAAGGCAGATATGATGTATCCGTGAGACCGGTATCCCTTGTAAATAACATCGGGCTGCCCCCCGGTGCTGAACCAAATGATTACTGGCTGCCGGTTTTCAGGGCTAACAAACTTGACTACCAGACCCTCAGACCGGTTGAAACGGTTGTTGATGCCGTACAGATTCAACCCTACTACAACTGCGAGGTCTACTCTGTAAACCCTTCAAAGGGTATCTGCCGGGAGTGGGCCGCACAGCTTGAAAGTCTGCTGCGTGACAGGGAATATCAGAAAAACAGCTGTACCACCCCGCAACGAAGGCTTTTTCTTCACCAGGCTGTATTAAGCGGTATTGTAGCCTCAAGGGTCAAAGCCGGCAGGATAAAAGCACTGCCCCTGACCTGCAGCTACCCGTTCAACCAGCATGACCGGCTTGCTCCAGGGAAGAAGGTCTCATCGCTCAACGAATTGACTGCTGTTATCTTTGATTATGCCTGGAACTCCAATCCTGCCTGGTTGGATAAAATCAGAATTGATGAACCGTTAAGGAGCTGGCTGTTTGATACATACCTGGAATATCTGAAATGAATAAAAATATGCGAAGCTTCCTCCTTCCTGTTTTTGTCCTTCTGCTCTGTTTCTCCTGCAAATCAGAGGCAGATAAAGAAAAGCTTAAGGCGGAGCTTCTGAAAATCCACCACGATCTGATCAGGGCACATCTGACCAATGATCCTTCGTTGTCAGTA
>DAIRTK010000204.1:0-1022 GCA_036803945.1 Synergistaceae bacterium
TCAGCACCGCCAAGACGATTTCGAGTCGCCCGCCTTCGACCACTCGGCCACCCCTCCGGATACTTATAATCAATCTGTTTACTTTGATACAAAAATGGCGGAGAGGAAGGGATTTGAACCCTTGGAACGGGGATAAGCCGTTCACTCACTTTCCAGGCGAGCGCCTTCGACCACTCAGCCACCTCTCCGCGTGCATCGTATCCGTTGTCTGTAACAGACTGACGGAGCGCATTATAGCTTATTACATAGTGAATGTCAAAATGGATCAGACTGCTTCTGTGCGCTTTTTTTGGAAAAAATTACGGAGCAATTCCGCGCATTCTTCCTTCAAAATTCCTGACCTAACTATGCATCTGTGGTACATTCTCGGATCCTGGACAATATTGTAGAGAGAACCGACGGCTCCGGCCTTCGGGTCCTTTGCCCCGAAGACAAGGGTCCCCAGCCTTGACTGTACCATAGCACCGGCGCACATGACGCAGGGTTCCAGCGTCACATAGAGGGTGCAGTCATCGAACCTCCAGTTATTGAGTGCTTTTGATGCCTCTTCCATCGCAGCAAGCTCGGCATGTCCCAGCGGAGAGCCTTCAAGCAACCTTAGGTTGTATCCGCGTCCGATGATCTTTCCGTCCCTCACCACCACTGCGCCTACAGGTATCTCACCCTTCTGCATGGCTTCCGCGGCCTCTTTAAGGGCTTCTTTCATATAATGAATGTCATCCATCGTGACAGCTCCATTCTCTATGTGCTATACTTTCCTCTGTTCCGGATCTGTGCCTGTAGCTCAGCTGGATAGAGTGTCAGCCTCCGGAGCTGAAGGTCTCGGGTTCGAATCCCGACAGGCACGCCATCTACAAGGATTATGCTATCATATAACAATGAAATGCGAGTGTTTTTTGCAGGGTGTCCAGTCCTATGCGGCGAAAGCCCGTGAACCCCGTCAGGTCCGGAAGGAAGCAGCGGTAAGCGGTGTCTTTTGGGTGCCATGGGGTCACTGGACCCCCTGCAGAAAGCACTCTTTT
>DAIRTK010000205.1:0-1018 GCA_036803945.1 Synergistaceae bacterium
ATTACGGGTATTGCTAAACAGATGAAAGCAGTTTTTGCCATGAAACTCATGGACTTTTTCTCACGGCATCCTGTCTTCACCCACGAGGAGTTCGCATCTTTTCTGGTTGCTACGGGCTCTCGGAGTCTCAAGACGCAGGAAGCCATGCTTAGGTATCATGTCAGTACAGGGCGTATACGGCGCATCAGACGAGGATTGTATGCCTCGGTTCCATTTGGAGCCTCTCCGGCCACCTTCTCAGTCGATACATTTCTTCTGGCTGGAAAAATGGCGGATGATGCCGTGATTGCCTATCACACAGCCCTTGAGTTTTACGGGAAGGCTCACTCAGTGCAAGAAAAGTTCGTTTTCCTTACCAGTAGGGCAGTTCGGCCGCTGAAATTCAGTGGGTATGAGTTCCGGGGTGTGCGTTTCCCGAATGCTCTGGCCAGACTGAATCAGGAATTCTTTGCCGTAAACGAGGCTGAACGGGCGGGGTGTTCAATCAGTGTCACGAGTCTGGAACGCACCCTGGTGGATGTTCTGGATCGTCCAGACCTTGGAGGAGGATGGGAAGAGATCTGGCGGTCTTTGGAAAGCATTGAATTCTTCAATCTGGATAAGCTTTTGGATTATACACTCTTTTTAAACAACGCTTCTACTGCGGCTAAAGTAGGGTTATACCTTGAACAGCGCCAGCAGGAGTTGATGGTCAACGAAACCCACTTGGACCGTCTCCGGCAACTTATTCCCAAACAGCCCACGTACATGACTCGTGGCTCCAAGGGGCGTCTCGTTAAAAAATGGAACCTGGTGGTTCCATTACAAGTCATCGACAGGTTATGGGAGGAAATCTCTTGAAATTTTCCAGGGAACTCCTTCTCACCGAGTCACAATCCGCAGGGTTCCGTCCAGAAATTCTGGAGAAGGTCCTTCACCTGATCGGTCTGCTGAACGCCTTCAACAGCCATCCTTTCCTCAAAGACAGGCTGGCGCTCAAGGGAGGGACGGCTCTGAACCTGTTTCTTTTTGATCTTCC
>DAIRTK010000206.1:0-1005 GCA_036803945.1 Synergistaceae bacterium
ACAGAAGATGGTTCGTTAGATAGTAAATATAGAGCCCAAGGCAGGCACTTTCGCTAAAATGGTGTTACCAGACAACATCAAGCGAAGGAGGCGCATAACCTTGAGCTACAAACATCTTACACCAGAATCAAGAGAAATAATACTGCGTGGAATAATTGCAGGGTGCAGCTTTACAGAGATATCAAAGAGTGTAGGCTGCAACAAAAGCACCGTAAGCAGGGAGATAAAACGCAACGGAGGCAGGAAACGGTACAGCTGCCATCAGGCACAGAATAGGTATTCCCTGGAGAGAGAAAAGAGCCGGAGAAAATATAAGCTTCTGTCAGACGAAACGTTGTTCAGAATGATAGAAGAGAGGATATTAAAATATTGGTCTCCGGAGCAGATCGTGGGAAGGATAAGACCGGACATATCAGTTCCGACGATATACAGGGCAATACGAAAGAACCTGTTTGAAAAGCCTGAAATCAGACAATACCTAAGATGCAAAGGCAAGGGCAACAAACGAAATAAGCAGGAGAAACGGGGCAAACTTAGCGGGTGTTTATCAATAGACCATCGTCCTTCTGAGGCAGGTTCGAGGTCAAGGATCGGAGATTTTGAAGGTGACACTGTAATAGGAAAACATCGTACAGGAGTTATCCTGAGCCTTGTAGACAGAATGTCCAGGTTTTTATTTGCATCCAGGCTTCAGAACAAGGATTCAGAAATACTTGCAGAATCAATGGTAGAACTCTTGAAAGAAGAACCCTGCTGCACAATAACAGTTGATAACGGCAAGGAATTTGCCCAACACAAGTACGTAACAGAAGAGCTTGGCGCACAGGTATATTTCGCCCACCCCCACAGTCCCTGGGAGAGGGGTACCAATGAGAACACTAACAAACTGCTGCGTCAGTTTATCCCAAAAGGGAGCAGCATGAAGAAACTAACTCAAAAACAGTTGGACCACTATGTGAGACTGCTGAATAACAGACCGAGAAAGTGCCTGAACTATCTCACTCC